>JANQRF010000005.1 GCA_028289285.1 Alphaproteobacteria bacterium
CGGCTAACCGCAACTTATCGCAGAGTATCACGTCCTTCATCGCCTCTTACTGCCAAGGCATCCACCAAACGCCCTTCTCGCGCTTGATTTGATCCAGAAAAAGCGAGACTTCATCACGCGCTACCGCCCGGAGGGCTGCTTGAGCGCAATGGTGTCTTGCACGGATGAGGCTGGTTCGGCCCATCCATTCTTCTGAACCAAAAGCATACTTTCCCGCCTCGTCTTGCGACGAGACATGGCCCAATCCTGACGGATTGAACCGGGTTAGTTTACTTGACTTGGATTGTGTTACGCATTCCGGCTCGAAGCCAAGATCGTCAGGCGGGAAGGCCGTCAGATCATACGCAACACGGTATGTTTACATGCTTTACGGCTCGAAGCCGCCAGATCTGACCCACTTGCCAGATCAGCATGAAAACTGATGTTAGTATCTCTCTTTACGATGTCATAGACGTCCGATTGGACGGCAAAACGTTCAGAAACGCTTTGCGGTCAAATCAAGGAACCTGGTTGATCAAGTGCAAGGCACCCATTGATAGCCCGATCAAGCAGGGAAGTGCTATTAGCCAGATCCCAATTAAGCTGACCTTCAATCCCTCCCAGCGCCAAATCAAGAACGGCACGAGGCGGCAAATCACAAGGAACAAAACCGCATATATCCAAAGCATAGCAGTTTGTATTTCCATGAATGCGGAAGGACAAGGAAGTGGTGGAGCGTATCGGGATCGAACCGATGACCCCCTGCTTGCAAAGCAGGTGCTCTCCCAGCTGAGCTAACGCCCCACAATTTTACATCCAAAATTGTGGGAGTGTGCTGGCAGTTCATTTTCAAAGAAAATGTAACGAGAAGCATCACCCGGTAGCAAATCTGGGTGCCTGGTCAGTGGAACCAGCGGTGTGGCTCTCGTGACATTCGACAAAGTCGAATGCACTGGCGCCACTCGTTACATTCTGCTGCGCAGAATGAACGTGGTGGGTCGAGGAGGACTTGAACCTCCGACCTCACGCTTATCAGGCGTGCGCTCTAACCACCTGAGCTACCGACCCTAAGTAACGAGCGGTAGCTCGTTGATATTTTCATGAAGAGATATGAGGACGGCTCGGAACCGATCAGTGCACCTAAGTGCCTGATTATATGTGCTTAAAGCACTGCTAAGTGTTCCACGAACCAGGCGAGCCTGGCTAACTAGGAACATCCTTAGAAAGGAGGTGATCCAGCCGCAGGTTCCCCTACGGCTACCTTGTTACGACTTCACCCCAGTCGCTGATCCTACCGTGGTCCGCTGCCTCCGTAGTTAGCGCACGGCCTTCGGGTAAAACCAACTCCCATGGTGTGACGGGCGGTGTGTACAAGACCCGGGAACGTATTCACCGTGGCATGCTGATCCACGATTACTAGCGATTCCGACTTCATGCTCTCGAGTTGCAGAGAACAATCCGAACTGAGACTGCTTTTGGAGATTAGCTTCCTCTCGCGAGGTCGCTGCCCACTGTCACAGCCATTGTAGTACGTTTGTAGCCCTACACGTAAGGGCCATGATGACTTGACGTCGTCCCCACCTTCCTCCGGCTTAACACCGGCAGTCTCGCATAAGTTCCCGGCCGAACCGCTGGTAACATACGATAGGGGTTGCGCTCGTTGCGGGACTTAACCCAACATCTCACGACACGAGCTGACGACAGCCATGCAGCACCTGTCACTGGTCCGGCCGAACCGAAGAAAAGCATCTCTGCAATTCCCGACCAGGATGTCAAGTGTAGGTAAGGTTCTTCGCGTTGCTTCGAATTAAACAACATACTCCACCGCTTGTGCGGGTCCCCGTCAATTCCTTTGAGTTTTAATCTTGCGACCGTACTCCCCAGGCGGTGTGCTTAATGCGTTAGCTGCGTCACTGAATCTTAAGACCCAACAACTAGCACACATCGTTTAGGGCGTGGACTACCAGGGTATCTAATCCTGTTTGATCCCCACGCTTTCGTATCTGAGCGTCAGTTCCCGTCCAGCCAGCCGCCTACGCCACTGGTGTTCCTCCGAATATCTGCGAATTTCACCTCTACACTCGGAATTCCGCTGGCCCCTCCGGGACTCTAGACTGGGAGTTTCAAACGCAGTTCCGGGGTTGAGCCCCGGGATTTCACGTCTGACTTCCCAATCCGCCTGCATACGCTTTACGCCCAGTGATTCCGAACAACGCTCGCCCCATTCGTATTACCGCGGCTGCTGGCACGAATTTAGCCGGGGCTTCTTCTGATGTTACCGTCATTATCTTCGCATCTGAAAGAGCTTTACAACCCTAAGGCCGTCTTCACTCACGCGGCATGGCTGCGTCAGGGTTGCCCCCATTGCGCAATATTCCTCACTGCTGCCTCCCGTAGGAGTCTGGTCCGTGTCTCAGTACCAGTGTGGCTGATCATCCTCTAAGACCAGCTATTGATCGTCGACTTGGTGAGCTTTTACCTCACCAACAATCTAATCAAACGCGGGCTCATCCTTGAGCGATAAATCTTTGGACCGGAGTCATTATGCGGTATTAGCGTCCGTTTCCAGACGTTGTTCCGCACTCAAGGGTAGATTCCCACGCGTTACGCACCCGTGCGCCACTCACCTAAAAGGTTCGTTCGACTTGCATGTGTTAGGCCTGCCGCCAGCGTTCGTTCTGAGCCAGGATCAAACTCTCAAGTTTGATTCCATCTCAAATCACTATCTTTATTTGGGAGTGAGTACCGTAAACGGCACTCACAAAAAAATTGATAAGCGTCCTAAAACCCTTATCAACCAATGAAAGAATAATGGTCAAGAAGTGCAAAAGGACCTGCTTAGCGTCACATAACTATTGTGATAGATACGCGTTGCTTATCCGCCGTCGCTAAAGCTATGGCGGACGATGCAGGTCATGATTTAAATGTGTTCAACATTTAACACGCCCTGCTGCCTGCGTATCTTTTCTTTCCTGTTCACGATGTTCAAGAACCAAAATGCCGCGGAGAAGTATCAAAGCCGATGCCGCTTCGCAAGCACAAAAATCGGGTTACCCCGAAAAAATTTCGGTAATGACTTTTTTATATAGAGTCTGAAGTCTACCGTCAACTTTATCCCGTTTCCCGTAAGACCCCTCGATTCGTACCAAAAGGCAGGTATTCCGGCATAAAGAAACGCGGGCGGACCCGCGCTGTGAGGGGGTTATATAACTATTGATCGTCCCCTGTAAAGCACTTTTTTAAGTTTTTTTAACTTTTTTTTAATGTGCTTGTTATCATGCCTAAGGTACCTCTGGACAAACAGAAGGATCGGCAGATCTACTGGAGTTTAAAACCTGTATTTCAGGAAAACTCCATATTAAATTGCCATCGGCCGAAGGGCCCCGACGGGCATGATTAAAGATAGCTGTATTCACAGTATTCCCGCCTGAAAAATGAATAGACTGTACGGCATCTGGATAATCTGTCATAAACTGCATGATTTCTTGCGTTTGCACCCAAAACTCTTCGGGTACTGTGTATATCGTTCCTCCAACCTTGATCCCTTTTTGAGTATTTTCCAGGCGTTCCAAATAAGCTTCCGTTTCAGAACCTTCTTTAAGCGCATCACCATAATCGGTTGATCCATCCATGCCAAAAATCTGAAACTTTGTATGTCCCATGGCCGCGTACAACGCCAATGCTGCAACAGGTGCACCACTGCCCGTTCCAAGGGAAACCTTATCATCAGAAAATGTGCTGACACCATCAAGATGCGCATGCCAGATTCGAACGTCTCTGCCTTTTTCCTCTAAAAAGGGGATAATGTGAGGCTGACATAAAGAAGCAACATAGTACGTGATGTCCGCTTCTCCAAACCCATCAAAACCTAACGGATCATTATCAGGATGATTAACAATAAATGCATCCGCATGAGGGAACACACCCTGGTTGAAACGAATATAACCCGCATTACCCAAAACGATTTTTAAAGGATTGCCATTTTCATCTTTTCGATTTTTGAGTTTTGACAGAGCATCTTCAGTTTTCAGAGATGGTCCGGGATTCACGATAGCTATCGTCGCTTCTGATTCTTCTGTTGCACCAACATCAGCTGGCGTCATTGCTTCAACGAACCCTTTGTGAGCAAGATTACTCTCAACATTCTTTTTCACAGCATCTGGATCAATATCTGTACGCCGTGGTTGCAAATCAGGAAAAATTTTCATGAAGAAACCTTAAAACAGCTAAAAAGTTATGTCAATATCTATATCAACCCCGCGGCGCGGAGGGGTTCTTCCAGATCGCGCGGGATGGTGTCGGTATTGGAAGCGTTGTAAACGCCCTTGTCGGCAGGCGCCTTGGCCGGGTCGAGATAACGCCAGCCCTGGAACGGACGGTGGGGCATATTCACGGTTTCGATGATTTCCGGGTCCTGCATGATCTGGCAGTATTTCCCCTCACCTTCGACCTCAACCATGTCAAAGCCTAAAATCCGGTGGCGGCAGACAATCCGGTTCTTAATCACACGGTAGATCGAGCCGCCGGTTTTCAGGATTTCCTCCGCCCGTTTGGGCTGAAAGCGTGTCCAGCAAGGCACAGCCTTTTGGCCTTCAAAGCGCACAATTTCCGCTTCCTGCCGCACGGCATAGTCATTCAGGTCGCTGACTCCAACCACCAATTTGATCATGTGAACGGTCATTTCTATGACTTAAGACGAAGATCTCATGATCACAAGAGCTTTGATCCATTTTATCTCATTTTTCCCAGCGGCAAGTGACGGCATACTCTTGCATGAAAAACCAAAAGTAGAAAAATTTAAATTTATACAGCCTATAATTGATTTTTGACGATGGTTTTTTGGAGATAAAAATTGTGTCTGTCTCTTACGAAAGCGGGAATATCCTCTTTCTTGTTTTAATTGCAACAATTCTTTTTGCAGGTTTGCATGTTGCGGTTTCTCAATCCGCCAGATCCGGTGCAAGCAATATAAGCAGAGAAGTGGCAGATACGGCGACAGCAGAAATTCTTGGTTATACGAATGTAATTGGTAACGCTGTGCAGCGTATGAAGATCTCCAAAGGCATTGGAGATATGGAGATCAGTTTTGAAAACACGGCAGAGGCCGGTTACATAAATGCAAATTGCGCCGATAATACATGCAAGGTTTTTCATCCGGATGGCGGCGGCGCCTTTTGGTCAACTCCTCCAGAGAGCGCGAATGACGGCTCAGCCTGGATATTCAGTTTAGACAATCAGGTCCCGGGGGTCGGCGCATCTGTCAGTTCAGGCGCAGCACAAGAATCAGATGTTGATCTGGTCATGATACTGCCGAATGTAAACCGGGAAGTCTGCGAAGCGATCAATAAAAAAATGCGCGGAAGCACAGACATCCCGCAAGAAGCAGACAGTTTTAGCATTGTTAAATTTGACGGCACCTTTCCAGGTAACGGGGAATGGATCAATGATTCCGGCAATGCTTTATTCACCCGTATGGCAGGCTGTCTGGAGGGAAATATTTCCCCTGCTGCGGGGAACTATTATTTTTACAATGTCATTGTAGCCCGATAAATCCTAGACAGATCTAAATTATGGTAATCTTCTTTTCCGGGATTCACATACACCGCATACGCAGGTATACTTCCCTGATGGGGAAGATAGGGCCTGCCGCGCATGAAGCGTTCTTTTTGTCTGATAATACTACTCCTGATTGGTTTTTTGCCATATTCACACGCCGCGCACGCGCAGGCGGATGTGACGGCTGCGCAGGCCATGGCGCCGTGGATGAATGCGGGCGCGCGCGAAGATCGGTACAGAGCACCCGTTGAAGAAGAGTTCACAGCTTCAGATTTAAAACGCCTTTCCATTGCCGACCTGACGGGGCAAGCCATTCCGGATTTAGACCCGCCTGCCAAACTCACACTTTTGGAAGATCTCTATACGGAACGCGCAGGTGAAGAGCTGCTTCAATATGGCTATGCATTTTTTGGTGCAGCAGAGGATTTTGATCCAACGCACCTGCCCGCCGGGGTTATTCAGGATGATTATATTTTAAGCGCAGGCGATAAGCTGGATATTACCGTGCGCGGACAAATCTCTTCGCGCGAAAGTATTCGCATCGGCACAGATGGAAATTTGGTGATTGATAATTTTATGCCAGTGACAGCCGCCGGACGCAGCCTTGGTGATGTCCGCGATGAATTACAGGCGCAGGCGGCAGAGATGCATAACACGAAAGTATTTGTCTCCCTGTCCGGTGTGCGGCAGATCGGCGTGCTTGTCGCCGGACATGTCGAAAAGCCCGGGCGGCAAAATCTCACAGGGTTTCATTCTGTTTTAGATGCGCTGATGGCAGCAGGCGGCGTGCAAAAGACAGGGTCATTGCGCAATATCAAACTCGTGCGCGGCGGGCGCAGTACGTATATCGATCTGTATACCGTGATGATGCATAGCGGCGACAATGCGGATATGCTCCTGCGCGATGGTGACAGGATTCTTATCCCGCCGATTGGCGCAACCCTGGCCGTGGCAGGTAAAGTGAAACGCCCCGGCATCTATGAGATTCGCCGGCGGGAAAAACTCTCTTTAAATGATTTACTTGGCCTCTCGGGCGGACTTTTAACACCAGGCGAGAATAGATTTCTCAAGCGTGCCAGCGGCGAAAACGGAGAAGAGCCAACCATCGAAATTCATAAACAAGCCGCCAAACAATTTGGTGACGGGTCTTTACTTCTTGTCCAGCAGGCACAGCGTGCGCCGACCCGTACCGTGACGCTTAAAGGCCACACACGTAAAGCAGGCCCGCATGATTTTACCCATGCAGGCACACTTGCCAAACTCATCGACAGTGAGAAAGTTTTCGGGCCGGACATTTATCCGCTGATCGGCGTGATCACGCGGAAAGATAAAGACAAGCTGTCTAAAACATTGATTGAGTTTTCGCCCAAGCAGGTTGTACGAAATATATTCGACCGCAAACTGGAAGAAGGCGATGAGATTACACTTTTTTCCACGGCGCAAATTCACGCGCTGCAGGATGCTGAAAATCCTTTGT
Source organism: Alphaproteobacteria bacterium (assembly GCA_028289285.1). Taxonomy (GTDB): domain Bacteria; phylum Pseudomonadota; class Alphaproteobacteria; order Micavibrionales; family Micavibrionaceae. The sequence continues at coordinate 7,013 of JANQRF010000005.1, forward strand.
TTCAGGAAGCCTCTTTCGGACGTGAGCAAGATAAAATCACCGACCCGGTTCTGGCGGCTTTTTTAGAGGAACGCAGCGCCTTTGTCCGGGGCGCGGTGCGCAGGCCCGGCCCCTACCCGGTTGCGTACGGAACAAGTTTAGACTCTGTTATGGCTGTCGCAGGCGGCACCACGATTGAAGCCAACCTGCAAAATGTTGAAGTCACTTCGCGCCTTGCCGGAGAAGGTCATCAAGCCGAAGGGCGCAGCGGCGTGCGGCGTATCAAAGTCAATATTCATAGCGATGACATTACCACCGTAGAGATCGGGCCCGGCGATACAATCCGGGTTAATCAGGCCTTCAAGCGCGTGGAAGATCAAAGCGTGATGATTATGGGGGAAGTGCATCATCCCGGACGCTATGATTTGATGGCTGGTGACACAGTTCTGGATTTGATTGAACGCGCCGGCGGATTAACGCAGCAAGGTTACCCGGATGGCGCGATTTTCTCCCGCGCAGCTGAACGCAAACGCGAAGAAAGCCGTTATAAAGCGCAGGCGCGCGATCTGGAGATGAAACTCGCGGCCAGTCTTCAAAATATCGACAAAGATGAAAAGCCGGATATGGCACAGGTCACGGCAGTGCAGAGTCTTGTGGCAGAACTCAAACATGCGCAAGCCGTCGGGCGTATCACGGTGGAAGTCGACCCGTCTTCTTTAAAGGCCGACCCGGAGCAAAATATGCTCCTCGAAGCAGGCGACCGAATCTATATTCCAAAACGGCCATTAACTGTGCGCGTGGCTGGCGAAGTTTTATCACCGGCTGGACTTCAGTTCCGCTCCGGCAAAAGTCCGAATGAATATATTCGTGAAGCTGGCGGTACAACTTATTACGCTGATACAGACCGCGCCTTTGTTGTTTTCCCGGACGGCAGCGCGAAGCCCCTCAATGTCAGCATGTGGAATCACAGCCCGACTTTCGTGCCGCCCGGCTCAACGATCATCGTGCCGCGCGATCCGAAACCGTTTGATTTCCTTGAAAGCGCAGAGCGAATTTCAAGTGTCCTCGCAAACCTTGCCATTTCCGGGCTCTACATAGAAGCTATCGGGGATGATGACTGATCCGTTTTTTAGCATAATCACAGTCACGCGTGATAATCTCACACGGCTTCAGAAAACATACCAATCTCTTCAATTACAAAGCTGCAATGACTTTGAATGGATCGTTCAGGACGGCGCATCCAATGACGGCACGATAGGATTTTTAAAAATAACAGGTGCACTTTGTGAAAGCGTTCCCGATCTCGGTATATATGATGCGATGAATAAAGCCCTGAAACGCGCACAGGGAAAATATGTTTTGTTTTTAAACGCAGGCGATACACTTGCCTCTAAAAACGTTCTTGAAAGAATAAAGATAGAAGCCGAAGGCTTTGAGTTTATCTATGGTGATTCCATTGAAAGCGGGCATGTAAAAAAAGCCCGTCCACATACAAAAATATCTCAGGGCATGATTACCCATCATCAGGCAATGATGTACAGGAAAGATAAAATCGGATTTTATAACCTGTCATATTCGATAGCTGCAGACTATGATCTGACGCTGCGCGTTTTAAAGGGCACAAACAAAATTCTCTATCTCGACTTTCCGGTCTGTGTGTTTGAACCAGGCGGCGTGTCCCAGACACAGGCGCTTCAGGGACGGATTGAACAGTTTAAAATCAGGCGCGCATACGGCCTTTCTGCTCTAAAGGCGGCTGTGATTTTTGCGGCGCAGAGTGGCTTGTATGCACTGCGGCGCCTGATACCGCCTCTTTACTGGAAGCTGAAAGCGCTTCGCTGACCATCTGATAATAGCGCGCTCGGGCACGTGCAAAATTATACCCGGCACGGCTATCCAAAAACCCAAGTTTAAAAACATAGCTATAGATAAACATTAAAGCGCCGCGCAGCGGCAAGCCCCTAAAAACCCGCTTCAACCCCTCACGCAACGGGGATGGGTCTTTTGGAAAGGCGTTTTTTAAAATCATGCCTGCTTCCCAACGCGCATAGAATTGATGTTTTGCTTCCCAGTTTATCGGATCGGCGTACGCATTGTGCAAAAGAGGCGCACGTATCTGACCAAGCCTTTCGTTTTCAAATCCGTCTTTTAAAACAGGCTGGTAATGCATTTCCATTTCCCAGTCCTCAGTCAAATCCAGATCATCTAGCGTCGGATAATGCAGTTTGGTTTTATCGAACAAACACAGCTTATTATTCACCAGGCCGTGTTTAAGCATTTTACTGTTCCAGATATATCGTCCGCGTACAAAATAACCTGCACAGGAAAAATCTGTTTTCTTTAATTCTTTAATCAATTCAGCTGTGACGATCTCATCAGCATCAACGAGAAACACCCAGTCATATTTGGTCTGAACGGTATCAAGGGCCCATTGGCTTTTCTTAGGATATTGACCATTCCATGTGAATTGTTCGACGCGAGCACCATGTCGTCGCGCGATCTCGGCTGTTTTATCTGTGCTATACGAATCAACAACGATAATCTCTTCGAAATCATTCAGCGCCTGCAAACAGCGTGGCAATGCTTCTTCTTCATTACGCGCCATGATCAGGACGCTAACGGGGATTTTACCGCTCATCTTCGCCCGGCGATGGAGTAAACCGCATAGCCGATAAAGCCACCAAGCAGGATCAGCCCTGCAAACAGATAGGCTTTCTTCGGCCAATGCGGGCGCGGCCCGGAGGCTGGAGGCTCCACGATAATGGCCGCATAGGCCTCATCGAGGTTGGCCAGCATCTGGATATGCTCTTGCTGCATGAGAAGATTTGTAATCCCGCGCCGATGATCCGGGTGCACGGTTTTGGAAAGAGAGTCCTTCAGATAATCAATACGCGCCTGCGACTGACGGCGGCGGTCCCGGCGGATCAGCTGGTCGGACACCAGGTGAACTTTACGCAGAAAAGAGGCTGCAAACTCCGGCTCCGGATGATCGTAAGAAAGCTCACGCAACGGTGTTGCCCCAAGTTGGCGGATGGAAACGCGTTTATCTAAATATTCCGCCAGTTCTTCCGCGCTCCAGCTTTGAGCTGTTTTGAGCCAGCTGCCATCTTTACGGATACCGGCCAGCACGCTTTGATCTTTAAGAAGAATAGACGCCACGGACGGACCACGCACCGTATGTATAAACCGGTAAAAATCGGTTGAGATATTATCCGGTTCGCTTGGCCGCCAAAACGGCAAAGCCAAAGACCGGTCCGGCGAAAGCGAGGACGCATAATCGCCAAGCGCATAGCCGTCGGCAGGCGCGACAATCATCGTGGCTTTATAAGTTGGTGTCATCAGAACAATATAAAGGATCGTCACTGTGAAACCGATCAATGCACCAATAAAGATAAAAAATCGTGCTTTCCAAAAGGAACGCAGCAAATCCCCCAGACTTGGATCTTCATCATGCATATGTATTTATGGCAGGAAGTGACCTTCAGGAAAAGGCTTAATAGGCCGTTTGGGCGGCGCGTTCTCCCCAGGCGGCAATCGAGGCGCCGGGCGTTAGGACATCACCTGCCTGTGCGGCGCCGCTTTGGCAGGATGTCCAGAGAGCTGAATCCTGACGCAAAGATAAAATCGCATGTGCCAGCGCATCACTATCCGCGCTTGGCACGGACAGGCCGGCTTTATAATCTTTCAAAATACGTGCGATTTCTGTTTCTGCGGGGCCCATATAAATCACAGGCCGGGCAACCGCCAGCGCGCTGTAAAATTTACACGGCACCAAAAGCCCGCCCGCTTCCTCACGCACTGTTACTAAATGAATATCCGCTTGCTCCAGCGTTGAACGCAAACGGTTGATCGGCTGATAGGGCAAAAAGCGGATATTTTTAAGCCCCCGTCGATCGCGCTCTGCCGCAAGCCGTTCATGGCCCGGGCTATCGCCGACAAAAATAAGTTCAATTTCCGGATGGTCTTTGAGTTTCTCAGCCGCATCTAAAATAGGAGTAACGGGATGTGCCCGTCCTAAATTCCCTGCATACATGACTTTAAATTTTTGCCGTAGCGCGCGGTCTGCCTCATCAAAATGTACAGGCGGCGTTTGACTGTCCGGCATATTGGCGTAAAGCTCGGGCGGCGGCCAGTTCGGTACGACAGACACGCGCGCCGTTTCCACACCGCTATGGGTGAGCGTTTTGGCCATACAACGGCCAACAACTATGACACGGCTACAGCGTTTCATCGCCCGGCGTGATTTTTTCTTCAGCCAGGCCATCCTGCCTTTTGAAATTTTGACTTTCAGCGCAGGCAGTAAATCCGGATACAAATCGTGGCACCAATGAATATGTTCAGCGCCTTTTTGACGCGCGATCATATTGCCTAACACCACAAGCAATGGCGGGTCAGACAGGCTGACAATCAAATCGCGGCGTGCCATTCCCCAGGCCGAAAAAAACAATTTGAGCCAGATCCACATATAGGCCGTACCTGATTTTGGACTCTGCCGTGCCTTGATACGTTTCACAAGAACACCGTGGTCCTTTTCCTGTCCGGCTTGCGGACCGGTCGTCAGGACCGTTACCGCCCAGCCTTCAGCTGCAAAAGCACGCGCCAGATCGCGTAAAACCCGGCCTGTAGCGCCATGCGCCGGCGGGTAGACACGGTTGATAAATAAAACAGATGGAGCTGACATTCCTTCAGATTACGCAGGCAAGCGATGTTTTTCAATCCGCATAGCCCTGTTTTTGCCGGTCTGTCCCAAGCGCATAAATCAACAGGAGAACCAGCCCAAAATCGAGCGACTTATGAGAGGCATATAAAAAGACCGGAATCATCAGCGCCCAAAACAGACCAAGCGCATAGACATGATCCCCGCGCTGCCAGATATTCCAGATTCGTAAAAGCGCAGAGATACATACCATCATAGACAGCAAGAGCATCACAAGTCCGCCTTTAAAAAACATATAAGTCAGGAAACTATGTGTGAAGGCAGTTTCCTGCATGGCGATAGCCGGAGAGACAAAACGCGCGCCCCAACCCTGTCCGAACAGGATATGCATAAGGGACGGGCTTGCACTTTCAAAGACTGCGATAGCTTCATCCAGACGGCTGTTGAGGCCAACCTGAAGCGTTTTGGTTGTGAGTGTTTCAAATGTTTCCTGCAACACATCACTAAATATAAAAGACAACACACCAAACACGAAAAGCGGTAAAATTATGCGCACAGGTTTACGGTATGCATAGTAAAGGAAAAGAAAAGCAAGGCTGATAAAAACAGCGCTAATCGTTGCCCGTTGTACATCCAGCATCATCGACCACAGGCAGATAAGAGCAAGAACGGCGCATATCATTGAGATAAGAATATTTTTAAAAGATACATTTCGTACCAAATAATCAAAGGCAAAGCCTGCAAGACAAATGGCCGTGAACATTAAAATCGGGGAGTTAGCCAGATAAAAAAGCTCTGTTTCCGCCGGGAGAATATCGTACACAGGGCCAAGAACGCGTAGCCCAAAGATAAGTCCCAGCGCCCAGATAATAATCATAAAAACCCGTTCGCGCTGCGTTGTTTTTTCGATCTGGCTGCGGAAAAAAAGCGGTAAGCAAAGAAATAAAAATGGAAGGATATCGCGGAGAATAAAATGCGGATCATGCGCACTTAACAGACCGATAATCAGAGTTACTAAGATTCCGCAAAAGAAGAGAAGCCGCAGCCAGCGGCAGGAAGGATCAGGCTTGTAAAAAAGGAGTGGTAACGCTGTAAACCCCACCGCCAGCAACAAACACAGGCCGATAACAGCTTCGACAATGGATGGGTTATCCGGTGTGGGAGATCCAAAAAATGCGTAAATTAAAAGCCCCAGACATAAAAGGCCAAAACGTAAATCTTCCAGGGAAACCCTAGACATTTAAAATATCCCAGCTCATTTTCAGCCCGACGCAGACAAGATAAAGCGCAAAGATTTTTTTCAAATCATTAGGCGCAAAAAAATGGGCTGCTTTGACACCAAGCGGCGCAGAAAGAACACTTACCGGGACAATGCATAAAAACGCAATGATATTCACATAGCCTAAAGAAAGCGGCGGCAAATTGGCGCCTGCCTGCCCAATTAGCATGAACCCAAGCGCACCGGCGATTGCGACAATTACACCCATTGCTGCTGCCGATCCGACGGCGCGGTGCACGGACACACCGTAAAGGGTCATATAAGGGACATTTAGCATGCCCCCACCAATGCCCATTAAGGTCGATAATGCACCATTAAAACATCCAACCAGGGCAGGCCAGGGCATTTTAGGCAGTTCTTTGCCGAGTGAGAATTTCTGCGTATCAATAAGTACGAGACCTGCTACCACGAAAATACACACTGCAAAAATCACCTGCAGGATAAACCCGCCAAAATAATCAGCCAGTAATGTGCCAAGCATTACGCCGATGAGAATGCCGATCCCGATTTTTTTGACCAGATCCGGTCCAAGAGAATCTTTTTTGTAATGCGCATAAGCTGAGGAAATTCCTGTTGGAATGATAATTGCTAAAGATGTTCCGACAGAAAGCATCATCACCTGCGCCGGATCGTAGCCTAAATAGGTAAAGACAAAATACAGGCCTGGTACAAACACTGTACCGCCGCCCACGCCCAGGAGACCAGCAACAAACCCGCCACCTGCACCAAGGGCGATCATCAGCAAGGCCAACATAAAAAGTTCGGAAAACTCAAGACCGTTCATCTGCCTAGAGACTGCGGGATATTCGGGATCAGGTCAAGAAGACGGGATATTTAACGCACGGAATTAAATACGCGCTCAGGTGTACCGAACATATTTTCCTGGCGGCGTTCATTATAAATAACGCGTGGCTTTGGAGAGACGCGGGAACGCGTTGCATTCGTATTTTGAAAACGGTTCAGATATCCTTGCGTACGTTCATCACGTGATTGATCTTTACTATCTTCACGATAGTTTAACATTGCCTTACGGGCCCTTTCTTCACTCCGGCGGGCGCGGTCAGCCTGCGCAGCGCGAAAACGGGCAACTTCATCATGACTTGAAAAACGGCTCCCGGACGTATTCGTATTGTAAGGCTGATAGGTCCGGTCATAACGTGACACCGTTCCGCCTGTTCCTTCCCCGCGTCCTTCAACAATCTGGCGTAAAGATAAAGGGCGAATGCCTGCACTGCCGGAATTATATAAGGAACGGTTCCCCGAATTATTTGTTCCTGTTTTGCTGTTATAAAGAGGGCGGTCAGATTGCGCATGAGCTTGCGGCGCAAGCTCAAAACCTGCACATAAAAAAGCCAGTAAAATTAATAAACGGATCATCAACACGCTTTAATAATATATCCAAGAATAATACATTTAAGTATAACAGTTTTCACTGCCAAAACCCAAATTCGAAAAGCACAGCTTTTTTACCTGTAAAAGCCTGATTTTTAACCCTTCCTTAAGCTTTCACGGGCATAGTAATTTTGCAATTTCGTAAAATAATTTGCGAGAATAGAGGGACGTAAACCAAGGAGTAAAATGATGCAGGTCAATGTTCAGGAATTGATTGATGGCGCAGGTCTTAAAGACCCGCTTTATCCGGGCAAAAAGCTGGTGAAAAAATACCAGGTGCAGGGCGATCATAAGAGTCACTGCGTGGTATTTGACTGGCAGAAAACCGACCTGCTACGCGTTGAACTCTTGGCAGGATTATCCGGCCGTCCACTTCAGTTAAAAGACTTAAAACATTATCCTGTTAGCTTTCAGGCAGCGACCTATCTTGATATTGAGATGGATGAAACGGATGAAGATGAGGATGAAGACGAAGAAGGGTCTAAAGGTAAATCCGGCGGCGGCGGTAAAAAGCAAAAAGCAAACCTGAATGCATTTGATAAGCTTGCGGAAGGGGCTGTTTCTTTGAATGGAGAGATTCAAAAATTCGTCCTCATGGGCAAGGAAATAGCCGAGCAAGCCTATGCACAGGCTTTTGAGAATTTGAAAGAACAACTTGGCCAGGCCAAGGTGATGGCTATGGACCTGATGAAAGATATCAGCGATGTCATTAAAAAGGCGACACCCGGCGGCGGGCTTGAAGCCAAAGGCGATGAATCGATTAAATATAAATATGATTCTGAGCGTACAGCGCCGATGTTCGGGGGGATAGCGCCCAGCTAAATAGCAGATTAAACAGTTTGATGTCTCAAACTTCAAAAACGGCGGCGCGGATAGCGGCGCCGATTTTTTTTGTAATCGCCCGCGCGCGCTCTATACTTAATAATTATGAGTGATTCAGATGACGGCAATTATCAAGGTAGCGGAGACGGGCATGACCCGGAAGAAGATCGTCTGGATAATGTGATAAAAATGCCCACGCTCGCCGAGCGCGATAAAATGCGCCGCGAAGCCGAAGAACGAGAACGGCAGGCGCAAGCAAGCGCTTCGCACAAAGAACAGCTCATCAATCTCCCGCCCGTGACCAAATATATGCTGGGCGCGATGATCGCTATTCATATCGGCCTGCATCTTCTGGCCCCAAAAGAAATTTTAGAATGGACGATTTTTCACCTTGGCTTTACGCCAGGCGCTTTTACCGGCGCGCTTGTATTTGATCCGGTTTATCTCATCACGCCTTTCAGCCATATGGCGCTACATGGAAGCTGGCTGCATATCGGCATGAATGGCGTGATGCTAATGGCGTTCGGGACAGGGATTGAGCGCTGGATCGGCGGCAAGCGCATGTTCATCTTTTTTATTCTGTGCGGCCTGTGCGGCGCAGCAGCGCATTTTGCTTTATACTCCGATTCCATCTATCCGGTCGTGGGCGCTTCGGGGGGCCTTAGCGGATTTTTTGCTGCTGTCCTCATCATGATCAATCGTGGACGATCCATGGAAGGCGGCATAGGTCAGGGGCGCTACGGCCTATGGCCGTTTATTATTCTCTGGATTGGTATTTCCGTGATTTTCGGCATGATGGGAAGCCCGGATGGCAGTGCCGTTGCCTGGGCAGCCCATGTTGGCGGTTTTCTTGGTGGATTTTTAGTTCTGAAAGGAATGCGGATTTAAGCCGCTTTTTGAGATTTCATGTCCGGAAAAAATCCAAGCCGGTCCGGAAGCGCCGTTGCCCCTACATGAGCTTGAACAGCCCGCGCCGGGTATTCCCAGATAATCGTATTAAAACTTCCATGCGGCTCTGCTACCGGTGACCAATGCTCATACACCGTGCCTGTCTGCGCACAGGTCCAGACTTTGGATGGCGGTGCATCTGCAGCCAGATCCATCCAGTGCGCAACCATTTCCTCATCATGGCTGGTCGCCCGTTCAATCTCTGCTTTCAGGCGATAAAGTGCGGCAGAGGGCTGCAATGTTTCAGCCATGGCCGCATAAGCCTTGGCTTCATTCCAGAACCCGTCCTGCATGGCTGCGCGCGCCGCTGCCATTTGTGCAAGAGCGCAATCCGGGTCCAGCGCGACCAGCTTCTCAAACCAGCGCAAACGGCGCATCATATCAGACGGTTTATTTTCAGGTGCAATATCTTCCCATATAGAAAGTAAATCCGGATGCGGTGTATGCGGCCAGATATGCTGAATAATCTCAGCGGCTTTTTTATCTTTGTTCTGATCCGCATAATGACGTGCGAGTGCAATCGCCGCTGGTAAAGACATCGAATCTAACGCATATGCTTTTTTCAGCAATTTTAAATTTTCATCTTTTGCGTCCAAAAGCATGAAGGCAATCCGGTCACTTTGAACTTTATCAGTCTCCAGCGCTCCTGCCCGCGCAATTTTATCCAGTACGGCTTGTGCCTGATTCCAGTTGCGCGCGCGTAATTCAAGTGCATAGACAAGCGTTAAGACCCAGCTTTGGCGCGGGTGTTTTTTCATGGCTGCGCGCGCATGGGTAAGCGCGTCTTCCACTTCTCCGCGCTCCAGCGCCGATTGAATAAGACCGCGCAATCCGAAAAAAGCTGCATCGGAATCCTCTGAGAGCTGTTCATACAAATCCTGCGCCGCCGCCCGGTTACCCGATAAAGAAGCGCTTTGTGCACTTAAAAGAACAGGTAGAGCCTGCGCCGGTAAATATTTCATTGCCGTCACAGACAGGCGCGCAGCCGTTTTTGAATCGCCAGCTGAGATGGCGGCCAGCCCGAGGGTGAGCGCCTTCATCCCTTTTTGGCGGTTCTTTTCTTTTTGCCGCGCAGACATCATGCCGGGAATGGAAAATAAAAATCCGAAAATACGGACCAACTGAATAAAAATAAGCAGCGCCAGAACACTGCCCAGCGCCAGGATGCCTGCTTGTACAGTGATCTTGTAATTTTCCCATTCAAGAACGACATCGCCCGGACGCTCCAAAAGCCAGAGCGCCGCTGCGACAATCAGTCCAACCTGAATGAAAAACCACAAAGCCCGGAGCATAAAAATTTCCTTATTTAAAAATGACAAAGGACACGAAAAGAGTTCTCCCGTGTCCTTTTAGTGTATCAAACAAATCACAGCGCGTTTAGGGTTGATTTGACTGCCCGGCATTCGGGATCAGGCCTTTAAATCCGCCCTGCTGGCGCGGCAAAATCGTAAAGCCGGACTCTTCATCTTTGACAACACCCTGAGACGGCGTCACCGTTTCTGTCACACCATCAATGATATTTTGCCCGTCAATATTTTGAGGCGTTTGAAACTGAACACCACCAAAGGTTTCACTTAAACGTGACAGGATCAGATTTTGAACCATGGCCTGCGCATCATTTGTCAGGGCTGTCGCCTGTGCCTGTTCCATGAAAGGTTGCGCTTTTTGCGCCGCATCTCCTTCAAGCTGGTTTAATTCCGCCATCGCGCCTCTGACATCGCCTTCATCCAGTAATGTTTGTGCACGAGAAACGATCGCTTGCGTATCCGTACCGTTAATGACTTCACCATCTTTTTCCACCTGAAGCGCATTTGAAAAACGGGCTTTGGTACGGTCCCATAAAGAGACCTCTTCGCCTTTCAAAGACGAAAAGACAATATCGCCTGCCAGACCTTTAAATTCTTCCGACAGACCTTCGGGCGAGAGCACACCCCCATCCGCATGCGGGGCAAGACGTTCAAGCGTGCCCTGAAGCTGCTCATCTTCTCCTGCCAGTTTTTGAAGAACCGCAAGGTCTTCTTCAAACGGGCCTTCGCGGTTTAAAGAGTCGCGGAATTGTGAAAAAGCGAGCAACATCACTGCCGCTTTCATTTCTTCGCGCGAAACCCCTTCCATGGTCTCACCAAGCGCCGTTTCTTCTTCCTGCGCCTGCGTGATTTGATCTTCGAGCGTGCCTATATTTTCCGTGTTGCCCTGAACCATACCTGTCAGTTCTTTAATCGCTTCATCCAGCTGGCCCTGTCCGGAAACTGTTTTCTCAAGCGTTTCCACGCGCGCGATGAACCCGCTCATATCCGGAGCATTTTCAAACTCGGCAAATTGTGTTTCAAGTGTTTTCAACCGCGTACTGAGAGACCCCGCATCAGCAGAGAAAAGCGTTTGCTGAATTTCATCTGCCTGTTCTGTCAACTGTTTCACGTTCTCCTGCACATTGCGGGCCTGACTTTGCAGGTCATCAATACGGGCTTGCAAATCTTCGGGTACAATCCGGCGCATAAAAGACGTACGCTGATTGATATCACGTACATCTTCCCCGAGCCCGTCCATATCTTCTTGCATCGCCTGGATCTGAAGGGCGTTTTCTTCTGTCTGCTGCACTTTGGGCGCAAACAGTAAGATCGCCACGCCTGTGGTCAGCAACAGCAAAAGCGTCGTTACCCAGATACTGGTGCGGATGGATTTCTGCGTCGCATTACGAATTTCAGCCATAATACTATCATGCGGGGGCAGTGCAGAATTTTCAAGTTTTGAAGGTTTTTCCTGCTTTTCTGTCTTTTGCGGCGCCGGTGCCTCGGATTTGTTTTCATTGGCACTTTGAATATCCGATAGGTCGATATTATGCTCCCGCGCGGCCTTTAAAATATCTTCAACGCGGTTTTCAGGAATGGTATTGCGCTTCTTCCAGCCCTGCACGGTTGTGACCGGCACATCCATCTTGCTGGCCATCGGGCGGATCCCGCCAAAGCGCTGGATGATTTCGGCTGCATTTTCAAGGTCTTTGATATTTTGTGATCCCATCTTTTCCCTCACATCTAAGCTGTACGCCCTAACATACACGCCCGGATATAGAGCAAAGACAAAAGGCTGTCCGTATCAGGGTGCGCGGCTGCTTTGCTGTCTTTCCAGGGTAATACGGAAACAGACTCTAGCACGGGCGCGCTCAAACACAAGGCTTTTGTACGTTTTAGGGTATCTGTCAGGCCTGCGCTCTGAATAGCCTCTGTAAAGGCCTGCCCCGTACGCACCGAAAAGAAGAGCGCGACATCAATCCCGCCTTCTTGCAAAAGCGCCTGTATGTCTTCCGGAATATCTTGAAGCGTATGAGCCTTATAGACAATGCATTCTTCGATGTGCTTGCCCGGCAAGGCTGCCTTTAAATCATGGCGTATGTCTTCGCCGCGCAGATACATAAAAGACCTGTAAGCACTCTTTTCAATTTCATCTGCCAGGTCTTTTGCCGTCGGCGCCATAATAATATTCGTACAGCTCTGTTCTTTAAGCTGTACCTGAAGTGCTTGCCCCACACAAAAGACGGGCTTACTTGTCTCCAACTTACTCACTTCAAGCGCATTTTGACTGGTAAGAATAATGGCATCATACGTTTCAAAATTAACAGGCGCATAAGAGCATTTTTCAATCTCCAGCATCGGACAGATATAAACCGTATGTCCAAGATTTTTCAGACGCGCCGCAAGCTGTTCGGATTGCGCCTGCGGGCGTGTCAGAAGAATGGTTTGTCCACTCATGTTAAAAGTTCCGGTGGAACAGATTGCTTCAAAGCTTGTCCAACCTCTTCCCCAAGAGCGAGTGCATCCTCTGACTTACGAACGTCCGCATCTCTATCTTCGTAAAAGATTGATACACCATCTTCCGAGGCCACAAATGCGCGCAGCCACATTAACTGATTTTCAAGTTGAGCATACGCCCCGATCGGCGTATGACAGGACCCATCGAGAATTTGAAGTACGCGGCGTTCAGCTATCGCACACAAGCCTGTTTCTTCATGATGAATCGGATCCAGAAGGTTTTTAATATCTTCATCCGCTGCCCGCCGTTCAATCCCGACAATGCCTTGCGCCGCTGCAGGTAACATCATTTCGGGCGGAAGATACGCTGTAATTTTATCTTGTAAGCCCATACGGTGTAATCCGGCGGCGGCTAATAAAGTTGCGTCTGCTTGTCCTTCTTCAATCTTACGCAGCCGTGTTTCAACATTTCCACGCAACGGCACGATCTTCAGATCAGGACATCTGAACAACGCTATGGCCTGCCGACGCAAAGAGGAAGTGCCAAGGACAGCGCCTTCTGGCAAATCGCTAAGTGATTTATAGTTCAGACTTATGAAAGCATCGCGCGGATCAGCCCGTTCAAGCACATGCTCAATGACCAGCCCATCCGGTAAAAAGGACGGCATATCTTTTAAAGAATGGACGCCGATATCTACATCACCGTTTAAAAGCGCTGTTTCAATTTCCTTCGCAAAAAGACCTTTGCCCCCATCAGCTTCGGACAGGCGTGTTTCACCATCCTGCGGCTTCCAGTCACCGGATGTTTTAATTTCAACAATCTGCGTTTCAAGGTCCGAGTGCGCTGATTTTAACTTTGCTTCGACCATATGCGCCTGAATAAGCGCAAGTTTTGATCCACGCGTACCGATTTTTAATGCCTTTTGTCCCATCGCCCCTTTGTTCTAAGTCCTTTACACAGTTAGGAAAAGATGAAATATGCTTTTTCCCATGATTGTTTTGGGCATTGAAACCTCCTGCGATGAAACTGCCGTGGCACTCGTGCGCGATGACCGCACGATTTTGGCTAATCTTGTCCTGAGCCAGCTGAAAGAACATGAGGCTTTTGGCGGCGTTGTGCCGGAGATTGCCGCCCGTGCACATCTCGATCATCTTGATACACTGATTACAGCAGCATTATCTGATGCAGATATTACTTTTGACGATCTGGATGCTATTGCAGCCACCTCAGGTCCCGGGCTCATTGGCGGGGTGATGGTCGGCATGATGGCCGGGAAAGCCATTGCCGCAGCGCGTGATTTACCCTTTATTGCCGTCAATCATCTCGAAGCACATGCGCTTACCCCGCGCCTGACAGATAATATTGATTTCCCTTACCTGATCTTGCTGGTCTCCGGCGGGCATACACAAATTCTGGTCGCTGAAGATGTAGGCATCTATAAGCAGCTTGGTACAACACACGATGATGCGCTTGGTGAGTGTTTTGATAAAAGTGCCAAGCTCATGGGTTTGCCCTATCCGGGCGGCCCGCATGTCGAAAAAATGGCTGCACTTTGTAAAGATGCAGAAAAAGCCATTGCGCGTTTTCCCCTGCCCGCCCCGATGGCCGGGCGCGAGGGGTGTGATTTTTCTTTTTCAGGTTTAAAGACCGCCATGCGCCAGCATGTCGAAAATTTGCCGGCAGGTGATCTGGACCCGGAAGATATTGCGGATCTCTCTTGCGCCTTCGAACATAAGGTATCGGAGATTGTGACAGACCGTTTGGGGCGTGCAATCACTGATTTTAAACAAAAATATGCCGGTAAATCCCTGGTGGTGTCTGGCGGCGTTGCGGCAAACCTGACTTTGCGCGCAGCCCTAAAAACGCTTTCAAATCAACAGGATATGGAATTTGTTGCACCGCCCCTGAACTTATGCTCCGATAACGGCGCGATGATCGCCTGGACCGGGATTGAAAAACACCGTATTGGCCAGAGTGATCCGCTGGATATTGCTGCACGGCCCAGATGGCCGCTTGATCAAAGCGTGGAAAAAACATCTGCGCAAATTTGAGGGCTTAAATAATATTATCGTTTGATTTTATTTTTTCAGCAGGCGCAAGCGACGACAAGTAGTTGACCTACTTTAGGAGCGCAGCAACGCACTGAAAAAATAAAAGGAAATGATAAGAAAAGGGTGTCATAGGGTATGAAAACAATAGGTGTCATTGGTGCAGGTGCTTGGGGAACAGCTTTAGCACAATCTCTTGCCGCAAGTGAAAAAGAAGTCCGGCTTTGGGCACGCGAGCCTGAAGTGGCGGATGCGATTTCACAAAAACGTGAAAACACGCTTTTCCTGCCAGGCGTGCAGCTTCATGAAAATCTGGAAGGCACGGACTCTCTTGCGCGCGCCTGTGACCGGGATGTACTCTTGCTTTCCGTACCTGCGCAGCATATCCGTGCGACTCTTTTATCCATGAAACGCGAGATCAAAGATCATCATATTATTGTTATCTGCGCCAAAGGGATTGAAATTGAAAGCGGCATGTTACTTTCCGATGTCGTCAAAGAAATTCTCCCGGATACACAGGTGGCCGTTCTCTCCGGCCCGACCTTTGCCTCTGAAATCGGCCGCGGCCTGCCAAGCGCGGTGACCATCGCCTGTGAAGATAAAGATACGGGCGAAGAGCTTGCAGCGCTTTTGGGCAGCCGGACATTACGCACTTATCGCACAGACGATATTCAGGGAGCGCAAATTGGTAGCGCGGTTAAAAACGTGATTGCCATTGCCGCCGGTGTCATTATAGGACGCGGTCTTGGCGAAAGCGCGCGCGCGGCGCTCGTCACACGCGGCCTTGCCGAAATGGGGCGTTTAGCAAGCGCCATGGGCGCGAAAAAAGAAACGCTGATGGGCATGTGCGGCATGGGCGATATGATCCTGACCTGCACCTCCATGCAATCACGAAATTATTCTTTGGGGATTGCACTTGGCGAAGGTAAGACGCTGGACGATATTCTTGGAAGCCGTAAATCCGTAACCGAAGGCGTGAGCACAGCAAAAGCTCTAAAAGTCATGGCGCGCCACCACGCAGTCGATATGCCGATTTCTTTTGCCGTAGATGATTGTTTAAATGAAGGCGCAAGCATTGATGAAACGATTGAAAAAATGCTCGCCCGCCCTTTGCGGCATGAAAGCGTGTAATAGAACGTATAATAGAATAAGTGTGTTAAATGCACATTTAACAAAGGAGAAAATCAATGTGTTCTTGTGATCTTAATATGAAACGCTTTGCGCTGATGTCAGTTGCAGGCTTTATTTTTATTTTTCTCAGCGATTGGGTGATCCACGGCATGCTGCTGATGGATATGTATGAACAAACCCCGCAACTTTGGCGCGTGCCCGAAGACATGGAAGTCTATTTTCCATGGATGACAGTTAATCAAATCCTGCTAACGCTGGTCTTAGCCTTTATTTTTACCCGTAATTTTGAAGGTAAGGGCATGATGGAAGGCGTGCGTTTTGGCGTGATGTTCGGCCTGTTAACAGGGCTTGGCGCTTTTGGAAGCTATGCGTATATGCCTATCTCCTTAACGCTCGCCTTTGCCTGGCTTGGATCCATGCTGGTTCAGGTAACAGGGCTCGGCGTTATTTTTGCGCTGCTATATAAGAATAAAGAAGGCGCATGAAATACTGGTTGATTAAATCCGAACCCTATAAATGGTCGTGGGACGATCACGTCAAAAAAGGCGTGGAGCATTGGGATGGCGTCCGCAATTACCAGGCCTCTAACAATATGAAGGCCATGGAAATCGGCGATCTTGCCTTCTTCTATCATTCCAATGAAGGTAAAGAAATTGTCGGAATCTGCGAAGTCGTCTCCGGCTATTACCCGGATCATACGGATGAAAGCGGACGCTTTGGCATGGTTGATTTTAAAGCGGTCGAACCCATGCCAAAGCCCGTGACCTTAAAACAAATTAAAGAAACACCTGCCCTTGCAGAGATGGCGCTGCTGAAACAAATGCGCCTGTCTGTTTCCCCCGTCCGTAAAAAGGAATGGGATAAAATCTGCAAAATGGGTGGGTTGTAAAAATATTTACCGTAACCAATTGACTCACCCCCAGGTTGTGTGGCAAAACGAATTTACCTAAAACTTACCTAAGGGGAAATATACTATGTATCAATCAATGAAAAATATGAGAGGAATCGTAACCGGTGCGACTCTTGCAGCATCAGTGGCTATGGCAGGATGCACGACGATTGAAGAAGGGCTGGGCCTTGAGCCAAACCCTGATCCAAATGCTGCCAGGGAAAGATATTGTAGCCAAAGCCCGGCAAGAGCTGTCTTCAATGAATTGGCAATTGGGGTGATTTTAGACGTGATTACTGGTGATTTTGACAGAAGTTCTTTACCTACATGGGCTGGGGGTGTTTCCAGACAGGAAATGCAAAGATACAGAAGGCTCTGTACGAATTACACAGCCACGCAACAACCAGTTGAAGAAAATCCTTTTGCTCTAGCCAATCAGTAAAAATACTAAAGAAATGATTCGACGGCGTTTTTGCATTGCACAAAAACGTCGTCTTAACGGCAACGCCAAAAATGCTATAGTGCGGCCATGAGCACAAAAACATTCTCTCCGCCCGCACGTGAAACGGCGCATATCACGCTGGAAAAATATGCGCAAATGTATCAGCAATCCATTGATGATCCGGAAACATTCTGGGAAGAGATTGGAAAGCGCATCACATGGTTCAAAGACCCAACCAAAATCAAAAACACCTCTTTTGACAAACCCGTTTCCATTAAATGGTATGAAGATGGTGTTTTGAATGCCTGTTATAACTGCGTCGACCG
The DNA here is from genome assembly GCA_028289285.1 of Alphaproteobacteria bacterium. Taxonomy (GTDB): domain Bacteria; phylum Pseudomonadota; class Alphaproteobacteria; order Micavibrionales; family Micavibrionaceae. The sequence goes on from JANQRF010000005.1 coordinate 24,673, forward strand.
TCATCTTCCTGAAAAAGAAAATGATATTGCCCTCATCTGGGAAGGTGATAACCCGGAGCATGATAAAAAAATCACCTACAGTGAGCTTAAAGGCGAAGTGTGCCGCCTCGCCAATGCGCTCAAAGACCGTAATATAAAAAAAGGCGACCGCGTGACCATCTATATGCCGATGGTCCCTGAAGCCGTGTATGCGATGCTGGCCTGCGCGCGGATCGGGGCCATTCATTCCGTTGTGTTTGGCGGATTTTCACCGGACTCCCTTAAAGACCGAATCCTTGATTGCGACAGCCATATTGTCATTACAGCTGATGAAGGTGTACGCGGCGGGAAAATCATCCCGCTGAAAAATAATGTCGACGAAGCTTTAAACTCCTGCCCTGATGTCCATACGGTTTTGGTGCTTGAACATACGGACGGTGATATCGACTGGAGCGACGGCTGTGATGTCTGGTGGCATGAGCTTGTTGATGACCAAAGCGATGACTGCCCGTGCGAAGAAATGAGCGCGGAAGACCCACTTTTTATCTTGTACACCTCCGGATCAACAGGCAAACCCAAAGGGGTACTCCACACAACCGGCGGTTATATGGTCTATGCATCTTTTACACATGAATGTAGCTTTGATTATCAGCCGGGCGATATTTACTGGTGCACAGCAGATGTTGGCTGGGTCACAGGCCATAGCTATATCGTGTACGGGCCGCTCGCTAACGGTGCAACAACGCTTGTCTTTGAAGGCGTACCGAATTATCCGGACTGGTCGCGTTTCTGGCAGGTCGTCGACAAGCATAAAGTAAATAGCTTTTACACGGCCCCGACGGCGATCCGTGCACTTATCAAAGCTGGCGATGACTTTGTCACTAAAACAGATAGGTCATCTCTAAGAATTCTCGGGACAGTCGGAGAACCAATCAACCACGAAGCCTGGATGTGGTATCACGAAGTTGTTGGAAACAAAAACTGCCCAATCGTTGATACCTGGTGGCAAACCGAAACCGGTGGACACCTGATTACGCCTTTGCCGTATGTCACAGAAACAAAACCCGGCTCTGCCTGTAGCCCGTTTTTTGGAATTCAGCCTGCCATCGTTGATAATGAAGGCACGATCCTTGACGGCGAAGCCGAAGGCGCTTTATGCATCCTCGATAGCTGGCCGGGGCAAATGCGCACCGTTTATGGAGACCATGCCCGGTTTGAGCAAACCTATTTCTCCACTTTCCCCGGAAAATATTTCACAGGCGATGGCGCCCGCCGCGATGCAGACGGCTATTACTGGATCACAGGCCGCGTCGATGATGTGATCAATGTCTCCGGCCACCGTCTTGGGACTGCCGAAATTGAAAGTGCAATTGATGAACATGATGCCGTCGCTGAGGCTGCCGTCGTCGGATTCCCCCACGACATCAAAGGCCAGGGCATTTATGCTTATGTTACACTGCGTGAAGGCTTTGATGAAAATGAAGAGATTAAAAGCGAAGTCATCCAGATTGTACGTAAAGTGATTGGACCGATCGCCACACCCGATATCATCCAGTGGGCGCCGGGCCTGCCCAAAACACGTTCAGGGAAAATCATGCGCCGGATTTTGCGCAAGATTGCCGCCAATGAATTTGAAAATCTGGGCGATACCTCCACCCTGGCCGATCCGTCCGTTGTCGATGACCTCATTGAAAACCGCAAAAGCGCTTAGGCAGCGCGCAGCGTATGCGCTGATAAATCTGCAACCAAACGGTCAAGATGTGAAAGTTCCTGCGCCGAAATGCCTTCTATATTGATTGGCTTTGTTTTTGACTTTGGCCGCCGCGGCATAAAAGCCTGCTTAAACCCAAGCTTGGATGATTCTTTTAAACGCAAATCCGGTTGAGCCACAGTGCGAATTTCCCCGGAAAGACCGATCTCCCCGAAAAACACTGCTTCCTGCGGCACAGGCCTGCCCGTATGAGAACTGATGAGGGCCGCAGCAACAGCCAAGTCCGCAGCCGGCTCTGAAATCCTGATCCCGCCAGCGACATTTAAAAAGATATCTGAGCCCGAAAGTATAAGCCCGCAACGTGCTTCCAACACTGCTAAGATCATAGCCAGCCGGTTTGAATCCCAGCCAATCACCGCCCGGCGCGGCGTCGCGAGTGCGCTTGGCGCCACAAGCGCCTGCACTTCAACTAAAACGGGGCGTGTCCCTTCAAGCCCTGCCAGAACAGCGCTGCCTGCTGTATTATCTTGTCTTTGAGAAAGAAAAAGTTCAGACGGATTGGCAACCTCAACCAGACCTTCCTGCGCCATTTCAAACACACCGATTTCATCAGTCGGACCGAAGCGGTTTTTAACCGTACGTAAAATCCGGAAAGAATGACCGCGATCCCCTTCAAAATATAAAACTGCATCCACCATATGTTCGAGCACGCGCGGACCTGCAATCTGCCCTTCTTTAGTCACATGCCCAACGAACAACACACAGACACCGCGTTTTTTGGCAATACGCGTAATTTCCTGCGCAGATGTACGAACCTGCGTGACCGTGCCCGGCGCACTTTCAACCGTGTCGATATACATAGTTTGAATGGAATCGATGACAACCATATCCGGCGGGTTTGCCGGATCGTCAATCGCCGTCACGATGTCACGTACGGATGTTGCGCTTGCAATCTCGACAGGTGCATTCGTAAGACCCAGACGATCTGCCCGCATACGTACCTGATCGATTGCCTCTTCCCCGGAAATATACAAACACCGCTTTTCAGTCAAAGCGAGCTTGCAAACAACCTGCAGCAATAAGGTCGATTTCCCAATCCCCGGATCGCCGCCAATGAGAAGCGCAGCGCCCGGGACAAGACCGCCGCCTGTCACCCGGTCAAATTCGGCAATGCCGCTCACATGGCGCGGCAAAGCTTTAGTCCCTTCACCTTTTAATCCGACGAGATCAAGTTTTTTGCCTTTGGCCCGCGGCGCGCTGGACAGGCTGCCCTTCGGCCCGCCTGTTTCGGTCACTTCCTCAACAAGCGTGTTCCAAGCGCCGCAGGATTCGCACTTCCCGGTCCATTTGGGCGCCACACCGCCGCAGGACTGACAAACATATGTTTTCGTTGATTTCGCCATGATTTAAGCCGATTCCATATTTAGAACAAATATAGAACATTTTGAATTATAATGCCAGACTTAAATAAAAATTATGCAGCCTCGCAAACGGGTAGAACTTCTTGAACAGCCTGTCCGGAGACAACAGCACCAGGGATTGAGTGAACATCCACATAACGCTCTCCCATCAAATCCCTCTGCACATCTGTTTGACAAGCCAGAGAATATCCAATATCCGCCATCGTATGCTTTATACAACAAAGTGCAGGATCGTTATCTAACATGTTTTTGAATTTTTCAATTTGATCATCGCTGCATGTATTTTCGTAGTTTTCAATTTCAAGCAAATAGACAATAGCCTCGCGGTCATCATCCAAAATAAACTTCGCTTTTATCCTTTCTAACTTGACAAAAGCGGAAGGGTCCTCAGGATCGGCAGCCACAATTGCCGTCTTTCTTTTTTCTTTTGTAACAAACACATCCAAAAGCGGGTGATGCGCAATATGACTGAACAGGCTTCTTGTTCCTACATCTAAAATATCCATGAGATGATTTGGCTGTCTCATCATTTGCGTTTTATTTTCAAGCCGTATTAAGCCCTGCTTTTCACAAGACGATCCATCAGATTTTAGTGTGCCTCTAAAATGAGCTTTCCCGGATTTAATTTTCTTTTGAATTGTCTTTTCATCCGTCAGACGATCATGATCTTGATTATAAATCTGATAGCGAAAGTAATGACTCAAACCAAAAATATCCCAAGCTGGGGTATCCCTGTAAAATTTTCGTTTCTTGAGTTTTTTAGGAATTGATTTGCTGGACAGCTCTTCAAATGCAGAGTTTACAGACTCTTTAGAGCCGAAGAATTTCCATTCACATTCTTGCATGAAAAATACTCCCCAAAGACAACGCTGTTTTCAATTGTCTCAGGGATTCCGTTTCAATGGGGAATCTTGTGCCGATATTGAATAAACAATCCACAAAAAAGCCGCCCTTTGAGGCGGCTTTTTCAATTAATGGTTGTAAGAGGTGTCTTACTTCAAAATCTTCGCCACGACACCGGCGCCGACAGTACGGCCGCCTTCACGGATCGCAAAGCGAAGACCTTCATCCATCGCGATCGGGGCGATGA
>JANQRF010000008.1 GCA_028289285.1 Alphaproteobacteria bacterium
AACGCGCCTTTATAAAAGCGCCCTTTTTTGCTGTTCGCCAAAGATCACACAGGGTCTGGCTTCGCATTGGCCCCGTGCACAAGGATCCAGAACCACCGCGCCGTGTCCGACCCAGAACTCTCTCCAGGCGCCAATGTGCGGAGTCATAAATCCTCTCCATGCGCGCGTCCGGCGCCCAAGAATTTCTCCAGGCGGGTGTCCAGAGCTATCAAGATTTCTCCGGGTGTGTGTCCACTTTTGAAGCGAAAAGTACAGATTTTCATCATGTTTGAGCGCTCAAAATCGCAATTTCTCGCTCGCGCGCTTCGGGCGCTCGCAGACTGTCAGATGAGCTTTCGGGGTGAGCGCGACCAAAACAATGCAATGGCGAGCCCTTCGTCCTTACGAAATACTCCAGTTTTGGCGAAAGTTGTAGGAATATATCGACACGACCAGCTTTTGAAGTAAAACACATACCTTCAGTCACTTTGAGGCCTCAAAATGATAGGTAGCCGAGTTCGCACCTTAGGGCGCTGAAAACCCGTGAGCCGCGTCAAAACAAACTACAGCAAAGCGTGCGAAAGCGCATCGGCATGCCTTCTTGCTCAAGCAAGAAAGGCAGAGTTTCAGCATTCGAACGCTTCAAAATCGTGATTGGTCTCGCTCGCGCCCTTCGGGCGCTCGCAGGCCGTAGATTAGTCGTTGGATCGGAAGCGTAGCGAAGACAATGTGTTGAGCATCATTGTAGCGGATTTTCACCAATTGGTCAGTACAGCGAAGGATGCAATACTGTATGGGCATGTCTTGTTGCTGAAGAGAGTCTGAGGACATTCGAAGGATTCAAAATCGCAGTTCTTTTGCTCGCCATTTTTGAGCGCTCACAGCTAACAGATTGGGCTCAAAATCAACAGTACGGCCAAAACAATGCGTTCGCGAGAACGCGGTTTTGGTGGATTCCCACGAATTCGTGGATTAGAGCGACAAAGACTAGCGGCAGTCGACTGTACATCACTAAACGACATTCTTCCGCTGCTATACGTTTTTAAAACGAGTGCAGCGGCTCTCACTGACTGCAAGTGTTTCGGGCGTTGCACGATTTTATGTGCCAGAATGATCGGCAATCAGTCAGTACTTTAAAGCGTGGATGCCTTGCTTGTCGTGGCTGTGAATCCAGAGCCGTGTACGGGGTCGTGAATCTCTTCGGACACGCATCTCCAGGGTCAGAGATCTATCCGGATATGCGTGTCCGGAGCCATAAACCTCTCGGACAATCGGTCCGAGCGGGACTGCCACATGCATTCGTACGCCT
>JANQRF010000007.1 GCA_028289285.1 Alphaproteobacteria bacterium
CTTCTTTGTCTTCTCCGACGCGGACTTCACGTTCAAATCCGATCGGCGGCTTGGCCATTTCGGCAGCGCCTGCATTGGTGGTCATGATGAGAATGACATTCCTGAAATCAATGGTCTTGCCGTTATTATCGGTGAGCTTGCCGTAATCCATGACCTGCAACAAAATGTTGTAAATATCCGGGTGTGCTTTTTCGATTTCATCCAGCAGGAGAACGCAATGCGGTTGCTGGTCGATTTTATCGGTCAACAGCCCGCCCTGTTCAAATCCGACATATCCGGGCGGGGAGCCGATGAGGCGAGAAACCGCATGACGCTCCATATATTCAGACATATCAAAACGAGCCAGATCAACCCCCATAGTTTTGGCCAGCTGGCGGGCCACTTCTGTTTTCCCGACGCCTGTCGGACCTGAAAACAGGAAACAGCCGATCGGTTTATCTACATCGCGCAAACCTGCGCGGGCAAGCTTGATGGCATCGCAAAGCGTATCAATCGCTTCATCCTGATCAAAGACGAGTGTTTTAAGATCGCGCTCCAGATTTTTAAGCGCGGCTTTATCGTCTTTGGTCAGCGACTTGGCCGGGATGCGGGCAATGGCTGCCACAACTTTTTCGATGTCCTCAACATCAATAATTTTTTTGCGTTTGTCTTCAGGGACCAGCATCTGCGCGGCGCCGACTTCATCAATGATATCGATCGCTTTATCGGGAAGCTTACGATCGCCGATATATTTTGCAGAGAGTTCAACAGCCGCTTTGATGGCTTCGTCTGTATATTCAACAAAATGGTGATCCTGATAATAAGGGCGCAGGCCTTTTAAGATCTCAATCGCTTCATCAAGCGTTGGTTCATACACGTCAATTTTTTGGAAACGGCGGACAAGCGCGCGGTCTTTTTCAAAATGATTACGGTATTCTTTATAGGTGGTCGAGCCGATGCATCTGAGCGCACCGCTGGACAAAGACGGTTTGAGCAGGTTAGACGCATCCATCGCCCCGCCGCTGGTGGCACCGGCTCCGATGACGGTATGAATTTCATCAATGAACAAAACAGCGCCGTCGATTTTTTCAATCTCTGAGAGCACGGCTTTCAGGCGCTCTTCAAAATCCCCGCGATAGCGTGTGCCTGCGAGAAGGGCTCCCATATCAAGGGCGTAAATAGCGGTATCTTTGAGAACCTCGGGGACCTCGCCTTCAACAATTTTCTTGGCAAGCCCTTCGGCAATGGCTGTTTTTCCAACCCCCGGGTCGCCGACATAAAGCGGGTTGTTCTTGGATCGTCTGCACAAAATCTGGATCGTGCGTTCTACTTCTTTTTCCCGGCCGATCAGCGGATCGATCTTACCTGCCTGTGCTTTTTCATTGAGGTTTTTGGTGTAGGCTTTAAGGGCTTCAGAGCCTGTTTTGGTGCCCCCTTCTTCGGCGTCTTCTTCCGCGCCCGAAGGACCTTTTGGCTGGCTCTGGCCGGGGACTTTGGCAATACCGTGCGAGATATAATTCACCGCATCAAAGCGGGTCATATCCTGATCCTGTAAAAAGAAGACGGCATGACTTTCGCGCTCTGAAAACAAAGCGACCAGAACATTCGCACCGGTGACTTCTTCGCGCCCGGAACTCTGCACGTGAATGGCGGCGCGTTGCAACACACGCTGGAAGGCCGTGGTCGGTTTGGCTTCTTCGGGGTCTTCATCATTGGTCAGATAGGTCAGGTCCGCATCAATATAATCTTCAAGCTGGCTGCGCAGGTCATCCAGATCAATGCCGCAGGAGCGCAAGACCGCCATCGCATCCTGATCATGTGTCAGGGCAAGCAGCAAATGTTCCAGCGTGGCATATTCATGCCCGCGCTCATTAGCTTCGGCCAGAGCTTTATGAAGGGTTTGTTCTAAATTACGCGAGAGCATGGTTTGGCTCCTGTCTGGGTTTAGAATTAAAATCAACCGGGTCTGTTACTTCCCCAAAAAACGCAAATGGTTTTTTAAGCTGGACCGCCCATTTTTGATTACCAAAATCAAAATGCCACCATTCATCCGGGTCGGTTCCAAAACCGGCATCGGTCATTATTTTATGCAGCCAGCGGCGGTTATCACGCGCTGTAATATTTCCATCATTCTCTTCAAAATAATTGGTTGCTGACTCCGGACCGAAATGATCAAACTCCGTGCCGAAATCCAGCTCGTTTCCGTCACTATCTACAACCGTTAGATCAATAGACCCTCCCGAAGCGTGGGGTGGGATACGCTCCTTATTATCTGCACGCGTGACAAAAACGCCAACTTCAAAAGTCAGTTTTTCTTCATCCCAGTCCTGATTTTTTGCGGCCAAGTCGTCCCAAAATTTTTGATAGATATTATTTTGAACCACGCGTGAGCGCCACGGATCCCAGATTTTAAATTTCCGTCCAAGCGGTTCCAGATGTTCTTTTTGAATCTTCAACAACATATCTGCGATCATTTTGCGTGTCCATAAATCCGGTGTGTCTGAAAGATTCCATTCGTGATACATTGGCGCACAAACAAACGGATAGTCTGCGAGATTGACCATCGGATCGAAGTTTTCCTGAATTGGAATATGTTCAAAAGCAAGATTGGTCATTACTCTGTCTCTCTATCCCAAATATACCCGATTGGGTTTTTCTTATCTGTATCCAGCTTAAGGATTTGCTCAAGATGTGCATATAGATTTGCAATATGTTGATCGTGCTCTGCAATCTTTTGGGCCACGTCCTGATGCAGGCTGAGAATTTCGCGGAGTTTCACAAAAGTCCGGATGATAAGGATATTGACGTCAATCGCTCTTTGACTATTTAGAATCCCGGAAAGCATGAGTGTGCCATGCTCGGTAAAGGCGTAAGGGGCTGTTCTGCGGCCGCCCCAATTTGAGGTCACATTTTGTGACCTCAAGTTTGATGTCGCAATCTGCGACTTCAAATTTTCAAACTCTTCATCACTTAATTGAAACATAAAATCTTCTGGAAATCTGTCGATATTTCGTTTCACAGCTTGATTGAGAACTTTCGTTTCAACATCGTATAATTCTGCCAGGTCACTATCGAGCATCACTTTTTGCCCGCGAATATAATAGATTTTGCTGGCGATATAGTCTTGCGGGATAAGGGCTGTGGCTGCTTGTCCCATGACCTACTCCTTCTCCATCGTACATTGAAGGGGTTGTTCGTTGGCGCGGGAAAAATCCATGACCTGTGCAACTTTGGTTTCGGCGACCTCGTAGGTATAAATACCGCAGACACCGACTCCGCGCCGATGCACATGCAACATAATGTCGGTCGCTTCCTGGCGGTTTTTATTGAAGAATTTTTCCAGGATATGAACCACAAATTCCATCGGCGTGTAATCGTCATTCAAAAGCAGCACTTTATACATAGACGGCTTTTTGGTCTTGGGCCGGCTTTTGAGCATGGTGCCGGTGGATTTATCTTCATCCAGACCGTCATCGCCGCCGTCCCCGCCGTTAAAATCAGGCAGGTGCGGATCATCTTCCGACATAATAATGGAGTCAAAGTCGCGCATAGGCATTTGTACCATAGTTTAAAGTCAGTTTAAGTTGAAATATAGGCGGGAATGCACCTAAATCGAGAGATATAATTATACATAATATAATAACGGGCAGGCTGTGTAAAGAGCGGGGATGCTCCTAGCTGATTTTAAAAGCATATTTCATGCCAGATTTTTTGCCGGGCATGGAAAAGCCCCGCGCGGTGCACGCCGCGGCGGGGCTTTCGGAGGTTGCATGATCTTCGTCTTCCAAATTTATCCCGGCACTTCGTTACATCGTCGCTCATGTAGGGTTTCTACATTTCGCTCCTCGTGCCTTGTGCCATGAAAAATTTGTTTGACGATTTTCAATCACACAAAACTGTTTTTTAAGCAGCCATAGACTCGCTGGCTTTTTTCATTGTTTTGCTCATCTGGTCATTGATCGGCTCCATTGCATCAGTTGCGAGCTTCACGCCCATCTCTGACATTTTTGTGGCGCCTGTCATGAACTCATCAAAGCTGCTTTGAGCAAGCTTGGTTTGAGCTTCCGTCAGCTCGTTGAGCGTTTTGCAGGCCATCAGCTCTTGCGCGGCTTCCTGGCTCTTAGCCGCAGAATTCTGGGCCATATCCATGCACGCCTTCATCATGTCTTCCATGCCTTTGGCAAAAATCTGGGAGGACTTCATAAAGGCATCCATTTGCTCCTGGCTCATCGCGCTGGCATCTTGTGCGATCTTTTCAAATGACTTGTTTGATTTGCTCATCGGGATCTCCATTCCTTTAAAAAATTGTTCCGGGGTAAATACGCTTTGAGAGACAGATTTTTTTGAAGCGCTTTTTTTCGGCGCGGCTTTGGCCCGTGTGGATTTCGCAGATTTTTTTGCTGCGCTTTTCTTGGTTTTCTTGACGGCCATGGGTCTGCCTCCTTCAAATCAGGTAATTCCATAATTTATTGCAGTGCACAATTTAAAAGTTAACAAAAAAGATGTTCATCGTCAAGAAAATTTTGCAGTGCAACATTCCCCTGTATTTGAAGCTTTATTTGGACTTTCCGCCTTTTTCGCGTATGCTTTAATGCATGGCCCGGCGGGCTGGGCCTGTACTTCGTGTTAACCTTCTAGCAACCAAAATTCTGTCATAATAATGCGTCAGCCAGGACATCACATGATGAAGACCGCTCGCCGCGATAGAAAAGCCCCGCGCGCCCTCGCGCTTTTGGCGATGCTTCTAGTATTTACCGCTGCTTTTGCGGTCTCCCCGGCGCTGGCCAAAAAGAATACCAAATATGCTTCGCTGGTCATGGATGCGGAAACAGGCCTGATCCTGCATGAGCGCCATGCGGATAAGAGTTTGCACCCGGCCTCTTTGACCAAAATGATGACGTTGCTCATGGTGTTTGAAGCGCTGGACGCCAAAGCCATTTCAAAGCGCACCCGGATCCGGGTGTCCAGACATGCAGCCTCTATGGTGCCAAGCAAGATCGGCATTCCAGCGGGGGGCTCAATCCGTGTTGAAGATGCGATTTATGCGCTGGTCACAAAGTCGGCCAATGATGTGGCCGCTGCGGTGGCCGAACATCTGGGCGGCACGGAAAGTAAGTTTGCACGGCTGATGACGATCCGCGCGCGGGATATCGGCATGACCCGTACGACTTTTAGAAATGCCTCCGGGCTGCATCATCCAAGACAGGTTTCCACGGCGCGCGATATGGCCCGGCTGGCGCGCTATATGTTGCTGCGTTATCCGCATCACTATCATTATTTTTCGACCCGCCAGTTCACCTATAAAGGCAAGACCTATAACAACCATAACCGCCTGATGCGCAGCTATAGCGGTATGGACGGGTTCAAGACCGGTTATATCAATGCATCGGGTTTCAATCTGGTCGCCTCTGCAAAACGCAGCGGCAAGCGGATTATCGGCGTCGTTTTTGGCGGACGCACGACTAAGAGCCGCAATGCGCATATGGCTGATATTTTAAATAGCGGGTTTCAGAAAGTTGACCGGGCGCGTATCGCCCATGCGCGTAACGTTCCCAAGCCTGCGCCTAAACCGGCCCTTGCCATGGCTGTTGCGAGCGCGCCGACATTAAGCGCGCAGGAAAGAGTACCCTATGCGTCGATCGCAGCGCTGCAGCAAAACAAAGAGCAACGCACGCAGATGAATAATCTGGTGACGGCCAAGCAAATGGAACAAGTCCGCGCAAATGTCGAAAGCGGTATCTTTGATGAGCTGATCGGCGAAGGTGATTTTGATATTTCAAGTTCAAAACGTCTTGAGACAGGTTTGCTGGCGATGGCGGTGCATACAGGCAAGTTTAAACCGTCTCCTGATGCGCCAAGCCCGGCTGCTAAAAAACTGCGCGATGCAGGGCATGCGGTGATTGCCCGTTTAAGTGCGATGCCCGAAGAAACAAAAACGCAAAAAGTGGCTCTGACGCCTGCCGTAAAAGACGATAACTGGAAGAAAATTTATTCCGGCAATCGCTGGAGCATTCAGATCGGCGCGTTTACCTCCCGCGCGGCAACGGATGTTGCACTGTCCCGGGCGATGGAAGATATCTCTAAAGAGATCGCTGGCGCGCGGCCTTTAAGCGTGCCGCTGCGCACAGATAAAGGTCTTGTCTTCCGGGCACGGCTGACCAATCTTTCTAAAGAAGATGCCGTAAGGGCGTGCCGCGTCTTTAAAGACTGCATCACTATTGCCCCTGATAATGAGCGGTAGCATGTCTGCAGTCCGCCGCGGTGAACGCGGCAATATTCTCATTTACATTTTGGGCGCGATTTTCCTGATGGGGATTTTGCTGGTTGTGATGCGCGGATCCAACCAGCAAGGCAGCAATATTGATGAAGAAACGCTGATGATCCGGGTGTCCGAAGTGCAGCGATACGGCGCCGAACTTGAAACTGCTGTGCGGTTGATCATGCAAAACGGTTATAGCGAAACGGATTTACGCTTTGCCCACCCAAATGCGCCCAGCGGGTACGGCCTGATTACAGATACGCCCGCCCGCCAGGTTTTTTCCTCTGAAGGCGGCGCTGCAAGTTATAGAGATATCCCGACGGGTATTCAGACAACGGCGTCATTCTGGGTGTTTAGCGGATCGAACGAAGCCCTGAATGTCGGATCACATTGCGGGACTGCGGCTTGCCTTGATCTCATCGCGATACTGCCCAATGTGACCCAGGCTTTTTGTTATGCGCTGAATGATAAGAACGGCGTGAATAATCCGTCCGATGTACCGCCGCGTGATAGCGGGGCTGCCGATATTACAACGCTTTTTACAGGCAGCTTTTCTTACGGTCAGGCGATCGCAGATGGTGCGAATGATTTGCGCGGACATCGTGAAGCCTGCTTTGAAGGCGGCGGCACGCCTTCCACGGGCACCTATCATTATTACCGCGTGCTGTATGCACGGTAATTAATTTGGTAATGTGAACATATTGAGGAAGCTTTGGTCTTCCAGCTGGCCGAGCTCGCGGACATCGCTCTTGATCGGAATATCATAAGTGGTTTGGGCAAAAACTTTATTGCTGCCTTCTTCCACCATCAGAAGGTTGACCTTAATATCATTGCGCACGACCTTATAGGTGCCTCTTAAAATCGCATTGCGGCGTTTATAATAGCCGGGTGTTTTCTCGACATTACGCCCGACAGTAAATCCAAGTTCGGCAAAACGCTGGCCAAGCTGATCGCCGATGGCGGCGCCAAGTGCATCATTGATCGGAATATCACCGATATTTTTAAAGGCACCGATTTCAATCGGTGTGAATTTATCAATCTGGTGACGGGCCTGTACGGCAATATAATCCGCGGCCACATAATTGGCCGCCTGCATGGATTGGCGCGCCGCGTCATCACTGAATTTTTTGTGCAGGGCTGTGCCTGCCGATCCGGCCATCACAGCGGTGCAGGAGGGAAGTAAAATCAGGGCCAAAAGAAGAATGTAGGTTTTCATGGGCTCTATTACCTGACGATTTTATCCAAAGAGTCAATCCGGTAATAGCCAAGCTCGGATGTTAAGAGCGCGCCGTCTTCGCTGCGCGCATCATAAATATCAATGGCCATTTCCCCGTGCATCCCGTCTTCCAGCGTGACGGGCTTTATACGGTGCGTCATGCGGTAAGCCGCCTGATCCTCCTGATCGGTCAGTAAATAGCCCGCCCGGCGTAAAGCGCTGCGCAGATCATTATCCATGAGGGATTCTATTTGTGAGGCCGGCGCAGGCGTATCGACATAAACAGCGCCGGGAGCAAGACCCGCCCGGTCCGTCAACCGTTCCACGAGGTCCGTCATGGCGTCGGCAATCTGGCGGCTTTGCGTCTGAGAAATGAGAGCCGCTCTGGAGGGGCCGTGCGGGACGTCCGTTTTATAAAGGCCGTCATGATAAACATAGCCGTCCGGCATGGTACAGGCGGATATCAAAAGACAGATCGCAGACATAACAAGGGCGCGTTTCATCCGCCTATCATATCAAGCTGCCCGGTGTGCGTATAGGGGCCGATTATAACAGGCTTGCGCTGGCGGCGCGGGCGCGGGCCAGGGTAACGCCTTCGCGGGACAGCCAGCACACGCAGCGCTGACGCCCCGATCCGCACGGGATGCGGCGATGTTCTAAAATACCGGCCTGGATGGCTTCGCGGACTTCGCTGTCCCCGTATTTATCTTTGAGGTCCTGTTCAAAAAAGGCGGAATCGTTGAGGCCGAAATAAGAATGGACGGAGAGAAGGTCTTCAAGCATGGGAGATATCCTTTGAGAAAAAGAGAAGATATGCAACTGATAATCATTCTCATTTAAAGAGAGGAGAAAGTCAAGGGGCCAAAATAGAGATATCCCAAGATGTGTGTATACCCCTCACCCAGCTTTGCCTAATCTTCCCCGGATCGGGGTCCGGGGTCGATAAGGCTACGCAACCCTCTCCCATAGGGAGAGGGAGGGGCCCGCGCGCAAGCGTGGGAGGGTGAGGGGGTTAAGATTTGCGTTTTAGGGGAAAGCTGATAGGCTTTGCCTGCACGTTTTCATGATTTCAATGGGGAGAAAACGGGCCGGGGCTTAAGAACCCCCTCACTAGCGGCATTCTAGACACTGCCGTTAATTGTGTCGCCTCTCGGTCCAAAGGCCGGGTGGTGATGTCATGTCCAAGGCGCAAGCCCAAAAGCATCGCGCCGTTTCTAGTGAGCGGTTCTTAACACCCGGCCACCAGGGGAATGGTTTCCCTGGTGGTTTTTCATGACCGTATTTTAAATGAAAAGGACCATCCCCATGACTGACATAGGCGAAAATGACGATATTGAAAAAGAGTTGCGCGCGCTTGCGCATATTGATACTGAAATTTTTAGCAAGACGGGAAAGCTGGAACCTGAAAAATTAAAGCAGGTTCTTGAAAACTTGGCATCGGTGATGCGCTTTTCAGATGCCGCCACGCAGCTTGCGCTATGTAAGCTGGAAGATATGACCATCCAGATTGAAACGGTTTTTCCGGATTTAAGGAAACCTGATTTATAATGTCATCGCCATCAACACGGCCGGGCCGTCGGGGGTGGTGATGTCTGATTCTTTACGAAAGCCGACCTGTTCGTAACATTTAAGGGCCGGGGCGTTATCCGGATGCGGATCAACAATCATGCGGGTGATGCCGTCTATGTTTTTCAGGCTTGCGATAAAGGCCTTGATAAATTTCGTGCCGTGCCCGAATCCGATCATGGACGGATCGCCGATAAACTGGTCTGTGCCGTATGTGCCTTCTTCCTGTGGGTTCTCCCCCCAAAACTCCGGATCGCCTGCCGGGTCGTAAACCTGGATGAAGGCAAATTCCCGCCCCTGATGTGAGACGATATAACGCGCGACATTTGTTTTATCGGCTTCCATATCTTTTTCCATCACGGCAATTTCTTCTTCGGGTGGAGACCACCAGTCCGGCATGTGCGGTTCGGACAGCCAAAAACGCACGAGCTTTAAATCACTTTGCTTCAGGCGGGTAAATTTATATCCGCCCTGTTCAAACTGACCCGGCATTTTGTCAATCGCGCTCATGCGGCTTTGTCCCCTTTATTGGTATCTTGTAGTTTTTCGATTGTGCCTGTCGTTGAATATCCCTCATAAAGCGGCATGATGTCGACCTCGCCGCCATACGCGCGTACGACTTTTGCTTCGGGAAGCCGGTCCTCGGTGTAATCACCGCCTTTGAAAATAACATCCGGGCGCAACGTCTCAAGAATACCGCAGGGTGTATTATCCTGCTCGTCTTTTTCGGCCCCAAAAAACACAACCAGATCAACAGAGGCTAATGCACCAGTGACACTTGCACGGGCGTCCTGATCATTGATGGGGCGGTCGGGGCCTTTCAGAATACGCACGGACGCATCATGATTAAGCGCAAGCACTAACTTGTCGCAGCGGGCGCGGGCACGGTCGAGATAGCTGACATGACCGTGATGAAGAATATCAAAACAGCCATTGGTAAAACCGACTTTCAGGTTTTGGCTTTGCCAGTCCTTGATAGTCCGGGTAGCTTCATCAACATCCTGGCGCGCGGCAATGGTAGAACCTGCGCGCCGTCCGGTCTGAAGGTGGGTTTTTAAATCATCCGCGCTGACAACACTGGTGCCAAGGCGCGTAACGGCAATACCAGCCGCCAGATTGGCAAGCGTGGCTGCCTGTTCTAAAGATGCGCCGGCGGCGGATGCTGCGCCTAAAGTTGCCATCACCGTATCGCCTGCGCCGGAGACATCATAAATGTCCCGCGCCTGCGCTTTGATATGAACCGGCGTTTTGCTGCTTTCAAAGACGCTCATGCCATCTTCCGAGCGGGTGACGATCAGGGCCGGGAGATTATATTCACGCATCACTTTCATCCCTGCCTGTTCAATATCCTGATCAGAGATGCACGGCATGTCCGATGTTTCGGATAATTCCTTACGGTTCGGAGTGATGAGGGCGGCCCCTTTATATCTGGAAAAGTCTTTATCTTTTGAATCAACAAAAACGGGCTTACCCGATTGGATTGCTGCTTCAATAACGCTTCGCGTTAAAACGCCCTTGGCATAGTCGGAGAGAATAATCAGATCGGATTTTTTACCGTGCTTTTTAATCTGTGCGCACAGGGCTTTTTCAATCTCTTCAGAGACGGGCGTAATTTCTTCTTCATCAAGGCGGAGCATTTGTTGGCCCTGCGCAACGAAACGTGTTTTAGAAATCGTCGGGCGATTTGGATCATGGATCATGCCGCCAATATCTATGCCTGTTTCTTTTAAAAGAGTGATGAGAGTATCCCCGGCATCATCTTTACCCGTCACGCCGATTAAATCTGTGTGTGCTCCCAGCGCTATGAGGTTCGAGGCGACATTTCCGGCGCCGCCAGGCATATGAGTCATATCTTTGCGATGCAGCACAGGAACGGGACTTTCAGGCGAAATCCGCCCGACATCCCCATATATAAAGGTATCCAGCATCACGTCCCCAATCACGAGAATGCGGATTTTACTAAATTTATCAATAAGTTGACCAAAATCTGCGGTCATTTTTTAAGCCTTTGTTAACTCATATTTCCGTATGTTTTTGCCCGTTTGTTAGGAATTCGTCAATCATTTGAGCGCATACTAGTAGATGGGTTTATTTATATATGCGGGTTTTACGGGGTAGGGGAAACGTGACGCACGATAAGTACGAGACAAGAGATACGCAAATTTCTCAGGATACTTCCCATAAGGGGGTTCTTTCCGGACTAAAAGCACGGTTACATCGCAACAAGCTCGGCGAGCTTCTTGTACAGGACGGGCATCTCTCACCACAACAATTAAAATATGCGCTGGCGCAAAGCCGGGATAACGGACAACGTCTCGGTAACTATCTTGTCGAATTTAATTACATCAGTGCAGGTACGATTCGCAAAACACTGTTTGAGCAGTTTGCTTTACGTTTCCTGACAACAGCTGTCACAGCTTTTCTGACATTTTCATCCATGGGCTTTGCAAAGCAAGCACGCGCCGGGACCGTTAAAGATGTGCCTGCCCGTATGGCTGTTGCGTTTAACAGTGTGACACCGGCAAGCTATCATCCAAAGCTGTTTGGCTCTGTTGAAAAACAATCCCGTTCTTTAAAAGCCTTTACAAAATGGACAGGCATGTTTTCACGCTTTGATGCAGCTTTGAATAATTCTTACGGTCAAAAATCCATGGGTAAGTTCAAAGCGCAGCTGGAAGGCTTGCAAGGTCTGCCGCTGCACAAGATGGCCGCCAAGGTTAATGACATGGTCAACAAGGTGCGTTACGTCACTGACAGCCGCAATTACGGCAAGACCGATTACTGGGCGACCCCGGTTGAGTTCTTTGAAAAAGGCGGGGACTGCGAAGATTTTGCAATTACAAAATATACAGCTTTGCGTGCGCTCGGCGTTCCTGAAAACCGCCTTCGTATTGCGATCGTTCAGGATCTGCAAAAAAATATTCCGCACGCAATTTTGATCGTTTACACCGATAACGGTCCGATGGTTTTGGATAATCAAATTAAAACCATGACGAGTGCAGACCGGATCAGCCATTATAAGCCGATTTTCTCAATCAACCGCACAGCCTGGTGGCTGCATACAAAGCCAAAAGGCAATGTGACTGTGGTTGCTGCAGCGGCCCGCTAAACCGGTCATTTTTTACGTCTTTGTTTTTTCCTTCATATGTATGTATTACAAGAGCATTAAGCACTTTTTATAGACATCTATTTATGGTTTAATTCTTTTGTACTGTTTTTGTCCATTTTAAATCTGTTCAAATGAATATCTGCGCTCTTTAAATGATTCCACCGGATAAAAAAGCTCTCGCCCTTAAATTTCGAAAAGACACTCTTGTAGATATCGCCATTATCGGATGTGTCTCTGTTGTCTTATCCGGCCTGATGGCCCGCTTTGATATCTTCGAGCTTTGGCACAATTTTGTCCATATGCATGATGAGTGGGATCTGAATGAGGTCCTTGTTGTTGTTTTATCCATGCTGGTGGCCGGGACGGTTTTAGCCGTGCGTCATACGATCCGGCTGGAAAAGATGAACGATCAGCTTGAAGAGATGCAAGGCCGGCTTGAAACAGAACAAGACATTAAAAACCAGAATGAAAAGCTGGCTTCTATCGGTGAGATTGCAGGCGGGATGGCGCATGAAATTAACAATGCGCTTCAGCCGGCTATCGGGATGAGTGAAATTCTTATCCGCCGGTTGAAAGACCAGGACCCCAAGCTGACAGAATATGTGACGATGATTCACGATAGTTCTCTGCAGGCGCGCAATATCGTTCAAAACGTTCTTTCTTTTGCGCGCGGGAAATATATGGACATGCATTTTGTGACCGTAGAAGAAGCTTTAAACGAAGCCTTGGCTCTTTCCAAACCTATGGTATCTGCAACGGTTGATCTGACCATTGACCTTGGAAATGTGAATGCGCCTGCGCAGACCCCTTATCTTCTTATTAATGAAACGGGTCTTAGTCAGATTTTCAGCAATCTTTTTAAAAATGCCTCCGATGCCATGGGCCAGAATGGAACGATTGATGTGTCCTTAAAATATAAAATTATTGATGAGAGTCTTTCAAAGGCGCATGACGTGAAGCCCGGTCCTTTTGTTGAAATCACGGTGCGCGATGATGGTCCGGGTATGAATAAGGAAATTTTAGATAAAATATTTGATCCGTTTTTTACAACCAAGCCTGTTGATCAGGGCACAGGGCTTGGCCTGGCAACTTCGTTTGGCATTATGCGCCAGTTCGGGGGCACAATTTATGCCGAGAGCAAGCCCAGAGAAGGCGCCAGTTTTTACATTCTGTTACCGGTCTTAAAGGAAGAAGAGCGCCCGCAGGATTTACCTGAGGAGGATTTGTTCCTTGACTAAAAGAATACTCATTGTTGAAGACCGCCTGGATGTGCGTATGAGCATTGAAGCAATGCTCGAGGAAGAGGGCTATCATATCGAGATGGCCGAAAACGGAAAGATTGCTCTGGATGTGCTTGCACGCGATATGGCAAACGATCCGTATGATCTGGTGATTACAGATGTGATGATGCCGGATCTGGACGGCATTGAATTAATGACAGCGATTAATGTCGGATATGGAGACAACAAACCGCCCGTGATGGTCATTTCAGGCGGAGGGTATAATATGGCTGCTGATGATCTATTGATTGCAGCCGGAGACATGGCTGATCATGTGCTGCGCAAACCCTTTACTGTCGATGAATTGGTAAAATCCGTCAATTTTGTATTGAAAAAGGCCTGAACCTGTCCAATATACTTTAGTATGGATTTGAAGCAACTCAAGGTCATGATTGTGGAAGACCAGCAAAATGCGCGCGCAACGCTGCGTCATATGCTGGGCGAAATCGGGATCAACCAGATTTTTGAAGCCAATGACGGGGATACGGCCCGCGACCTTATGGATATGGACGAGTCTATGGTCGATATCATTATCTGTGACTGGAATATGCCGAAATTTGAAGGTATTGAGCTTTTAAAACATATCCGTGCAAGAGGTTTTAGAATGCCTTTCCTGATGATCACCGCCC
This sequence comes from Alphaproteobacteria bacterium, assembly GCA_028289285.1. Lineage (GTDB taxonomy): Bacteria > Pseudomonadota > Alphaproteobacteria > Micavibrionales > Micavibrionaceae. Next base: position 14,039 of record JANQRF010000007.1, read on the forward strand.
GAACAGACACGGAATCTGTGATCGAAGCTAAAAATGCGGGTGTAACCGGCTATATCCGTAAACCTTTTTCCATGAGCGATCTGGAAGGCAAGGTCAAAAAACTGGCTGCAAATATGTAGATAACCCAAAAACATCTATATATAGTGTTGAATTTTTAAAAATAGACTATATATTGATTATTTCAGGTCGCAAAGATCTGTGGATAGGTTTCACAAAAGACTCGGGACTCTGCTCCCCGAATCGTGGAAGAGTCCTATTTAAATCAACAGTTTTAATTCGTTTTTATCAAGGAGATGATGATGGGTCAGGCCATGACAGATACAACCGCAAATTCAAATTCACCGCTTTTACAAGAGCGCCATGTCTATAAACCGTTTCTTTATCCGTGGTGTTATGAAGCTTGGCTGACACAACAGCGTATTCACTGGCTGCCGGAAGAAGTGCCGCTTGCCGAAGATGTGCGCGACTGGAAAAAGAATCTGACCCCGTCAGAAAAAAACCTGATGACCCAGATTTTCCGTTTCTTCACGCAAAGTGATGTCGAAGTGAATAATTGTTACATGAAACATTACAGCCAGGTTTTCGGACCGGTGGAAGTGCAGATGATGCTTGCGGCCTTTTCAAATATTGAAACCGTGCATATTGCAGCCTACTCACACTTGCTTGATACGATCGGCATGCCTGAAGTCGAATATTCCGCCTTCCTGAAATATAAGGAGATGAAAGACAAGTTCGACTACATGCAGGATGTCTCGATGGAAAGCCCGCGCGATATTGCCAAAACCATGGCGATGTTTGGTGCGTTCACAGAAGGTCTGGCGCTGTTTGCCTCCTTTGCGATCCTCATGAACTTCCCGCGCTTTAACAAAATGAAAGGAATGGGTCAGATTGTGACCTGGTCGGTGCGCGATGAAACACTGCACTGCCTGTCGATGATCCGTTTGTTTAACACATTTATCCAGGAACATCCGGATATCTGGGACGATGAGCTGAAACGCGAAATTACAGAAAGCTGCAGAATTACGGTTGAGCATGAAGACGCCTTTATTGATCTGTGCTTTGAACAAGGCGAGATTGAAGGGATGACGGCAGAAGACGTAAAACAATATATCCGTTATATTGGCGATCGCCGTTTGCAACAGCTGAACCTTGAGCCGATTTACGGGATTGAGAAAAATCCGCTGCCCTGGATGGATGTGATGCTGAACGGTGCCGAACACACCAACTTCTTTGAAAACCGTGCAACTGAATATTCTAAAGCCTCTACTGAAGGGGCCTGGGAAGATGTCTTCTCTGAAGAGCTGTTTTCCGGCAATTACGGCAAGAAGATCGGCGGCACGGAAGATGGCGGCGAGCAGGTCGCAGCATAACCTTAAATTCATACTGCCAATGAGTAAAAAGGACGCATTTATTTGCGTCCTTTTTTTTTCTATGCTTTATAGGGGGCATCAAAACAGGAGAGAGAAATATGGCTTATGTCCATTGGAAGATTGAAGACATGCCCTGGGATCAGCTGGACCCAAGTAAAGTTGATGCAGATTTGCTTAAAATCATCAAAGCGGCTGCACTGGTTGAATATGCGGCTGAAAGCTATGCTGATTATTTGTGCAAAGTCTTTCATGACGACGAAGAGTTTCAAAAAGTTGCGCGGGAATGGGCCATCGAAGAAGTGCAGCACGGGCAGGTGCTTGGTCTGTGGGCGGAAAAAATTGATCCGAGCTGGAAACTGGAAGAGGCGATGGACAAATTCCGCAAAGGATATCAGCCTGATCATTTTGAAGATGACGATCTGGAGGGATCTGTTCGCGGCTCACGCAGTGGGGAGATGATCGCGCGCTGCATGGTGGAAACGGGGACAAGTTCTTATTATTCCGCGATTGGGGCGAGTGTCGATGAACCTGTGCTGAAACAAATCTGCGCGAAAATTGCCGGTGATGAATTTCGTCATTACAAACTTTTCTATGACACGCTGAATAAATATCTGGTCAAAGAAAATCTCGGCAAGATGGGGCGTCTTAAAATTGCGCTGGGACGGATTGCCGAAACGGAAGATGATGAACTCTCTTATGCTTTTTATGCAGCGAACGCGAATGACAATGACGCCTATGACCGTGAGCAGTATAATAAAGAATATATGATGCGCGCTTATAGTTATTATAAAGTGCCGCAGGTCGACCGTGCGGTCTCCATGGTGTTCAAAGCCTGCGGGTTTGATCCGAAAGGGATTTCCGGCAAGCTGGCCTCAAAAGCCGCCTGGTGGCTGATCCGTAAAAATGTCAAAGATGCACAAAAGCTTTTAAATAAAGAAGCGGCTTAGCTCCCTTTTAGTTTTTGCTGATATTCCTCTTTGGAAATTAACCCTTTATCCAAAAGGGCTTTGAGGGCCGCCTCGTGCCGGGCCTTGTTTTCTGGAGGCTCCAGCCCTTCCGTGCCGCTTTCCGAATCGGTTTGCGCGGTGGTAAGCACAGGCTTGTTTTTATCTTTTTTCATCCGGTTTTTCTCGCGTGAAAAGCTTTTTTCTGATATACTTATTTTTAAGTAAACGTCTTAACCAAGGGCTCCCCTTGATTGTAGCACACCGAATCGAAATTCCACACCGCGAAGACGGCCCCTCCTTCTCATATGGCCGTATCTTACGGGAAGGTTTTGATCCGTTTTTTGTCCCGCCGCGAAGCACCGCTCTCGCGGCGTTTTTGTGTGTGCGGCGTAACACTGCCTTTTTGTCTGGAACTTCTCACCCTATCAGGAGACACGCATGTCTAAAAAGTCACGTAAAGCCAATAAGAAAAACCTTCATCACCGCTCCGGGAACGTCGTTCACCCGGCCTTTGACGATCTCTCACACTCCTCCGGCTGGCATCCGCTGGACGATGAAATTGATGCGCGCCGTGACAAAAAATTCGTTAAAACCATTAAGCCGCGCAGCGACGGGCAGCGCCTGCTTATGGAGTCGATCAACGAGAAAAATTTAACGCTCGCCATCGGCCCGGCAGGCACAGGGAAAACCTATCTGGCGATTGCCGCGGCTGTTGAAGCGCTTGAAAAAGGGCAGGTTGAACGTATTATTCTCTCCCGCCCTGCAATGGAAGCTGGTGAGTCTTTAGGATATCTGCCAGGTGATATGCACGAAAAAATGGCGCCCTATTTACGCCCGCTTTACGATGCGATGGGGGATAGGATGGGCGGTAAGAATGTCCGTAAATATATGGATGACGGCACGATTGAAATCGCCCCGGTCGGCTTTATGCGCGGACGGACGCTGAATAATGCCTTTGTTGTGATAGATGAAGCGCAGAACTGCACTTACGGGCAATTAAAGATGCTGCTCTCCCGCCTTGGCTGGCACTCGACCATGGTGGTAACAGGCGATCCGGACCAGAGCGATTTGCTGGATGGCATGTCAGGCCTGTCCGACATTGCCGGGCGGCTTGAAAAGCTTGGTAATGTCGGGGTTGTCCGACTGGATCAGGCGGATATCGTCCGCCATCCTCTCGTTGCTGAGATGCTCGACGTCCTCTAGAGCTTCCATCGTTTCCGCCCGGCTGCGTTGCTTCGTCGTTCATGCAGGGATTTCTACATTTCACTCCTCGCGCCTGGCCGGACAAAAACGCTGTTTGCTCTAAAATAACGAAAATACTTTTTCTTTTTTGAAAATGCTCTATCTGTAGTGCATGAACAAAAATAAATTGCGCGTTGCGCTTATTCTCATTGTTGGTTTGGGAGTCTCCGCTCTTATTGCCTTTGCCCAGATCAGAGGGATAGAACGTCAGGCGACGGCATCAACTGTTGTGGCAGATAATTTCGGCGGGCCGTTTGAGCTGACAGACCACACTGGACGAGCTGTTACCGAAAAAGATTTCAGTGGGCAATGGCGTTTGATGTATTTCGGCTTTACTTTTTGCCCGGCGATTTGCCCGACAGAGCTTGCGAAAATGACAGAAGTCCTGAATGCGCTGGGAGAAAAAGGTGAACAGATTACGCCGATCTTTATCACCATTGACCCGGAGCGCGATACGCAAAAAATTATGGCTGATTATGTGAGCCTGTTTCACCCACGCCTGATCGGCCTGACCGGTACGCCGGATCAAATTGCCGAGATTGCTAAAGCGTATAAAGTCTATTACGCGAAAGTCGATGATCCGACCTTATCTGAGTATACAATGGATCATTCCAGCTATATCTATTTGATAGATCCGCAAGATAATTTGCATGCACTTTATAAAATCGACCAGACAGCAGATGAAGTTATTGCAGATATTTCTGCGCGGTTGTAAGCGCGCCGCAATATAGAAGCCTGATTTCTTTCTCTCTTTCTATGTAGTAAACTTCTTTTAAAAGCAGGGAGCGTTTTACGATGAAGATATATCAGACTTTTTTATCCGTATTTTTTACAGGGGCGTTTTTGTTTCCAGCTTCTGCGCTTGCCGCCGGGTTTTATATTCAAGAATCTTCCGTTTCCGGTTTAGGGCATGCCTTTGCAGGTTCCACGACATCTTTAAAGGATGCCAGCACGATCTTTTTTAATCCGGCAGGCATGACACGTCTTGATGGCGCGCAGATGAATGTCGGCGCGCATCTGCTTGTGCCGCACGCGGATATTACCAATACGGGATCGACCTTTGATTTTAACGGCGCCGCGCCCGGCGGTGTCGGTCCAATTACAGGCGGTAATGGCGGTGATCCGTATCGCTCCGCCCTTGTACCGAATATGTTTGTGGCCGCGCCCATGCCGGACGATCATCTCTGGCTTGGAATCGGTGTAAGTGCACCGTTCGGTTTAGGGAGCAGCTATGATGATGGCTGGTTCGGGCGGTTTGATTCAACAAAAACAGAGCTCACGACGATGAATATCCAACCCTCTATTGCCGTCAAAGTGCATGATCAAATTTCTATTGGCGTCGGGATCGACATTCAAAAAGCCGATGCGGTTTTAGAGCGGGCGATTTCAAATATTGTGTCTGAAGGGGTCAGCCGCCTGGAAGGGGATGACTGGAGCTACGGGTTTAATGCCGGATTACTGATCTCTCCCTGGGAACATACAGATATCGGTGTGCATTACCGCTCTCATATGCATCATGAGCTGGATGGCCGGATAAAAGTGGCCGGGCTGACATCCGGAAATTTTGACGTGCCCGGAACAGCGGATCTTGATTTACCGGATATGTGGACCTTTGGCCTGGCGCAGCAATATAACGACAAATTACGTTTGATGGGCCAACTGACCTGGTTTGGCTGGAACAGCTTCAAGGAAATCCGCGCAAAAAATGATTCAGGCGGAACGATTAGTGTTGTCCCTCAAAACTACGAAAATACGCTCGCGCTGGCGCTTGGTCTTGAATATCAGGCGGACGATCAGTGGACCTGGCGGGCGGGCTATCAATATGATCCGACACCGACGCAAGACGGGTTTCGCACCTCCCGCACACCGGACGGGGACCGCAACTGGTTTACCGCCGGGGGGACCTATCACTGGAAAGAAAATATCTCGATTGATTTTTCAAGCGCGCTCATTGATGTCGGGGAAGAAGAACTGAACCTTGTGCGCAATAGCAATCTTGCAAATATCACCGCAGATACAAACGGCACGGTCGGAATTTTTTCAATCGGCGTGAATTACAGGTTTTAGATGTATTTACGCATCTGCTGTTAAAGCGGGTGCAGATTTCCCTTTTCCGTGCAGGCCACTGTTTTTCTCTAAAGGGCCTTGAAATGTATCTATTTTAAAATTCGGATCACCCGCGGGTTGCTCTGTTACCTGATTTTCATTTTGAAGGGCAGGTACGTCTTCTTTTGGTGTTATTTCTTCTTTAGGCAAACCTCTTATATTTGCAATAGAGTCAAAAACGCCCCGAAATCCAACGCGAATGGCTTTATAAGAGGTAATACCTGCGATGAGACCAAGCCCAAAAGAAATACCAACTTGTCCCTGGCTGGGGTTTTGGCCAGCCTCGGTAAAAAGTGTTTTTAACGCGCCGTGCGAAAAAAGATCGGCTGTATAAATAGATACATAAACAGCCCCGGCCCAGCTTGAAACAAGTTTTGGCGCTTTATATAAAATTCTGTTTTTGTAAAGATATGGGGATTGGTCTCCCCAGGATGCGGCATTCCAAATTGATTTAACAGGTTTCAAAAGGCCTTGCGGACCTATTATTTCCAGTAGTCTTGAACGCATTTCAGAAGACATAATGCATATTATTATATAAAAATGCGTCCTGAAACAAGAAGATTTTTAATCTTCTAAAACGGCGTTGAGCTTCATCGCCAGGCCCATGGAGCCTTTGACTTTCAGCTTGCCCATCATGAAGGCGATATTGGGGTCCTGCAGGCCGCCTAGAATATCCTGAAACGTATCAAGGCTGCAGGAAAGCGTGACATCCGCCTCGTCATCCTCATGGGAAATAACCGGCGGGCTCTCCGTTGTATCGACAAAAATTAATCCATCTTCATCAAAATCGAATTTCACTTTGGCGCTCAGCCCGTGGGCCATCGCCATTTTTTGTTTGATCTGTTCCGTAACGGCGTCAAGTGACATAGAAAAGCGCTCCTTATTTGTTTATTCTGACACAGGCAGATTATCAATCAAGCGGGTTTTACCGATCCATACGGCGGCAAGCGCACGTTTTTCCTGCGTATTTTCCTCCGGGGGTAAAAGCGTATGCGCATCGCAGATAGTACAGTAATCGATTTTATCAAACCCTGCCGCTTTTAATTTTTCATGCGCTGCGTGCGCGTCATTACCAGGTTTCATCCCTGCCAGGATTTTATTAAGCTGAATAGCAATGCCGTATTCTGCTTCGCTTAAATAGGTATTGCGGGACGATAGTGCCAGCCCGTTTTCATCGCGTACGGTCGGCACACCGGTAATCTGAACCGGAATATTTAAATCGGTCACGAGTTTTTGAATGACCAAAAGCTGCTGGTAATCTTTTTCGCCGAACAGGGCGATATCCGGCAGGCATTGTAATAACATCTTGGTGACAATGGTGGCGACTCCGTCAAAAAAATGCGGGCGGTGCGCGCCTTCCAAAATCTCCGAAATGCCTTTAACAGAGACGGTGGTTGAAAATCCAGGCGGATAAATGTCCGCTGCGCTTGGGACATAGACAGCTTGCGCGCCTGTTTTTTCCAGTTTATCCAGATCCGTTTCCAGCGTTTTGGGATAACTATCCAGATCTTCGCCGTCGCCAAATTGTTTCGGGTTCAGGAAAATATACGGGATGCAGATACCGGCCTGTTTCAGGCCCTGCCGGACAAGTTCCAGATGACCTTCATGCAATGCACCCATTGTCGGAACAAAGGCAATTTTAGATCCGGTACGACGCTTTTCCGTGACATATGCACGCAAAGATCGAATTGTTTTAATCTGTTCCATCAATGAAATTAAAAATCGTCTGCACCCAGAGTCATCAAACTCTCTGCGCCCGCCATGACCATCTTAAAGCGGGCATCTGCCTCGGGGAGCATCCGGGCGAAGAAAAAGCGGGCGGTTTCAAACTTGCTTTCATAAAAGGCTTTATCGCCGTCTCCGCTGTTAATTTTGTTTTGCGCGGCAAGCACCATCAGGCACCACATATAGCCGATGGCCACGAGCGCAAATTGGCGCAGATAATCCGAAGAGGCTGCGCCTGCTTCATTCGGATCTTTCAGGCCTTTCATCGCGATTGTCGCTGTGGCCTGTTGAAGTTTGGCAAAAGATTTGGCCAGCGGGAAAATAAATTCCTGCATGGAGTCATTCGCCTGATGTTCTTCAATAAAGGCAGAGACTGGGTGGAAGAAACGGCGCAGGAGCCGTCCGTAGCCTTGTCCCATTTTACGCCCGACAAGATCAAGCGCCTGAATGCCGTTTGTACCTTCATAAATCTGGGCGATACGCGCATCGCGGACATATTGTTCCATCCCCCATTCGGCGATATAGCCGTGCCCGCCATACACCTGAAGTGATTCATTGGCGATTTCCGTGCCCATATCGGTGAGGTAAGCTTTGACGATGGGGGTCAGCAGCGCGACCAGATCATCAGCTTTTTGGCGTTCGTTTTCATCGGGATGTTTGTGCGAGATATCCAGATTGAGACCCGTCCAGTATGACAGCGCCCGCCCTGCTTCAGCCACGGCTTTGCCTTTTAAAAGCATGCGGCGCACATCCGGGTGCACGATAATCGGATCAGCCTCCTTGTCCGGGGCTTTCACGCCATCGAGTGCGCGCATCTGAAGGCGGTCTTTGGCATACTCTACAGCGTTTTGGTATGCGATCTCGGCAATACCAAGCCCCTGCATGCCAACCCCAAGGCGGGCCGCATTCATCATGGTGAACATGGCTTTCAAGCCTTTATGTTTTTCGCCGACCAGCCAGCCGGTCGCGCTATCTAAGTTCATCACGCAGGTAGAATTGCCGTGAATGCCCATCTTATGTTCGATGGACCCGCACATAATCCCGTTACGCGCGCCGACACCATCATCTTTAGGCAGAAATTTCGGCACAACAAAGAGTGAAATACCGCGTACACCTTCCGGTGCATCTGGAAGCTTGGCAAGAACCAAGTGAATAATATTTTCAGTCAGATCATGTTCGCCGGCGGAAATAAAAATCTTTGTCCCTGTGATGGCATAGCTGTCATCATCATTCGGGATCGCTTTTGTGCGGATCAAACCAAGATCGGTCCCGCAATGCGGCTCTGTCAGGCACATCGTTCCCGACCACACGCCTTCAACAAGTTTCGGCAGATATATATTTTTCTGATCGTCTGTCCCGAAAATATAGAGCGCTTCATACGCGCCTTGCGAGAGACCCGGATACATGCCGAATGACATGTTCGCGCTGCAGATCATTTCCTGCATGACGGTATTGACCAGCATCGGCAGACCCATCCCGCCATAGTCCGGGTCGGAGGATACGCCGCACCAGCCGCCCTCGGCAAATTGATCGTAGGCTTCTTTGAATCCTTTTGGTGTGCGCACGACACCGTTTTCGTAGGTGCACCCTTCCTGGTCACCGGATTGGTTTAAAGGAAAGAGAACTTCTTCACAGAGTTTGGCGCCTTCTTCAATAATCTGATCGACCAGGTCGGCAGAGGCATCTTCATAACCCGGCAACTCTGTCAGCTGCTCGGCATTTAAGACATCGTGCAAAATAAAACGGATATTCTCGAGCGGGGCATTATAAACAGGCATCGACGCATCTCCTTGGTTTATCTAAGCAATATAGCGCAGAATTGGTTAAAATCGCGTTTAGTCTTTTCCTTCTTTCATCCAGTGGCGCAGCTCGACGCGGACATCTTCAGTCTCCATGGATTTGACCTGGCGCTTGGCCTGTTCAAGGGGGGAGTTTTCCTTTTTCATCATCGCTTCGCGGATTTTATCCAGCGTTTCATCGCCGATTTGCTCGCGCGCCGCGGCGGCATTTTCCTTTGCCAGCGCGATGAGCTCCTCGCGGTTCATATCTTTTGGGTCTTTGGGTTTCTTTTTCCAGAATGAAAACATCGTGTTGATATTCCTTATCTTTTTATCAATTAAACCATTTTTAACCTAAATAAGCGAGTGTATAGTATTGGGGAGTGATCGGCGTATTTCTCCCTAATATTCATAGCGCAAAAAGGGGCCTATTCATCATGACCGATCAGCCGAATCTGAAAACAGTCTCTGAGCCTGTTGAAGGCTATAACGACCTTAAATTTTACTTCAGCAATTTAAATACGCTGTTTTCGATCCGCTCCACGCTGGCGGTCGATATGATGACAGCCATGCCGACCGGCGGCCTGCAGCGCCGCATTCATGATATTTCAGCAATTACAAAACGTATTTACGCAGAGACAACAACGCCGGCCGTCACCAATCTTCTTGATAAAGTGGAAGGCGCTGCCGGATCAGCCTCGGGCGACTGGACGGAGTGGGATCTGGCCAATGTGCGTGAAATGCGCCGCATACATTCGCACCTGGCTGCCGTACCGCCGGATCTTTATATTGCATCTGTGCAGGTGGCCAATGAAGGGCGTAAACGCCACGCCGCCGCGCAAACCCAAAAATGGGAAGAGGTTGCGCCTTATATGCAACAGGTGGTCGATCTCACGCGCCGCATGGCCGAGAAAAAGCAGGAAAGATTTGGAACCGATTCCCTTTACCGCGCGCTTCTTCTTGGATATGCAAGCGATATTGGAACGATCAGTATTGATGATCTGTATGACAGTCTTGTCGAGCCGCTGAAAAATTTACGTCACGCGGCGCTGGATAAACAAAACGGACAGACACCGCCGATGGCGCTGGAAGGTGATTTCTCGCGCACAGACCAGATGTGGCTGAATAAAACAGTCCTTGAAATGATGGGCTTTGATTTTGGCCGCGGTTCCCTGCAGATTACGGCGCTCTCGCCGATGACAGGCGGATCGACCGATGATGCGCGTGTGCTTGTGCGTTGCGGGTCAGATGAAACATTTTTAGACTCGCTTGCCGATACGCTGTATCAGGGCGCGCGCGGTCTTTACCTGCAAAACCTGCCGCAGGACTGGAAGACACAGCCGGTCGGTCAGGATCTCGGTACATTGATGATGAACGGGCTGAGCCAGCTTTATGAAACTGTTATCGGGCGGACACCGCAATTCTATGACTTTATTGCCGTGCGGGCCGAAGGTGTGTTCCGCCAGTTCCGTAATCAAAGTTTCGATCCGGAAAATCTATACCGCCTGCGCAAGATTGTGGTCGATACACCGATCCGTAATGAAGCAGATGAGCTATCCAAGATTTTCCATGACCTGATGCGCTACCGGATTGAAAAAGACCTCATCAATGGCGATCTGCAGGTGAAAGATCTGCCTGAGCGCTGGAATGCGGAAAGTGAAGATCTCCTTGGCAAGAAGCCGCAAAGCTTGCAGCAAGGTCCGCTTCAAAACCCGGACTGGTTTACGGGCCGTTTTGGCTTTATTGCAACCAACACGCTGTCCCATATGATGGCGGCGCAACTTCATGACACGCTCTATGAAAAAGATAATGATCTGCCAAATCATATTCGTAACGGCAACTTTACCCAGATCGGTACTCTTCTCAATGAAGGCATCCACGGCAAAGGCCGTAAAGACGGCACGCTCAGCCTGATTGAAGATATCACCGGTGCCAAGCTGTCGGAAAAAGCGCTGATCAGCCATCTTGAGCGCCGTTACTTAAGCGATAAACGGTAATAACTCCTTTTTGATTCGGGATCACCCTTGCTCCGGGGCCGTTTTGGGCCTAGAGTAGGTGCGTATTCACGATAACAAAAGGAAAAGCCCATGAAACGCTTTCTTACAGTAACTGCTTTAGCCGGCACGCTGGCGCTTGGCGCCTGTAGCGGTATGTCCTTGCCGGAATGTTCAAGCTCCGACCTTGATGGGTGCGGCCGCGATATGGCCTATACGGAAGAGCGTACGGCGCCAGTTGGCAACCGCGCTCCGGCGCCTGCGCCGGAACCTGTGGTCGTTGCACCAGAGCCGCAGCCCGAACCGGAACCAATGCCGGAACCTGAACCTGTGGCCGAACCCGCCCCTGAACCGGTAGACACGCAAATTATGCGTCAGGCCGATGAGCCGGTCTATGTGAAGGGGATGAGCAAGTAAGCGCGCTCTTCATAAAATAATCTATTCTCATCCCCGCCTAGGTGCGGGGATGTTTTTATCAGGAGGTCAAAAATGAATTATGGTGTGATATCAGCTGAAGAGTTTACAGCGCTGACGCAAACAGATCCGATGCTTGACGTCATTGATGTGCGCAGTGATCTGGAATATCAGGCATATCGCCTGGAGTATCCGGTCAAACATATCCCGCTGCATGAAATTGATATGGACGCGCTTGTTGCAGAACGCGCGGCAACGGATAAGCCGCTTTATGTTTTATGCAAGGCTGGTCCCCGGGCGGAAAAACTCTGCCAGCTTTTGTGCGCTTTCGGGCAGGATGATGTAGTCGTTGTGCAGGGCGGCGTCACGGGCTGTATGGAGTGTGCCTGCGCCTGTGAAAAGGCGGAAAGCCAGCCCGATATGTCTGACATACAGGCCGCCGTGCAGGACTCCGTTCAGAAATTTATACAAAAATTTGGCGGTTAATTCCGCAGCGGCTTACCTTTTTCAAGCATATGTTCGACGCGTGCCTGCGTGCCTTCATTTTTGACAAGCTGCATAAATTCTTTCACTTCAAGTTTCAGCAGATCATCTTCAGAGACAGGTTGCGTCCAGTCGGCTTTGGGCCCGCCGGACAGCACTTCGGCAACGGCCAGAGACACAGGGACGTCATAGGGCGTGGCTTTCCCGTTTTTGCGTAAGTCATTGACAGCCAGTTCTAGCGCCATTTTGCCTGTTGGGCCGGGCAGGCGAATCTCTTCAACGGCTTCAGGTACCTGGTAGTCTTTGGCAAGCTCAAGAGCCTTTTGTTTTGCATCAAAAAGAAGACGATCGCGGTTCATCGTAATTTCATCTGACGGTTTGAGGTATCGAAGCTCTTTTGCTTCCTGCGCGCTCTTGGCGACCTTGGCGAGCGCAATCGTTTCAAAGGCCTTGCGCACCGCGCCCATTGGTGTATTCGCCGGACTAAACCAAAGCTGCTTGCCGCCTGTGCGTTTTGCGTGTTGTTCGCGCTCTTCGGCCTGGTAGCGTAAAATCATTTCCTTGCACCCGCCCCAACCGGGGATCAACCCGACCCCAACTTCGACAAGACCGGTATAGGTTTCAGCGTGTGCCTGTACGTGATCGGAATGCAGCAAAATCTCACACCCGCCGCCAAGGGCCATACCGGAGGGTGCGGAAACAACCGGGAAGGGGGCGTATTTGAGTGCTTTGTAAACTTTTTGCCCGCCGGTCACGAGGCTTTCAATTTGCGGCCAGAGCGCAATATTCATTGCGAAGATGGCAAGACCTAAATTAGCGCCGGCTGAGAAATGCGAGCCTTCATTATAAATGACAAGCGCTTTGTAATCTCCACTACCATCCCCGATTTTTTTAATCGCCTGCCAATAGGCATCAAAGACAGGTTCATCCAGCGCGTTCATCTTGCCTGTAAATTCAACACATAAGACGCCATCGCCAATATCCCAGACGGATGCTGAGGCTGTTTTAATCACAGGCTCGCTGGAGAGTTTAATATCGCGTAAGAGCAGAACGCCATCTGCGCGTTCTACTGCATGATATGTGTTATCGGTTCCAAAGTAATGAAGCTTGCCCTCGATCACTTTATAAAAACTGCCATCGCCAACAGCATCTAAAAGCGGCGGGACGTCCATACCTTCTTCGCGGAGTTTATCGGCAAACCATTTCGGGCCGAGATCATCGATCATTTGAAACGGGCCTTTTTTCCAGTTGGTGCCAAGACGCATCGCTTCGTCGACGGCGGCGATATTATCTGCAATTTGAGGCACCAAAGAAGCTGCATAGGAAAGTGTTTGAGATAAAACCTTCCAGGCATAGGCGCCGCCATCATCTTCGGTCGTGACAACGGCCTGTAATCCTTTTTTACCTGCGGCAACGGACTCTAATTTCGGTTTATCGGCTTTGTGGTACTGATCTTCAGAAAAACTATCCGCACTTAAACGCAAAGCCTGTTTTTCTTTTGTACCTTTGGGGGCATCGGGGTTCAGGCGGTAAAACCCGCCCTTGCCTTTACGGCCGTTATAGCCTGCCTCGATCATCTGTCCGACAAACGGGTAGTCTTTATAAATTTTCCGGTACTGATCGTCTTCGGGCAGCGAAGAGAGCATGGAGCTGGACAGGTATGGCATGAGGTCAACGCCGACAAGATCGATTAATCCAAATACGGCTGTTTTGGGGACACCAATCGGTTTACCCATCACGGCATCTGCAATTTCAATCGGGACACCATCTTCAATGGCTGCATTCACAGAGGCTTGCATCCAGAACACCAGAAGACGGTTGACGATAAAGCCGGGTGTGTCCTTACACATGACCACGCCTTTACCGAGCTGGATGTCACAAAAATCACGCACCGTCTTGACGGCATCTTTACGTGTGTCCGGTCCGACAATGAGTTCCAGCAGGCGCAAATAACGCGGCGGGTTAAAAAAGTGCGAGATCATAAAATCTTTGACGAATTCTTTTGGCTGACCTTCAATGAGTTTTGCGAGTGGGATCGTCGAGGTATTCGATGTAACAATCGAATCTTTCTTACGGTGTTTTTGAATTTTCTCGTAAGTTGCATGTTTGATTTTAAGATCTTCCAGAACGACTTCGATAATCAGATCACAGTCTTTGAGAAGCTCCAGATCATCTTCCAAATTGCCCGGTGTGATGAGCTTCGCATTCTTTTTCGACATAAGCGGCGCCAGGTGATCGGTTTTAAGCATTTTGGCGATCGCACCTTTGGCAATGGCAGAGCGGTCATCGGCGTCTTTGGGCACGATATCCAGCAACACAACAGGCACGCCTGCATTGGCGATTTGGGCGGCGATCCCGCTGCCCATCACCCCTGATCCGATGACGGCGACTTTTTGAATGCTCATGGAAATGCTCCTTCGATGTTCGGAGAATCAGTATAGCTGCGAATCGGGTAAAAAAACAGGCAAGGACGCTAACGCATGCCTTGCCCGAAGAGGAGAGGATGGGCTGGTCATTCCGCTTCTTCGCGATGAAGGAGGTCTGCCGCCCCACCCTAAACGTGAAAATACCCTAGGATCAGGATACCATGTGGATATGAAAAATGAACTTATTTTCGATAAAATTTTAGCTGTCTGCGGATTCAAGGACGATCGCCGTGCCCTGACCGCCGCCGATACACATGGTGGCAAGTCCAAGTTTGGCTTTTTCGCGGTTCATGAGGCTGGCAAGCTTGCCGGTAATCCGCGCACCTGACGCGCCGAGCGGATGGCCGAGTGCAATCGCGCCGCCGTCCAGATTAAGCTTGCTTTGATCAATGCCTAAATCTTTGATAACCGGCAGGGATTGCGCGGCAAACGCTTCATTTAGCTCTGCAATGTCGATATCGCCAATGGAAATACCTGCACGCTCAAGTGCTTTGGTTGACGCAGGGACCGGGCCGATGCCCATAATTTCAGCCGCGCAGCCCGATACGCCGACGGATTTAATCCGCGCCATTTTTGGCAGACCGTGCTTGTCGGCATATTCTTCGCTTGCCACGAGAACAGCTGCGGCTCCATCGGTGAGCGGAGAAGCAGTCCCTGCCGTCACGGACCCGTTTTCATCAAAAGCAAGTTTCAGACCCGCCAGATCTTCAAGTGTTGTATCCGGACGGATGCAGCCATCTTCGCTGACATCTCCGATGGGCACGATTTCATCTTTAAAGTTACCAGCCTCGCGGGCTTTGGCTGCTTTTTGATGGGACGCATGGGCGAATTTTTCCTGCTCGTCGCGCGGGATTGAATATTTTTTGGCAAGGTTTTCAGCTGTTTCGCCCATGCCCATATAGGCCTGCGGATAGCTTTCTCCTAATGCAGGGTTGGGCATAGGATTAAAGCCGCCCATCGGAATGCGGGTCATGGATTCAACGCCTGCCGCGATAAACACATCGCCTGCGCCCATCTGAATATAGCCTGCGGCCATCTGGATCGTGGTCATGGAGGATCCGCAAAAACGGTTGACGGTCGCCCCGGCCACGCTTACTGGCAGGCCGCAAATCTGCGCGACGATCTTGGCGAGGTTAAATCCCTGCTCGGCTTCAGGGAACGCATTGCCCATCAGGAGATCTTCAATATCTTCGGGATTAACTTTTGTTTCCTCGACAAGCGCATTGATAACGGTGGCGGCCATATCATCCGGACGTACGCCCGCAAGCGCGCCTTTTGTTGCAAAGTGAAAGGGGGAGCGTTTATATCCGCAAAGAACAACAGGGGTATTCATGAGGTTTATCCTTTTATCTATCAAACATAGAGTGTACCCCAAGAGGTGGGGCTTTCAAGGCCGATTTTTTGTCCCATTTTTTGCTTTGACACGGCCCTGGAATGGCGTTAGCTAAATTTAGCGGAATTTTTGACACTTAAGGGGAAGACATAAAGTGGCGATTGATAAAGGATTAAAACGCATTTGTATGAGCTGCGGGGCGCGCTTTTACGATCTGAATAAAAGCCCGATCATCTGCCCGGCTTGCGGGGCCGAATTTACAGGCGATGTGAAGGTTAAAACCCGCCGCGGGCGCGCTAAAGCCGGGCAGGTGGAAGAAGAGACACAAGCTGAAAAGGAAGCTCCTGAAGAGGAAGAAGAGGAAGACGACTCTGATACGGTTGCCCTGGAAGAGGTCGATGAAGAAGATGATGACGATCTTGAAGATGATGATCTGGATCTGGACGGAGACGGCGATCTCGACCTGGATGATGATGACGAGGATCTTGATCTAGATGATGATGACCTTGATTTAGAGGATGAGGATCTTGACCTCGATGATGAGGATGATCTTGAAGAAGAAGACCTCGAGGAAGAGGATGATAAATAAGTTTTAATGTATCAGATTACATTTCATAAAGATGCCGGCCTGTCTTCTGATCAGGCCGGTTTTTTACAGGAAACATTAAGTGAAACGCTGGAGGGATTTTTATCGCTTAGTCTTTTTGACGGGCGGATCACTTTGTTATTTGAAAACCGAATCGCGCCGGAGAAAGCCTGGGAGATTTTAGAACCTGAAAAAGATGTCCCAGCCTATGAAGAAGAGGAAATAAATTCTGACCAGGACTGGCTGGAAATTTGTTATCAGCAACAGCCTCCTTTTGAGGCAGGCGTGTTTTGGGTTTACGGATCGCATATCACGCAGGATGCGCCTGCCGATCTTATCCCGCTCCAGATTGATGCTGTGCAGGCCTTTGGCAGCGGGTCTCACGGAACAACAAAAGGCTGTCTTATTTTACTGTCCTGGCTAAAAGAGCTGGGCATTCAGCCTGCGCGTATTTTAGATGTCGGGACCGGGTCAGGGATTTTGGCCATTGCGGCGAAGAAACTTTTTCCAAAAGTGGATATTATGGCTACGGATAATGACCCGGCTTGTATAGAGGCAACGCATATCCATGCGCAAAAAAATGAAGCTACTTTACAAGATGTTATTTTGGCAGAAGGTTTTACGCATGATGATGTTCAAAACACGGCGCCTTTCGATTTCATCATCGCCAATATTCTTCCACATATTTTGATGGATCTGGCGCAAGATATAAAGGCTTGTATAAAGCCGGATGGCTATTGTCTGCTTTCAGGTATTCCTTCGGACCGCGCAAAAGACGTCCAGGCCTGTTATGAGACGCTGGGTTTTAATTTATCTGAAATACATACTGAAGATGATTGGGTCAGCCAGCTTTATACATCTTTATAAGAGACCGTTTTAAATTCTTCGGGATCTATATTCTTAAAGATATCCGGTGCTGCATTTAAAAGTCTATAGACTTTTAAAACACGGCGCGGGTCAGGAACAAATCCTTCTCCCACCTGTTTCATTAAAAAGAGCCCGGCCAGCGCGGCCCGCTTTGCATTTTGTGCCGTCACATCAATCGGACGTGCAAACACCTTTACGCTGGAGATATAATCCAGCATCGGCTGCGCCTGATCATACCGGTCTGTCAGCTTGAAAGACAGGACGGGGTATTCCTGGGAATCGTTCTGGATTGTGTATTCCCAGCCTGCAATATCAACCGTATGACAATAATAGCGTCCATCTAGTTGATAAAGCGGCGTACTGCGCACACAATAAGACAGGCCGTAAATACGTGCCGTTTTAAGGTCTTTAACAAGTGCCTGCGCAGATTTTTGTGTTATGCCAGAAAATTGCGGCCAGCCTTTTGGCGGCCAAGATTCCCTTTTTTTCGTAGTAATACCCAAAACGTTTCTCCCGCACCCTCTCAGTTTACCCTGAGAAATTTTTAATTCTTTTTATTTAGTGATGTCTTATTAAACCTGAAAAATTTTTAGAAATCAACAAAAATCGAAAAAAACCCATTAATTTCAAAAGGTTATGGGCATAAGTTTGAAAGGAACCAAGAAAAGCTTGAGATTCTAAAAAGATCAGCCAGTATATATTTTTTGTTTCGTATCAAAATTTGCCACTCATATGAAAATCTTTAACATTCCCATTGATCAAGTTCTGCCACCTATTCTCTATCATCCTGTGCGGGCGCTCTACAAAAAGCATATTTGTAAGGAAACGGGGCTTTTTGACGGTCAGGCCGCGCTTTTTCATGAAAAAATTTTTGACGCAAAAATCTATGGTGAGTATGGCGCAGGCGACTCTACACGCTGGGTTCTTGAAAACACAGACTGCAAAATTTTGTCTGTCGATACATCGAAAGACTGGATTACACATGTTGAGTCATTTCTAAACGGTGATTCGCGCGTCGATCTGCAATGGGCAGATGTTGGCGAGATAAAAGGGTGGGGATATCCTATTTCTTATCAGAAGAAAAATGTTTTTATTGATTATGTTGAATCCATATGGCGTCGCGATCTGACACCGGACCTTGTTTTGGTCGATGGGCGTTTCCGCGTCGCCTGTTTTTTAACCTGCCTTTTGGAAGGGCCTGTCGGGACAGGGATTATTTTTGACGATTACACAAACAGGCCGCGCTATCATATCGTCGAAGAATTTGTAAAACCCAAACAAATATATGAACGTCAGGCCTATTTTGAAATTCCTGAAAATCTCGATCATGAAAAGATCAAAAAAATGCGGGTGCATTTTTTATATGTGATGGATTAAGTTTTTTAATCTAGGAGGTGATATATACTTCTTTTCTATTTAAGGCTTCAATGGCCATAGGAAAATAATCTATTTGAAAGTTTTTATCGAATAACTCCGTTAGGATATGAGGATCAAAAGTGGTTTTTAGGTCGTAATTATCATAAGAGATAAGCGAAATTTCTTTTACATCCAGCCCCTTTATAAAGCGCGCATAGTTTTTTACAATATTTTCCGGCATCTCTACGAATGAAGAAGCATTGTGGAAATGATCAATTGAGCCCTCAAGCTTTTCTATTTCCCAGGGCGGTATACAAATTATTTCCAGATCATCGTTGTCAGAAAAAGATATTGTGTCTTGCTTATATGTATCGGCATAATCCTTTACTGCTTCAGGATAAAAATACCGCAGATATTCTGTGCCAACAAAAATATTTGGAACCACATCCAAGTAAATTACTTTTTTTACAGTGTTAAAATTATTTAAGAGAAAATGGACAAAGGCCCCGAAGCCTCCGCCAATTTCAAAGAACGATCGGGTCTTTTCGAAATTAAATTTTGTTTCCAGGTGATTCAATCTGTTTGCCATATCGGCATAATGACAGGAATATTCTTTCTTATCTGACGTGAATTTTTGAATACAATCAAATGCCAACGAGTCTCCGAACTCATATTTATTCAATAAAAAATTAACCCGTTCACTATTTTGATAGGCTATAGATTGATGGGTTAGAAAATCATGAATGTAGCTTTTTGTTAAGTGGACCTGCTGCTCATGTATAGATTTTATAAACGGTAAACCGGTTAAAAACTGAAAGAGAAATCTTTGCTTCGTGTTGCATTCATTTCTCATATCTGATGTTAAGTTGTCAGTGAAGCTTGTTCCCACTCCAGTTTGAATACCTCTGAAGTTATTGATCCCAAATTTTCTAATTTGAGAATTTGTTTTTCTATTTTTATAGCTCCAATAGGGGCCGCTTGAGTATAAATCTCTTCTCGCTTTTTTTTCATCTTCGATCAGAAGATTTAATAAATCTAAGGTCTTTTTTTGCATGGTGCCCAACCTAATCAATGAGGTTTATGAGTTCAAATGAATTTTATGAAGCTTGCTATTCAACCGTGACGGATTTTGCAAGATTACGGGGCTGGTCAACATCGGTGCCTTTGGCAACGGCCACGTGATAGGCCAGAAGCTGGACGGGAATGGAATAGAGAATCGGTGCGACAAAAGGATGAACATCGCCAAGTGCGATTGCCCAGACGGATTGGTCTTTGAGCTTTGTGCAGCCGGCCTCATCTGAAAAGAGAATCACCTTGCCGCCGCGGGCGACAACTTCCTGCACGTTAGAGGCCGTTTTTTCAAACAGGGCCTCATTTGCAGGGGCAACCACCACAACCGGCATATTTTCATCAATAAGCGCGATAGGACCGTGTTTCAGTTCACCTGCCGCGTAACCCTCGGCGTGAATATAGGAAATTTCTTTCAGCTTCAGGGCGCCTTCAAGCGCAATCGGGAACAGCGATCCGCGGCCGAGATAGAGCATATCTTCTGCTTTGAAGATTTGTTTTGAAATTTCCTGGATAGCCTCATCATGTTCAAGAATATCCGCCGCTAATTTGGGCACGGCGCGTAGCGCGTTCGCATAAACGGCTTGCTGGGGGGCTGCGATGGTACCGCGTTTAAAGGCGAGAGCCAAAACAAGGCAGGCCAGTGTCGTGAGCTGCGTTGTGAATGCTTTGGTCGAGGCAACGCCGATCTCGGGGCCCGCCAGCGTGTGCAGCACCAGATCACTTTCGCGTTCAATCGTGCTTTCAATTGTATTGACGATCGATAAAACGGTCTGGCTTTCGCGTTTGCAGTATCGAAGTGCTTCGAGCGTATCGAGTGTTTCGCCTGACTGGGAGACAAAAATGGCCGCGCCGTCTTCCGGCATCGGCGCTTCGCGGTAACGGAATTCAGAGGCGATATCAATCTCGCACGGGATGCGTGCAATTTGTTCAAACCAGTATTTAGCCACGGTGCAGGCATAATAAGCCGTGCCGCAGGCAATCAGGGTCAGGCGCGGGGCTTTATCAAGCGTTTCAACGACATTGTCGGGCAGCGAAATATCGCCCGTCGACGGGTTGATGAAGCTGTTCAGCGTATCGCCGATCACGGCAGGCTGTTCGTAAATTTCTTTGAGCATGAAATGCGGGTATTCGCCTTTACCTGTCGTTGCGCCGCTTTGAGCGGTGATACGGATCGGGCGATCGATATTCTCATTGGCAGCTGTGTAAATGCGGGCGCCGGAGGTGTTCATCTCCACCCGGTCGCCGTCTTCCAAAAAACAGATTTTCTGTGTGAGTGTGGCAAGCGCATAGGAATCAGAGCCAAGATACATTTCCCCGTCGCCATAGCCGACGGCAAGCGGTGTGCCTTGGCGCGCGCCGATCATGAGATTTTCCTGATCGTTAAAAATGACGGCCACGGCGTAGGCGCCTTCCAAACGGTCAAGCGCCTTATTAGCGGCGGTGACGGGTTCTTCGCCCTGATTGATGTAATGAGTGATGAGCTGGGCAATTACTTCGGAATCGGTATCCGTTTCAAAGCGCACCTGATGCGCTGCAAGCTCGTCTTTGATCTCCAGGTAATTTTCAATGATTCCGTTATGGACGATCGCGACTTTATCTGTTGCGTGCGGGTGCGCATTATTTTCGGTCGGACCGCCATGGGTTGCCCAACGCGTATGGCCGATCCCGACCTTGCCGGATAGCGGTTCTTTTTTCAGGCGCTCTTCCAGATTGATGAGCTTTCCTTCGGCGCGGCGGCGGTCAATGCCCTGATCTGTTAACGTTGCAATCCCTGCGGAATCATATCCGCGATATTCAAGACGGCGCAGACCTTCGACCACACGCCCGGCTGCATCTTCTTGTCCTAAAATCCCGATAATCCCGCACATCTTACCCTGCTTTCTTTGCGTCCAGTCTTTTGCCGCGGTAAATCGCCGCCCAGCCATCGCGGTTTTCCTGCCGCGCACGGCCGATCGCCATCGCATCGGCAGGCACGTTATCTGTGACGGCAGAGCCTGCGGCGACAATCGCCCCGTCTTCGATGGTAACGGGTGCAATAATTGTTGAATTAGTCCCGATAAAAGCGCCTGCGCCAATGATGGTTTTGTGTTTTTCAAATCCGTCATAATTGGCAATCACGGTGCCAGCTCCGATATTTGCATTTTCGCCGATGACGGCATCGCCAAGGTAAGACATATGTTTTGATTTTGCGCCATCTTCAACGGCGGATCTGTTCACTTCAATAAAGTTACCGATCACAGCTTTTGCACCAATAGAGGATTTTGGCCGGATACGGGCAAAGGGCCCGATTTCCGCGCCCTGTTTAATCTCCGCGCCTTCAATATGTGAGAAAGCATGAATGGTGACGTTATTTGCAATGGTCACACCTGGGCCGATAAAGACGTTCGGTTCGATTGTCACATCCTGCCCGATCTGTGTATCAAAAGACAGGAACACGCTGGCAGGGTCGGTGAGCGTTGCCCCGTTTTCCATGGCCTGCTTGCGCAAACGGGCTTGCAGTTTTGATTCAAGTTCGGCCAGCTGCGCACGGTCATTGACGCCAAGCGTTTCGTCCAAAGACGCCAGCGCGGATATTGTTTTTAAGTTTTGAGCCGTGGCCAGTTTAGGAAGATCAGTCAGGTAATATTCGCTTTGTGCGTTGTTGTTATCGATTTTGTCTATCAGATCGAAAAGCTCTTTTGCCTTCCCGGCCATCACACCCGTCCAGCAGAGACCGATTTTTTTCTGTGCGGCGCTTGCATCTTTTTCTTCAATGATCTCTGTGACAAATCCATCTGCGTTGGTGACCATCCGGCCGTAACCTGTCGGGTTGTCTGGTTCCATACCAAGAAAACCGAACGCGGCTTTGGCGTTTTCAATGTTCTTTAAAAAATGGGACAGCGTTTCTTTTGTATATAAAGGTCCGTCGCCATAAAGCACCAAAACCGTGCCATCAAAATTTTTGAGCTTATCCTGTGCGCATTGCACCGCATGGCCCGTGCCGAGCTGTTCGCTTTGAATGACGCAGTCATGCGGTTTCACGGCTTGCTGCGTTTCTGTCTGATCCGGCGCAATGACGGTGATAATCTGCGCAGGGGAAAGGCTTTCAGCCGTTTCAAGCACCCAGTTAATCATCGGACGGCCTGCCAGAGGATGCATGACTTTGGGCAGGTCGGATTTCATCCGCGTGCCTTTGCCGGCGGCTAAAATCACAACAGTTATGTTTGAGGTCTTGCTCATTTAAATAGTTTTAAAACGGTGCGCGCGGCGCGCAAACTCACAGAATATTGCGGCGCGTATCATCTTCATCATCCTAATCATCTTTCAGGGCAATCTGTGTCTGCCCGTTTTTATAGCCGGTCAAATGCATGAACAGCACACCGAATTCCGTCCGGACGCGAATTTTGACCGGGACGGCCGGGCCGTGCTCGCTCATCTGCGCCATCCAGACGGTCGGCATGGTGCCTTGGTCGCGGCCCTGTTCCTGGATGGACATCCAGCCGCGCGGCTTTTTATGCCATTTGCCTGCAACCGGTTCGACTTCAACCGTGCATTCGATCGCCGGGCCCTGATAAACATTGTAGCGTGAAGAGGCCAGATCAAGCCGTGCCTGTTCTTTAAAAATCATTTTATAGCGGCGCTTGCCGTCAAAGACTTCATCACTGCCTTCGCATTTGCCGTTTTTGGCAATCGCATTCATCACGGCCAGTGTCGCCGTCAACGCATCTGTAGAGTTATCCGTAAGCTCTTTAGCTGGCTCCTGGCGTTGTAAAGGTTTGTCATGTTCCTTGATCGTATATTCTTTAAAACTTCCGTCTTTATTATAGAGATAGGTTTTGGTTTCCTCTTCATCGCGCCAGGTGGTGATAGAGCGATGTCTCTCAGGGCGCACCGATTTTGTTTTGGTATTATACCAGCCTTGCGTTTCAAAAATGCCGTGCCAGGGGGCAAGCTTGCCCAGAAAGCCGCGCGTATGCGCGCCAAGTTCCAGATCGTAACGCCCTTTTTCCCTGAGGTCGACATCCAGCTTTGCTTCGACCACGTGAAAACCGCCTGCATAGACGTCATATTCCATGATTTGCTGATTTATATCCGCGGCCTGTACCGGAGCAGACATCAAGAAGAGCGCGCTAAGAATACTGGCCCACAAGTATGAGCTCTTTGCCGCCAAGCCCGGCTTTGAATTTATAGATACCGTGTGCGCTGTGCTCATTATAGCCTCCTAAATCGAGCGTGGTGATGCCGCTTTCTTGTAACATAGGCAGCGCCTGCCAGAGAAGCAAATGATGGGCGCCGTGACTGCGGCCTTCTTCATCGCTCCAGCCTGCCAGATAGGTCGCGCTGCGCCCGTGTTTGACCAGCAAAACCGCGCCGATGCAGCGTCCTTTTAGCATCGCCTGCCCGATTAGCATAGAACCACTTTGCGCCGAAATTTTGGCCAGAATATTCAGAAATTTCGGCGTCGGGCCGGGGTAGTTTTTAGCCGCTTTATCGGCGGCATAGGCGATTTTAAACTCCGGAAAGGCTGCGCCGGTATTGTCCCAGCGCGTTTCCAAAGGCCCGCGCTCAGCCTTATTTAAAATATTGCGCCATTTTTGTTTCAGGTTTGCGCGCAAAGCTTCTTCATCAGGGGTTAAATCAACCAGCATGGTTTGATAACCGGGCTGCGTTTCTTTTTTAACAAAGCCTGCGCTTTGAATAATTTTATCTGCCGCCGGACTGTTTTCAATCTCCGGAATGATTCGCCGCGCGCGGCCAAAGCGCCGGGGAAATTGTTTGTTTAATTCTTCGAAAAAAGCTTTGGTGTGCGCCGCCCCGCCATAACCTTCCAGCCAGAGCGGCCCGCGATCGACAATGAGTGTATGAACAGCTTTCCAAAACAGGCTGTTTTCAAAAGCAAGACACAGCCCGGCCGTTTGCCCGTCTATTTCAATCACGCCAAAGAGCGGGCGCTGCTGCGCATAAAGCCGCTGGGCAAGCGCATATTCATAAGATTGCAGCAGATTAGATTGCAGGATTTGATAAAAAAGCCTCTGCCAGTCTTCCAGATCTTGGCTTTGCCAGTTAATGGTCAGTTTCATGCAGGATGCGCACGGCGTGGGCCGCCATCATCCGGCTCATTGCCGTTGCGGCCGATACCGCCGATAGAATCGATCAGGCGTGATTTGGCAACATGCATGGCTTTGAGGAAGCGGTAAGGTTTTTTGACAGCAGGTAAGCGTATATCGCCAATAAACCTGCAGTCAAAATGCAGTGTGCCATAGCGCAGGAACCTGCCAAGCAGACCATGATTGATATGTTCGCCTTTGATTTCTTCAAGTTCAACTTCTTCAACTTCAACGAAAATCAACCCGGTTTTGTAAACAACCCGCCGTGAGGTAAGCGCCACTTCCGTGGCCCAGACTTTGATCAGGTGCATCAGGAAAATATACGCCCCGCCAACTGTAAACAGCCAGGTAATACCTGTGTTCTGAGCGTCCAGAGACAGCCCGTCCAGTGTCCATCTATATAAAGGAATCGTATAGCCGACATATCTCCATAGGTAATGGTCAACGACACCACCGACTATCGCCAGACCAGTAAACCAGAGCAGGCCTTGCACAATATAAATCCAGTGCAGGCGGGCAATGCCAATCAGGCGTTCATCCGGGCCAATGGTACGGGCGACAAAAGACATAGCCAGACCCTACGCCTGCGGTGCCTTTTTTGCAATCATCTTGCGCTTTGGTCAAAGCTCATGCACTCTTTTAAATAATATGATGCTGACACAACTTCTTATCGGCTGTTTTATGATTGGGGTCACGGTGATCATTCACGCCGTTTTCCTCGACCAGCTGGTCAAGTTCCTGGAGCAAATCGGCCCGCGCATCTATAGGGTCTTTTTCCGCTTTTGGAAAATCCCGCTCATGGCGATTACTGTTTTAATCGTCTTTCTCACTCATGTGCTTCAAATCTGGCTCTGGGCGATTTTGTTCTTTTACCTGGAGCCGGAAACCCTGCCGACCCTCGAATCGGCCCTGTATTTTTCCACCAGCGCTTTTACGACGGTGGGGTTTGGCGATATTTACCTGGATGAGGATTGGCGGCTTTTGAGCTCTTTTGAAGCGGCAAACGGCTTTATCCTGTTCGGCTGGAGCACGGCCTTCATCTTCGAGATCCTTTCAAGGCTTTATAAAGAAGATGATATTCGAAAAACCTGATATAAAATCAGGTCTCTACGCCATATCACATACATAAGTATGCGATCCGATTTAGAACCTTCTAATATTACATAATTTTATTGCAATCATAAGTTAAATGGCTTAAACAAGGACCCTTTGGTAATATTGTGTCAAACATAAGGGGCACATTCAAATGAACGAATACCCTACGCAAAAAGACTTTAACCAAGCCGTAGATGCAGACACTATTCGTTTATTATCCCAGGCATCTCTGGAAGAAGCACAATCTAAAGAAGAGCGTTTGAGAGCCTTCTATCAAGATCCTTATGAAGATGGCTCTGAAAGATGGTTCATGCCTGAATTCGCTTTTGACTTTATGCGCGAGTATAAACCTCCGGGTAAAAAGCGAAAAGACAACCTTACAGAAGATGCTCTTCACGAGATCAATCCCTGTTTAAATATGAAGGGATATTTTAAAGGGAATATCCTTCCTCCGGCTGTAACATATCAAATTGTGGGTGGACAAAGATTTGATCTGCCAAGAGAACAGCAACATATCCAGCTAATCTTTGCATTAGAGAAAATCCACGACCTTGATGAAGATTTCCCGGAAGTTTCTCCTGATCTATTCGTTGAATATATGAGTGACAGGATCCTCAGCTGTCAGGAAATGCCGTCTCATGAAAGAGATTTATATATCGATATGATCGATCCATTGAAGCAGGGGTTGATCGCAATCACTTTAAACAGGAAAACCTATGCTGATGACGGTATAACAGAGATAGAAATCGAAACGCATCAAGGCGATCCGCATATATGTTTTGATGAGCTTGAAAAGCTTTGGTTTGCCGGTGGTGTGAAAGGACCTGATAGATTATCAGGAACAATTCAACGATTTTCGCATATACCCAATCAGTTTCCGATAGATGCTCAGATTGATTATGCAATTGATATACGCAGTTTATTTATGCATCGCTTGTTCCTAGAAACAATGGCAACACGTTATCCGCAGTTAAGTGAGTTTTTAAACATTGTAAATAGTCAGTTACGCGTGGCTTATGTTTGTTTTGATGCAATGGTTGGTCTTCATCCTGAAAATCCAAGAGAGCGTAGAAAGGGAAAATATAGTCCTCAAACAGCAAGAATAGATATTGCAAAATTCTTGCCGGACGCTTTTAAAGGATCAGAATTTATAGATAAAGACACTCTTATTTTTGATGAAATGCTAAAAAGAATGGCAGCTGAGGCCTCCCATTATCTTGGCCCCAATTCTGTTCCCATATTACAGCCTTTAGTTGATCAGATGGAAGGTCAAATCAGGCCTTATCTTGAGGAGCTTAAAAATCCGACAGGGGAATTAAAAATAGGCCTTTCAAAGCGACAGCCTGTGGGCATGGACTAAAAGCGGCATTATTTTTTATAAAACACCTGCCTCTTTTCCGCCGTAAAAAATCTTCAAATTTCCAAATTTTTTTCATTCCGATGTAACAATCTGCGGGCTTAATCCGTATGTAAGGAAAACACACCCCTATTGCTCTTAAAGGAGAGGATATAAAAAATGCCGTTAAAACTAAACGCACCGACAAATGATAATTATGAAGCCCATATCCCGGCGCTTTGGAAATACGCCCAGCGCCTGTGCGGATCGAATGACTGCACGCGCACGCTGGTCAGTAATACGCTGGATGAAGCCCATCAAAAGCGCTGGAAGAAAAGCAAGCATTTATCGACCGAAGCCTGGCTGACGCTTTTAATGGTGCAGAAATTTTATGATACGCCCGCGCATATTCATGCCGGCCAGCTTCACTAAAAGTTTATAGAGTACTTCTTCATTTCATTCCCTGACCCTTGACCTCCCCCGTGCGGACTCAAAATTCGCACGGGGTTTTTTTAACCTTCAGGGTAATCAATTTTGATCAGATAGAGTCCGTCGGCGGGCGCAGTGGGCCCACCTGCTTTGCGGTCTTTGGCTTCTAAAGCTTTTTTGACATCGTCCGGGCTCCATTTGCTCTCCCCGACAAGGGTCAGCGTGCCGGCGATATTACGCACCTGGTGATGGAGAAAACTTTGCGCGCGGGCATGAATGAGCACGGCAAGCCCGCCATGCTGGTCGTATTCGCGGGCTTCGATGCGTAGTTCATTGAGTGTACGCACGGGGCTTTTAGCCTGACATTCTGTGGCCCGGAAGGTTGTGAAATCATGCTCGCCGATCAGGTGATTGGCCGCTTCTTGCATTGCAACCGTATCAAGCGGGGTTTTAATCAGCCAGGCACGTCCCTGGTCAAGCGCTAAAAAAGAACGGCGGTTGACGATAAAATAGCTATAGATTTTTTCCTTGGCCGAAAAGCGGGCATGGAACTCTTCGCTGACTTCTTCGGCGTGGAGGACGGAAATCGGTTGGGGACGTAAATGGGCGTTTAAGGCTTTGCTGAGTTCGAAACCATCCAAAGGCCGGTCGCCATAGTCCAGATCAAAATGCGCGATCTGGCCTTTGGCATGCACGCCTGCATCTGTGCGGCCTGCGCCATGAACCCGGATATCCTGCTGGCAAAAGGCTTTGAGCGCTTTTTCAAGTTCGCCCTGAATGGTTGGCTGTCCGTCCTGCATTTGCCAGCCCGCATACTCGCTTCCGTTATATTCCACCGTAATTTTCCAGCGGGTCATGAGAGAATGTCCCCTTCTATTAAATAGCCGCCATTCATCGCCGCATCTATATCCATCGGTGTTTTGCCTTCCGGCTGCACGGTTTCAAGTTGTAAAGCCGTCTTATCCCCGCACATAATGCACCCGTCTTTGTGAATAAAACCAGAGCGCATTTCATGGTGTTCGTGATTGGTGGAAGTTGCTTTTAGAATTTTCAGTCTCTTATTATCCGGCAATATCGTCCATGTACCCGGCCAGGGATTAAGCGCCCGAATCTGAAGATCAATCTCCTGCGTGCTTTGGGTCCAGTCAATCCGGCCATGATCTTTAGTGAGTTTATGGCAGAAGGTAACGCCGTCCTGCGGCTGATCTGTTGGAGCAAGCTTTCCGGTGCTTATAAGTTTTTCCAAAACCTCTATCAAAAGTTTTGTCCCCATCGGCCAGAGTATATCCGACAGGCTTTGCGCCGTGCTTTCCCCCGTGATTGGAATGGAGCCTTGCGCCAAGGTCGGGCCCGCATCCATTTCTTTGACGAGTGACATGACGGTGACGCCTGTTTTAGAATCGCCTTTCCAGAGTGCAAACTGGATCGGGGAGACCCCGCGCCAGCGCGGCAGAAGGGATGGATGGATATTGATACAGCCATGCTTGGGAGAAGTTAAAATCTCCTCCGGCAGCATCATGCCATATGCTGCTACGATTGCTACATCCGGATTGAGATTTTGAAAATCTTCAATATCTTTTGAATCTTTAAAATTTTCAGGTGTGCGGACTTCCAAAGTATGTTTCAGAGCGGCATCGTGGACCGGTGTGTTCTGAATATCTTTCCCGCGGCCTTTCGGGCGGGGCGGCTGTGTATAGACGCAAGCTATTTCAATTTGCGGGTGATCTATGAGTGCCTCTAAGGTCGGCACAACGAAATCGGGCGAACCCATAAAGGCAATGCGAAGCTTGTCACTCATTTATAAAAGCGCGCCTTCTTTTTGCGCTTTTTGAAGTTTGCGCAAGAGCATATTACGCTTGAGCGAAGAGAGGTAGTCGATAAAGAGC
Source organism: Alphaproteobacteria bacterium (assembly GCA_028289285.1). Lineage (GTDB taxonomy): Bacteria > Pseudomonadota > Alphaproteobacteria > Micavibrionales > Micavibrionaceae. The sequence goes on from JANQRF010000007.1 coordinate 43,570, forward strand.
ACGCCATTTAAATGATCGATTTCATGCTGCACGCAGTGAGATGCCAGATCTTCAAATTCAGCTTCTTCTTCCTGGCCTTCATAGTTGAGATATTTCACACGCACCTGTTTTGGCCTTTGCACCTCAGCATATTGCCCGGGGATCGACAGGCAGCCTTCTTCCATGACGCTGGGTTCTTCGGATGTCCAGATCACTTCCGGGTTCACCATCCAGATTGGCTTGCGCTGCCCGTCTCGCTGGTCGACATCCATGACTAAAACACGGTTCAGCAATCCGACCTGATTGGCGGCAAGACCGATGCCCGGCGCGTCATACATGGTGGCCAGCATTTTATCCATCTGCGCGCGCAGGCCATCGTCAAAATTTTCAACTGGTGTGGCTGTTTCTTTGAGCACCGGATCAGGGACGATAATGATGTCGTATAGATTATCAGTCATTGGCGACTTTCTTTACATCTTTATCTGCATATTCCACCAGGTCGGCGGGCAGGGATTTTGTTGTCTGCACGCCCATCTCTTTGAGGCTGGCAGCGCGGGTTAAGATATTGCCGCGCCCTTCGGAAAGTTTGTTCATTGCTGCGCGGTAGGCGCTATCCGCCCCGTCAAGTCGTTTGCCGATCATCAGCATATCTTCGACAAAGCCCGTGATTTTATCATGCAGCGCGCCGCCCTGACGCGCAATCTCCTGTGCGTTTTTGGCAAGCTCCACCTGTCGCCAGCTCAAAGAGACAACACGTAAGAGCGACATCATAATGGTCGGCGAAGCCATCACAACTTTCTTTTCCGCAGCGTAATCCAGTAGGCTTGGATCGGCCTGTACGGCTGCGCTGAAGAGATGTTCGGAGGGTAAAAACAAAACCACAAAATCCGGGCTGTCCAGATTTTCCCAATAGCTTTTCTTGCCAAGATCGCCGATATGGTGACGCACGGCGCGGGCCAGATCGGTTTGCAGGTTTTTGTAATCGCTTTCTTCAAGGTCTTCATCAAGCTTGCGGATGAAGTCATTAATCGGCGCTTTGGAATCAATCACGATATGAAACTTATCCGGCAGGCGGACAATGGCATCGGGTCGGAATTTGCGCCCGGACTCGCCTTCTATATGGGTTTGCAGGAAGTAATTTATATCCTTGATAAGCCCGGAACCTTCCAAAAGACGTTCAAGCATTTCCTCGCCCCAGTTTCCGCGCGCCGCCGGATTGCGCAAAGCGCCGGCCAGTTTGGAGGTCTCTTTATTGAGGTTTTGAAGGTCGTTCAAAATCATCTGCTTTGTGCCGTGCAGTTCTTTGACGGCGCCGCCAAGCTGTTCCAGATGTTTTTGAACAGGGTTTACCATCTGGGCAATAGCTTGAGAACGTTTCTCGAGATCATGCGCTGCATTGTCCTGTGCGTTTTTCAGTTTTTCCTGGGCGAGCGTTAAAAAGCTTTCCGCATTGGATTTCAGCGTATCCTGCGCAAGGCTTTTAAAATGATCTTCCAATGCGGCGCGCTCGGCGTCCAGCCTTGCTTCCAGGCGCGCTTTTTTTTGTGCCAGGGCAAAAACCCAGATCAGCATGAGAAAGAGCGCGGCTAAAAATCCGGCCGCGCCGCCCATCGCCAAAGACAGCGGATCAAAAGAAAATTCGGTGCTGGAAATCGCTTCAATCATGATAAGCTCCTACCATGACATATCGCATTCAAAAGAACAATCAAAGAACGCAGGCCGGAAATGCCATGATTTATATTCTGATTGCGCTGGCCTTGTTCGGTGCGCTGACGGTAATGGTTGGCCGCCTGAATACGCAAGGTGATAGCGCCAATCTGGATGATGAAATGGCCGAGCTGCGGACGATGGAGCTTCTTAGCTATATGACGACGGCGCAAAAAGTGACAGACCAGATGCTTATGACGGGAACAGACCCGGGTGCGATTGATACGGTGATTCCGACCGGGGCATCTTTTAATATCACGCCGCACTACAATAAGCTTTACCACCCGCAAGGCGGTGGTCTGACCTACAGGTCCGAGATACAAGAAGATATCCGTACCAATGCTGCCGCAGGCTGGTATGTGCAGGACGGGACGAATGTTGGGTGGACGCTATCAATCGCGCATGATTTGATTATTAGCGCGCTGCATATTTCAGAAAATGTGTGTACATCTTTGAATGAAAAGCTCGGGCTGGCTACGCCGCCTGTATTAAATAATACGCTGGCTGCCTTTTTTGATCCGGGCGGATCGGATCTGGATTTGATGGCAGCAAATTGCGCGGCCTGTGACGGCTATCTGGCCGCTTGCGTCGAAGATTCAGCCGGGGAATTCGGTTACTATCTCATCCTGCAAAATAACTAATTAGCTGCAGATCTGTATGATTCCTGCGCGCAAATCTTCCAGGCCTTCTTTTTTGTGCGCGCTGGTGGCCTGAATCTGTGGATAGGCCGCCGGGTGTTTTTTAAGGACGGTCTGAATATTTTCTGTCAGCGCGTCCAAACCTTTTCCCTTATCGGCTTTGGTGAGAATAATGCGGTACGGGACGGCAGCTTTATCCAGCATCTCCATCAGATGCGTGTCGCTCTCTTTAAGGCCGTGGCGGGAATCGATCAGGATAAAAACGCAGCGTAAATTCGGCCGTCCGCGTAAATAAGAAAAGATCAGCGCATCCCATTCTTTACGCGTGGATTTGGAGACTTTCGCATATCCGTAGCCGGGCATATCAACGATATAAAGATGGTTCCCAAGATTAAAAAAGTTGAGCTGTTGCGTGCGGCCCGGCGTGTTAGACGTGCGGGCAAGGTCTTTTCGGTGTGTCAGCGCATTTAAAAGGGAGGATTTACCGACATTGGACCGGCCGGCAAATGCTATCTCAGGCTTGTCCGGCTCAGGAAGTTGAACAAGGTCGGCGACACCGAGCATAAAATCACACGGCCCGGAAAAAATTTTCCGCGCAGATTCAATTTGCTCTGCGGTAAATTCTTCACTCACTTCTTCTTTTTCTTTTTTGGTTTCGGCTTGGATACTTTTTTCGGCGCGCCTTCTTCTGTCGGCGGCGCATCATTATCACCTGGTTTGGAGAACAGCGCATCTTCGACTTCGTCCTCAATCATTTTCGCTTGCGGATGCACAGCCGGACCTTCCTTGACAGCCTCTTCCAGCTTTTCCTCGGCTTCCTCGCGGCCAATGCCAAAGAAATGCACCGGTACATTCATGGAACGCATAATCACATATTGCTGAATGACGGCCAAAAGATTGGAGAACGTCCAGTAAATCACAAGGCCTGAGGCAAAGCCTGCCAGGATAAAGCACATAAGATAGGGCATAACATTGATAATCATGGCCTGCGTTTTATCCTGCGGCGGCGGTGACATAGCGCGCTGGAAAATCATGGTGATGAGCATCAGGCACGGCCAGATTCCGATCATCAAAAAGCTTGGCGGGTCCCACGGGATGAGCCCGAATAAATTAAACAGGCTTGTCGGATCGGGCACGGATAAATCCTGAATATGCCCGAAGAAGGGCGCATGGCGCATCTCAATCGTATTGGAAAGCACTTTAAAGAGCGCAAAGAAAATCGGAATCTGCACAAGGATCGGCAGGCAGCCCGCCATCGGATTGACCTTTTCTTCCTGATAGAGTTTCACCAGTTCCTGCTGCAGCTTTGCTTTGTCGTCTTTGTATTTTTCGCGCAGCTCATACATTTGCGGCGAGACCTGGCGCAATTTTGCAAAAGAGCGGTAGGATGTATTGGCAAGCGGAAAGACCGCGATCCGCAAAACAACCGTGAACATGATAATGGCAATGCCGAAATTTCCGACCCAGCCATAGAACAAATTCAGGCACCAGAAAAACGGGCGGGTGAGAAAATAGAAAATGCCAAAATCCACCGCCAGATCAAAATGCGGGACATTCCATTTTTGCTCATATTCTTCAAGCAGTTTGACTTTCTTGGCGCCTGCAAAGAAATGGGTTGTGGCGCCTGCTTGCTCGCCCGGTAAAATCACGCGCTGCGCGCCGAGCATATCGGTCTGATAGCGTTCTTTTGCAATGGGTGTTGGGGGCGGCGTGTAGGCAAAGCGGAAGTTAGTGGTTTCGCGCTGACCCGGGACAAGCGCGGTTAGCCAATATTTTTCCGTGATGCCGATCCAGCCCTGCTCTGCGCTGATTTGTTCGCGCGGGCGCTCTTCGAGGTTTTTATATTTGCGTTCATAGAGCTCTTCACCCAGATAGCCAATCGGGCCTTCATGAATGATCCAGCGGTTAAAATATTCTTCGGGCAATCCGTGTTCGGTTACAAGTGCGAACGGGTAGAGCGTGACCGATCTGCCGCTGTTATTTTGAACATTTTGATCAATCGTAAAACCGTAATACTCATCCAGAGAAATCGTCTTTTCAAAAACAAGTCCCTGCCCGTTACTCCAGCGCAAGGTTACCGGGCTCTCCGGCGAGAGTTCATCGTTACCGACGACAGACCATTGCGATTTGGAATCGGGGACTTTGATGTTTTGATCCTGCGCGACCCATCCAAATTCGCCATAGCGCGGATAGGGCGTGCCTGCGGGTGAGAGCACAACGACATTTTCTTCGCGTCCAACGGTGCGGAAATAATCTTTAAGCAAAAGATCGTCAATCCGCCCGCCAGTAAGGTTGATCGAGCCGGACGCATGCGGATTTTCAAACGTAATACGTTTTGCTTCTCTTACGACATCGCTGCGCGGGCGTTCAGGGAGGTTACCTGTCTGCACAGCTTCAATCGTGGCTTCTTCTTTGGCCTGCTGGCTTGCGCGCAGGGCTTCGGATTGCGGGCTTAATACGAAGTGGTCAAAGGCCACCCACAGCGCGACAGACAGCACCATAAACAGGATGAGATTGCGGATATCGCCTGGATGATATTCAGGATCTTTATTTAGCATGGCGGCCACCATACCTTGCGTGATTGCGTTTTTCCAGCGCTTTAGATCACTAATAATTTGTCCCTGCATCATATGAATAAATTCCTGTGTTATCAGCTTATGATCAGATGCCCCCTCACCCAGCTCCGGCTAGGCGCTAAAGCGCCAAGCCTTCACAACCCTCTCCCCGCCGGGGAGAGGGAGGGGCCCGCGCATAAGCGTGGGAGGGTGAGGGGGGGATGGAATTTGCGTTTTAGGTAAAAGCTGGTAGGCTTTGCTCGCACGTTTTCATGATGTCTATGGGGAGAAAACGGGCCGGGGCTTAATAACCTCGCAAATACCGGATGACGTATTCCGTGAATACGTTGCTTCTTCGGCCCTGGCCGGGAGGCGGCGGCGTATGTCCAAGGCTCCGGCCTAAAGGCCGTTGCGGTCGTGTATTTGCGATTTATTAACTTCCGGCCACCAGAGAAAGAGTTTCTCTGGTGGTTTTTTATGACTGCATTTTAAATGAAAAGGAACACATCCCCATGGACATCAAAGAAGACATTCTCAGCCTCGCCACACAAAAAACTGACATTTTAAATGAGGATGATACCGTCAATATTGAGAGGCTTCATGAGTTGCTCAGCGCTTTGACCAATGTCATGGAAATTTCAATCAGTACTTATGAATTATCACTTCGCTATCTGGACGATCTGCGCATGCAGGTGGAAAATATTGTCAAAGAAGAATAGGCTCAGGGCTTTGTTTTGTCCGGGGGCACCGGGTCCAGAAATTTTCCCTTATAAAAAGGATGGCATTTAGAAAGGCGTTTCAGGGCGAGCCAGCTGCCTTTGAGAGAGCCATGCGTATCGATCGCCTCCATCGCATAGGCGCTGCAGGTCGGGTGAAACCGGCAGGACGGCCCCGTCAGCGGAGAGATCAAATAAGCATAAGCCTTGATCAGGGCTTTTAGAATATTTTTCATTCCGTGAGCAGCTCCAGTCTTTTTAAGCACCAGCGCAGGTCTTTTGTCAGATCAGTATAGTCTTTCTTTTCTGTCTCATGACGGCCGATCAGGACGTAATCATAGCCTGGCTTTGCTGCTCCCGGCAGGATTTCAAACGCAGCTGCCCGCAGGCGCCGGCGGATACGGTTACGGACCACGGCTGATTTGGAGATTTTTTTTGTGACCGTCAGGCCAAACCGTGCCTGGCCCAGATTATTGGGGGCGGCTTGCAGGATCAGGCTTTTGGAGGTCCATTTTTTACCCTCCTTGGCCACGCGCAGAAAATTGGGCCGCTTTTGCAAGCGGCCTATTTTTTTTATGTCGGATTTTAATGTATGCATGGGGCATCCCCCATAAAGCGGGTGTTACGCACTCAGGCGCTTACGCCCCTTGGCGCGGCGGGCAGCCAGAATACGGCGGCCGTTCTTTGTGGCCATACGGCTGCGAAAGCCGTGACGGCGCTTACGAACCAGGCGGCTTGGTTGATATGGTCTTTTCATGGCGCTCTCGCTTTATTTTCAAAAATTAAATATCTAAAAAGTAATTATGGCGCGGTTTTTAGCTGCTTTTGATGCAGATGTCAATTTTTCTTGCGCTTTTCGCCATGACTGGCAAACTGGACCTTTAAAGCCTTATAATATATAAAGCTTTCAAAAGGTTAACAAAGAGGCGTAACAGCGCATGTATGTGGATGATAAATGGACCCCGGTGCAGGGGGAAGAATTAGAGGGTTTTTTAGGCCAGATTGATCCGGTTGGCGGGAAACACAAAGTGAGCGCTGAGACCACACAGGTGCACTGGCGGATGCTGCCCTTTTATGACCAGGTGGCGCTGATCCGCGTGAAAGACCCATCCTGGACACCCCGCAACCTGTTTATTTATTACCTTACAGATCAGGGAAATCTATACTGGCTGAACGGAACATCCCCGCCGATTCATGAGGTGAATGCCAAGGCGCCGATCAAGGTCACCGAAGAGAACGTGTTGGATTATTTGCGTTTTTTCTGCTTTTTCGTGCGCGGGGAAGAAGGTCCGTTTCTCATCGCCGAGCAGATGGATGATCCTTATCTGCCCAAAGAACTCGATGATAAAACCCGTATGGTGATTGAAGGCACGATCCGCGAAGCCAGTTTTGAAGGCATGAATGAACAGGGTCATTTCTTATGTGATGCGGTGGTCTATTATTCTAATGCGCTTTTTATTGCCAATTTTGCAGTGCAGCCGGGCGGGATGATCGAAATGCTGGATGATGAGCCTATTGCCGCAGATTTGCCGGTGAAGGTTGATGCGCCTGTTTCTTAAGTTATTGATTTATATATAAAAAATATCCAAATTTTCCTTTATAAGACCTGCAATGCTATAATTTTAGTATATGGTATGAGGGATTTTTCATGAAAAAATATAGCTCCTATCCGGCTGTTTTCGGGGTCTTTTTTGCATTTTCACTGATTTTCAGTGAACCCGTTTTTGCAGATACGCTGGGCGAAGTCATTAAAAATGTCATTATTTCTTCTGACGGTGTGCCCGGACTGTTTTACGGCCTGTCTTATTTGATGGGGCTTATTCTCGGGATCTGGGGGATATTTAAACTCAAAGAACATGTTGAAGCGCCGCAGCAGGTGCAGATCTGGGATCCGATGAAGCGCTTCCTTGCCGGCGGCGGATTTTTTGCGTTGCCGTTCGTTATGGGAGCTGCGCAGCGTACAACAGGCGCAGGTATAGATGAAGTCAGCACAACAGGCTTTGCCGGTACGCCATCAGGCGGCGGTCTGGATGCAATGATGGTCCGGTTGATGTCAGATGTCTGGATGCCAATGCACTATCTGATTGTCGGTTTTGCGTATCTTGCCGGAATTATTTTGGTTGTGATCGGGATTTCCCGGATGCTCAAAACAGAACAGGACGGCCCGCGCGGCCCGACAGGGATCGGCACGGTCATGACCTTTTTAGTGGCCGGTGCGCTTTTTTCCATCGACCGGATGATTGGCGCGATCTCAACTTCTTTCTTTGAAACGGCTCAGGTTAAAACGGCTGGAGCGATTGTATATACTGAAGGTCTGGATGGTACGGAACAGCATATTAATGCTGTCATTGGCGCCGTTGTTGCTTTTGTTGTGCTTTTAGGCTGGATCAGCATCGTGCGCGGCTTCTTTATTATACGCGGTGTTTCCGAAGGTAATTCACAAGCCTCTATTATGGCCGGGATGACACATCTTTTGGGCGGCGGGCTGGCAGTTAATCTTGGGCCGGTGATCATGGCCGTTCAGGAAACGCTTGGAATAGATACAAACGAAATAGGAATCGCATTTAGTTAAACCAAATCGCTTTAATTTTTTTTAAGTTACCTCCCTGGTACCTAACGGCCTTTGTTCTTTTATCCCTTCATAAAAAGAACAAAGGCTCTTTTTTATCTATAGTTTCCATCATTTCATCTGGACGGCGTTGCTGCGGCGCTCGTGTATTATTCTATACACGTCGCTTCTTGCGCCTGGTCCAGATAAAATGCTGTTTGCTATAGTTTTAAGAATTGCTTTTAAAGAGCGTCGGCGCCTTCTTCACCGGTGCGGATACGCACAGCATTTTCAAGATTATAGACAAAGATTTTCCCGTCCCCGATGCGGCCCGTATTAGCAGCGCTTTGAATAGCGGCAACGGTCTTTTTAACCAGCTTGGCCGGGACGGCAATTTCGATTTTGACCTTGGGGAGGTAATTGACGTCATAATCCGCCCCGCGATAGGTTTCCGCCTGGCCTTTCTGACGGCCAAAGCCGCGTACTTCTGTGACGGTCAATCCTTCAATGCCCATTTCCATGAGCGTTTCGCGGACATCGTCGAGTTTAAACGGTTTGATGACAGCCATAATCATTTTCATGGTATGCGCTCCCTAGTCATTTTGAGCATTTGTGTCTATATCTAGATGTACCATTTTCAAGGCGTTCACAAAAGGGCGATTATGCGTGAATTGAAATCTGATGCGGATGTAATTGTGATTGGCGGCGGACATGCGGGCCTGACCATGAGCCTGCTCCTGGCCCGCGCCGGGATCTCCGTGATCTGTATTGACCGCGATCCGCCGGCCAAAACGCTTGCCAAAGACTATGACCCCAGAACGACGGCTATCTCTTACGGCTCAGCGCAGGTGTTAGGTCATGCCGGGGTGTGGGAGGCGTTATTGCCGGATGCCTGCCCGATTGAAGATATCAAGATCACGGAAAGCGGCGCGCCGACCTTACTGACTTTTCTCGTTGAAGATGTTGATGCGCCTGCCTTTGGGTGGATTTTGGATAATAGAGATTTGCGCGCGGCGATGTATGAGGCTCTGGCCAAATACAAAACGGCAAAACATATCACCGGCGCAAAAGTCGAAGCCATTGAACAAGGCGATACGGCGCACCGCGTGCATCTGGAAGACGGGCAGGTTTTTTCAGCTTCCCTGATTATCGGTGCGGACGGGCGCGGGTCTTTTACACGCGAAGCGTTTCACATTGGTGTCAGGGAGTGGAGCTATCACCAGCAGGCGGTGATTGCCTGTATCACCCATGAAAAGCCGCATCACAATATGGCGCTGGAAGATTTCAGGGAAGAGGGCCCGTTTGCTGTTTTGCCGATGGTGGATGATGCAAAAGGGCAGCATCGCTCTGCGCTGGTCTGGACGGAAGAAACACGGCGCAAGAGCAAATCTTTGCTGGAATATGATGATGCTCCTTTTACTGAAGCGCTGGCCGCGCATCTACCAGACAGCTACGGGCGGGTTTTATCGGTCAGTGCGCGCCGTGCCTATCCGCTGGGACTTATTCATGCGCATTCTTATACAGCGCACCGCATGGCGCTGGTGGCTGATGCAGCGCACGGTATTCACCCGATTGCCGGGCAGGGCTTAAATCTGGGTTTGAGGGATGTGGCCTGTCTGGCGGAAAAACTCGCTAGAGCGCACGAAGCCGGACTGGATTTAGGCGATGAAACGCTTTTACAATCTTATGAGGCGGAGCGCAGGCCGGATAATATGTTGATGGCCGGTGTCACGGACGGGCTCAATAAACTCTTTTCAAAACGCCTGCCGCTTTTATCACCTTTACGCAAAGCAGGTTTAAAGCTTGTCGAACGGGCGCCCGCGACAAAGAAATTTTTTATGCGTCAAGCCATGGGTACGGCAGGTTTTGTGCCTGATCTCCTTAAAAAGAAAAAAGCGTAAGCTTAATCTTGTGCCGCTTCCTGAAGTTGCCGGGTGATATCCGGCAGCGGCCAGGGCAGGTCTAAATTTGGCTCTGCTGCGACAATGATCGGAATGGTCGGATTGAATCTGTCCAGAATATCCTGTGAGACTTCTTCCCGGTTATGCAGAACTGTTTCAAGAATGATCTGGCCCTGTTCGTTTTTGACGAAAGCGCATTCAATCATATCAAGGCGGTGCTGACCGAACGGGTCGATCTGGTTGTAATAAATGCGCACGCCGCGCGGATATTGTTCCACGCGCTTTTTAAAAATGGCTTCGGGGTAAGGGACGTTTTGCTCAAGAAACGTGCCGCAGATTCCATACAAAATCGTACCCTGTTTTGGATTGCCGCAGGCAAACATAATGAGCAAGGTGATCAGCAAAAGAAAAATGGTTACGCCCGCCGCAGCAACTTTGCCGCGGTGAAACTGAGGTTTGCGATGATCTGACTGGTTGGCCATTAAATTTTTTACGTTATTCGCCTTTGGTTGTTTCGTGCGTGTCTGTCTCTACCGCATCATCTATACCTTCGGTCGGCGGGGCAGGATTTGCTTCCTGCGGTATATATTCTTCTTTTTCTTCGGGCGCTTTCATTTTGGCCCCGGCGGCCTCCACCAACTCATCGACGATATCGCCGATCACCTGAGAAAGCGCAGCCGAGCGGGCTTCGCCCTGTTCAGCCAGTTCAATCACGCGGCGTTTAATTTCATTACGTGCACTGCCTGACGGGAAGTTGGCTGCCAGAACCTGGCGCCCGCGCCCGGCACCAAGGCGTTCATAAAGACGCGTCCGGATGGCGACATCTTCAGCGGAAGTGGACAGCGCCCAGATTTCAATCGGGCCTAATGTGTTAAACAGGAATTGTTCATAGCGCCCTTCGGTTGTTCCAAGCACAAAGAGCACGGGCGCGCCGCCTGCTTTCGGACCGGTGAGTTTATAGCGGATGACATTGCGGGCCGTTTCAGACAGACCGAATTTTTCACGGATATTGTCAACTGCCTGGTCGGAAATCGCCGCGCCAAGCACCCAGATCCCGGTGGCCAGATCAATCATATCATCATCAAAGTCATCCAGAAGCTGCGAGGAAAGCGCGATCTGTACCCCGCGTTTCCGACCTTCCCGGACGTCACGAACGAGCTGTGCACGTACGGAAAGTGAATTCCCGGTGCGGTGAAATTCGTCATAGCAAAGCCGTTTTGGCGTTTCCATGATGTCCTGCAGGCGTGCTTCATGGAACATCTGGTATTTTTCAGGAATGGAGGAAATCATTTCCGGGCCCATCCACCAGTTACGCACCATCACGTGACGGGCAAGTAGATACATGACAGCTGTTTGACGGTCGGCGGTATCATCGCCTTGTGGAGAAACATCCATCAAATCAAGCGAACAAATCCGCGAATCGGACACATCAAATTTTGTCACACCTGCCAGAATTGGAAATTCACGAATGGAAGAGGTGATCATCCGTTCAAAGGCGTTGATAACGTTTTCTGTTGTCAGACCAACAGCGGTTTGTTCCAAAAGCGATCTGATTTGCGGGCGGCGGGCGGCGGTAATGGCATCGGCTAATACCGGCGCGGCATGACGCTGGGCAAGAATGGCGTTATGGGTTTCGCCGACATCGAAGAGGCGGTCCACCACATCCCACCAGTACGGGTCGGCAGGAAGATGAAGATTATGACGCTGAATGGCTTCATCAACATGTGCATCTAGTCTTGGCAGATAAGGCCGCGGCTCTGCATTTGCAGCGCTGTCATCACGCCAGCGGAACATTTCATCGACAACAAGTCCGGCCAGTTGCTGGATCCCGTCATAGGGGCGCTCCTGCCCCGGCGCGGTACACAGCAATGTTAAAAGTTCAACTAGGTAGCTGCGTTCATCAATCAATGGATGGCGGCAACCAAGCTGCGTATCGAACGGGTTCACCGCATACTCATTCGTCATACGCATGCGGTAATAAGCGGCTTCATGCTGGCGCTCTTCCGGCAGGGCTTCTTTCACCAGTGAAATCATGCCGGAAGAAGACGGACCAATATCAATGACCGCAATGTAAGGCAGTTTCGCCATACCGGGCGTCAAGACACAGCACATATTCATGGTGTTGAGCAAAACGGATTTACCGGCGCCGGGCTGGGCGAACATCAAATCAAACCATGTTGTGGTGACGTTCGTCCCTGTCTGGTAGGGCCAGATTTTCCCGTCCGGTGTCCTAAACAGCATGGAGCCTTGCTTAAACGGGGAAGAGGGGCGCTGCCAGGGCACAAGCTTCATCACTTCATACATAGGCGCAACGGCTGTTGGTGCGGTGCCTGCGCAATGAATGCCCATGGCAGATGACATGACACAATCTAAGGGGTCACCTGAAAACTCACTGACCTGGCAGTAGCCCCAGGATTCAACAGCCTGGATCAAATTGGAGAGACGGTCCTGCAATAAATTCGGATTATCACGCGGCGCCCATGTCGCTACCGATATGCGAAGTTTCACGACAGGTTCTTTCCTTGCAAGACGGTTCAGGCCTTCAAGGGAATATTTGATTTGTTTGTTGATGGCGTTTGTGACACCCAAAATCGTGGATGCAAAAGTACGCAGTGCAGTTCCTTCCGATCCACCGCCTTCAATGAGGAATGAAATACGGTACGGGACTTTGGCTTCAAATAAACGGTTGAGCAGCATCGGGAACGGGCTCGGGTCCATCGGCGCGAGCGTGATATCCGCCCCGCCCCAGAGCTGGTCGCCAATGCGCACCGTATATTCATTCATGACAATCGCATCGGCCAGTGCCAGTTGCTGGCGCAAGGACGGCCAGAGAATTTCAGATAAATCCGTGCGGTTTGTCATCGCCCGCGGCGGGATCGGATCGCCGGGCAGGCAAGCTTCCCAGTCATCGTGCGCCTTGGTTGGGTAAAGATTGTTTTTGATGGCGCGAAGGGCATCTTTGGTTTCCATGAGGTCCGCACTCATGCCAAGTTCATCCAAAGAGGACATGACGGATGCCACATAACTATTATGCCGCACTTGCAGGCCGGACAAAGAGGCAAGTGGGTATTGCGCATAACCTGCATTCACCCATTTCTTTTTGCGCGATTCTTCGCTTGCCCGTTTCAGTTCATTCTTGGTCATGGAAGACGGGCGCGTCCAAAGTACGAAATAACATTCTTCATAAGAGACAAAACGCGAAAGATGGCGCACGCGTTCATCGAAAATATCAGAGACTTCGAGGCTGCTATCTGACGCCGTTGTCCGTGCAGGCTGCATTAATTTTTCAAGATAAGGTTTGATACGGTTCGGATCGCGGACAAAATAAATCTGAACGGCATGTCCGGGACGGTCAAAACGCGAGCCGATTTTGATCGTCGCCCCTTCAATGAGGAAATTATATTCCTCTTCCCCGATGACCTGCCGGCTGCCGTCAACTTTCAGATAACTAACCAGCGAGCCGTCCGAAGCGACCATCGTGGTTTCATCTTCGGCCGTTTCCAGACGAATGAAGGTTTCAAGCGATTGTTTAAAGGCCACTTGAAACGGAGCCAGGATTTTATCAATAAAGCGCATACGGGTCGTTCAATATCTTCCGGTTACGGTAAAAAGAGCAACAAAATCAATACTCAAAGAATATTATACTCTGAAGTGAGAATATAGGGGAAATTCTGGTTTTGGCCGTTTAAGCCGCAGCGTCTTTGACCTTGGCGTAGAAATTTTTCCACTGGGCAGGGGGCTTGCCGCCAAACGGCCCGTCTTTGGAGCGCCAATAGGCCAGGATTTGCGGAAACTGATTAAATTCCAGCTCACCTTCCTTGATAATACGCCGGTCCAACGGAAAGAGGCGGACACCTTCAAGCTTCTCTGCCCGCATGGCGTAATGGCGCGGGCCCATAAAGTCACGCATGACGGTCGATAAAATAAACGGGTCATCCGTTTTTAGGCGCTCTTTGGCGACTTCCCGGCGGTCAATGAGCGTTTTATAGGCTGCCTTGGCTGTTTCTGCCATGGAGCCTTGTGAGATCCGGGCCACGTAAATGGCCCGGGCAATATGATGTAATTCCGCCTGTGAAATTTCCGGCATCCAGATCAAAACGCCTGAACGCATCGTGCTGGTGCGCTCCAGGTCAAAACATTGATTGCAGAAAATACAAACGGTGGTGAGGTTATCCAGCTTCGTATTGGCCAGATTGCCGTCCAGGGCGCGGACTTCCTGGTATTTGCGTGATTCAAACCCGCAATAGCGGCAGCAATGCGAATCACGTTCCAGAATTTTGGATTTTAATTCCGGATTTATTTCTTCTGAAAGTTTTTGAGCACCGGCCGGAGTACGGTCGGTGCCCAATGTAATTGGATAAAGCTGCATGCTCTGCCGCGATGTTTAGTTTACAGTAGAGAAAGTTTGTACACCATCCAGCGCTGTAAAGTCTGCACTTGCGCCATCTGCGCCAATTGTGTTTTGCATGGCTTCGTACACAATCGGAAGTCCAAAGAGACCACCACCAGCAGCCAGACGAATCGCGCCGTGCTGAAGAGGTGTTTGTCCTGGATTTTCCACGTGATCTTTAATTTTCAAAATACCAAGAACACCCAGCAGAATACCAAGCATGTAGGATACACCTGTTAAAAGACCAGGAAGTTCCTGAATGGATTCTGTGATATTTCCGGAAATCGTTGAAAAATCATTTGTACCTGCTGTATTTCCGGCCGCATGTGCGCTTTCCACGCCACTCACAAGCCCGACAAATACGGCTGCACTTGTGTAAAGTGAAGCTTTGCGAATTGCTTTAATCATCGTCGTTTCTCCTTCTTAATCAATCAAACCTAATAAATACAAACCGCTTCTTTTGCTCTCTATTTAAGAGTATACCGCATTTCAAATCGTAAAAGCCATTTTGATCAAATCGTCCCCTTTATCAGCAGGGTTTTTCACCACAATCTCTTAAACGTACGATATAGTTTATTAGACCATATTTGACACAATTAAGGCAAATTTTACGGCAACTTTTTTATAAAATATTGAAAATAAACAGAAAATCAGGGACGTTTTTTTGCCCTAATTTTGTCAAAATAAGGCAAAAATAGGGCAAAAGGCTTTTTTGATGGCTTAAAGTGCTCTTATTGATTGATCCGTCCGCGCGTGCCTTTGACCACCCAGCGCCCGTTTTCAAAGGCAATTTCCCGGATGGTGCCGATCCCGGCCAGCTGGTCTCCCACCACCAGGCTTTGCATGTCTTTTTCCCCTGGGCGGGAGACCCAGGCCTTGCCGGGCTGGGCCGCGCGTAAAACCCAGCGCGTAGTCGTGCGGGCCGGGGCGCGCACGGAGGTCGTTTGGCGTGGTGCTGGCTGTTCTGCAGCTTCTTCAGTCAGATTCTGCGTACTGGCTGTTTGGCGTATGGTTGCGCTACGCTGTTGTGTTTCGCGTACTTTTTCAGCAATACGTTTCAGCTTGGCGATTTCTGCGCGGATATCTTCAATCTCGCTTTGATTTTGAGGATCGGTCGTTTCAAGGCGCGCTTCAATCTGTTCGATTTCTTTTTCAAGATCGGTTTTTTCGGCGACCTCATCTGTGACTTCTTCGCTTTCTTGAACAACCGGCGCGGCGGCAACTTCTTCTTGGGGTGCCGGTTGTTGCGCTGCTTCTTCTTGTACAGGCTCTTCAGGCGCAGTGATCGTTTCTTGTTGTGTTTCAGTATCAGTTTCTATCCTTTCAACACTGACATCAAACTGCGTTGCCTCTTCCGCAGGCGTATCTTCCTCCAGCCCAAGGCTTTCATCAAAGCCGCCAAAGCCGGTATCTTGAGGTGCTAAAAGAGGATCCTCTGCGCCTGTAAGACCATCTTCCAAACCGCCTTCAAGCGATGCTTGTTGCGCATCCTCTTCTACGTTTTGGTCTTCCGCGCGCCGCGCCAGCGTATCTTCCAGTAAAGCTTGTGCTCTGTTTTCTGCATCCGGCATATCCGCAGGCGGCGTATCCGGGCTGCGCGGGATGTTTTCTGTGCTCGCCTGTGATGCATCAACAAAACCTTCTGCTTCCGGCAGCGGCGTTAAAACAGTATCTTGTTGGCCAATCATTTGGTCCTGCGGGCCGGCCTGTGCAATTGGTACAGGCATAGGCGGTGTTTCGTTTTGTGTTTCAGCTTGTGTCTCTTCTTGTGGATCAATGACAGACGGATCATCCAAAAAGCCTTGTCCGATATTTAAGGAATCCGGTCCGTTTTGTTGTTGCTCATCCCGGCCAAAAACAGGGCCATCTGTTGCGCCTGTCATATTCAAAGCGGATCTGAATTGCTGTACGGCATCCGGGCGGTTAGTCATCACCTGATAGGCCAGCACACATAAACCGATAATGACTGCGCCGGTGATCACAATTTTATTAAAGTCGTAAGATTTTTTTTCTTTGGCTAAAACGTCCTGCGTCAGCTGATCGGACAGATCGTCATCCCAGTCTTCATCCAGATAATCCAGATCGGCATCATCAAATTCTTCCGCATTAAAATCATCTTCGAAATCCTCTCCGAGAGGATCGTCCAGAGAGTCATCTAACGGCTCATCCAGATCCATAAAATCATCTTCGGGAAAATCGAGATCGTCCGCGGGAAAATCATCTTCTGGTTTGTTTGGGTCCTGATCGCTCATAGTGTTCCTTTGTCTTATAAGAAAACACGCCGTGCTTCAACTTCTTAAAAACGCTTGATTTAAACCTGTCAAAGGGATGTGTAAAGCCGCTTTTTAATTTTGCTGATTTGTACCTGCAGGCGTAATCGGCGTATTTTCAACAACCGGCTCAACAAATAAAATGCCAAGCGGCGTTCCGGCGGCAACGCGCAGCATTGGCTCAATGGCGTCTGCTTCTTCTTCAAGGAGCTCGGCGGCAGCTTCCCCGGCTTCTTCAATCCCTGAGGCAATTTCTTCTTCTGTATCCGCATCATCGGTACTTTCAGCGACTGTCTCCCCGGAAATGGTGACAGTTGTCCGGCCTGATTCAGAAATCGCTTCCCCAAGACCTTCGACAAACTCAGCCGCCATCGGCAGCAAAATGCGGCTGAAATAGCGCCGGTCAATTTCCGTGATCACGCCTGGAAGCGTTGTATCCGGATCAATCGCAATGGCGTTGATCCCTGTGGAGACGCCTTCAAGGGTCATATTGCTGAAAGAAAGAACCAGATAATTGCGTGTGGCTTCGAAACTGCCGATCAGGCGCGCGCCGCGAAACGGGCCGGACATAACTTGTGCCAGCACGGGGCCGGGCGCATCCGTATTGGCTTCGGTTAAAAGCTGTGCATATTCAATCGTTCCGGCGGGCACCAGAATATTTTCAACTTCGACCGGGTCTGGAGTGGCCGCCTGCAAAGCAGCCAGGCGCTCTGCCTCTTCCTGGCGGCGTTTTTCTTCCAGCGCTTCCAGCCAGCCAATCCCGGTGACGCTTTTCACATTCGGTCCGCGGATTTCCTGATTTTGAAGAACTGATTCCATCTGGATGGCCATAGCCTGGGAAAGTGCATTGACCGCCGGTGTACGTGTGTCAGGCGGTGGCGGTGGTTCGGGTTCTTGAAAATCCTGTGCGATGACTTGTTGTTGTTGGATGCGTTCTTCTTGCATACGGCGCCAGCGTTCAAGCGGGTCTTCTTCGGGCTCCTGATCAATTTGAAGCGGCAATGTCCCTTTGGGCGGCTCAATCGGCATCGGCACAGCGCTTTCATTTTGCTGCAAGGCTTCTTCAGTGCGCCGGACATTTTCTTCTTCAATGGCTTCCTGGAAAGCAGGTGTGACTTCGGAGGTCCCCGGCGCTTCCGTAACATCGGCAGACCGGGTTACACGTGAGACCGGCAGTTCTTCCGAGCGGCCGCCAAAGAGAATGACGCCTGCGACGATGAGAACAAAGACGGCCAGAATAACGCCGACTTTAACCATCGGGTTATTTTTCCAAAGATCGGCCAGCGTGCCTTTTTCGCTGTAATCGTCAAAGCCGCTATCATCAAACTCATCGAGTTCAATATCTTCGAGATCTTCATGGTCCTGATTGTTATTCATATCACTCATCGAAAATATCTTCTTTCTCACGGAGCGTGGCGCGCATGAATTGTCCCTGATCGGATAAGAGAAGCACAGGCGTCTCATTTAATGCATAGACATTCATACCATCTGCAGAAGACACAGAGCTTTCCCATCCCGGAGAGAGCAAGGTCAAAGGCGTACGGACATAGGTTTTTCCGCCGAGTTTATACGCGGTCGTACGTCCATCGACCCCGGAGACACTGAGCATCTGCGCGCCTGCCGGCGGGGCGCCGTCCAGAACAGATGTGAGAGTGGTGCTTCCGGCGACAAGTTGGGTACCGCCTTCCATGAGCTGGGCTTCGGCAAAGGGGCCGAACTCAGGCACGCGCGCATCGACCCGGAAATGGACACTGTCCCGCTCAACGCGGATGCCGAAAGTGATCGGCGTTTTCAGGGTCAAAAGACGTACGGAGATATTGCCGTACGTGAATTTAGCCATAGGTGTAATGCGGATAATATGACCGCCTTCTTCAGGTTCGATCACTTCGAAATCGCCGGCCCAGGTAATATCCTGAATCGGCCAAGGCGCGCCCGTAATATCAAGCATATTCAGAGTTGTCACATGCCCGACGGCTGTTTTGATGGTTGGCGGCGGCACGCCCGGGTCTATGGAAACTGTTACGACGCTGACTTCCGGCTGCGGCAGATCGTAAATCGGCCCCTGGGCTGCTTCTTCGGTTTCATCGTAATAGCGTAAAAGGCTTTTAATATCTTCGGGTTTTAAAGGGAAAAGCCCGGTAACGGCCGCATCGAAGGCTTCCCGGCGGATATCTTCCATCATTGCTTCCTGGTCCATACTGGCTGCAGGATTATCACCCGGATAGACGGTGATATTACGCTCGCCAGCCAACGGGAAACCGTCTGTACGGATTTTAATTTGAGAAACATTGGGCAGAGCATCCCCGTCTGTTGATTGCACCGCCTGCGTTTCTTCTTGCGTCATGGCCTCTTCGAGTGCCTGTTGTTCTGCCGCCGCCTCACGTTCGAGGCGTTGCTGGCGCAAGGCTTCGGCAGGCGTTAAAAGCTCTTCTTCAGCTGGCGCTTCAACAGCTTGTTCTTCAGCCTGAAGGGCGTCTTCTTCCGTTTCTTGCGCTTGCACGTTAAGTGAGCCTGAAGCGCATAAGATCAGGATCAAAAGCAGGTTAAGTCTATTTAGTTTTTGCAGGTAAATCATAAAATGACTCTTAATAGCAATTCATATCACGGTACGCAAAAGACGAGCAAGAATCAGGCCTGCCATTTGCCATTTTGTACCCAGATTATGTCGTTGATAAGGCTTGGGTAATTAACTCAATTTATAGTCAGCATTTTAACGATATTACTTTTGAAGATGGAGCAACTTATTCAGTTTATCATGCCCCATGATACGCCCGCTTCGTGTAGCAACATTCCCGCCATTAAGAAATCTTATAGCTTTAATATCTGCCTGGTGACCTCGTGCCCGTGTTTTGTCAGCTCTTTCTTGCAAATGTCTCTTTGTGCCGGGGTGATTCATATGCCAATCAACAAAAAAGTTTACAGCTATGTCAAAAATTCTTTTCATATTTCGTTTTTAGCATGTCTTAACCCGGAACGGCAACCCATTGCGCAATGCCGACCCCGTTCGGGCTTTCCAGGCGCGGCACCCGCACCACGACAAGTGTGACCAGCCAGTTATCACTACGTGTCCGTGCGCCGGACTGATAGGTTAAAACCATTGGAATCTGGACGATCCATTGATATTGCCCGTTAATGATTCCCTGTGATTGCAGCACAGGCGCGCCGCGCGGCGCTGCCGTAATCACTTGTGTATTGGCTTCAATGGATTCAATAATCCGCGCTTTTTGAAGCGCGCCGGTAAAGCTTTCCCAGCCGCGGCTGGTGAAATGGCGTGAGGCTTCCTGCAAGCGGCGGCGGTAATCGTTAAATCCAAAAGTCATGACCTCCGTAGAAGCCTGCGCCACCCAGGACATCAAGGCAGGCGTACTGAGATTTGGCTGGCTCAGCGAGACCATTGGAATCAGGCGGCCATCCTCGGTTGTGGCAAAATAGCGGTTTTCAGGCTGATGCACGTGCACGACATAAAACATGACCGCAATCAGTCCGACAATAATAAAGCTCTGGATCACGGCGACGCGCAAAGCAAGGCGGTAACTATCGCGGTAAAATTCATTGCGCAGCACGACGCGGCCAAGCATGCTCAGATCTTCCGCATCCGCCTTGGTTTTGGCCGCTTTCTTGGCTTCGCCTGGTGCAGGTCCGCGGCGCGGGCTGCGCGCAGCGCGCGGATCATCTTCTATGTCGTTAAGTTCGTCTGTCATGCGGTCTTCAAGTTAAGGCAAAATATCAAAAGTAAACAGCGCCTTATAGTATGACCTATAACGCGGGCGGGAAAAACCTCTTTTCTTTCATTGGAGCATATTTTGGGGCGCAAAAACAAATTTTGCAGATTCGATCCGATCCGGATTTTTAACAATAATATCAGGGATTTTTCCCTCAAAGCGGTTTCGTGCGTTTTGCTTTTCAAATATGCTAAACTTTAAGAAGGAAACGATAAACAAAGATAAGAACAGCCGGGATGAAATTTTTTAATCCGTTTCGATCAGGATCGGCAAGTAAGCCATATTTAAAAGCTTTTTTGCTTGTCTCCTTTTTGACGGTCGCATTTCTGACGGTCCCTTCTTTTGTCCAGGAAAATATAGCATGTGCCCAGCTATCAGGACCTGGCTGCCCGACACCGGCAGGTACAGGTGGGAACGGTTCCGGCGGAGGGTCTGGTGGTGGTTCAGGCGGCACTGGTTCCGGTGGCGGAGGGTCTGGCGGCGGTTCCGGTGGCTCTGGCGGGACAAGCGAGCCTACGCCGCAAGTCGATGATAACAATCAAAATTGCCGGGCGACATGTCCGGGGTGTTGCAGTTGTCATGCGCCTATCATAGATAACCACAAAAAAATCCGTGCGCATACGCAAGCGGAGTTTCAACAATACCGCGATTGGCTTGTGAATGAATGGTGGGTCGGGAATATGGTGCCGGCCTTGATGATCATGACATCGCAAATGACAGCGGTAGCGATTGATCAAGTGATGATGATTGGAACCTTGCTTGATGCCAAGCATCAGCTCGAAACACAAAGACTGTTCCAGAAGCTCACCGCACTTGCACATAAAGACTATCATCCATCCGAAGGGCTATGTGCGTTTGGAACCAATATTAAAAATCTGGCTGGCTCTGAACGTTTAACCGCGGCCACCCATATGGCGCTATCGCAAAAATTTCAGCAAAGACAGCTGATGACAGGCGAGGTTCTGTCGATTGAAGGGAAACAATCGGATAAATATAGCCGCCTCAAACATTACCGTGAAACGTATTGCAGTAAGTTTGATAACGGGAGCGGGCTTGAAGAGTTTTGTGCAAAAGAGCCTGATTCAGGCCGCGCCAATAAAGACATCGATTTTACCAATACGGTTGAAAACGCCCTCACGCTCGATCTGGATTATACATCTACGGGAACGCAGACAACGCCGGATGAAGAAGATGTGATGGCGCTGTCTTCAAATCTGTTCGGACACGAGATCATTCCTTATTATGATCCAAGCTTTTATGCCGCGCCGGATGGAAGCATCCGGAAAGATTCCATGCCCCTTTATATGGCGATGCGTTCTATCATTGCCAAGCGCGCCGTGGCCCAAGATTCTTTTGGGGCGCTCACTGCCATGCGCGCCAAAGGCTTGCCCGGGAGCATTCCTTTCCTGCGCGCGATATTAGAAGAACTTGGGCTTGAACCTGAAGAGATCAATAAATTTATCGGCGAAGATCCAAGCTATATGGCGCAAATGGAAGTGCTGACCAAAGAGATTTTTAAAAATCCGAATTTCTACATGGACCTGTATGACAAACCTGTGAATGTCGAGCGTAAAGCCGCTGTGTTGGATGCGCTTGGATTGATGCAGGACCGGGATATTTATAAAAGCTTATTGCGCAGCGAAGCCACGCTTTCCGTCCTTTTGGAATCGCGTCTGCAGAAAGAGCAGCAGCGCGTCTCTAACCAGATTGGCCGCGTTACCTCCGGTGGAAAAAAAGTCAAAGAGACGGTGAAGTGATGCGGGGTCTGTCTTTAATAGTTTGCGCCATGCTGCTTGTTTTTGCGTTTGCTCCGGCTTTCGCAGAACAATCAGGAACGCAGCCTGGTGATCCGAATTTTGATCCGGCCTTGGCGGCAGCTGCAGATTCAGGATCAAATCCAGGCTGTGCAACAGGCACTTCGCCTGGAAGCACGGATTTTGCTGAAGGGGAAGCGTGTATATATCGACGCAATATTCCGATTATTGCAACAAGCGAAAGCGCAACACCTGACGGATCTGGTGTTTCAGATTCGCGTGATGGGAGTGGATGGGTTAGTCCGTTTGCGTCCCCAAGGAAGCATGGCTCTCACCAGGGAATCGATCTGAGTATGCCGCAAGGATATCCAATGGATTTACCGCCGGGTTGTAAAATTTATCCGTGCCAACCAGACGGATCAACAGGGGCATGTTCAGGGTCACCGGCTGCAGATGGAACCTACCCGCTTTTCGAAGGTGGTGGCTATGGAAACTTCATGCTCTTTGACTGTAGCGAACTTGCCGGAGGGAATGCGGTATGCGTGCGTTATGCGCACCTTGATAGCTACAATAGTGATACGGGAAAAGCAATTAACGGCTCCTCCGGAAATGCAGATGTGGGTGCAGAGCATAATCATCTTGAAGTGATTGTCGATGGGACCGAAGTTGATCCGGCATGTGTCTGGGGGGAGTGGTACATGGAAAATAGAGCGGGCGGATATGGTGAGCTTATCACCGGCCGTATTGGGGGAACGCGTACCGCCGCAAGCCCACCTTGTTTATCGCCGATGCAAGACGGCACGCCCGTTAATTTATGTGACCGGGCTGCGCTTGATCTGTTAATTGAAGACACGTTTAGAAATAAGCGTAAGAAAAAAGGAACCGCCAACACACGCGGATGTTCCCCAGGAACGGGCGTTGAATATAATAACTATGCGGGACAAGGGACGTTTGTGGGTACGGGTGATCCCGGTGACCCTGAGCATGATCATGATGATGGATTTAAAATTGAAGTCAAACCCGATATTACAGAAGATGATGAAGGCTGCACAGCCTGTTGCTGTCCATGTACGGAGCCGATCATTAACAATCACAAAAAGATCCGTTCTCACGTCGATGAGTTTACGCCTGAAGAAAAGGATGACGAAAATAGTGAGTTTGAAGAGCATCGCAAATGGCTGGTCTACACCTTCTTCCACCAGCATATTTTAAAAGCGGCCAAACAAATGACCAGCCAGCTGACGGCCGTCGGGCTTGATCAGGTACAGGCAATCGGGCGTTTGCTGGATGCCAAACATCAGCTTGAAACGCAGCGCCTGTTCCAGGAATTAAAAGCACAAGCACATAAAGATTATCATCCGTCTGAAGGCCTGTGCGAGATCGGGACCAATGTTCGTTCACTTGCTGCTTCTGAAAGACTGTCCGATCTTGCCCATCTTGGCCTGTCGCAAAAAATGATTCAGCGCCAGCTTTTAAGTGGTGAAAATCTTGCGCAGCAAGGCCCTATTTCAGATAAACCAAGCCGGCTTGAAAATTTCATCTCTAAATTCTGTAACCCGGCAGACAATGGAAACGGTTTGAATCTTCTTTGCGGAGAAGGAGCAAGCGATAAAGATATGCGTAATGCGGATATCGACTTTACGCGTACGGTCGATTCGCAATTAACACTCGATCTTAACTTTTCACCGATTGAAAATGGTGCCGGTGACGTCACAAAAGATGAAGAAAAAATTCTCGCGATGACGTCTAACCTGATCTCCAATGATGTCTTTCCGTTTGTTGATGAAACTATTTTAGCCGACAATCGCGGATGGGTCCGTCCGGAAGCTGTTGAAGATTACATGAATATGCGTGCGATTGTGGCCAAGCGTTCCGTTGCGGCAAACTCCCTGGCAGCCCTTATTTCCATGCGTGCTTCCGGGGATAAAGAGGTTGCGCAATTTGCCAAGAAGCTCGTGGAAGAGCTAGGCGTAAGTCCGGAAGATATTGAAGAAATCATGGGCAAACATCCAAGTTATTTTGCACAAATGGAAGTGCTCACCAAAACGATTTACACAAACCCGACTTTCTTTACAGAGCTGTATGACAAGCCGGTCAATGTTGACAGAAAAAATCTGGCCTTACGTACGATCGGCCTAATGCAGGACAGGGATATTTATAAAAGTCTTTTACGCAGTGAAGCATCTATGGCCGTTATTCTTGAACAAATGCTGCAACCACATCATGAGCGTATGAAGCTTGAGTTTGGACGTCTAAATGACGAAGCGGAAGGAGCAGATCAATGATAAAGCATCTTTCTCTTATGCTGATCGTTTTTGCCGTGTCCTTTATGTGGGGACCGCGTGTAGATTTCCGCGCGCAGTTTTCCTTTGGAATAAGCCCCGCCTATGCATGTGGATGTTGCTGCAGCCATGTCACAATATGTGCAAGCACCTGTGTTTGTACTTCTGATAAACAAACGATTAAAACGATTGATCACATTACTGAGGCTTTTAACAAGCACCGGACATGGATGAATGACGTTTTGTTCGGTAATACGGATCCGGGCGTGCAAAGTAAAAGCGGTGACGCCAATATCCGCGATAAAAATGCCGGCCTGCTTGAAATGCTCTCTGTGATGACCAGTCAGTTGACAGCATCTGCAATTAATCAGGTGATGATGATTGGTGCGTTGCTGGATGCAAAACACCAGCTTGAAACGCAGCGTTTATTTCAAACTATGACCGCGCAAGCGCATAAAGATTATCACCCCTCTGAAGGGTTATGTGAGGTCGGAACGATTGCCCGTGATTTGGCTGCGGCAGGTCGCAAGACGACCAGTGTGAAGCTCGGCCTGGCGAATCGTATGAATGCCCGTCAGAATCTGTCGGGTGATGTTGTGACTGCAAACGGCATGGAATCAGATATGTGGAGCCGTCTGAACCAGTTTGTCGATACATATTGTAATAAAAAAGATAATGGAAACGGGCTTGAAAATCTTTGTAAGGGCAGCAACGCTAAGCCTGACCGTTTTAATAAAGACGTTCATTACGCGCATACGATCGGCACGCCGCTTACGATTAAGCTTGATATGTCTGAAAGCGGCATTTCGAGGGCACAAGAAGATAAAACGGATGAAGAAGATGTTCTCGCGCTGACGGCTAATTTATTTACGCATAACCCATTACCCAGACTTAGACCGGAAGTTCTTTTAACCGATGAAAAAGAGCCGTCCGAGAATGCGCTTATCTATATGGATGCACGTGCGCTTGCAGCAAAACGCTCTGTAGCGATTAACTCCATTGCGGCGATCACAGCTGAAAAAGCGCAAGGCAATGAGGAAGGCAAAGCCTTTATTTATGCTGTTCTCAAAGAGCTTGGAGGGGAGCAATTCAGTGATGATGAAATCATCAAGTTACTTGGAGAAAAGCCGAGCTATTACGCGCAGATGGAAGTGCTGACGAAAAAGATTTACCAAAATCCTGTTTTTTATGCGGAGCTGATTGATAAGCCGGCCAATGTTCACCGGAAAGAAGTGGCGATCCAGGCCATTGAACTCATGCAAAAGCGCGATATTTTCCGCGCGCTTTTACGCAGTGAAGCTGTTTTTGCAACGATGCTGGAAACCTCTTTGATTGATCAGCAAAGAGAGATTGAAACAGAGCTTGATAATCTGCATCAGAGAGGAGTGTTGGGACGGTGATGACACAGACTCTCTTCAGATTTTTGTTGAACTGTAAAAAAGCCATCCTGATTATAGCGTTCGGGTTTGGTGTTTTTATTGGCAGTGTTGCTATACAGAGCCATATCAACACAGCGTATGCTGGCTGTCCACCTTGTACGTATTGCTGCGCGTGTTGCGGCGTTCAAAGTTCCTGCGGGTCTGATTGCGCCTGTACATCCACACGTCAAACCGAAGAAGGCACGATTCCCTGGATTACGGATGAATTTATTATTCACCGTACCTGGCTTGTGCAAACAGTTTGGGAAGGGCATATGCTGCCGGCGATGGCGCTGATGACAGAACAGTTGACGGCAGCGGCGATGTATCAGGTTTTGACAATCGGCACTATTTTAGATGCCAAACACCAGCTTGAAACCCAGATGCTGTTTCAAAAGCTGCAAGCGCAAGCTCATAAGGATTATCATCCATCGACGGGGGTGTGTGAATTTGGAACGAATACGCGTTCTCTGGCAGCTGCAAACCGCAATGCGGAATTTACACAAATTGCTTTAGCTGCCCGCAATTTACAGCGCACGCTTTTGACAGGGGATATTTCCACCAACGGGCCGGGCGTAGATACGGCGAGCCGTCTGGAGTTATTCCGCACGACTTACTGTAATCCGAAAGATAACGGAAACGGACTTGAGCCCTTATGCGGGAGTGGCGGCAGTGATTCTTCGCGCTGGAACAAGGATATTGATTATACCCGCACGGTCGACCGGGCACGGTCTTTAGAAGTTGATTTTTCAGATGGCGGCACGCCTAAACCAGATGAAGAGGATCTTTTTGCCTTAGGGGCTAATCTATATGGGCATAAGCCACCGATGAAATTGAATGAGCTTTATTTGGCCGATGAGCAAGGCAACCCCAGATTTACGGCAGAAGATTATCTGGATATGCGCGCTCTGGTAGCCAAGCGCGCCGTTGCGCATAACAGCTATGCCGCGATTGCCGGAACGCGTGCGGCAGGCGGTGCAGAAGTGCAACCTTATATGGAAGCGATCCTCAAAAATATGGGCGTGCCGGAAGAAGAAATTAAAGACCGGCTGAAAGAAAAGCCAAGTTACAACGCGCAGATGGAGCTTTTGACAAAGACACTCTACCAGCGCCCGCAATTTTATACGGATCTTTACGATAAGCCGACGAATGTCACACGGCAGTTCACAGCGATGAAAGCGATTAACAATATTCAAAAACGCGATATGTATCGCAGTCTCTTGCGCAGTGAAGCCATACTTGCGATCTGGCTTGAGCTTGAGATGGAAAAGGCAGCTGAGGCTGTTGCAACGGAACTTGAAGATTTGGATCAGGAAGGCGTTTTACAGCGCCGCCCAGGACAGTAAAAAACGATGGAAGTGTACTTTAACAATATAGGATGGACATATAGAGACACTACTATCTCTTTATGTCGTGCCGGTCGCAGAAAACAAAGCGGTATAATCCGGTTTGTTTTTTGTCTGCTTGTCATGCTTTGTTTGTCCGTAAATGTTGTCTATGCACAGCCAACAAGTCGGCCCATGGGCACAACGCCTGGGGATCCAAATTTTGATCCAGATGCAGCTGGAGCATTTGATTCAGGTGGAGAGTGTGATTGGTCAGAATATAAAGATTATATTGGAAAAATTGAAAGCGGTCATACAGGACCAGAAGCCTATCGGGTAACCTCTCCAAGAGCGGAAGACCCCTCCTGGGGGAAATACCAGTTCACACCGGGAACATGGCCAAGGGTTGCAAAAGATTGTCCTAACTATTCTTCGTGTCGGAGTGAGCGCGAAGTTATCTCCTCAGGTTGTTGGGAAACACAAGAATGTGCGATGAATGCTTACACAACTGATGCAAAAGAATGTTTAGAAGGGCTGAATTGGTGTGGTCTCCTTGGTCAGCAAATTACGGCCAATCATACACATCAGGGTGTGACACATGGCAGCTGTACTGTAACGAAAGCAGGTCTTTTGAGCGGTGCGCATAATGCAGGCTGTAGCTCAAAAGGAGGCGGTGTATGTAATCTGATTAAAACAAACGGTAAATGGTCCGGGCAGGTTAAATGGCGTGTCTGCGATGCAGCTGCAAATGGAATCGGTGTTCCGTCAGAATGTAACCCGACAAATACAACGACACCGCCAGCAGGTCCCGGCGATAGTAATGATCCTATCTATCTTCGACCTGAAATCGATTGGCTCAAACCCGGCCAGTTTGATGCTTTGCTGGATTCTTTAAAACAAGTTTGGGTTGCAACGCTGCAGATGATGACATCGCAGCTGACAACCGCGATGGTGAATCAGGTGATGGGTGTGGGCATGCTCTTTGACGCCAAGCACCAGCTCGAAGTACAGCGGGAATTCCAGCGCCTTACGGCGCAGGCCCATAAAGATTATCATCCGTCTGAACAAATGTGTACGGTCGGAACATTCGTGCGTCATTTGGCGGAAACGGAAAAATATGCAGATCTGACACAGGTTGCTATTTCCGAAAGAATGCTTGACCGGGAAACAATTTCCGGCGAGGTCCTGACCCTTCAAGGGCCATTAAGCGACCATGACAGCCGCGTGCGTCACTTTGTTGAGACACATTGTAATCAAAAAGATGCCGGTGAAGGTCTTGAGAATTTGTGTCAAGGCGCACGCGATGAAGAACATTTCACAAATGCTGATGTTGATTATACGGCAACTCTATCCGCGCCGCTGACACTGAAAGTGAACTTCCTGGATAGTGAATTAACGCCGGCCGAAGAAGATCTGATGGCGCTGGTGAATAATCTTTTTTATCACGAGCCTTTCCCTGAAATCATACCGGGTAAAACCCAGTTAAAACGGATGAGTGCACCGCTTCAGGCGATGCGCTCTATTACTGCCATGCGCGGCGTAGCACGTAATTCGGTTGCCAATATTATTGCAGAAAAAACCGAGAGTGAAGAGAGCGCACAGGCCATGCCGTTTATCCGCGCTCTGATTAAAGATTTCGGATTAGAGCCGGATGAGATTGATAAAATGTTTGGTGAAAATCCAAGCTATCATGCGCAAATGGAAATCCTGACCAAGACGCTCTATCAACATCCTGACTTTGTAGTCAATTTGTATGATAAACCGGCCAATGTGAAACGTATCCGCGCCGCGATGCGGGCCATCAAGCTGATGCAGGACAGAGATATCCACGAAGCCCTGGTGCGCCGGGAAATGCTGTTATCCATGATTCTGGAAGTACGCATTCGTGAATCCCAGGAAGAGCTGATGGATGATATCCGCCGCAGCCTTGGCGCGGGGCGCGGGCCGACGACCCGCCGTTAAGATCACGCCGTACCTGTCTGGCACTATCCTTGCAAATATCCTTGTGGCGCAGTGCATTTACGCACCGCGCAAAGGATGATGAAGTGAGACGTGATCCATGAGTTTTCAGGCTTTGAATGCGGCGCTGAGCG
Organism: Alphaproteobacteria bacterium; assembly: GCA_028289285.1. Classification (GTDB taxonomy): domain Bacteria; phylum Pseudomonadota; class Alphaproteobacteria; order Micavibrionales; family Micavibrionaceae. The sequence goes on from JANQRF010000007.1 coordinate 72,868, forward strand.
GCCTGCGCATCGCCCAGCAGCAGCTAAATGTTATTTCAAATAATGTGTCCAATGTCGGCACCCCCGGCTATAGCCGGAAGATTCTGCCGCAATCAACGCAAGTTATTGATTCTACAGGGACAATTATTGGCGTTCAGCCGGAAACCATTATCCGTAATGTTGATCTTAATTTATCCCGCGATCTCTGGACGCAAGTCAGTTCGGTGAAATCACTCGATGTGCAGGCGTCCTATTTGAATACAATCCAGAAATTTCACGGACCGCCGGAGAGTCAAATATCCATTGCGGCAGAAATTGCCAGGCTCAAAGATAGTTTTGTCCGTCTGTCTGATACGCCGGATGAAGGATTTTTACTTCAATCCACACTCGATCAGGCACAGGATGTGGCGAATAAATTCAATGATTTTAATGATCTTCTCGTCCAGCAGCGAAATGATGCACAAGATGAAATGATCGTCTCGATTGAGCGCACCCAGTCTTTGCTGGAGCAGATTGCAGAATTAAACGGACAGATTAAAGGTGCGGATAATTTAGGACGGTCCACGGCGGCACTTGAAGATCAGCGTGATGAAGCCATTAAACAGCTTGCTGATGAAATTGAGATTTCGCTCTTTCAGCGCGGAGATGGTGTGATCGTTATTCAAACACGGACCGGTGTCCAGCTGGCGGATGAAGATGTGGCTGAGATTTTCTTTGACCCGAACATTTTAAGCGCGACAAGTTTTTATCCTGACGCAACCAACAACAGTACTGCCGGGGTCTTTATCGGCGGGGATCCGGCGTCCAATCCGGATGCATTTGATATTACGGCCACAGGTCTTGGCGGACGCCTTGGCGCATTGATTGAACTGCGTGATGAAATTTTACCGTCTTACCAGGCGCAAATTGATGAACTTGCACATAAAATGGCGCAACGTTTTGATGCACAAGGATTGCGCCTATTTACCGATGCAAGCGGCGGTATTCCACTGGATACTCCGCCTGATCCGACGGCCGGGCCGCCGGCCACAGCTGTGACCTATGTCGGATTTTCCGGATCGATTCAGGTCAATAATGATATTGTTGCAGACCTTAATCTTCTTCAACAAGGCACCTATACATCGGATGTGGCCATTCCGGCAGGATCGAATGAAGTGATCCGCCGGGTGATTGAATTTGCTTTCGGGGATGTGAATTATCAGGAAGCAGCAGGGACGACGGATCTTAATTTTGTCGGTCCGGCGACGGATTTGCAAAGCTGGCTGGGTTTATCTTCTCAAAATAATGTGATTGCAGGGATTGATCTGAGCGCTTTTACTGAAATTGACGATGGTGTTGCCGGCAGCGGAACGGATCTTGTCGAAGCTTTAAGCGGGTTTTTTCCAAATTATCCGGCAGATGATCAACTACAAATTACATTTGAAGAGCCGCGCTTGGGTTTAGGTCCGACGACAATTACGCTGGATCTAAGTGATGCGGATGCAAACTTCCCGCTTGGCGGCGGTATCAATAATGCGCTCGATCAGATCGTAGCTGAAATTAACAGCCAGATTGGTCTTGCCGGTGTGCCTGCCGGTTTAAATGCGTCTGCGTCTGTGAATTCCTATGGTCAGCTTGTAATTGCCTCAAGCGGGAATATCAGCATTGACGGCACCGGTTTTGCCGGGTCTATGGGAGCCGATGCCCTGCAGGCGCTGGGCATTTCTGAAGGTACGTTCCAGACGGAAGACCCGTATTTCGATGTCCAGGTCGGTAATCGTGATCCGGTGCGCATTACGATTGAGCCTGGCGATACAGCGGCTGATCTTGTGAACAAGCTTGAATATGACACAGCGACGCAAACCGGTGTCCCCGGCCTGTTTGTTGATTTTGATGCAGGCACAGGTCAGCTGACTCTGCGCCCCGGTATTGATGACAGTAATGGCGGTCCTGAATATGGAGGAGATTTACGCCTTGTCGGCGGACCATTCCGCACAAACGGTGCAATTAATCCGGCGCTGGCGGCTTTGCCGGCGGATGTTGGAATCGTCAGCGCTCTTTTTGGAAGTTATACGGTGAGCGGGGCGACAGTCGCTGAGAATAATGCCGTGCAAAGTGTTTCTTATCAATCTGAGACAGAAAACGGGTCCGGCACGTTTGTTTCGTTTCGAAATGACAATTTAGGCCCCGGTGTGAATATGTCGACAGGGATTGTAACGTCAAACAGCATCATCGACTTCAGTCAGAAAGTTGTGAACAAACAGAGCCAGGATTTAATTCTCACAGAAAGCCGCGGGGCGGATGAAGCGACTTTGAGAGACTTGTTACAACGTCAGCTTTTGGATGAATCAGGTGTGAATATCGATGAAGAGCTTTCGAATTTGATTGTTGTTCAGACAGCCTATGCAGCGGCTGCACGCGCCGTGACGGCTGCGGATGAAATGTTTCAGGAATTGCTCGCATCGGTGCGGTAACGTTTTTTAAGGAAAGGATAAAGCCGTGGTTAATATTTCAACGCTTGGACAATCTCTGGATCAGATTGCCCGTCTGAAAGTACAACAAACACAGCTTGATGAACTCACGCGTCAAATTTCTTCCGGGAAAAAGACGACGCGCTTTGCCGGTCTTGAAAATGATGTTCTGACCTCTCAGCGCGCGCGGGCCAATACAGAGTCTCTGGAGGTCTATCTTGATAATATCAAGAACACGAACCGGCGCATTGATTTAATGAATAGCGGCATTGATACGATCCGTGATCAGGCAGGTATTATTCTAAATTCATTGACGATTGCCCAGCAGCAGGGGGATTACCCTGATCTGGAATCCATTCAGGCAACGGCGCAAAACGTCCTGAGCTTCATTGAAGATACAATGAATATTCAAGACGGGGATCGGTATCTTCTCGCCGGTGCGGATTCAAGTGTCCGTCCCTATGAGAATAATGGCTTGTTCGAATCTTTTCTGGGGGAGTTTCTTCCCGATGAAACAGATCTCACCAATCCGCCTTTAACAGCGTCCGGCCTGATCGGACAATGGGGGGATGGCACGATTACAACAGATCAGTTTATTCAAACCTATCGCAATACACCTGAAAATGTGATGGGCTATTCCAATTCACTCAGCACTGATTCCGCAGGACGCGTTTTTGTCCGTGTAGACGAAAATACGGAGCTGGATTACACCTTCCTGGCCGATTCCGATCCGATCAAAGATATCGTGATTGCGCTCAACGTTCTTGTGGCGATGCCGCCGCCAGAATATGCGCCGGGTGCACTGAATGACCCGTTAGCAACAACCCTGCCGGGCGATGTGCCGCCATCTCCACCGGAAGAAAAACAGGAAAATTTCTTTGCCGTTATCACCGATCTCATGCAAATGCTGGCGGGCGCTGAAGAAGAGCTGGAGCAGGAAACCTACCGGCTTGGGCTTGTGCAATCGCAAATGCAGCAAGTGCGCGAGGATTCAGAAACGGATCTAATCACGCTGGCAGGGATTATCGGGGATGTCGAAGATATTGATCTGAATGAAGCAGCAGCGCAAATCAGCCAGCTTCAGGTGACGCTCGAAGCCTCTTACCGTGTGACCGCGCTTGTTTCTGAACTCTCTATTGTGAATTTCTTATAAGATACGGTTTAAGCGCCGCTCACGCGGACAACCTTCCCTGAAATATCGGCAGACAGTCCAACTTGTCCAAGCATATCATTTAAGACTTCATTCCATGGACGTCCACCTTCCCAGGAGACGCTTGCACCCGGATTAACACCGGTTTCAAAGGCCAGTGCATAGTTGGACGGAATGACCTGCGTCAGTGCCAGTGCCAGTGGTAAGTCACGGCCAAAGCCTTGTACTTCATCAAACCCGCGCATGGGCACCGGCATGGCAACAGGGGCCGGTGCGGGGGCAGGCATTGGTGCGCGCGCTTGCGGCATGTCAATGGCACGGGATGCCATCACAGGGCCTCGCGGTGTGTTTAGGGGCATAGGCTCTTCATCCGGAAAGTCTGTCATGCCTGAAGAAGGCGGCGGTGTAAGAGGAACGCTTTCCACTTCCTTTTTACGAACCACTCTTGCAGACGGCTTGTAATCGGGCTTTGGCGCGGTTGTAAATCCGTGTCCCAAAGGCGCTGGGTTTAAATCCTGCGAGACTTCCATCATAGCCTGTTCAACCGGACCAACACCAACCAGCGCATCCCCGGGGCTTGGATTTTGATCCTGCGGATACGGATTGATCTGAAGCCCGCCGCTTTGTTGCGCGGATGCATTCAGATCCAGCGGCATGGCGCTCACAGACGGTGCGGGCACACCACCTGCAGGGGGCATATCCGGTGCAACAGGCAGTGGGATATCATTAGTCACTTCCGAGCTATGCTTTGGCGTGACGGTTTCATGTTTCATAATCTCATTAGGGGGAATCCATTCAAATCCGGCATGAGCGCTTTGCGCTGTGCTGATAATCAGCAAACATACAAAAAGCTGCAAAAAAAGCCGGAAAGACATGCGTTTTTCAAACCCGTTTTTAAAATGGAATATCCCGACCTTAGCGGCTAGCCGGTAAAAGCACAAGTTTTGGAATCAGGTTTTTCGCTGTTTTTACCCGTAATCAATCAAGCGCTTGCGCCGCGGGGAAATCCAGCCCGGGCGGCGCTGACCGATCAGCCAGGTTCGCATCGTGCGCAGGGCAGAAGGAAAGCTCAGGCCTCTGCGTTCAAACATCCAAAAGCTGATGGTTATCACGATTGTTACAAATAATGTATACATCCGAAAGTGAAATAGCAGAATGATAAAAGGAATAGCCGCCCGTGCATCCAGAGCGAAAAATCGTACGGGCCGCATGGAGTTGCGCCAGTGCCAGTTAACTTTTGCATCTTCGGTATCTTCGCGGGTACCCATTTTTTAGCTTCCGCCTCCCGCACCGGTTGAATTGGACAGCATAATATAAGTGCGCCTGTCGATCTGCCCGGCCTCGAAGGCAATCGCTGCGCTCTGGGCCATGGTCTGTCCGTAAAACTGAATGATGCGCTGTATCTCTGCAGGCCATTCAACAAAATCCATGGAGAGGAACTTGTCACGCACTTCATCGGTAAAGCGCATCCATTCGCGGATACCAACACGCCCGCCGCCAACGCGCTCGGCAAGTGTTTGTGTTACCACAAGTCGTGTCGTTTCCATCAGTGCATAGGCACGCTCGGAGCGTTCATTCGGATCAAAGGTTGAAACCATTCTTTGAATAGTCGCAGCCACACCTGTTGTATGCGTTGTCGTATAAACCGTGTGACCTGTCTGGGCAGCTTCAATCGCTGCTGAAATCGTTTCTTTATCGCGGGCTTCCCCGACGAGAATGATATTAGGTTTCCGGCGCAGCGCATTTCGTACCCCGCGCGCAAAGTCCGGTAAATGGCGCGGGATTTCACTTTGAGAAATGAGGGAGCGCGGGGATTTGACCGCATCATACACATATTCAATCGGGGCTTCATAAGCGACGATTTTTCCGGCGCCGCGTTTACGTTCCATGAGCATACGAATACCGGCGGCGAGCAAAGTTGTTTTACCGGAGCCTGTCGGTCCGGTAACAATCACCATGCCCTGGCGCGGGTTCCAGCTATTGATAATATCCTCTTCAATTTTAAGATCATCCATTGTCGGCGGTTCGTTCGGAAGAACCCGCATCGTGATCTGCGCACTGTCGCGTCCGCGCGAAAGAATTGGTGTGACATTCACCCGGAAGCGAATGCGCGTATACCGGTCGGGGCGAATTTCGTAAGATAAATCGAGATCGGTTCCGGAGGCCAGGCGCGCCGTTGCATCCGGTCCGTAAATTTTGTGCAGGAACACACCCATATCGGCGGCATCAACAGGCCGAAACGTCCCCGGATAGAGCGTGCCGTAAATTTCATTATAAACAGGCCGGTCTGTCTGAATGGAAATATCGGAGGAATTTTTTTTCACGCACCAGAGAATAAACGCGTCAATGTCCTTGTCCGTGAAGCGGGATCCTTCATCGGGCCAGGTCTCTGCGATATGGTCTTTGCCTTTTAAAAGGCTTATCGGTTTGCGGGCAGCCATTCCTGATATTGCGTTTTCAGTTCGGGCAGGCCGGTAATCGCGACTGAGCGGTCGCCGACCCGCATTTCATTTCCGCCGCCCGTGACGCCCCGATCTTTCTGGAGCGCATAAGGCGGCGAGACCATGCCCTGCGAGAGGAGCATTCTATATCTTACCATGCCTTTATAGTCGGCCACCAGTTTGTTCAGATCGGTCTGGAAAATCTCATTGGCTTGCGCGATTCCGGCCTCCCAGCCTTCTTTCACATAACTATTCCAAAGCGCCCGTTCTTCCTTGTTATTGGGGCGTAAAATATCAGGCGGCGGGGTCACGGCCCCCCAGGTGCGCTCCAGGTAGGCGCGCCATGTGCGCGGTGCGCTGACGATACGGGCATTGCGCGAAATGTTGAGAACGCGGTCAGCAACGGCGGCTTCAAGCCCGCCTGTATCGATGATCATAGCATCGAGCTGTTCGGAGATAATTGGCGGTTCGATGAGCAGTCCGGACGGGGCCGGGATCAAAAGCTGGGTGAAGTCAAACACCTTGTCCATATATTGCGCACGTATTTCAAGCTCTTCGCGAACATAGTATGTTCGCCAGGCCAGTCCGCCGCGCGCGCCATATGACAGCGCCGCTTCTTTCATCGCATCGCGGCGGATATCAAGCGGCATCGCATCGTCGACAATTTTATTTTCTTTAGGGATGCTTTGAAGTTCACTTAAAGAAGGCGGCGGCGTCAGATCATCCTGCGCGGCTGCAGGCAGTGCCAGAATGAATGTCAGGATGAACAGGATGAAAAGCCGCATGGCTTACCCCCCAAGGCCTGTCACAGGCGCGTAATGCAGCTCAACCGTTTTGCGCACGCTGTCGACTTTGACATCGCCGCGTACGCCAAGCTGCAGGCCGACATCGCGCAGCAAATCAATCACGCGCTCATTTTGAACATCCAGTGAAATCACCGGCGGGACGGGCGGGCGGTTGCCGACCGTGAGATAAGAATAGCTTGCGCGCTCTGCCAGACGTTTGAGAATTTGTTCAGGCGGGCCAACCCAGCTAATGGTCATGGCACGTTCCAGTTCCGGCGGGGCGTTATGGATCGGCTGCACTGCAATGCCCGGCGCGCGATTTTGTTCGACGGCGGCGAGTGTTTCTAAAGCATTGGAGGCTTTATCGGCAGCTTCGGCCAGCATCAGCGAGACCTTATCCGGCGAGGCCACGACCTGCGGGTCGCGCTTGACCGGCCCTGCACAGGCCGCCAAGACCAGCGAAACCCCTACAAGCCCGGCCATCAAAAGCGTATTTTTACCCATTGTCAAAATCTGTCACAAGCCCGCATCAGTTGGAATTACGCCTTCCAGAATAAACATTTGAGAAACGCGCTGCAAGTTTGCGTAAGCCACTTGCGCACATATCTCTGCGAGATAATTTGTTCTTTCCAAGATAGCTATTGACATAAATTTAAATGCTTTCTATCTCTTCAGATTATGGAATTTTAAGCAGGCAAAGTTAAATGACTAAAAGATACGGGTTAATCGGGTGCGGCATGATGGGTGTGGAACACATTCAAAATGTTAACCTGTTAGATGGCGCCCGCGTCACGTGTGTCTACGACACTCTATCGGACAATGCCGCCAAGGCAGCCAACATTGCCGGCAGTTTTGAAGATATTATTACGGCGCCGGATATTGATGCATTTATTATTGCAACGCCCAATAATTTTCATGCAGATCAGCTTTTACAAATTGCGCAAACGCGCGCGGCAATGCCTGTTCCTGTTTTGTGTGAAAAGCCTCTTTTTATATCCGAAGAAGACCGGGGAAAAATTCAATATGTGCAAGATTACTATAAAGGCCCGGTCTGGGTTGCAATGGAATATAGATATATGCCGGCTATTGAAGCTTTTCTTAAACAGGTTGACGAAGCAACAGGTGGTGTCAGCATGTTGACAATGACAGAACACCGTATGCCGTTTCTCGAAAAATTTGGTAATTGGAACCGGTATAATGAAAATTCGGGCGGCACTTTTGTTGAAAAATGTTGTCACTTTTTTAATCTGATGCGCTTGATTATGGATGCAGAACCTGTTCGCGTAATGGCAATGGCAGGTCAGGATCATAATCATCAGAATGAAACTCATGATGGAAAGAAGCCTGATATCTGGGATGCCGGATATGTACTCTTAGATTTTGAGAATGGAAAACGTGCCTGCCTTGAGCTTTGCATGTATGCCGATGGCTCAAAATGGAATGAAGAGATTTCTGCTGTTGGGCCTGAAGGTAAGCTTGAGTGCCGGATTCCGGGGCCACCGCGTTTTTGGCCCGATCAACCCCCCTCAGAACTTATAAGCAGTCCGCGGAATGAGAAAGCGCCCGAAACAACCCTCTTCTCTGTACCGCCAGAGTTGGCGGCAGCCGGCGATCATCACGGTTCAACTTTCAAACAGCATGCGCTTTTTTTAGATGTTGTTAGAGGAAATGCAGCGCCTGCTGTAACTTTAGAAGACGGTATACGCGCAGTTGATATCGGACGTGCCGCTCAAATTTCTGCACAATTTGGGCAAGCTGTAGTCTTAGGGCCGAATTCTGATATAAGAGTAGCGCTCTCTCAAGAAGCGCAATTTCATTCTTCCTTAAATCTAAAGTAACAGATATTTTTACCGCGTGGAGCTGTCTTTAATAAGGCCTTTGCGCTGCATGGCGGTGACGACCTTCTTTTTATAGCGAGACCCGATATGCGGGGTGCGGGAATGGTAATGCGCTATGGCGCGGGAGAGCGATTTGGTTTCCTCGATATGCCCGCGCAATATCCAGGCGGCAACGCCCATATTGGTGCAGGGATCATCGCGTACCCAGCGCTTGGCCGTTGCTTCACTGACATTCCATTCTTCGGCCAGTTCAGGCATCCAGACTGTATTGATCTGCATGGGCCCAAGATCATAGGTATCATTGGTGTTGCGTACGGCCTGGCCGACCTTGCCGCCTTCGACCTGGTAGATCCCGACCAGCACAGCTGGCGGCACCGCGTAGGTTTGCGCGGCGAGCATCAGACAGGCGGCTAAGACTTGGCTCATCATTTCTCGTTACTTCCTTTTGTTTTTTCAGTGCGTTGCTGCGCTTCTCAAGTAGGTTATCTACTCTTCGTCGCTTGCGCCTGCTGAAAAAACAAAATCAAGCAACGATGTGATTGTACCTCAAAATCTTTAAAATTCATTAATGGTTTTTACTCTTCTTCGCCTTCAGGCTTTTTAAAGAAGGACATGGGATTTCCGGGATCGCCCTGCGGTTTGTCTTCCGGTGTGTTTTCAGCTGGCGCTGCAGCGGGTTCACTTGCCGGTGGTGGGGGAGGCGGAGGCGGAGGCGGTGTTTGAGCCGCCGGTTCAGCCGGAGGTGTTTCAGTTGGTGGGGCTGCGGCAGGCGTTTCGGCAGGGGCGTCGTCCTCTTTCTTGGTGAAAAAGCCCATCGGGTTGGATGGAGTATCTGCGGGCGCGTCTGTAGGCGCGGCTTGAGGCTCTTCTGTTGGCGGTGGCGTGGCAGGTTCTTGTGGTGGAGGTGCTGCTTCCTGTGCAGGAGGGGGCGCTTCTTCTTGCGGCGGCGGTTCACTCACGGGTGCAGGTGCTGCAGGAACTTCCTGCTCTCCGCCGGGCAGGGCGACATTCAAAAGCGTTTCCAGCATCGTGATCTGCGTATCAAAATCGCTCCAGACATCGTCCATAGTGATGGCAGAATCTGCGCCTGCTTTTTCAAGCTCGCCTGTTTTGCGCACATGTACATCTGTATAAATCCGGGCCAGTGCGTGCAGGATCATCAGCTCGGTGAATTTTTCTTCGCCTGCATCTGCGCCTGTGCCGCTTAAAGCTTCGCGCAGGGCGCCTGCACGCGTTTGCAGTTTTTCAGCAATGTCGGGTAAAAGCTGCGCTGCGCTTTGGCCGAAGGAAAAGGTGGAAACCGCGCCCAAAACAGGCTGCATGGCACTTAAATAAAAAACCTGGCTTTGGGCGGCATCAAAAATAATTTTATCCGTGCCGAGATTTTTAAGCCGCGCCGTGTGGTCTTTGGAGGCTGTAAAGTTTTCGGCAAAAGTAATCAGCGTATCCACTGATTTGGACATTTGGGTGTGATCTTCATCGAGAGGGATATTTCCGCTTTTTTGATAATGGTCTGCGACCATTTGTGCCGCTGCCGCGCTTAACGCCACACGCACGGAATCAACATCACCGTCTTCTTCATGCAGGCCCATCTTATCGGTGACAGACAGGCCGAGCTTGACCGAAGAGCTGAGCAACCCTGCCAGCGTTTCAGCAGAATTTTTCTCACCGTCGGCTTTCCCGGCGGCCCGCATTAGCGGCACGCCAAGCTTGTCGATAAGTTCAATCAGGAATAAAGCACGCGGAGTCATGAGAATAAATTACAGTACTGCAAGTAAATAAAGCATAAATATCAATGCTCTATTGTCACACAGCCCGCCGCATATGTGAATTGGAAAATTGAGCGCCTATCAGGAGGGCAAATCCGCCAGAACGCCCGGAATATTCTGCGCCCGCCCGCGGATAATCTTAATTTCCCCGCTGCGTGACTTATACACAGTCAGCGGTGTGACATTGAATTTCCAGGCCTGCATCATGGCCAGATTCTTCTGAATGCCCTGCGTGCTGATATCGTTTTTTACGGGCAGCGCGCTTTCATCGCCCTCTAAATGTTTAAACCAGCGATCTTGCGCATCCGGGGCCGCAAGAAGGAAAGCGGCCTGCGCAAGTGTGTCATCCCGGAAACCGACCGGGATCATCCGCACCTGGATCAGGCCCTTATCAATGTAATCCGTTTTCAGGTCTTTGATAAATTCATGACAATGCGGGCATTGCGGGTCGATGAAAGAGTAAATCACCGGCGCATTGGAAGACCCGATAGCAACCCAGTTGCTGAGCTCTACATCGGCGAACATGCGCTGGGCCGGGGTTTGAAATTCAAAATCCTGCGCGGTTTCGGTGACGCTTTGGGTTTGCTCTTCCGGCGGGCGGTCTGCGGTAAGGAAATCCAGAATATCGCCATCCCCTGTTTTTTGAAGATCGCGTACCTGGTCGATGGTTGCCATGGTGCCGTCCCCGTCAAAGAGAACGCCCATGACAAAACCCTGCCCGTCGGGTGTTACATAATAATATTGTTCCTGCCCCTGGAAGATCGTGATCCAGCCATCCATACCGTACTTTTTGCCGAGATACCGAATTTGCGCGCCCCGGTCGACCAAATCCTGGATGGCTTCGGGAACTTGCGGCAACTGACCGCTTTGTTGCGCATAGGCGGGCGGGGCAACAAAAAAGATGGTGAGTGCCAACAACATAAGACGGGTCATAGAAATCTCCTTCGCCAAAAGCATGAATAACATCAGATTACCTATTTTACGCGATCCGTCCAGCAAAGATCAAAGAAACAGGAGCAAAACGCCCGTATAGCCGTAAATCCGCCCGCCGGAAATCTCTCCGGCCCCGTAAAAGCCGGTGAGCGGGATATCGCCAAGAACTTCCTGGATCAGCTTCATTTCCCCGCCGGGTATCTCGCTCTCCGGGTCGAATTTGGTCATAGCGCGGGCCACGCAGGAAATGTAAATCCCGCCTTTTGGCGCAAAGACGCCCTGCTGTTTTTGAATGCGGCTACGCATATTGACCAGCATTTTGGATAAATCGGCCCGCACGCTTTCATCATCGCGGTGAACGAATTGAATGTGGCTGCCTTCGATTGGCGTTTCACTAACGGCAAGTGCGCCTTCTTCCGGGTCGATGCCGAGAATATTACGTACCAGAAAATCTTTTTGATCGCTGCCTGCCACCGGAAAGCCGATATGCATTTCACCCTGAAATAAATCTTTATACTCATCGGGGATTTGCAGGCCCGTTTCATTTTGTTTGAGGACGATCTTATCCGCATCAACGCCCGCTTTTTCTTCCACGAGTGTTTTAATCGCCAGGTGAAAAGCGTCTTCAGGTTTTATGATGCTATCGTTTTTTGTATCGCGAACGTCTATAATGACATTCCCGTCCGCTTTGGTGATTTCATAGATATTGCCGATCGGCCGCGCGCCCTGGGAAAGCATCGAGGCGACCTGAATTTCATCTGAAAAAGCGGCGCCGCCAAACCCTTTTTCGGAAATCTCCTTGCCGAAATGTAAATGCCGTACGCGCGAGGATGTCATCCCGCCGGCGACAAAGCCGCCGAAGCTTTCCGCAACCTGGTCCAGCGTATAAACAGGTAAATTATCGGCTTCGCCTTGCCCGTGGGCGAGTACCAGCATCGGCTGATGGGTTTTCAGCCACGGCGCAATGAGCTTATCGAGCGATTTCACGCTTTCATGATGTGCAGTGAAAAACAAAACATCCTGCATATCAAAAGCACCGATCATGGCACTGATGGCGGGCTTATCGACAATTTCCGCGCCGTTACCTGCAACGCCGATCCCGGTGCACCCGACCCAGTGCTCAATGCCGGTGACGGATTTAAACAGCGTGATAATACTGCCCGCATCTTCAGCCAGAGCGTCAGTGATATAGATAAAGCCCAAATTCATCCCGTCATCGTCCGTGCGCGCAGATTGCAGCTCTTCCAGCGCGTGCTTGGCGGTTTCGCGCCAGTCTGCGCCATCGACAAGAACGCTTGCAAAGCGGGTGGAGGTGGTCAGGGTCATATTTTCTTGGGCCTTTCCCTTAATTTTGCTAGGATAGCGCCGGATTTCATACAACAGCAAGGGAATAACGCCATGGAATGGATTCTCCTTATTATTGTCGCCGTCCTTATTATCGGGGCGATCAGCCTGTATAACCGGCTTGTGGCGCTGCGCCAGAACCGGGAAAATGCCTTTTCAGACATTGATGTGCAGCTCAAACAGCGTTTTGACCTGGTGCCGCAACTGGTCGAAACGGTCAAAGGCTATGCGGCGCATGAGCAAGACGTGTTTGAAAATGTCACCAATGCCCGCGCCGGGGTTGAAAGCGCAGGCTCGCAGGAAGAGCGCCTCACCGCAGAGCGCAAACTTGGCGGGGCGATGTTTAACTTGTTTGCGGTTGCCGAAGCCTATCCCGACCTCAAAGCCGATCAGAATTTTCAGCAACTCATGGCAGAGCTTTCCGATATTGAAAATAAAATTGCCGCCGCACGGCGGTTCTTTAACAATGCAACGTCTGAGCTGAATACAGCCGTGCAGCAATTTCCATCCAACCTGATTGCAAAAAATTTCGGGTTTAAAGAAGAAGCGTTTTTTGAGGTGGATGAAGAAGAGCGTAAAGTGCTTGAAAAAGCCCCGGATATTCAATTTGGAACGTGAATGTGTCTGCCGAGCCATATCTGTCTAAATGGGGCCTATCAGAAGCTGAAGAGATAGCTCAAACGCCTGTTGGAATAGTTTACAAAGTAAAACGTGATTCTATCCCAGCTATCTTAAAAATATATTCCGACATTGGTAAAGAAGATGAAGGGTCTGGAAAAGATTTATTGGTTTTTTGTGCAGGACGATCATGCGTAGGCATTTTAGAGCATGATGAAAATGCGCTTTTGATGGAGTATCTGCCCGGTCCTAATTTGCTCTCTTTTGTGCAGGACGGGCGCGATGAAGAGGCGATAAAAATTATAGCTACTGTGCTGCGGGATATTCATAGCTGCTCGCTGCCTTACCCGGATAGTCTTGTGACTTTAGAAAGGCGTTTTGAATCACTATTTGATAAAGCTTCAAAATCACCCGGAAGTCTGTATGACCGCGCAGCATCATTGGCGCGAGAACTTCTTCAATCTCAGGAAAATATGTGCGCATTGCATGGGGATATGCATCATGGAAATGTTCTTCAGGATGTAAATGGATACTGGAAGGCGATTGATCCTAAAGGGTTGATTGGTGATCCGGCTTATGACTATGCAAATACGCTTCTTAACCCCATGCGTATGGGGGATTTAATTGCTGAGGACGCAGAGAGGCTTTTGCGCCGTGTTAAGATTATCTCTCAAATGTCGGGCATAGATAAAACCAAAATACTTTCTTATGGGTTTGTACATGCCTGCTTATCTGCAGCATGGTTTGAGAGTAATAATGAGTCTCCCGATCATTCTTTAAAGATGGCCACAATGATGGAAAGGAAATTAAACAATTCATGAGTATCGGTCTTCAGTCACATATCTGGGAAAATAACACCAAGTCGATTTTGCTTTTGGCGGTCTACCCGTTTTTAATCCTGGGCATTGTGTGGCTATGTATTTTTTCGATTGGCCAGGCCGAGCCGGGGATGATCCCGGTCTCTTATACGTATGAAGGTCCGCCTGATAGTCCCATGGGATTTGCAAATATGGTGATTGCCAATTACTGGCCGGTCATTGTGGCGGGCGTTGCCATCTGGTTTGCTTTTGCCTGGTTCTTTCACACCAAAATGATCAGGGGTCTCGCGCACTCGCACCCGGTGACGCGCAAAGAAGAACCCGAACTTTATAATCTTCTTGAAAATTTGTGCATTTCTGTGGGCATGACAACGCCGCGGCTGGAAATCATTGAAAGCCATGCGCGTAATGCTTTTGCCAGCGGGGTGGATGAGAAAAGTTACTGTGTGACCGTCACGCGGGGGCTGATGCAATCGCTTACCCGTGATGAGCTGGAAGCGGTGCTCGCCCATGAGCTGATGCATATTCGCAACCGTGATGTACGGCTTTTGATTGTGACGATTATTTTTACAGGCATGATCGGTTTTGCAGCGCAGCTCGTCTGGTCGCATGTGCGCTATATGCTCTGGGTGCCGCGTAGAAGCGGGGATGGTAAACGCGGCAATGCGGCAGGCTTGTTTTTAATGATCGCAGTTATTCTCTGGATAGGCTATTTCGTGACGCTCTTTACCCGCTTTGCGCTGTCACGCAAGCGCGAATATATGGCCGATGCTGGCGCAGTGCAGATGACCAAAAAACCTGAAGCAATGATGGGCGCGCTGCTGCGCATTTCAGGGATGGATAAAGTGCCTGCTATGCCCGGCGATGTGCAGATGATGTGTATTGAAAATTCGGCGCCGTTTCTGGGCCTTTTTTCCACCCATCCGCCGATTGAAAAACGCATTCAGGCAATCTCTCAAACGACCAACACGCCCGTGCCGGATATCAAACCTAAAATCCGGGCCGGCGGCGCGGAGCGGTTTCAAACCCCTTCCCATGCAGGCCGCGAGGTTTGGCTCCCCCGCACGCGTTTTCACCGGAATGTGAAAAAAGTGTGGCAATAGGCGCCGGATAAAACTTCCGATTTTGCTTTGATTTTTGTTAAACTGAAGCTATATCTATAACGTACAGTTTTTGTACTGTTTTAAGCATTGTAAGGAGGAATAGATAACGATGCAAAGTGACCAGTTTCCAAATACCCAAAGCCGCGCGGCCGAGATAGATGCAGGCTTACGCGCGCATATGCAAAGCGTTTATAACCGCATGACGGTCGGCGTTTTGATCACGGCCATTACGTCCTGGGTCGTATCCAGCTCACCGATGCTGCTGAACCTGTTTCTCGGCGGGCCGCAAGCTTACATTGTGATGTTTGCGCCATTGGCCCTGATCTGGTTCGGGTTCCGTCCTGACCGGATGAGCAATCAGACTTTGATGCTGTCTTACGGCGGGATCTGCGTTTTGTATGGAATTAGTTTTGCTGTCCTGCTTCTCGCCTTTACGGGGGAAAGCATTGTCCGCGCCTTCTTTATGGCCTCAGCCTTGTTTGCAGGTCTGTCGATCTTCGGCTATGTGACCAAGAAAAACCTGGATGCGCTCGGCACGTTTGCCGTGATGGGCGTGATTAGTGTCCTAGTTCTATCAGTTGGAACATTGATCGCAGGCGCTTTCTTTGGCGTGGATACATCCATGATGCAAAGTGTGATTGCAGGTCTTGGCCTGCTGGCCTTTTCCGGCGTAACGGCCTGGCAGACTCAAACCACAAAGGAAATGTACCATCCTTCCCATGGCGATGATGCGAATTCCCGCATGGCCTGGAGCGCGGCGCTGAACCTCTATATCAGCTTTATCGCGATCTTCCAGTATATCCTGCACTTTATCGGCCAGCGCGAGTAGCGCTGCCATCGTTCCATTGGGGGTGCGTTGCTGCGGGTCTCATGTACGGTTTTTGTACATTTCGCCCCTTGCGCCTGCCCCAAATAAAACGCTGTTTGCGCGATACAGGCAGAATTTAAATTTTATTGAATAAAACCGGGGGGATAGACACCCCCGGTTTTTTAATCTTTTGCTCATCACTCACATGTATACTAAAGAATATATAAAGAAGATGAGATCAACTAAGGGTTGCGCTATACTATGAGCCGGGGTGAAGAAAGGCTTTTAGATTTTTTAAAGCGCATGGGACAACAGGACTTACACATTCTTTTGATTGAAGACAGCCTGTCTCTGGCCGAGCTTTACAGGCGGTTTTTCACGCGCGCAGGCTATAAAATTTCTGCCGCGCCCGGCGGGCAGGCCGGCCTGAATATGCTCGCGGCAAATCCTGATATCGGGTTGATCATTCTTGATCTGGATTTTGAACCTGACAATTCTTTGAAGGTTTTATCGAATTTCAGAAAACATTATAGCCATTGCCCGGTCATTGCGGTGACGGGGGCTGCCAGTGTCGGGCGCGCCGTTGAAGCCATGAAAGCAGGAGCGTGTGATTTCCTGATTAAACCGTTTCAAACGGAAAAGCTTTCCAAAGCCATAGAAGATGCACTTCAGAATATAGATGCGACAACGCATTCCAATCAAAATGCTTTGCCGAAAGCATCCATTCCGGCCTCTGCGCGGCGTTCGCGGCAAGACCCGTATTTTGGCGGCTTTGTCGGGGCTTCTGAAGCCATGCGCAAAGTTTATGAAACAATCGAGAGCGCTTCTAAAAGTGATGCAGGTGTTTTTATTACGGGCGCGTCCGGCACAGGCAAAGAGATTTGCGCAGAAGCCATCCATAAATATTCGCAGCGCGCACACCAGCCTTTTGTTGCACTGAACTGCGCGGCCATTCCGGAAAGCCTGATTGAATCCGAGCTTTTCGGTCATGTGAAAGGGGCGTTTACAGGGGCTACTGAAAACCGTAAAGGGGCTGCACAACGTGCCAATGGCGGGACTTTGTTTCTTGATGAGATTTGTGAAATGCATCCCGATACGCAAGCCAAGCTGCTGCGCTTTTTACAAGATCAGCATTTTATGAAAGTCGGCGGCGATAAAACCGAAAAGACGGATGTGCGGATTATTTGTGCAACCAATCAGGACCCGCTGCGCGCGGTTGAAACGGGCGCGTTCCGTGAAGATCTGTATTACCGCCTGCATATCGTTCCTGTTCATATGCCGCCCTTAAAAGCACGCGCCGGAGATATTCTGGACCTGGCAGAATTTTTCCTGAAACGTTATGCGCGCGAAGAAAGCAAAGAATTTTTACGCTTAACCCCAGAAGCGGAAAGTCTGATCATGACACATGACTGGCCGGGCAATGTCCGCCAGCTTGAAAATCTTATTCGTCAAATTGTCGTTTTACATGACGGGCCATATATAGAAGCGCATATGTTCCCGGATTACATCCAAAAGCCTTCGGTAGAAAACTTTACACCGCAAAAGAACGAGATGTTTTCCGAATGGGATCAAAAAGCCGAATCTGTTTTGCAATCTGACCCTGTGACGCTGGAAGAAGTTGAAAAACAAACAATCTTACGCGCGATTGAAGAATGTGATGGGAACATCCCGAAAGCCGCTGAACGTCTTGGCGTCTCTCCCTCTACGCTCTACCGGAAAAAAGAGCGCTGGGATAAAGACCTGTCTGCCGCCTCTTAATCTCTATTGACCGCCTATCTCTGCCTCGCTAGGCTCCTTGCCATATCTCATAAATATAAGGAGTGAGGAATGATTAACGAATTTAAAGAATTTATTATGCGCGGCAATGTCATGGACATGGCTGTGGGGATTATCATCGGCGCGGCCTTTACAGCCATCGTCACTTCCATGGTGGGGGATTTAATCATGCCGGTCATCGGTGTTTTGACCGCGGGGATTGATTTTGCCGATATGTTCATCGCGCTGGACGGGATGGAATATGCGTCCCTGGATGCGGCCAAAGAAGCCGGCGCGGCCGTGGTCTCTTACGGCGTGTTCATCAATGCGCTGATTAATTTTCTGATCGTGGCCTTTGCCGTGTTTATGCTGGTGAAAGGCGTGAACAGCATGAAGCGCAAAGCCGAAGAAAATCCAGAGGAAGCCCCTGCGCCGCCACCGGCTGACGTACAGCTTCTGACCGAAATCCGCGATTTGCTGAAGAAGTAAATTTGGATTTTTTAAAATGGTGGAGCCGAGCGGGATCGAACCCTGCAAACCGCGCTTGCGCGTGTTTGCAATTTTAAAATGAGGCGGTCTCGCTGCACTGTGCAGGCGGATGGCACTTACGGGTATTTACCTTTAAAGATGGTGGAGCCGAGCGGGATCGAACCGCCGACCTCTACACTGCCAGTGTAGCGCTCTCCCAGCTGAGCTACGGCCCCTTAAAGATGACAAAATCTAGGGAAATATGCCGGAGCTTTCAAGAAATTAATTTAAACACAGAAAAGCGGCCTTTTCGGCCGCTTTTCTTGTCCTGGATAAACTCCAGCGATTCTTTAAGCGGCTGCAGCCTGATTGCTCTGGTCGTCAATTTGGGCAATCGGGGCATTTTCCTTGACGGATTCGATACCGTTTTCAGCGGCGGCCTTGGAATTATACATCTCGCTTTGAGCGATGGTCTGACCATTTTTTGCTGTTAAAACAAAGTAGTACTGGTCACTTTTGGATTTTTTCAGGATGAAGGATGGATGTGCCATATTGGCCCCCTTTCAAAAAGTTATGGAAATTTGAATTTGCCTGTGCTATAACGCTATACTTAAGGAATAGGACAGAACTGCTGGCACCATCGCAAAATAAGTTTTGTGGAGTCAAGCGGGGCTTCCTCGGGCAAGGCCTTTTGAAAGTGGCTTATCTCTGATAAGAAAAAAGAAACACTTTTTAAAAGGATTGAAGAGATGACGAAATTGAGAGTTTTTCTTCTTGCCGGGGTTTGCATTATGGCTTTTGGACTGACCGGATGTGGCAACACGCTGGAAGGCGCCGGAAAAGACATTGAGGACGCAGGTGAGTGGGTCCAGGATGTTTTTTAAGAACAGAGTAAAAATATAAAGGGAGATTAGAAATGGTACGCGGGATTTTCTTATGTATGGCTTTGGTAGCCTTATCTTTGGCAGCGATGCCGCTTTTGCAAATTGCAGGTGGGATTACCAATGAAAAAGCAGCCCTTGAAGCTGAATTTGCAGCGCTGGAGCCGGCGCAGATTGATCCGGCTGCAGGTCCAAGCCCGGAAGAGCTGAACGATATTGCCACGGCTGCAGGCGCGGAAGCTGAAGTAAGTATTGAAGATCAGCCTGATCTAAATGCAGCTTTTAGCAATACGCCGCATGAAGGGCTATAAAATAGTTTAACAAACCGCCTCCTGTTTTGAGATAAAAACGGCCTTGCTTTTTGAGCGGGGCCGTTGTCTTTTGAAGGCCTTATGAGTTTATCCGCCCTTCACACAAAACCCCTTTTTCTAGCCTGTGCTTTTTTGCCGGTCATGCTGATCTGTATAGCGTTGCCGCGGGCGGCGTCTTTTTTGCCGGCCCTGGTCATGTTAGGGGTGCTGGCTGCTTATTTTAAAATGCCGGAACGTCCATCTTTAAATATCGATAAAAAATGGATTGGGCTTTTACTGTGTGTCCCTGCGCTGATTGCTTTGAGCAGCTTCTGGGCGATTGATCCCGATATGGCGCTCTCACGCGCGATGAAATTTATCATCGTCTTTTTTCCCGGGCTTGTTTTATTTTACCTCATACGCGCGCTGACTTTTTCAGAAAATGCGCTGTATGCTTTTTATAAAGGTCAGTATATTCTTTTATCTGCAGCAGCCCTGTTTATTGCGTTTGAATATGCAAGCGGTCTTATGTTGACCTCTTTCATCCGGGAAGATCTTCTTGATAAGGACGCCCCTTTATTTTCTTTGAATCGAAGTAATCTTGTTCTTTGCCTGTTTTATTTTCCGGCTCTTACAGGCCTGATGACACTCTATAAGGATTCAGCAAAGAAAAAATATCTTCATATTTTTATTCTGACGCTCTGTGTCGGTTTGGCACTTCTTGGAACGATTAGCCAGACGGCGCAGCTCACGTTTCTTTTTGGTGGACTTGTTTTTCTTATTTATCCGCTTCGTAAAATCTTGTTCACGAAAATTCTCATCGCTTTTATTCTTATTTTATTTCTAGCTTCTCCTTTTCTTGTAAAGCCTCTTTATACATTTATTCCGGAAGATAGAGCGATGATTCCGGATTTGATCATGGAAGCAAGTATTCCGCATCGTTTGGAGGTCTGGAATTTTGTTGCAACAGAAACGCTTAAAAGCCCGTGGATTGGCAATGGTGTGGAAGCGCTGCGCTATTTAAAATCAGAGCGGTGGATGGTCTATCCGGGCAGCGACAGCATGCTCCATCCGCATAATGCCGTATTACAGGTCTGGCTGGAATTCGGCCTTACTGGTGCGCTTTTAGCGTGCGCCATTATCGGTCTTCTTTTAATGAAAATTATGCATATGGAACCCCTGCTTTACAGGCGGTTGTCGGTCGCCATGTTTTTCAGTGTATTTCTTGCTTTATGTGTTGGTTACGGGCTGTGGCAAAGCTGGCAGCTTGGTTTGATTTCGTTTTTACCTGCGCTGATCTACCTGAGCAGCATGCCTGCGCATGCCCGAAATATACGCGTATAACCGTAAAGTTTTTCTTGCTTTTTGAAGTACAGAAGCGTATCTCTAAATGCATAGGAACATCATTAGTTCATACGGTTCGAGGGGCCTTATGTGGGGCCGGGTATGAACGTGTCGTGGGCTAAGGACGTTTCCAGCATAAGACGAACGTCTTTCTCTTGATTGACGACGACATCAGAAAAAAAGCCCCTGCCCTCAAGAACGAGGTGCAGGGGTTTTTATTAAGGCGTTACAGTGTTTGGTAAGAGCGCCCAGTAGCGCCCGTCTGATTTCATCTGCCCGGCCATTGTTTCAGCCTCAGAGCCATAGCCCCAAAATACATCCCCGCGCACTGGGCCGCGGATGGCGCCGCCCGTATCCTGCGCGACCATCAAGCGTGTAATATTTGGTGCATTTTGATCTGGTACTTCAATATCTACCCAGAGCGGCATGCCGTAAGGCATTAAAGAATGATCGATCGCTAAAGAGCGCAAAGGTGTGAGCGGCACGCCTTCTCCGCCGACCGGGCCGTCTTTATCCAAAATGCGGAAAAACACATAGGACGGATTAGTGGTCATGACCTCCTGCGCCTGGCCTGGATTGGCCGCCAGCCAGTTCCGGATAGATTGCATAGAAACATTTTCTTTTGTCAGATGTTCGCGCTTAATTAATTCCCGCCCGATCGCATAGTAAGGATGGCCGTTCTGACCGGCATAGCCGATCCGTACAGCTTCGCCATTTTCTAAACGCACAACGCCTGAGCCCTGGATTTGCACGAAAAACGCATCGACGGCACTATCGACCCAAAGCAAAGGTTTATCCTGACCTGCCGGGAGCTTGCCCGCAATAATTTCCGCATGATCCTCATAAGGACGCAGGCGTCCGTCAATAACACGCCCTGCAATGCGCCGCCCTTTTAAATCATCGCGAAAATCACCAAGCTGGACCATGACAAGATCGTCGGGCCGTGCCCGCAACGGAATCTGATATGGCCCGGTTTTTGTTTTTGAGCCGCGTAAAGACGCTTCATAGTAACCTGTAAACAGCCCGTCTTTTTCAATGCCTGCGGCGACGCTGTAAGGTGTGAAATAAGTTTCAAAAAAAGTGCGAACCTCTTGAGGGTTTTTTGAGTTAACAGTTTCAAATTTTTTGCATGGCAGCTGCCAATCTTTAGACATGCCCCATTTTAAATCAGGGCCGAATTGTCTTTCGGGACTACGCTTTAAAATACGGTTACAGCTTTTTATATAAGCGTCCGCAAAATTTTCAAAAGAATCTGCATTCCATCCGGGCAGACCGGCAAAAGATATTTTTTGTAGAGTGAGCGGCTGGTCTTTCTCCTCTGGCGGTACGGCCGCGCAGGAAGTAAGGCTAAGCGCAACCAGAAACGAAAGCAGGCGGATCATTTAATGTGTATCCGGCACAGGGGTTTTATGATCTTCACTGACATCCCCGTCGCGCGTTTCATAGACAAGCCAGCGCGGGTCTTTGGATTTCAAATCCCGGCCAAACACCCAGATATCATTCATCTCGGTAATGCGGTCCGGATCGCCTGAAATAATGGTCCCGTCTTTACCTTTAATGACGGCCGTCTCATCTGCAATAAAGCGCGTGGTGATATAGGCCATCGGCTTATCCAGTTTAATGTCCATGACTTCCATTTTGCGGATGGCGTGAATTTCTGTTTCCACACTTTCGCCTTTTTGCGCGCGGTCCTGTAAGGCACGCACGAAGGCTTCATAAACAGGATCAGCCAATAGATCGCGCAACGTTTCACGGTCATCTTTGGCAAAAGCTTCAACAACAATCACGAAGGCATCCTGCGCGGCAGATGAAAAGACACCAATATCAAATTGCTTGTCCTGCTGGCGGATAAAGGAAATGCCCGTCCAAACCTCTTCGCCCTGGATATCGACATTTTTCGGTAAAGGGTCTTCGTTACTTATGTCCCGCACATCGGAAGACAGAGGCAGCGCCCCACTGCTTTCACTTTCGGGCGCTGCTTTTTTAGGTTGCTGTTCCGGATTTTGAATAAACGGGTTAGCGCGATCACGCTCTTCGCCGTGACGGGTGCCCAGAAGGTTTTTCAGCCAGAAGACAAGTCCGGCAGCAACAAGGGCGTATAAAAGGATATCGGCAGGAATTTCGCTCATAAAAATAACGTATCTTTTATATTTGGTTTTTCTGTTTGATGTTCTACCTTAAGATGGCCTTCATCACAATGAAAACAAGAGGACACGCGTACACGCCATGCCGTTTTTTATCATCTTTTTCCTGGTCCCGGTGGCCGAGGTCTTCGTCTTTTTAAAGGTTGGCCAGTGGATCGGCGTGCTGGAAACGCTTCTTTTATGTGTTTTGACGGCCGGAATTGGGGGTTTGCTGGTCCGCCATCAGGGGCTGGAAACGCTGTTTAAGGCGCGCCGGGAAATGCAGTCCGGCCAGTTGCCGGTCACCGAGCTGTTTGACGGGCTGTGCCTGGTGGCTGCTGGGGCGATGTTGATCACACCGGGCTTTGTCACGGACATAATCGGTTTTGCCCTGCTTGTGCCCGCTATGCGTACGCTTTTGCGCCGTTGGGCAGCGCGCCATTTCCAGATTGTGGAGATGGGACAGACGGATCCGGATATCGTTGAAGGCACGTACGAGCGGGTCGATCCGCAAAGCACCCCTCAAAAAGACGCGGATAAAACACAGCGCTTGTCTTGAAGACAGTACGCGTCTTTGTTAATCAGAAAACAGAAAGAGATATATAAATGAGTGAAGCAGAAAATAACGCACCGCAGCAAGAAGCGCCTTATTTCCCTGTCCAGGTGCATGCCCAATATTTAAAAGACCTGTCTTTTGAAAGCCCGAATGTGCCCGAAAGCCTGAAGCGAGCGACCTCCTCGCCAGAGATTGAGATGGATATGAATCTCGATGCCCAGAAAATTGAGGATGACAAGCTGGAGCATCTCTATGAAGTGACGATGCGGGTCAATGTCTCGGCCAAACGGGAAGATCAGACCCTTTTTATCGTCGAGGTGATTTATGCCACACTGCTGTCTTTCGAGGAAAAGCTGGCCGCCAATATTATCAATCCGATTCTGTTTATTGAAATTCCGCGGGTGATGTTTCCCTTTGCCCGGCAGGCGGTTGCTAATGCCAGCCAGCTCGGAGGCTTTCCGCCGCTGATGCTGAATATGATTGATTTCAAGCGTATGTACATACAGCAACACGGTCATGATCCGGATAATCCGGACGCGGAAAACACACATACGCACGGGTCCGGATCGTCTCATTAAGACTGGTTAACGAAATCTCTCCCACAAATACGATTTATGTCATATGTTCGTATGCTTTGCGCTTTTCCACAAATCAGATAGAATGAACGTACGATTCGGAGAAATCTGTCCTGATTCTTCAATTTCCTCTCTTTTTTGTGTTTTAAGGCGTTTTCTTATTCATTCCCTTAAAAGTCTTCACGGCGTTCGTCCAGGTTTTTTATTTAACATAAAATTTTAATCTTTGTTAAGGTTTCCGCGTCATACTGATAGAAGCGGGATCTTTTATTTCCGCCTTGAAAGCTGTGATCAAAGGGCAGGTATTTGAGGGATAACAGCTTGTAAATAAAGGTTAATTTGAAGGGGCACGAGTCATGATGGGACTGTTCAAAACCGTACGCGGCACATCCAGGAAAACGCAAAAATACAGCGTTTTACGTGAATCCGGAAATGTCTTTTTCACTATGTTTGGCGCAGTGGCGCTGGTCGGCGCAGTTGGCGCGGCCTCCATGCAGGTGATGAAAGGCCCTGTGCGGACCATGTCCGAAGTGACCAAGCGCACAGTGGCGGAGAATAATATGATGGCCTCGGCCAGGCTGGCCATTATGGCTGCAAGTAACCAGGCCGATCATGGCGATTGTGATTTAGATGGTATTGTTGAGCCGGTGCCGTTTATTACTGGCGGTAGTTGTACAAGTGCGCCCGGTGGCGGGGGCTGTTTGCCGTCCAATCTTGGCGCGGCTTTAACCGATCCGTGGGACACGACCTATGGTTACTGTGTTTGGGATCATGGAAGCGGCGCAGCCGATAGTGACGGGACGTGCGGTGCCTCAAGCAACCTGATTGCCGGGGAAAATCTTGCGGGGCCGACAGATGAGCCGACCAGGCCTGTTCTGGCCGTGGTTTCCGCAGGGCCGGACCGCATATTCCAGACCACCTGTGATGCCGGGGGTGATTATACAAAACCCGGAAGCTCGGACGACCTTGTCCTGGCTTATACTTACGGCGAAGCAACAACCAACGCCGGCGGTCTGTGGGATTTGCAGTCCGGTGATCCGGATACGGCTGAAATTTCAAAAGATCTTGAAGTCAAGGATACGGGCGGCACCACGCAATTTGCCCTGGATGCGGATACAGGGGCGCTGACAGCCGGCGGCACAGGATCATTCCCGTCTGTGAGCACGGATAATATTTCAGAACTGACCGGCGGGGCCGGTATTAATATGCTCCATGATGTGGATATGGGCGCCGCGCTGGATGTCACAGGCAATACCACGATCGGCGGTACCTTGGGTGTCACAGGTCTTGCGACAATGGGCGATGTGGATGCGACAACGCTCGACACCACAGGCAACAGCACGATTGGCGGCACGCTGGGTGTAACAGGAAATACATCTCTTTCAACACTTACCTCTTCCGGTCTGGCATCCTTAAATTCACTGGGCGTGACAACAAATGCGACCGTTGGCGGAACGCTGGGTGTGACAGGTCTGTCCACATTGGGAGATGTCAATGCAAACGATATTGATTCAGCCACGCTGGATACGACAGGCAATGCGACAATTGGTGGAACGCTCGGCGTGACGGGTGCTACAACATTTGACAGTACAGTTCTTTTGAATGGTCAAACCATATTTATTCCAAATGCCTCTGAAGGTCTGGGTGTCTTGCATGAGAGTGGAGCAAGTGCCGCGATACGGACGGGCGGTCTGCATGTGGGTGGAACTTATACCGGGTCTGCGCCGACCGACGGGCAAATTGTTACAACGGATAATACGAATATTTCGCTTTTACCGGGCGGGACCGGAAACGTTATTCTCGGTGCTCTAACCAATGCGTCGAATAACAGGATCATTAATCTTGCTGCGCCGACAAATAACGAAGATGCGGCCAACAAAGCCTATGTTGATAACGCGATTACAACAGGCGTACCGGCGGCTGAAGTTGATCCGCAGGTAGATGATATCGGCACATCCGGGCGCTGGTGTAACACGGACGGGTCTGCGATCCAGTGTACGTCAACCGCTGCGGATATCGGTGCTGAAATTGTTACCGCCGGGGCCGGGGATAATCTCGGGAACCATACAGCCACACAAAATTTGAACACGGCCAATTACGGCGTTGTCAATGTCGGCTATGCAGAGTTTACCCGCGTCAGCGGCGCGGCGCTTCCGCGAGGCGGCCTTCCGGGTGTGGATACGCTTACGGACCTGACCTGTTCCAACGGTCAGACTGTGGTTTGGAATAACGGTGCCGGCGCCTGGCAGTGTGCGGGCTTATGGATGCAGTCCGGCAGCGATGTGTATTACAACGCCGGCAATGTCGGGATCGGGACAACAACTCCGGCGACAAATTTGCATGTTGGTGGAAGCATATTAGCAGCAGCAGCTGGTTTCCCTTCACTCTATACAATGAATACCGATAAGGTCGACGGAACATTTGGGCGTACATGGGGGTGGATGAATTATAGTAATGGTCTTCACCTGAATGCATATCCGTCAACAGGGGATTCTAATATTCATCCGGGCGCCCCGCTGAATGCCATGTTTATTCAAGATGCAACAGGCAATGTCGGGATTGGGACAATAACTCCGACATCGCGTCTGCATGTTAATGAAACCAATGCTTCACAAGCTGCGGTTTACGGCTATCACAGCGGGGCAAATTACGGTGTGTACGGGCACAGTCAGGGCAGCTATGGTGTTGTCGGTACAACCGACGCTGCAACATACGGTGTAATGGGTCAATCTAATTCCGCAAGCCACGGCGGTGTTATCGGCTATACGCAAAACAGCACTTATTACGGCATTCTTGGTTATAGCAATATTTACAGTCTTTACGGCAACGGCATTATCTATACAAGTTATGATACGCGCTCGCCTATTTATTATGATGCGAATAATACGAGCTTTTATCTCGATCCGGCTTCTACCAGTATTTTAAACGATATCCGCCCGAGCATTATTTATGACCGCGATAATACGGGCTATTACGTGAATCCAAACAGCGTCAGTAGCATGGAAGACGTGCGGGTGGGTATACTTTATGACCGTTACAACACGGGCTATTATGTTCAGGCGAGAGGAACGACATCACTGAACGCTGTGTATGCCAATGCTTATTACTATCATTCTGATGCACGCTTAAAAGAAAATATCCAGCCTTTTGAAGACGGGACGCTGAACAAGCTATACGATTTGGAAGGCGTGCGCTTTGACTGGAAAGAAAGCGGCAAGACCGATATCGGTTTCATCGCGCAGGAGGTTGAAAAAATCCTGCCGGAACTGGTTTCTCAAACAGATGAAGGTGTGATGGGCGTGAAATACGGGAACCTCGTCCCGCTCCTGGTCGAAGCTGCCAAAGCTCAGAAAGTAGAAATTGAAGAGCTGCGCGCGCGGGTGGAAAATATGACGACGCCTGCGGCAGGCCCGGCCAATAACGGCATGAACCAGAACATCCTGTTTGGGGCATTTGCCTTCCTGCTGGCGCTGATTGCCGCGCAGGGGGCCGGGATGATCATGTTACTGCGCAAGAAAGGATAAGATAAAGGGGACAAAACAATGAAAGCATATCGTTACTTATCACTTTTTATTCTTTCCCTGATCATGATTTTGGGGTTTGGCATTGAGCGGGCGGCGGCCTGTTCCAGCCCGGCGGGTAATGAAGGACAGGTTATTTACAATGACGATCATAATGTCATGCAGTTTTGTAACGGGACGGACTGGATCGGCATGGCCGGCGGCGCGGTTGATACATTATCTGAACTGTCTTGTTCCGACGGGCAGGTTGCGGTATGGAATAACGGCGGCAGCGTCTGGCAATGTGGCGCCGGTGGTGGTGGCGGTTTATGGACGCAATCGGGCAGCGATATTTATTACAATACCGGCAATGTCGGGATCGGGACGACAAGCCCGACCGCACGTCTGGAAATTCAAGGTGGGCCCATATTGTTAGACTATCACTTTGCAGGAGCTTCTATTATTTTGACCAACGCAAGTGATGGAACTTATTACCCAAATGTTGCCGATGACTGGGAAATTTATCCATCCGGGATATCGGGTACCCCCTCTTCTACGGAAAGCCTATTTAATATCGTTAGCCGTGACCGCGGAACCCAAGTACCGACAACGCATTTAACCATTAAGAGTGGCAGCGGCAATGTCGGGATCGGAACAGTGGCACCGAATGCAGATGCAAGGCTTTCTGTCCTAGGGACCGGTACAAGTAATTTCAACGCCATGATGTTGACCAATACAAACTCTGACGCAACAAATAAAGGCGGGATCATTACCGGCGCGCGGCAAACAAATTCGAATACGCCTTTTGCGGCATTCGGGACATGGGATAGCGGGACACAGCGCATGGCTTATATAGGCGGCGGCGGCTGGTCGCGGCCGGATGCCACACAATTACGATTTTTTACAGCGCCTGCTTACAATGAAACAGCAAATGCTGGTTTAGAACGCATGACTATTATTTCTAACGGCAATGTCGGGGTTGGCATAACAAATCCAAATTATCTTTTCACGGTCAACGGTATAGCCAAGGCCAATCAGTTGCGCTGGGATAATGCGTTAACCGGCGGATCGGATTTGTGTTACTCCTCCGGGAGCGGGACATATATTGCGACGCCATGTGCGTCTTTGAAAGAATATAAAAACAATATCCGCGATATTACATTTGGTCTGGATACTTTGATGAAGCTGCGACCTGTGGAATATGACTGGGTCGAAGATAAAGGCGGTTATCATGATATCGGTTTTATCGCCGAAGAAGTGGAGCAGATCAATCCTGTGCTGGCCGAATATGCGGACGGTAAGCTGATGAGTGTGCGTTATCGTCACATGACCGCGCTGCTTGCAAAATCTATCCAGGATTTAAAAACACAAAAAGATAAAGAACTGGCCGGGCTTCAAACCGAAGTTGAGGCGCTGCGCGCGCGGGTGGAAAATATGACGACGCCTGCGGCAGGCGCTGCCGATAGCGGCGGGATCAACCGGAACATCCTGTTTGGGGCATTTGCCTTCCTGCTGGCGCTGATTGCCGCGCAAGGGGCCGGGATGATTATGCTGATGCGCCGCCGGCCCAAAGGGTAAGACAGGTCATACATATATGATGAAGCTGCATTTTACATCTTTTTGCCTTTTGCTGGCTCTTGCTTTTACGAGTCTGTCCGCGCCCGCGCAGGCGAATATGACCGCGCTTGGTCATACCGGGACGACAACCATTAATGCGCATGGCGTATGCCGTCAGGTCACAAATAATTCCGGGCTGACCATTATGATTCCGTGGCGCACAAGCGCAGAATGGGCTTCCTTTTACAACAGGTCCCATTCCGGTGTAACGGTTGCAACTTGTGGCTGTCCGGCACAATATGTTCCGATGCAAGGATGTGGTGCCAATGCACCGGCATTAAATGTTGGCGCAAGTATTGTTTTAAGCTGTGTTGGTGGGGGTTATAGTTGTAATGGGAATTTTTGGTGTCCAACCCCAAATGGAACCCTGGCTTATACCTGGCTGAACTGTAATCCTACAAGCAGCGGACGCTGATCCCGGATATTAATCTTTATGGCGATCCGGAATGTTAAAAAACTCCCGGGAGTCATAGTATTTTCTTAAGATAGGATTCAGGATTGTATTGATATCCGTATTGTTGCGGTTTATCACGGAACTGAATTTTTCCCGGTCTAACTTGTTTTTTGTCTTCAGATAGGTTCCCGTTTCATGGATATAAATCCTGTGTGTTGCGATTGGCCTGTGCGCAGCAAAATAAGCTGCGCCGCGGCTTTCTGTCCGGGGAAAGAAATAGACATGATGAAAGGCTCCTTGCAGCGTGTTGTATAAAACCTTGTTAAAATCATCATTCACGTAAAAAGACCAGACAGCTAAAATGCCGCCCGGTTTTAGCTTTTCCCCGGCGATCTGAAAATAATTATAAGTGTAAAGCGGCGAAGAATGGATAATATCGACCTCTTCGATATCAATGATAATGGCATCATATTTTTTATCCGTTATGCGCAGGTATTTAGCGCCGTCCTGTATTTTCAGGAAGACATTTTCCTGTTCCAGGATATTTCCGCCAAATTGCGTAAAGTGATCGCGGTACGCATTCACAACGGCCGGATTAATTTCAACCAGATCAAAAGTTTTTACTTTTGGATGCCGGGCAATATGTCCGGCCGTGATACCGCATCCCAGGCCAATCCCGAGAATATCGGCATGATCGTTCAGATTTGTTAAGGTAATGAGTGCCAGTAAGTCTTCCGCATCCCTTGTGAAAAAAAGTTCATCCTGTAATGGGATGACACACATCGTCCTGTAATCAATAAAGA
This sequence comes from Alphaproteobacteria bacterium, assembly GCA_028289285.1. Taxonomy (GTDB): domain Bacteria; phylum Pseudomonadota; class Alphaproteobacteria; order Micavibrionales; family Micavibrionaceae. The sequence goes on from JANQRF010000007.1 coordinate 103,210, forward strand.
GTCTTTGTCTGTCCCCTTTAACACCGACGCGCACAGTTCCAAAACGCGATTCTTCTTCATATAAAACGTTGCCAAACCTTGCAGAGGCTTTTTCCAGGTTTTGGTCCGTTCCTGTTATTTGACTCTTTTGCGGCAGCTCCGTCAGCAGGAATGCCGCCAGCAGGCAGGCTGTAAACCCTGCCGCGGGGAGGATCCGCGCATGGGGCCTGAGCACGAAAATCATGGCAGCAAAGCTCGCCAGGATGGCAACTGTCATTGTGGCTTCAAGGCCCAGATGCGGTATCAGGTAAAAGCCTGTTATCAGGCTCCCCAGAACGGCCCCGAAAATATCATAAAAATAAACCAGTCCTGTTTCATCAAACCGCTTTTCGTGGCGGCTTTGATTCAGGGCAATCACAAGCGGCAGGCATCCGCCAAGACAAAAGGCCGGGATAAAAAGATATATCCAGATCAGCAGAAAACCTAAAAAATGTGTTACCGTCACGGAGAAAGTGCTTAGGTCAATGAACTGGATGGTAGAGGCAAAAAACTCAATATCCCTGTAAAAAGAAAACGCAATCAGGATTAAAATGACCTGCGAAAAGATCAGGATTGTCTCGGCTTTTTTTTGGTTATTCACCGCCATTTTTGCAAAGACCAGTGCGGACAGGCCAAGTCCTGTCAGAAAGGATGCGACAGATAAGGCGACTATATCGCTGCCGCGCGGAAAGAACTGGAAGACAATATGAATTGCATATGTCTGGTATAACAGCGAGGCAAAGCCGATGATAAAAGCGGTGAAAAGAATTGAAAGCCTCGTCATAAGTGCCAAAAGTAAGGGGTTTCCGGTGTCCTATCAATCCCCAACTGCATGTTTTGCCGGTTTGCGGGCAAGAAAGCGCTTAATTCTACATAATCTATATTGGTTAGTTTTTAACCCCACGGACCAGCAAGCTTCTTGTTGAGTTTTCAGTCGGGGTTTTTTACAATGATGTCGTCATTCATTTTAAGGAAATATCGCAATATGTCTCAGACTATAAAAATAATTTTGGCGGTTCTTATTGTTGTCGTCATCCTGGGCGGGCTGTTTTTGATGCTAGGCCCTAAGCAGGACTCTGTGCAAGAGGTTGCCGTAGCAGAAACAAACCAAACGATGAATGCGGTTGAAGAAATGCCTGCAGCAATGCCGCCAACAACTGAGGCTACAGCGCTGGAAACATCTCCGCCGCCTGTTGTGCCCGCACCTGAATCTGTTCCGCCCTCCGTTCCGGTTGAAGCGGCTGGTACGCCGGCGGGGACAATGACCGAACCGTCACCGCCTGTCGCCTCTGCACCCGAAATTATACCGCCTCCTGCGCCTGAAACGACAAGCGCGCCGGAAACAGTGGTTGAGTCTGAGCCTCCGCCGATTCCGCAGATAGATATGAGCGCGTGTGACAATACCAGAACATTTGAAGCCGGGGAGGGACAAACCCTGACGTTCCTCAGCAGCCTGTCCTGTGACTTAAGCAGCAGGCTGGAAAGTGGTGCAACAGTTTTATACCAAAAGCCAATGACGCCTGTGCCTGTGCCCTGGAAAGTTCTGGGTGTGCCGGGGAGCCCTGTTGAGATTACAACGCCTGAGGAAGAAGGCGCATCCTCCACGGTTCAGATTGGCGGCACATCCTTCACGACATCCGCGGACATCGCCGGGCAGGTTGCGGGCCGTCTTGCAGACGGTAAAGTTGCCGAAGAGCAGTATTTTGTTGTTACGTCTGATGCCGGTACAACACTCACGGCGGATAACTTCAGCTGGGCTCTGCTGGGCGATATTCGCGGCGTGCTTCAGGAAGAATAATTACGCCGACTTTAACTTTTCCATTAATGCTTTATGTGCGGTCAATTCGTCTTGAGTAGGCGGAAAGCTTCGTGGCTCCCGGTAGGGACGCTCGGTTTTGATGGCGGAATTGTGTTGTACGGTTTGTGTTTGCGGTTCAATCTCAAGCCCGCGTTGACGTCCGCCTAAAAGCTCCATATAAACCTCTGCCAAAAGTTCGGAGTCCAAAAGCGCGCCATGGAGTGTTCGGTTTGAATTATCAATGTTAAAGCGCCGGCAGAGCGCATCGAGGTTGGCCGGGGAGCCTGGAAATTTTTCCCGTGCCATGACAAGTGTATCAATCACGCGCTTTGGATCAATGGATGGAAAGCCAAATGTCTTGAGCTCTGCATTCACGAACTTCATATCAAATGCCGCATTATGCGCGATAAGCTTTGCATCATCGCCGATAAAGTCCAAAAACTCTCCAACAACTTCACCGAAAGTCGGTTTATCTTTTAAAAACTCTTCCGTCAGCCCGTGAACGGCAACCGCCTCTGCGGGTACATCTCGTTCCGGGTTCAGATAGAGATGCAGCGTTTTGCCTGTCGCGATATGACTGTCCAGCTCGACGCAGCCGATTTCAATGATTTTGTGACCCTCTGCAGGGTCCATGCCTGTGGTTTCCGTATCGAAAACTATTTCACGCATCGCCCATCACCTCATCCAGCCACTCGTTAAAAAACTGTTTTGTTTGTTGTTCAAGTATTGGTCCGTTTTGGGCGCTTTGGTCGCGCAGATCATTTACGTCTATGCTCAGGCGTGTAAGTTCGTTTACGCCGATCGCCATCCAGAATTCCATTTTTTCGGAAGTCACTTCCGGGTGGCATTGCAAGCCGAGAATGTTTTTTCCAATCGCATAGGCTTGGTTTTTATAAGCTTCAGAAGAAGCCAGAAGAAGTGCTTCATCCGGCAAATCGAACGTATCGCCGTGCCATTGCATCATTTTTGTGTGATTTTTATCAAGGTGTTTTACGGGGGTGTTTTGCCCGGCTTCATTAATAGAAATTTCCCGCCAGCCGACTTCAGGCCCCTGCGTGCCTTTATAAACATCTTTCTCGCAGGCAGCCGCGATAAGCTGTGCTCCCAGGCAAATGCCGAGTGTGGGTTTATCTGCAGCGATGCGCTTTTTTAAATAAGAGATTTCATGTTCCAGGTAAGGAAACATATTTTTTTGATACACGCCCATCGTGCCGCCCATAAAAATCGTCAGATCATGGCGCAGCGGGTCTTCCCCCGCAAGTGTATCGTGATAGCCAAGGCGCTGGTCGAGCGTAAACCAGCGTTCATCCAACACATTTTTCAGTGACCCGATATCTTCATGAACTTTATGGGTAATAATCAGCGCGGTTTTACTCATCTATCAAACATGCTCCTTGTAAACAGATCTCAGCAGGCCATAGGTTGTGGCCAGACCCATATGAGTCGGGACAGTATAATCTGCGCGCAGACATTTTTCACCATCACTCATCTGACTATCCAAAATGGCATGAAAGCGCTCCTCGCTCATGCCGGGGCGGGACAGTACCCGCCGGCGCTGGACGTCATAGGGCGCGCTGACCGTGATTGTCACATCGACGCGCTTATCAGCGCCGGTTTCAAACAGCAAAGGAATATCCAGGACGACAGCTTTGCGGCCCATGCGTCTTTGAGCCCGGATAAACCGCATTTCCGTTGCCTGCACGATCGGGTGGAGAATAAATTCAAGTTCCTGTTTGCGCACCGGATCGTCAAAAACAATTTCTCCTAAAATATGGCGGTGAATGATGTGGCGCTTTTTATCCCAGGCTTCGGGAAAAGTCAGTGCAACTTCTTCAAAGCTTGCCCCGTTTGGCTGAAGGGCTTTATGAACGGCTTCATCTGCATTATGCACGCCTGCGCCCATCTGACCCATCATGCGTGCAGCTGTGCTTTTGCCCATGCCGATAGATCCTGTCAGGCCGAAAACGATCATATTTGCACCTTGCTTAAAAGATCATCGTCAATGTCCGGCAAGATGCCAAACCAGGCTTCAAAAGCAGGGCGCGCCTGATGCAAAAGCATGCCAATGCCTGTGACGATAGGGTGCTTATGCGCCTTTGCTGTTTTTAAAAGATCTGTCATGAGCGGTGTATAGACAATGTCATATACCACCATAGAGCTTTGTGTGCCGTCCCAGTCAATCTGTAAAGGCGGTTGTCCGTCCATGCCGAGCGGCGTCGTATTGACTAAAAGCCCGCAGGCCGTCAGGGAATCCTCACGCTCTTCCCAGGGCAGAGCGATGATGTTTTCAGGGGCCATTTTTTGAATATCTTTTGTTTTTTTCATGCTGCGGTTCGCAATCCGGATTTCGGAGACACCTTCACGCAAAAGTGCATAAACGATGGCACGCGCCGCGCCGCCTGCGCCCAGAATTGTTACGGGTTTTTCTGTGACACTAAAATCAGGCCGCTCCTGTTTTAAATTCTCGATAAAGCCGTAAGCATCGGTGTTATATCCATGCAGCTGGCCATCTTTAATCAGGACGGTATTCACGGCGCCAATTGATTTGGCTGCAGGATCAAGCACATCACATAATTCCATCACGGCCTGTTTGTGCGGAATTGTGACATTAAAGCCTGAAAAATCTTCATCAATTAACTCCTGAATGCCCTCTTTCAAATTTTCAGGGGCTATCTCGATCGGCTCATAAAGTCCTTTCATGCAGTATTTTTCAATCCAGTGCGCATGAATGACCGGACTTTTGCTATGAGCAACAGGATAGCCAATGACGGCGGCTTTAATATAATCAATCATAAATTATATCCTCTTTCATCCAGCGCGGCGATCAAAGGTAAAAGCGGCAGGCCAAGCACGGAAAAATAATCACCATCCACCTTTTCAAACAATCTGACACCGACCTCTTCCAGCGCATAGGCGCCCGCGCACTGTTTCAGAGCATCGCCAGCATGGTCCATATATGTTTGAATTTGGTCTTGGGTTAAAAGCTTCATCCTGAGAGATACGCTATCACAGTGCGACCAGATTTCTTTTTGGTTTTCGTACAGACTTACAGCTGTGTGAAGCTGGTGTGTTTGACCAGATAGCTTACAGAGTTTTTCAAATGCTTCCTCTTGGTTTTTGGCTTTAGAGAGTATTTCATTTTCTAAAGTACAAATCTGATCCGATCCGATGACAAGCGCTTCCGGATTTTGTGCCGAGACATGACTTGCTTTTTCCTGCGCAAGAATAAGAGCGATCTCTTTTAGTGATTTGTCTGCATGGGTTTTACGTACACGCTCTTCATCAATATCTGCCGGGCAAATGTCGAAATCATAGCCTGCCTGTCTTAAAAGCTTTTGCCGTGCGGCGCTGCCCGATGCCAGTATCAGAGCTTTACTCATCCTGCGCTTCTTCCTGTTTTTTCTGCCGCGCGCGGTGTTTATTCAAAAGAATAATCACCTCAGCGGATGTTTCTTCAACGGAGCGGCGCGTGACATCAATTACCGGCCATTTATGATCGCTGAACAGGCGGCGCGCACGGCGTGTTTCTTCTTCAATTTGTTCTAAATCCAGATAAGCATTTTCAGCATAATGCGGATCGTCCGGATCGGCCTGCAGGCGCGTGCGGCGTAAATTGGCCAGACGTTTCGGGCTTTCCGTCAGACCGACAAAAAGCGGGTGTTTGAGAGCGAGCACTTTTTCAGGAAACGGCACGCCGGGGGCAAGCGGGATATTGGCTGCCTTCACGCCGCGCCGGGCGAGATAAATACAGGTTGGTGTTTTGGACGTCCGGGAGACACCGACCAAAATCACATCTGCATCATCCAGCCCGTCCAAAGACTGCCCGTCATCATAATGAAGGGCAAAATCGACCGCATCGATGCGTTTGAAATAGGCCTCATCGAGCGCGTGCTGCAATCCCGGAATGCCCTTAGTCGGCAATCCAAGATAAGAAGACATGGACCGCAAAATCGGGTCAAGCACGGGCATACAGGGCACATGTAATTCAGCGCAGGTGCGCTCCAGCTTTTTGCGCAGCTTACGTTCCACCAGCGTGTACAGTACCGGGCCCGGATTTTCTCTTAAGTCTTCAATTGCCCGGTCAAGCTGGGCCTCGGAGCGAATCATGGGCCAGAACCGCTCGGTCGGGTGGACGCCATCGAACTGGGCCAGGCAGGCCCGGGCGAGGCCTTGCAGGGTTGTGCCGGTCGCATCGGAGATCAGGTAAATATAAAAATCCCGGATTGGATCTTTGAGCTGTTTAGCGTTCATGCGCCCAAGTGTATAGAAGCGCGGAGCGCGTTTCCAGAGGTCTTATTGCTCCGGAAACAGCTTGCGGGCCAGAGACTGGTCCCGGAACGGCACGCCGCCTTTGCGGGTGACCTTGCTGTCATAGACAATCTGGAAAAGATGTGCCTGATTGATCGGATCGGACAGGCCGCTAAAAGCAGGCCCGTTTAGAATTTCCGCGCCGCGCCCTTCCAGATAGCAAATCTGACCGGGCAACGTGCTGATCTGTTCAACCTGCTCCGCGCTTAAACGCTGCGTGCCCAGATCCTCCGCATTATCGGTTTGAGATAGATAGGTATCGAGGATTTCAAGCGCGCGGTGCTCGGCGCCGTCAACCCGCAAATTATCTTCAAACCACTGGGTAAAGCTGTGTGATAAAGCCTGCCCGTTATATTGGCTGGCGGGGTTTTTCTCAATTGCGCAAGCAAAGACAAGCGCAAGATCGCCATCTTCCCCGCTTAACACATGCCGCCATAATTCGCTTTGGCCTGCTGCACGCAGTTCCCATGCGCTTTGCACCAAAACCAGATCGGCATCGGCTGCTCGCACGCGCTCGGCCATCAGGACATCTTCCGGGCGGAAGGTGCTCTCGGCTTTCGGCAATGCGCCGTCCTGCACGGCTTCACGAAGAGCTTTAATGAAGGCGCCTAAAATCGTGCTGCGTAAATGACCTGCGCGGCCGATTGCATTGGCGCTTAAAATGCCCTGATCGAGGCAGATGATTTTTTCATCTGCATCTAAACTGTAAGCACCGTCTTCAACACGCTCTAAACGGATTTTCCACGCCGTATCACTTGCCTGCATGAAAAGCGCGCGGGCCAGCGGGCTTTGCTGTACGCTTGAGGCAAGCCAGTGCAAAAGATCTAAAGAGGTTTCAAATCCATATGGGGCAAGTTGATCATCCAGATCACTGCGCAGCTCGGATAACAGTGCGCCTTTTGAATCAGCTTCAAGATCATATTCGGTGATGGAAGGGAGAATGGTAAGCGTATCCAAGCCCAGCGATGAGGCGGGCGATAAATCAGATCGTCTGGACAAACGCCGTGCTTTCACGTCTTCACTCTCTTTCACACATAAATCGTACTCTTGTTTGCGGGAGGCGCTCCCGCCTGTCTTATGATTCTTTGATGTCTGCGTGCTCGCGGGAGATCCCTGCGAACTGCACATATATAATGTTTGATCCGTTTGCGGCATCTTCAAGGCGCTGCGCATGTTCCGCGGAGCCTTCTGGGCTTTGCCGTAACCGTGATTTGGCAAAAAATCCTTCATTTTCAATGTCCTCTTGCGTCTCTGAGAGTAGCCCTCTATCGAATGCGGGGCTGTGGATATCCTCAGAGGATTGCAAGTCGCATTCCGTTTCCCGAAAAGAGCGCTCAAACTTGATAAACCAAAGGAAATTGGCGTTTGCGCGGTCCCTGACATCAGTGAAAATCGGGTCTGCAAGGATCATCTGGGCATAAGGCGCCAGGTAATTTTTGCCGAAAGGCTGCTCGCCCAGTCTGGCGATTAAATCCATGGACAGGCTGCGGGACATCTGGTCGTTTTCAAAGACCATCCCGTTATAATCGGCCAGCATGGTGTGGATCAGTTCTTTATCGGCATAGCGGCAGCGCTCGGAGAGAAACCATGTTTCAAACACGGCGCCTGCGGCCTGGCCGGAATTCAATGTGCGGAAATCAGAAAAAGCTTCGCGGGCAAAGGCGCGGCCCAGATCAGCCAGCTGCGATGTTTCAATGCGGTGCCAGACATGTTTGTGTCCGGCGAGATACAGATCCCATCCAACGCGCATCATAAAGGCGGCAAGGTCGGCTTGCTGCGCGCGGTTAATCACAACGGATTCATCCGGCTGGAAGGTCAGCGGGTGCAGCATTACGCCCTGGCGGTGCTGCCAGTGACGGCGCAGCTCACGCGCCGCGCACAGAATTTGATCGGCCTGGTCTATCTCCGGGTTGATCAAAATCAGCTTTGATTCTTTGAGATATTCCGCATCTTTAATCTCGCGCGCCGCGCGGATTTCAACGCCATGCTCTTCAGCAGTTTTAAGCAGTTCTGCGCCCGTGCGGCTTTCTTTGAGAACATCCAGAAATGTTTCAAATGTGTCTGCGCAAATGCTCTGAGAAACAGAGTCTTTTGAACAGATCATCGAGGCATCCGTTAGAAATTCCTGCATCAGCTTATCTTCACAGCGGGCAAATTCACCTGCCAGGCGATCATAGACATCCATCTTGCGCTTCATGGCTGCGATATCGCGTTCTAATGTTGCGAAATCTTCCCCAGAGGCATAATCGAACAGGCTGTCATCATCTTCGATAATGTCATCTTCGATGTAAAAATAAGGCTGCTCGCTTAAAAGCGTGCAGAGCACAGGCTGCAAGCCGTCAATCGTATAGGCCATACGCACGCTCTGTCCGCGCCCGTTCGGCTTATATTCGTTGGAACTATTTGAAAACTCGTCCATTTTTCCCTTTATTCGCCCCGTAATAACCCAATATTCCCACGCCGCTTGTCCGCGGTCATAGTTTATTATCCGCTGAAAAGATGAAGGAAAGATTACCAAATCAGCCCCCGTATGCCGAAAAAAACAAATAATTTCAGAGGCTTATAATTAAGATAAGGTTAAGGGAAAGTCTGGATTAGGCTTGCGTATTAACAGATCCGCGGGCTTTTTCTTCTTCTTCGGTAATAAAAGAAAAGCTGATCTGTGAAGGCGCGTTTGGACCGGCTTTTTTGCGGTCATAGGGGTTGGTTTTATGGCCACGGGGCTTCGCGCGGCGGTCCTGGCCTTCTTCCTGGCTGACGATAATGGCATCCAGTGAGGCACGCGCACCGCCCGGAATCACGCCTAAGGCCCCGCGATTATTGGCATTTTCAGGGGCAGGCCCAAGCCAGCCCTCAAATTCCTCATCGCTTAAGGCACGCGTATGCTTACGCCAATGCGTATTTTCTTTATCTTCTATCGGTCTGATACGGTTCATAAACACCTCTTAAAACGCCCGCGCGCTTATCTCTCCCAAGCGCGGCGTTTTTAAGCCCGCCCTCTAATACATATAAGAGGGCCCCTTTTTGCCTAACCGTTAACGTTTCCTTAAGATTTGCACATACTATGCCAGATTTGGGTATTTATCCACAAATTCGCATATTTTCGGACCTATAGAAAAAATAACCCCGCATAGCGGCGGGGTTATTTGAAAATATATAGATATGAAGCTTAAGCGTCTTTTGGCGCGTCTTCTTCCGTTTCGGCTGGCGCTTCAGCTTTTGAAACCTCTTCGGCCTCTTCAACGTCTTCAGCGGCAGCTTCTGCCTTGGCAGCTTTCTTGGCGGCTTTGGCTTCAGCCTTTTCAGCGTCTGCGGCGTCTTTCACAGCTTGTTCTTCAGCAGCTACTTTTTCAGCTTCCAAAGCACTTTCTTCCAGCATCTCGGCTTTGTTGTCCTGTTCAGGTGCAGGGGCTTTTACCTCCTCTTCATCCTGTGCAATGACGGCCTTACCGGTTTTTTCCTGGATCGCCGCTTCATCTTCGGAGCGGGCAATATTGACCGTGACACTCACTTTCACTTCCGGGTGAAGTGCAATATCAACCGGGAACAGACCAAGCAGTTTAAAGTTGGTGTTCACGATGACTTGCGTACGATCAATCGTTTCCTTGGTTTTTGCTGTCACAGCATCTGCGATGTCACGTGCAGAGACAGATCCGAAAAGCTGGCCTGCTTCAGAGGCCTGACGAATGAGCGCAACGATAGCACCTTCGATTTTCTTGGCCTGCTTTTCAGCTTCACTTTTCTTTTCAGCATTTGCTTTTTCAAGGCCTGCTTTCTGGGCTTCGAAGTAAGCGATGTTTTCTTTGCTGGCACGTAAGGCTTTCTTTTGCGGCAGCAAATAATTACGCGCATAGCCTGGCTTGACGGTGACAACGTCCCCGAGATTGCCGAGCTTTTCCACGCGCTCTAATAAAATAACAGATGTTGTTGCCATGATTTTGCTCCTTATCTGTTTTCCGTGTCATTGGACACGTACGGCATCAGCGCCATGTAGCGGGCGCGTTTGATGGCAGTGGCCAGTTCACGTTGTTTTTTGTTGCTAACAGCCGTAATGCGTGACGGCACAATTTTGCCGCGCTCAGAGATATAGCGGCCAAGTGTACGCACATCTTTCCAGTCAATGCTCTTTGCATCCGGGCCGGAAAACGGGCAGGTTTTTTTGCGCCGGAAAAACGGCTTTTTCATTGTCGGGGCATCTGCAGCAGACATTATGCGGCCTCCTTCTGATCTCTTGGTTTATCTTTGCCGCGATCATTTGAATCATCATCGCCGGTGTTTTTATCCATGATTGCGGACGGGCCTTTGGTCGGCTCTTCCAGGCGGATCGTCATGTAACGCATAATGTCTTCATTTAAGCGCATTGTCCGTTCCATTTCTGTGATCGCTTCAGACGGTGTATCACTTTCGATCAGCACATAATGGCCTTTGCGGTTTTTATTGATTTTATATGCAAGGTTGCGCAGACCCCAATTTTCGGTCTTGAGCACTTTACCTTTGGCATCCTTGATGATTTTTTCGGCGGCGTCCGTCAGGCTCTTCACTTGAGCATCTGACAAATCCTGCCGCGCGATAAACACGGTTTCATAAATAGGCATATGATCTCCTCTCGGTTTAATAGCTGAACTTTAGCCTTGTTATTCAGCGAGGTTCGTTACGTTGTGGGCGTTATAGCCGCCTTATTGCTTTAATTGCAAGGAAAAAAACCGCCGCGAAAGAGGGATTCGCGGCGGCCTTTATTGGAATGAATATGAAAAAACTTAGCTTTTCAGTTAATTCACCGTACCTGTTTTGTTGGAATTACTATGCTTTTGCAGGTAATTGGCCATAAAAACAGACCAGGGCGTTTTGCAGGCCCGGCGGGCTTCACGGTGCGCAGCCCGGCGCAGCATTCTACATAGATCTTCGTAACTTAAAGACGGGTCACGTAAGGCGGATTGAAAAGAATCCAGGGCATGCGAACTCGCGTAATCTGCATAATCCCCATTCGTATGGGTTTCACAGCTTACCATATAGGCATAACCTGTTTCTTCAAGCACCCGCCTGATCACCGTTTTGGTTTTTGTTTGTGTTTCAGAGCTCATCGTCAATCTCCCTTTAGCTAAGAGTTATTTTTATTGCACTTGGCAATGAGCCCTCTATTTTGCCGTCCCTTTAAGGTCGTCTTCCCAGTTAAGCCATCCCGGCATGAATGCCGATCCGATCCGGGTTTTTGTTTTCACAAAACTCGATTTGGCGTTATCGCGTTGGCCGAGATGTATCGTGTAAGTTAACAATACATTAAAATTGCTTTTTTGTGTGAATTTTTTTATTTTGCATCGCACAGGAGAGCCGCAGAAAATCTGGGGTTTGAGGTCTAAAGGCTTGACGTAGCATGAGAAAAAAGGACAAGGTGGGTGCGCTTTTATCCACAAAACGCAACAAAAAAACAAAAATAGGACAATAAAAATATGACAATCGCATTCATTTTTCCGGGACAAGGCTCCCAAACCCTTGGCATGGGCAAGGAACTGGCCGAATCATTTACGATAGCCCGTGAAACCTTTGAAGAGGTGAATGATGCACTCTCTCAGGACCTGACCGGGATTATGTGGGGGGAGTCTGAAGACGATCTCAATCTCACGGAAAATACACAGCCGGCCCTGATGGCAGTCTCCATGGCTGTGATGAATGTGCTGACCCGTGAAGGCAAGATTGATCCGGCAAAGGTCTGCAGCTTTATGGCCGGACATTCGCTGGGCGAATATGCGGCGCTGACAGCTGCAGGAGCGATTGATCTGGCAGTAACGGCAAAACTTCTTAAAACCCGCGGCCAGGCCATGCAAAAGGCCGTGCCGGTCGGGGAAGGCGCGATGGCGGCGATTCTTGGTATGGATTTGCCGGAGGTCCAAAATCTGGCCACGCAGGCAAGCGAAAAAGCGGGTGATGCGCTTATTTGCCAGGCAGCGAATGATAATTCTGTCGGGCAGGTGGTTGTGTCCGGGCATGCAGGCGCGGTGCAAATCGCCGTTGATCTCGCCGCAGATGCCGGTGCGAAAAAAGCCGTGCTCTTACCTGTCAGCGCGCCGTTTCATTGTTCGCTAATGGCACCGGCTGCGCAGACCATGGCCTATGCGCTTGCCGATACCGACATCCGCCCGCCTTGCGTGCCGGTTGTCGCGAATGTCACAGCTAAAGGAGAAACGGAACCGTCTGATATCCGCCGTCTTTTGGTTGATCAGATTACCGGTATGGTGCGCTGGCGTGAAAGCGTGCTCTGGATGAAAGGCGAAGGCGTCACTGAGATGATTGAACTTGGCAGCGGGAAAGTATTATCCGGCCTTGTAAAACGTATTGATAAAGAGATCGCCACTTCTTCCGTCGGCACGCCGGAACAGGTGGAAGAGTTGATGAAGAAACTGGTTTAGAGAATAAGGAGACAGTCATGTTCGATTTAACAGGTAAAACGGCTTTGGTGACAGGCGCAACGGGCGGCATTGGCGGTGCGATTGCTACGGCGCTACATGCGCAAGGCGCCACCGTCGGGATTTCCGGGCGCAACGAAGATAAGCTCAAAGAGTTGAGCATCACGCTGGGCAAGCACGTCCACACACTTCCGGCCGATTTGTCTAAAGAAGGCGCCGCTGCCGATCTCATCAAAGCGGCGGATGAAGCGATGGGGCAGGTTGATATTCTCGTAAACAATGCGGGCCTGACGCGCGATAATCTCTCCATGCGTCTCAAAGACGAAGACTGGGATGAAGTGATTGCGGTGAATATGACCGCGACCTTTAAGCTTGCTCAAGCCGCGCAGCGCGGCATGATGAAGCGCCGTTTCGGCCGGATCATCAATGTCGCCTCTGTGGTTGGTGTAACCGGCAATCCGGGCCAGTGTAATTATGTTGCCTCCAAAGCAGGCATGATTGGCTGGAGCAAATCCATGGCGGCAGAGCTTGCCTCCCGCGGCATTACGGTGAACTGTATCGCACCCGGCTTTATTGCCACGGCGATGACGGATGCGCTCACTGACGATCAAAAAGAAAAAATCAATGCAACCATCCCGGCAGGGAAAATGGGCAGTTCCGAAGATATTGCTTCTGCAGCTGCGTTTCTTGCCTCTGACGAGGCAGGCTATATGACCGGCACCACCCTGCACGTCAATGGCGGCATGGCGATGATTTAATGCCCACGGCTGATTTTGATCTTATCATCTTTGACTGTGACGGGACGCTGGTTGATAGCGAATATCTGAATTGCAAAGCTGTTGTCATGATTTTGGAAGAAGCCGGGATCACTGGCTATTCCATTGAGCGATATATGAAAGAATTTACGGGTATGACCCTGACCAATTCCCTGCTCAAAGTGCAGATGGAAACAGGGTTTGATATCCCGCAAGATATCGTCCCACGTTATATTCAAAAAGTATCAGAGCTCCAGAAAACAGAATTGCGGGCTGTGAGGGGCGCACTGGATATTGTCAAAAAATCCCATGACCGTTTCAAAATTTGTGTCGGGTCGAATGGGGAACGCAGCAATGTTATGAGCTCTTTAAGCCTGTCCGGCTTTGATCCGTATTTCTCAGATCAAAACATTTTCACCCGCATCCAGGTGCCGAACGGTAAACCTGCGCCGGATTTATTTTCATACGCGGCAGAGCAGATGGGCGGTGTCGATCCGTCGCACTGTCTTGTCATTGAAGACAGCGAGTCCGGCATTGCGGCAGGTGTTGCGGCAGGCATGAATGTCTGGGGATTTACAGGGACCGCGCATGATCCCGATCACGCCCCTGCGCGTTTAAAAAATGCAGGCGCTGGGGAAATTTTTGACGATCTTATCCACATTGGACAGGCATTAGGTCTTTGATATTGCTTGATAAAAGGGCGAAATCACACAAAATGCATGAAAAGGGGTTGCAATCGGTGCGCGGATGCGTAAAGTCCCGCCCTATTGATAGAGTTAAGTTTAACAACAAGGTAAGGGGAAAGCGATGAGCGACATTGCAGACCGCGTAGCAAAAATAGTTGTCGAGCATCTGGGTGTGGATGCAGACAAAGTCGTTGAAGGTGCAAGCTTTATCGACGATCTTGGGGCCGATTCACTGGACACAGTTGAATTGGTGATGGCTTTTGAAGAAGAATTCAAAGTCGAAATTCCGGACGATGCGGCGGAAAAAATTCAGACCGTTGGCGATGCTGTTAATTTCATTAAAGAAAACGCAGCAGAATAAAAATAAACAACGTCTGAGTTATTCAGTAAAAAAAGAAACGGCGGTACTCAATGTGTGGGGCCGCCGTCTTTACATTAAAGCCTTCAAAAAATATAGTACGGCAAAAGGATAGATATTATGAGACGCGTTGTTGTCACAGGTTTGGGAATGGTTTCACCGCTGGGTGTCGGTGTCGATCATAACTGGGCGCGCCTGACAAAAGGCGAAAGCGGAATCCGCAAGATCGACGAATTTGAAGCTTCTGATATTTCTTCTCAGATCGCAGGGCTTGTGCCGAAAACGACAGATGAAAATCCAGCTGACGGGGCGTTTAACGCCGATCTGTTTGTGCCTGCCAAAGAACAGCGCAAGATGGATAAATTTATCTGGTTTGCGATGGCGGCTGCCGAAGAAGCGATGAAAGATTCTGGCTATGTCGCCGAAACAACCGAGCAACAGGAACGCAGCGGCGTTCTCATCGGCTCCGGTATTGGCGGACTTGGGACGATGTATGAAACCTCGATCATCCTGCATGAAAAAGGTCCGCGGAGAATTTCACCTTTTGCCAACCCTGCGATGCTGATCAATCTTGCCTCCGGGCATGTATCCATCAAGCACGGTTTTAAAGGCCCGAACCACGCTGTCGTGACGGCCTGTGCCACGGGCTCGCACGCGATTGGTGATAGCGCGCGTTTAATCGCGCTTGGCGATGCGGATGTGATGATTGCAGGTGGCGCGGAAGCGGCTGTCAATCGTTTGGGGGTTGCCAGCTTTGCGGCTGTGCGCGCGCTGTCTACCGGGTATAATGACACACCGACCGAAGCCTCCCGTCCGTTTGATGAAGGCCGCGACGGGTTTGTGATTGCCGAGGGCGCCGGTGTTGTCATCCTTGAAGAATACGAACATGCCAAAGCACGTGGCGCGAAAATCTACGGCGAAGTAATAGGATACGGCCTGTCCGGTGATGCATATCATATGACGTCTCCCGCCGAAGATGGCGATGGCGGCTACCGCGCAATGAAAGCGGCACTTGCCCGCGCAGAAATCAATGCGGATGAGATTGATTACATCAATGCGCACGGGACTTCGACTCCTGTCGGGGATGGTATTGAATGCACGGCCGTGAAACGTTTATTTGGAAGCGCGATTGAAAATATCTCTATGTCATCCACCAAATCAGCCATCGGGCATTTGCTTGGCGCGGCAGGGGCTGTCGAAGCAATTTATTCCATCAAGGCGTTGGAAACGGGTATCCTGCCGCCGACATTGAATTTGAATGATGTGTCAGAGCCATGCCAGGGCATTGATTTAGTGCCGCATACGGCCAAGGAGAAAAAAGTCTCTTGCGTGCTCTCCAATTCTTTTGGATTTGGCGGGACAAATGCTTCCCTTGTGATGCGGTCTGTGTAAACTGAAAAGCGCTATGACCACGCGCGCCAATCCGTTTCTGACCTTTTTGTCTTTATGCCTGCTGGGGCTTGCAGCTGTCGCTGCTATCGGCGGGTATGGCGTTTACAGCTATCTGAAACCCGGCCCTTTAAAAGAGGTGAAACTTGTTCTCGTTGACCGCGGCATGGGCGTCAGTGCGATTGCGCGCAAACTTGAAAGCGAGCAGGTTATTTCCTCCAACCTTCTCTTTAAAATTGCTGCCCATGCAACATCAACAGGTGCAAGTCTGAAAGCAGGCGAATATGAATTCCCGGCCCGCGTGCCGATGGCCGAAGTGCTGCGGCTTTTGCATGAAGGGGAGGTGTATGACCGGCGCATTACAATCCGCGAAGGGCTGACCAGTTGGGAAGTGGTGCAGCTTTTAAATGCAAATGACCAGCTTGGCGGCGATCCGGTGACAGAGATTCCGCCGGAAGGAACGCTCCTGCCTGAAACCTATACCTTCATTACAGGCGATACAAAGCAGAAGAAAATTAATCTGATGCGCGAGGCGATGACAAAAACCATTGATGAGCTCTGGCCGCAGCGCGTAAACGATTTACCGATTGAGACAAAAGAAGAAGCGCTTATCCTTGCCTCCATCATTGAAAAAGAAACCGGCAAGCCCGAAGAGCGGTATCGTGTCGCAGGTGTATTTGTGAACCGCCTTAAACGCGGCATGCCTTTGCAAACCGATCCGACAGTGATTTATGCAATCACGAAAGGGGAACATAAGAATGACGGGAAGGGACCACTCGGTCGTCGGCTGCTGCGTAAAGATCTGGAGATCGACAGCCCGTATAACACCTATAAATATCCAGGCCTACCGCCGGGGCCGATCGCCAATCCGGGCCGGGCGTCGATTGCGGCGGCGCTCAACCCCGAACAGCATGACTATGTGTATTTTGTCGCGGATGGAACGGGCGGGCATATGTTCGGCAAGACGCTGGCCGAGCATAATCGCAATGTCGCCAAATGGCGCCAAATCCGCCGGGCGCAGGGACAATAAGGATTATTCATTGCCGCCTTTTTGGAATTTTCCTTTGTAACGCAGTGTTGCCGTAAAATCATTTACATTGCCGTTATATTGTTTTTGAGGCGCCGCAATAAAAATATTATCTCCGTTGCCACCCAAAAATATAGATGTTTGAGTATAATCGCAATTTTCCCAAGCCAGCGTATAAAGTACGCAAGGCTTAATCTCTTGCCCCTGCCTGTTGTAAGCTCCACGTGAATCCTGTCCCGGTGCAACTAAAACATAAATCGCGCCGCCTTCAGGGCTTATCAGGCTTTCATCTTCGACAAGATCTTCAAGGTCGCTTCCATATAATCTCAAACTATCCCACCCGATAAAACCAGTCTGCCAGGATTCCGGTTTCCTCAAATCAAAATCATCAATCAGATAGATAGACCCGGGTTCATCTCCGCTGGTTTGCCAATAGCCTGTTTCAACTGCGTCCGCATCTAATGCATAAACGATTCGGTGTCCCCAACCGTCAAGCATATATTTATCATGAATGCCGAGCGTGCGTGTCGGTACGCCGCCAATACGCACAATTTCGCTTGTGTAAAAACGTCCTGCTTGTAGCCAGGTCCCATCACGTGAAGATGTTTTACAATTTCCATTAATCTCTTCTCCAAAACGGGTATTTCCGTTCTGTGTGTCTGGCGGGGCGTTTATACTGGCAGCGCAAGGAAAACGTCCTTCACGGTGGAAAAAATCCATCAAGGCTGTTTCTATGACGTCCAGATGTTTACGCGTGGTTTCTTCGGCTTTGTGCCACTGATAGATCTTGTATAGCTGCAGGCCGCTGCCTGTGATCAGGCCTAAAATGATAATGATAATGCTCAAAGACAGCAAAGCCGTACCGCGCTGGTTTACTCTTTTTTGAGCGCATTCATTTCTGGGGATCAGTGCGGCGGGGTTTAAGCAAATCATTGGAAAAGCTGATATTGTTGACGTCATGCGAGTCTATCACGAAATACGCCGAAACGAACAAGGCTTTACGCTGATCGAACTATCTATTGTCATTATTATTATCGGCATTATCACGGCGACCTTTATGTCCGGACTTTTGGTCTATCTGGATCAAAGCCGCATGCAGCAAACACGTGAGCGTATGGAAAAAATTACCGAAGCAGTGAATATTTACCTTGATATCAATGGAAAACTTCCCTGCGCGGCACCTTTGACAGTGCCTATAGACGGGAGTGATTTTGCAAAAGAAGTCAATGATGGCGACTGTGAAGATACAGCGCTTAACGGCACATTCAGGGATAATTTTTTTGAGGTGCGGATAGGGGCCGTACCCGTACGCAGTTTGAATATCCCGGATGAGTATAGTTTTGACGGCTGGAATAACCGTTTTTATTATGCTGTGCAGGAACGGCTTGCGACGGCAGGTGAATATAACGGTCTTGGTCAGATTGCGATCGTTGATAGTAATAATAACCTGATTATCAATAGCGCCCATTTTGTTGTTTTCAGTGTCGGGGAAGACGGCGTTGGCGCGTTTAACCGTAACGGCAGTGAGGTATCCGCTTGCAGCGGTAGCAAACTGGATATTGAAAACTGTGATAAAGATGCGCGGTTCCGATCAACCCTGTTATTTTCCCAATCAGGACCAAATCATTTTGACGATATCATTTTCTACCAGTCTCAAACAGAGCCCGGGGAAGCCGTCCCGTCCGGCGCGGTGATGGCTTTTAACCGCTCAAGCTGCCCGCAAGGCTGGTCTGAATTTACACAAGGGCGCGGGCGATCCATTGTCGGCGTGGGCAGTTACACTAATAATTACATTCTTGGTGATGGGCGTAATTGGAATGTAAATCTTAATTATTTACTCGGTGATACAGGTGGATTTGCAAGCTGGGTACAAAGTGTAGATGAGTTGGCAGCCCATTCGCATACGACAAATATGCGAAGAGATAATCTGTTTGTTTGGGGCTTCGGCAACAGAGGTGCTTTAGATACGAATCAAAGCTTCGGAGATCAACCACACAGCTTTACAAGCGAGCCGGAAGGTAACTCGCAGCCCATGGAAAACAGGCCGCCTTATATTGCGTTGCTGTATTGCCGGAAAGATTAAGCCGTATCATCTTCGCTGCGTCCGCCGCCCTGGACTTTGCGGATAGTGGTGCCTGTATTGCCCATGCCTGCCGGTCCCATATTTTGCAAAATCGTCATGCTTGCAGCCTGGTGCGGGACATTTTCCAATAGTTGCTGGCGCAAGAGCTCGGGTACAAATTCGAGCGCACGCGGATCCATCCCGCGCAAGACACTGCCAAGCAAATCTTCATTGCCTAAATCCACGCGGTGGATCGGCTGGGCAGCGCTGCAACGTTTCATGAATTGTTCAAAGCCTTTGAGCGATCTGCGCGGGGCGAAGCCGCTATGGGTATCGGCAAAGCTGGCCCCGTACGGATCATTTAAATAAAAGAGCGGCACTTCCAAGGTCAGGCCAATTTGCCCGTCTTTGACCGCGCCGATATAAATTTTGCGCGTGAGTAAGATTAAATCAGTATGGGTGTCTTCCACCGGGATATTCAGATGCAGCGGATCTTCTTCCCCGCCCTGAAGCTCCACCGTCATTTCCCGTGTCTGGGCGTCATAAATCACCCCGGCGGCAGCCTGCATCGGCAGGCGGTCGAGCAAAAGCCCGCTTTCACCATGTGGATTGAGGAAAAGATCAATATTCATAAGGCTTTTCTCCGCGATGAGAATAGTTTAACAAAGCGGGGGATGAAATACAAAAAGAGGCAAAGAGCATGAAAATCGCCATCACAGGCGGGTCCGGCTTTATTGGATCGCGGCTGGAAGCGCTTTTAAAAGAGCGCGGTCATGAGGTCGTGCCGGTCGATCTGACGGCCTCGCGGCCCGTTGATATTGAAGATCTGCCGGCGCTGATAAAAGCGCTGGAAGGATGTGAAGCGGTTTATCATCTGGCCGCCGCGCACCGGGATGATATTTTTCCGCGTTCCCGCTATTACGATGTCAATGTGACGGGGACTGAAAATGTTATTGCAGCGGCAGAAAAGAACGGGATTGAGCGTATTATCTTTACCAGCACCTTTGCGGTATACGGTCTAAATACAGGTATGCCGGATGAAGAGTCGCGGCCCGCGCCATTTAACGATTACGGCAAAAGCAAATTGGAAGCGGAAGCGCGTTTGAAAGACTGGGCGGCGGAAGGACCGGAGCGCAGTGTGAGTATTGTCCGTCCCGTTGTTGTGTTCGGCGAGGGGAATCGCGGCAATGTTTATACGCTGATTGATCAGATTACGCGCGGGCGTTTTGTCATGGTCGGGCGTGGGGAAAATAAAAAATCCATGGCGTATGTCGGGAATGTCGCGGCTTTTCTGGCCCATTTGCTGGATCGCCCGGTGGGCCTGCATCTATATAATTATGCCGATAAACCCGATTATTCCATGCAGGATTTAACGGATATACTCTATCAAAAACTCGGTATGGATAAGCCAGGCTATCATCTTCCTTATATTTGCGGATTAAGTGCGGGATACATGTTTGACGGGCTTGCGCGCGTGACGGGCCGGCGGTTTCCGATCAGTGCCGTGCGGGTGCAAAAATTCTGCGCCGATACGACCTGCGCAGCGGATAAATTAAAAGAAACAGGGTTCACGCCTGCGTACTCACTGGAAGAGGGTCTGGCGCGCATGATAGGATGCGATTTTATGAATATTTTAAATGAGCAAAAGGTAGCAGCATGAGTGACAAGCCCATATTTTTAATGGTTTTAAATGATCTGGACTGGTTCTGGTCTCACCGTTTGCCACTCGCACGGGCGATCCAGGAAAAGGGATATGCGCTGCATGTTGTTTGTGCGGGGGCGGCAGATGATCCAAAGCTTAAAGAAATGGGTGTAACCGGACATGATCTGACGTCGGCAGGAACGCTTTTAAAAACTGTTTTGACCATTCCCGTGCGTATCTTTGAGGTTGGAAAACTCATTCACACACTTAAGCCTGCACTCGTTCACGGGATTACCTTGCGCTTTGCGCTTTATACAGGGCTGGCGGCGCGCGCCGTGCGTCACGGGCCGGTTATTTTTACAGTGGCCGGGTTAGGCAGTCTTTATTCTTCACCATCGCTGCCTTTAAAAATTGTCCGCACGCTTGCCTGGCCGTTTCTTAAACTGGCTTTTGCGGGCAAAGACCGTTTCATTATCTTTCAAAACCCGGATGATCAGGCAATTCTAATTCGTCAAAATATTGTCAGAGAGGATCAAACGTCCCTTATTCGCGGGTCAGGTGTGGATTTAAAAGAATTTCCTTTTGTCCCTGAACCGCCTGCTTTGAAACCGAAAGTACTTTTCTCATCACGATTGATTAAAGAAAAAGGTATTTATGAATTTATTGCAGCAGCCAAACATCTATTGCAAAAAAATATACCGGCGGAATTTATTGTTGCCGGAAGTGTTTACCCAAATAACCCACGTTCGATTGATCAAGCTGAAATTGAAGATTGGCATGCCCGCGGTGTGATTAACTGGCTTGGGCAGGTCGAGGATATGCAGGCGCTTTTGGCAGAAACGACGTTGGTTGTTTTGCCGTCCTATTATGGTGAAGGCGTTCCGAAAATGCTGCTGGAAGCAGCTGCTACGGGCCGGGCAATCATCACATGTGATATGCCCGGCTGCCGGGAAGCGGTGAAACACGAGGTCAACGGGTTACTTATTCCGCCTCAGGATGTGCATGCGCTGAGTGATGCGATTGAAGCGCTTTTAGATTCAAAATCAAAGCGCGAAGAAATGGGGCGTGCGGGGCGCGCTCATATTGAAAGTGACTTTGAAGTTGGTGTGGTTGTTCAGAGAACACTTGATGTCTATGCGCGCGCATTAAATGTAAAAAGCGAGACTTCATGACGGATGCCCCTCAAACATGCATTCTTCTTGGCCTGAATGAAGTCAATTTTGAGTATGTCCGTAAATATGCGGATCAAGGCTTATTGCCGACTTTTAAAAAACTGATGGAAACCGTTCCGGTGGTTTCGACAAGTTCCGAACAGTCTTACCATGAATTTGAGCCCTGGATTCAGTGGGTCTCCATTCAAACAGGCAAAACATTTTCAGAACATGGTATTTTTCGTCTTGGTGATGTCGTTCATAAAGATGTATCGCAGATCTGGGAGTATCTGGAGCAAGAAAAAGGTCTGAAAGTCGGCGCCGTCTCCCCGATGAATGCAGATAACAGATGCAAAAACCCGGCCTTTTTTATACCCGATCCGTGGACGCGCACATCTGCGAGCGGCAGTCTTTTTATCAAAATGCTGTCCCGAGCACTATCCAATGCGGTGAATGAAAATGCAACGGGGCGCTCTAGGCTTTCAACCTATATTATGGTGTTTTTAGGGGTGATGCGTTACAGCTTACCGCGCCGTGGCCCTGAAATAATGTCACAAATTTTTAAAGCTTTGCGCTCGCATTATCAGCGTGCAATTTTGCTTGATCAACTTTTAACAGATATTTTCCTCGAGCATTGGGAAAAGCATCGCCCGGATTTTGCCAGCCTGTTTTTAAATGGCTGCGCGCATTTACAGCATCACTATTTATTTAACTCTGCGCATTATAACGGGCCGAATGAAAATCCGTCCTGGTACATGCAAAAAGGCCGGGATCCGGTGCTGAACGGCTATCGCGCTTATGATGAGATTCTTGATAACCTCATGTCATTGGAAGAGGCGCCGCGGATTATCATTGCAACAGGTTTACATCAAACGCCTGTCGCCAAGCCTGTCTATTACTGGCGGCTGAAAGATCACAGCGCATTTTTAAACCGGCTTGGCATTGATCATTTGGAAACGCAGGCACGCATGTCACGTGATTTTCTGATTATCTGCGCAGACGAAACGCAGGCGGAAAATGCGGTGCGCATTCTTGAAAGCTGCACGGATCAAAACGGCATTTCTATTTTCGGGGATATTGATAATCGCGGTACAAGCGTTTTTGTTTCCCTGATGTATCCGCATGACATTACAGAAGATACGCAAATTCAGTGCGGTAATCAGGAAGTCCGGGATTTTGCCGGCCAGGTCGGTTTTGTTGCACTTAAAAACGGGGAACATGACGGGCAAGGCTATGTGCTGGATACGGGTAATGGAATCAACACAGAGGCGCCGTTTCCAATCACGGGGATTTTCAATCTTATTGATGGACATTTCGGGCAAATAAAAACCGCCGAGAAGTTGGCGGCTTGATTATATTTGGCTATGCCATGCGTAGCTTGTTAAAAGCCCGTCTTCGCCTAAAGGCTCCGCCGGACATGCTTCTCTCTAAACTCGCTTACGCTCGTTAAGTTGCGAAGCATGGAGCAGGTGACGAGATTCGAACTCGCGACCCCAACCTTGGCAAGGTTGTGCTCTACCCCTGAGCTACACCTGCATATCCTTATAGGGTGAGCCATTTATAGCGGGGCAAATGGAAAAATCAAGCCTTAAACCCCGATCTGGACAAGCGGGACCTGATAGCCGTAAGGCTTGGCATTCTGGCTGGCCATGGCAATGACCATGATATTGGGGCTGTTTTTGATAATATCGTTGATCTCATAGGGAATTTCGACCGGCATGATTTCACCGTCATCTTCCTCATTTTCGTACACAAGGCTGAAAAGTCTCTGTTCCCGGTAATATTCCACGCGGATAATATCTGTAGGCATATCCTCATTACAGGCAATCAAAAGCCGTCCGTCTTTAAGCCGTCCAAGCTCAATCATCTTTTACGGCCCTCCTATTTTCATGCCAAGTGCTGTACCGGCCGGCATGACTTGCGGCCCGCCCGCCTCAGCTGTGGGTGCACCTAGATAGTCGTTGATGTTGTCAAGTGGCCTGTCCGGCGGTGGTGTATTTCTCAGGCAGCACAGATCTTCAACGTCTCCTGCGCCAATACCCAGCTCTTCTAATGAGTGATGGTCCATTATCTCTAACCCTGTTCTGTTCGTTTTTTTTATTATTGCCTTTATTATGCCATACATATTAACCAATTCACAAATTTGGCGTGTCTTTAGACCGAGGCCTTTGCGTTTGCTCTGAAAAACCGCTAAAACCCTCTTTCATAAAAGGTTTGAAGAGATGACAGATCCTGTACTGCAACAAGAAGAAGCTCCTTTACCGACCAGCCCTGAAGCGCTTTTTGGTAAGCTGGAAGCGCTTGGTATTTCCTATGAGCTACATCACCATGAAGCGGTCTATACGGTGGCGGAAAGTGAAAAGCTGGATGCTACTATCCCGGGTACGCATTGCCGCAATTTATTTTTGCGCGATAAGAAGAAAAAGAATTTCCTGCTCACCCTTCAAAATGAAACTGATGTGGACATGAAAAAACTGCCACCCGTGATCGGCTCTGATAGGTTGTCTTTCGGATCATCAGATCGTTTGTGGGAGTTTCTTGGCGTGCGTCCGGGCTCTGTCTGCCCGTTCGCGATTGTTAATGATACGCAGCAGCAGGTTAAAATGTTGCTCGATAAAGATATGATGGAAAGCGAGATCGTTAATTATCATCCGCTGATGAATACGATGACGGTCTCGCTTGTGCCAAAAGATTTGCTCCGCTTTATTGAATCCTGCGGGCATGTGCCCCATATTGTGGATCTGAGCCCCGCAAAACCGGAGAGTGCATAAATGTCCTTGTTTGGATTTTCAAAACCGCAAAGTGACGCAGGTGAGGTGTCTGCCGGCCCGGCGGTGTTTGATGTCACGCTGGAGCGCTTTGAAAATGATGTGATTAAAGCTTCCATGCAAACGCCGATCCTGGTGGATTTCTGGGCGCCATGGTGCGGGCCGTGCAAACAGCTGATGCCGGTGCTGGAAGCCGAAGTGGCGGCCGCTGCAGGCGCGGTGAAATTGGCAAAAGTGAATATTGATGAAAACCCGGAATTGGCGCAGGCAATGCAGGTGCAATCTGTGCCGACTGTTCTGGCGTTTTTTCAAGGCCAGCCCGTGACGGGTTTTCAGGGCGCGCAGCCTGCGTCCCAAATTAAAGCGGTGATTGATCAGCTTATGAAGCTGGCGAAACAACATGCCCCTGATGCGCTGGATATTCCTGAAGCGCTGAAAGGTGCAGCAGATGCGCTGGCGGCCGGTGATGCAGCAACCGCGCAGGCGATCTATGCGCAAATTTTGCAGCAGGACCCGGACCATGTGGAAGCGTTTACAGGGCTTGTGCGGACCTTTATCACCGCCGGGCAGATCGATCAGGCAAAAGCCATGATTGAAAATGCCCCGGAGAAAATTGCAAAACATCCAAATTTTGAAAGCGCAAAAACCGCGCTTGATTTGGCAATGAATGCACCATCCGGGGATCTGGCTGCATTGGTGGAGAAAGGGCAAAAAGACCCGAAAGATCACCAGGCGAAGCTGGATTTAGCCCAGGCGCATTTTGCTGCCGGGCATAAGGAAGAGGCGATTGAAACGTTGCTGGACAGCATTGCGCTGGATAAAGACTGGAACGAGCAGGAAGCGCGTAAAACGCTTTTGACATTCTTTGATGCGCTTGGGCCCGCCGACCCGCTAACCGTATCGGCGCGCAAAAAGCTGTCCAGCCTGCTCTTTTCTTAAAACTGAAACATTCTATATCAGTAAAATGGCGATGGATTTACCAGACGAGATTCCGATTTTTCCCTTAGGCGGCGCGCTGCTTTTGCCGCGCGGAATTTTGCCGCTCAATATTTTTGAACCACGCTATCTGGCCATGGTCGATCATGCTTTATCGACGCACCGGCTGATCGGGATGATCCAGCCGCGTGAGATCGGTAGCGCGGAACTTTATGACACGGGCTGTGCAGGGCGGATTGTCAGTTTCGAAGAAACCGATGACGGGCGCTATCTGATCAATCTAAAGGGTGTCTCCCGGTTCAACATCAAAAAAGAAACAGATGGAAAAGAAGGCTTTCGCAATATCCAGGCGAACTGGGCTGTATTTGAAAATGATTTATTGCCGACTGATTGTCTGGATATAGACCGGGAGCAGTTGACCAATTTGCTTCAAACCTATTTTGAGCAGCAGGGTTTAAGCTGTGACTGGGAAGCGGTTAAGGAAGCGCCGGACGATAGATTAATGACATGTCTTGCAATGGTGTGCCCGTTTGAACCGCAGGAAAAACAGGCGCTTTTGGAAGCCAGGGGCTGCACCGCCCGCGCGGAATTATTTATCACGATGCTCGATATGGCGGTAAAATCCTGCGAATGCGGCGCAGAGATGAAACATTAAAGCTTATGCCACTTTGCGCCGTCCGGCGTATCTTCAATCCCGACGCCCATTCCGGTTAGCTCATCGCGGATCGCATCGGCGCGGGCAAAATCTTTATCTGTTTTTGCCTTTGTCCGTTCAGCCAGTAATTTTTCAATATGCACAATATCAAGATCGCTTGTATCAACTGCAAACCAGTCAGCCGGGTCCTGTTTTAAAATACCCAGTAAATGGCCAGCAGCTAAAAGCTGTCCTTTAAGTTTTGCATGATCGCTTTCAATTTTGGCAATCGCCAATAATTCTGTGATCGCCTGCGGTGTATTTAAATCATCGCACAGCGCGTTCATAACCTCTTCCGGCACAGATTCATTTTCATTGGCATGCACACTCTCCAGCTCCTGTAGTCGTGCATAGAGTTTATCAAGCGTCTTACGTGTATTTTCCAAACGCTGTGTGCTCCAGTCGAGTGGCTGTCGGTAGTGACAGGTGAGCAGCGCAAGGCGTAAGACTTCACCCGGGTAATCGCGCACAAGATCATGTACGAGCAGAATATTGCCAAGCGATTTGGACATTTTCTCGCCTTCAACCGTGACAAAACCGTTATGAATCCAGTATTTGGCAAAACTTTCCGGCGTGTCTTCCCGCCCATGCGCGCAGCAGCTTTGGGCAATTTCATTTTCATGATGAGGGAATTTTAAATCCGCCCCGCCGCCATGAATATCAAAAGGCAGGCCCAGATGTTTTTCCGCCATAGCAGAGCATTCAATATGCCAGCCGGGACGGCCAAAGCCGAACGGGCTGTCCCAACCGGGTTCATCACCACTCGAGGGTTTCCACAATACAAAATCGGCCGGGTCTTTTTTGTAAGGCGCAACTTCGACGCGCGCGCCGGCAATCTGCTCATCGCGTGAGCGTCCCGACAGCGCCCCGTAAGATGGATTGGACGGCACGTGAAATAAAACATGCCCGTCTTTTTCATAGGCATGATCCCGCTCAACAAGCTGACCGATTTGCACAATCATCTCGTCAATATGCTCTGTCGCTTTGGGTTGAATATCGGGCTGACGTACACCGAGCGTGCCCATATCTTCGTTATAAATACGCGTGTATTTTTCGGTGATATCTGAAATCTCTTCCCCGGTTTCGCGCGCAGCCGCAATAATTTTATCTTCCACATCCGTGATATTGGAAACATATGTGACGTTCGGGTACAGCGCCTTTAACAGCCGCGCCCATTGATCGAACACGACTGCCATCCGTGCATTACCGATATGGGCGTAGTTATAGACTGTCGGCCCGCAGGCATAGAGCCGCACATGGCTTTCATCCAAAGGCGTAAACACCTCTTTTTCACGGGTCAGGGAATTATAGAGTTTTAAGTCGGGCATAGAGCTCATCCTTTTTGCGTCCCACCATTGGCGGGCCGCCATCAGGTGAGGACTATAACGTTATTTTGTACAGGCGCAACCGCAGGCGCAGCTTGGCCCGCACGGGCCGTCACAGGTGCAATTCGGGCATTCACATTTGCTTTTGCTTGTCATGGCGGGTCTTTCGTCTTAAATAAAACCTTACAAAGACACTATATCAAAAACCATGGCGAAACTAAAGGCAGTAGATATCTCCCCGAAACCAACCCGCGCAGAGGCTGAAAGCGCGGTGGAAACGCTGCTGCGTTATATCGGTGAGGATCCGTCCCGCCCGGGGCTTATTGAAACGCCGGACCGGTTTGTCCGCGCCTATGATGAATTTTTTGAAGGCTATAGGCTTGATCCGGTGAAAGAGCTCTCCAAGACCTTTGAGGATATTGAAGATTATAACGATATGGTCATTGTCCGCGGGATTGATTTTATCTCGCACTGTGAACATCACCTTGTACAGATTTCAGGTTCGGCGAGTGTTGCCTATTGGCCGGATCAAAAAGTGGTCGGGATTTCAAAGCTCGCCCGCGTGGTCGATATTTTTGCAAAGCGCCTGATTTCCCAGGAAAACATGACGACGCAAATTGCGAGTGTCATTGAAAAGGTTTTAAAGCCAAAAGGCACAGCGGTGCTGATTAATGCCGATCATCACTGCATGTCCACCCGCGGCGTGGAGAAATCCGGGAGCAGCACCGTGACAACAGATTTTCGTGGTGTATTTGAAGCTTCAGAAGATTTACGCAACAGGTTTTTAAGATTGTCAAAATAGGAAAACCATCATGTCCCTTGCCGTTGATTCAAAATTACTCGATATCCTGGTCTGTCCGCTGACCAAGGAACCGCTTGAGTATAACGCGGAAAGCCAGGAACTCATTTCCCGCCGCGCGGGCCTTGCTTACCCTATCCGCGACGGTATCCCGATTATGCTGGTTGATGAGGCCAGGAAGATTGAAGAATAGTTTTTTCTTGCCTTTGTAGGCTCTTTTTCGTTAAAACCAAAGCTATGAGACAGCAGACATCACATCTCGGCCTGCTCCTTCTTCTCCTTATCGCCCCTTAAGCGGGCATGAGGCCAACTGGCCTGCGCTTAAGGGCACACACTTCGTTCGAAATGTAATTAAGCTAAAAGATAAGGACATAGCGATGACTTCTGATAAAGACCGGATCATTATTTTTGACACCACGCTGCGCGACGGGGAACAATCGCCAGGTTGTTCCATGACGCTCGATGAAAAGTTGCGTATGGCAAAGCTGCTCGATGAGATGGGCGTGGATGTGATTGAGGCCGGTTTCCCGATCGCCTCACAAGGTGATTTTGAAGCGGTGCAGGAAATTGCAAAAACAATTAAAAATGCAACTGTTTGCGGCCTCTCGAGAGCCATTGAACGCGATATTGATGTGGCAGGCGAAGCACTGGCCCCTGCTGAAAACCGTCGCATCCATACATTCATTTCAACCAGCCCGCAGCATTTGCAATATCAGCTTCAGATGAATGAAGACCAGGTGCTGGAAAGCGTGGCGGGCAGTGTGACCCGTGCACGCGGCTTTACGGATAATGTTGAATGGTCGGCGATGGATGCGACGCGCTCGGACATTGATTTCCTGTGCCGCTGTATTGAAACGGCGATTAAATGCGGGGCCACAACAGTGAATATTCCGGATACGGTCGGCTATGCCGTGCCGACGGAGTTTGGTGATCTGATCCGCGCGATCCAGGAAAAAGTTCCGAATATCGACAAAGCGGTTATCTCCACCCATTGTCACAACGATCTGGGTCTTGCAGTCGCAAACTCACTGGCGGGCGTTGAAGCAGGCGCACGCCAGATTGAATGTACGATTAACGGGATCGGCGAGCGGGCCGGGAATGCGGCGCTGGAAGAGATTGTCATGACGATTAAAACGCGTAGCGATACGATGCCGTTTGAAACAAATATCAAAAGCGAAATGATTACCAAGGTATCACGTACGCTTGCGACCACAATCGGCTTTAACGTACAGCCGAACAAGGCGATTGTCGGGGCGAATGCCTTTGCACATGAAAGCGGCATTCACCAGGACGGTGTTTTGAAAAATGCTGAAACTTACGAGATCATGACGCCGGAATCGGTTGGTCTCACACGGTCAGAACTTGTTCTCGGGAAACATTCCGGCCGGGCCGCCCTGAAATCAAAAGTCGAAGAGCTTGGCTATGAGCTGGGTGATAATGCGTTTCAGGATTTGTTCAAACGCTTTAAGGATCTGGCCGATAAAAAGAAAAGCATTTTTGATGATGATATTATTGCATTGATTGAAGATGAAGTGGCCACCGAACATGACCGGATTAAATTTGTTTCTTTGCAGATTATTGCCGGGACAAAAGGCCCGCAAACGGCGGAGATGGAGCTTATTGTTGATGGAGAAACCAAAACCGCCAAGGTCGAAGGGAAGGGCCCGGTTGATGCAATCTTCAAATGTATCCGCGAAATTGAACCGCATCCGAATGCACATCTCCAGCTTTACCAGGTGCATGCTGTAACTGGTGGGACGGATGCGCAAGCCGAAGTCACCGTGCGCCTGGAAGAAGACGGCAAGACCGTCAACGGGTCCGGCGCCGATGCAGATACGCTTGTGGCAAGCGCACGGGCGTATGTGCATGCTCTGAATAAGCTCATGACCAAACGGGCTAAGACAAAACCTGCTTTAGAGGTTGATGGAGCTGTTGCTTAAAGAAACCGTACATTCAGTTTCCGGATAGAAAAGATATTAAGCCGTCCCTTTTCCGTAAAGGGCGGTTTTCCTTATATTGGTTAATTTTCTTCATGGAATGTTAACCAATATTAAGATATTGTAGAATCCTTAGCGTATTAATCCGGTAACGATCTGAAGAAGCACAAGAAAGGCGGCTTGTATGGCTATTGATTCCCTGTTTAAAAATCTGAAAATCCGCACCCGCGTTTTGTTTGTTATTGCGGTTCCGCTTTTAATGCTGATTTACGTTCAGGCATCGGCAACATTGACAGCGTTTGATCACCTCAAAACAGCAGATAATCTACAAACAGTGGCTAATTTTATGCCCGAGATCAGCAATTTGATTTCTGATCTGCAAGTTGAACGCGGCCGCTCAGCTGTGTATTTGAACAGCCGGGTCGGTCATCCACAAGCACATGCCAAAAGGCAAGATTTAGAATCACAGTATGTCAGTACGGACAATCATAAAAAAGAAATCATGGTTGCTTTTAAAGAGGCGCATATCGAAGATTTTAGTGAGGATTTTGCCGCAAAAGTTGAAAAAACAATTAATGCTGTCGATGACATTAAAGCATTACGCCAAAAAGTTCTTAACCGCCAGGTGAAGCCCGTACAAGCCGGAGCAGAGTATACACAACATATTCGTAACCTTTTGGAGAAAATCGAATATGTCGCAAGCCACAGTTCAGATGCAGAACTGACAGACCGCATGACAGCCTACTCTGCTTTGCTTGAAGCGCAGGAAACATATGGTCAGGAGCGTGCGGTAGGTGCGGGAAGTTTGAGCAAAGGTGTTATTACAACAAAAACCAGAGCAAAACTGGCTGAGCTTGATGGAAAACAA
Organism: Alphaproteobacteria bacterium; assembly: GCA_028289285.1. Lineage (GTDB taxonomy): Bacteria > Pseudomonadota > Alphaproteobacteria > Micavibrionales > Micavibrionaceae. Next base: position 134,132 of record JANQRF010000007.1, read on the forward strand.
AAAGCCTATCTGCATATTTTTGAAACCTATGCAATTCCGGAAGAATTTGAACTGTATAAACAAACCGTGGCAAATAGTACGACAACAAAGCGGGTGAAAGAACTTTATAATCTGTATCTTGATGAGGCACGTGAAGCATATCTTTTGGACACTGTCAGCGCACCGCAATGGTTTGAAGCTTATACAAAAGAAATTGACCTGATCCGTACAGTTGAAGTCAAAGTTCGTGATGATATCTACGAGCATACACAACATCTTCATGAAGAAGGCGTCGCTGAAGTACAGACAAATGTCATTTTGGCAGTTTTAGAAATTTTAATTACAGCGCTTGCCGTCATTTTCATTGCACGGTCCATTACCAAACCTGTCGATAGATTAAATGCCAGTATGAAAGAACTTGCAAATGACAATCTGGAGGTAGAAATACCAGATGTTGGCCGTGGGCATGAACTGGCAGAAATGTCAGATACACTTTCAACGTTCAAGGAAAATGCGCTGCAGATGCGTGCGCTGGAAGCCGAACAGGAAAAAGCTAAAGCACGCGCTGAAGAAGAGAAAAAGGCTGCTATGCATAAGCTGGCAGATGATTTTGATACCCGGACAGCCACTGTCATTGACTCTCTGGCAAGTGCTGCCGAAGAAATGCAGGCGATGTCCAAGCAAATGAATGCAGCGTCTACGCAAACATCTGAAATTAGCGGAACGGTAGCAGCGGCAGCAACAGAAGCTGACGCCAATGTGCAAACAGTGGCGGCTGCGACGGAAGAGCTTACAGCTTCTGCGGCAGAGATCGGCCAGCAAATTACATCTGTTGCAGCGATGGCGCGTGGAGCCTCAAGTGATGCTGAGCAAACAAGTAAAGCCGTACATGAATTGCAGCAAATGGCAATGTCAATCGGCGAGGTTGTTGGCGCCATTAAAGATATTGCCGAGCAGACAAATCTTCTTGCGCTCAATGCAACGATTGAAGCGGCCCGTGCAGGCGAAGCCGGAAAAGGTTTTGCAGTTGTGGCTGATGAAGTCAAAAAACTGGCTAATGAAACGGCTCAAAAAACAGAAGAAATTGATGAGCGTGTAACCCGTATTCAGGATGCAATTAACAGCTCTGTTGAGGCGATGGAAAAAATCATCAAGAGCGTACAGGATATTGATGGAGCGACGACAACCGTTACGGCTGCTGTCGAAGAACAAAATGCAGCGACGGCAGAAATTGGCCGCAATGTCTCTGAAGCCTCAACCGGTACGCAGCAAGTATCCGAGAATATTGTCACTGTGCGCCAAAACGCCGATGAAACCGGGCAGGCGGCGCAGACAGTATTAACGGCTGCTGATGAGCTTTCAAAACTTTCCGGTGAGCTTCAAAAACAGGTTGGTGTTTTCCTGGATGAAATTCGTGGTGATGCGAAAAGTGAACCAGCCAATACGGATGCACAAAGCCAAGACATCCCTGAAGCAGCTGAATAATTTTTAAAGCAAATTTTTTATATGCCGGAAGACCTCACGGAACATCTGTTCTGTGAGGCGTCCGGTATTGGTGTTATAGCGTGAGCAGTGATAGCTGCCGATCATGGTATGACCGTTTCCAAGATCATGCGCAACATTATGCGCAAATTTAAAGGCAGATTGTCTGTGCCCCGAAGCTTTGAGCGTTGCATTATGCGCAATAACGCCAAGTGTCAGAATGATTTTTAAATCCGGCATATCGTCTATCTGGCTTTTCAGGAATGGCTGGCAGTTTGTAATCTCAGCGCCGACCGGTTTATTTTCCGGTGGCACGCAGCGCACGGCATTCGTGATCCGGCAATTGGTAAGCTCAAGACCATCATTCGGATCAGCTTTATACGCCCCTTTCGCAAAGCCGAAATCGAGAAGAGTCTGATACAGCAGGTCACCTGCATAATCGCCCGTAAAGGGCCGTCCGGTGAAATTGGCGCCGCGCAAGCCCGGGGCAAGGCCGACAATCAAAAGCTGCGCGTTTTCAGGCCCAAAAGAAGGCACAGGGGCGTTGAATTTATCCGGGAAGGCGGCCCGGTTTTCGTCCCGGAAAGCCTGCAGGCGCGGGCAGAGCGGGCAGTTCTTCTCTGGTTCAAGCATGGTTTAAAATCCTTGCGCTAAAGGGCGAAATTCCCTATAACACGGTGAATTTTAAATAAACACAAGGAAATATCCATGGCCCGCGTGACCGTTGAAGATTGTATTGAAAAAGTCCAGAACCGATTTGAGCTTGTGATGGTGGCCGCCCAGCGCGCCCGTAAAATCGGCTCCGGCGCGCCGCTGACCGTTGAGCGCGATAATGATAAAAACCCGGTGGTTGCCTTGCGCGAAATCGCAGATGAAACCGTTGATATTGACGAGCTGAAAGAAGACCTGATCCGCGGTAAGCAGCGCATTATTGCGGTTGATGATGATGGCGAAGATGTCATTGATTCCATGGACGGGGAAGAAGAATGGTCCCGCATGGCGCAGCAAGCTGCGACAGGCTCTTTGGATAATCCTGTCGATGAGAGCGCCGAAGAAGAAAGCAGCGAAGACGGGGAAGAAGGAGAGCCGTCTTTAGCCGATCTGGCAGGCAACGGCGCCTAAAGCTTTTTCAAGACTTACAAGAGATTTTAAAACCGGGCTTTTAAGCCCGGTTTTTTCTAATATGCCCTTAAAATCAAGGAGATATGGACTCTTGAGGTGATTTTTAAGCCCATGCGTGGTACAGTGAAAAGACATATGACAGATATGAAAGCATGAATACTCCACCGCGCGACATGACAGAGACTGCCGATACTTCTTCTTTTGATGCGCGCGAGCGCGATCTGGCCGGGCAAATCCAGACATTTGACCCGGATATTGATATGGATCGGGTGGAAAAGGCCATTGCCTTTGCCAGGAAATATCATGAAGGCCAGACACGCGGCTCCGGTGAGCCCTATTACCTGCACCCGATGGAAGTGGCGCTTATCCTGGCAGAGATTAAGCTGGATGAAACCTCGATCATCACGGCGATTTTGCACGATACGCTGGAAGATACGGATGCTACCCATGCGGAGCTGAAAAAAGAATTCGGGCAGGATGTGGCCGATCTGGTAAACGGGGTCTCCAAGCTGACCAAAATTGAAAGCCAGACGGCCAAGGGCAAGCAGGCGGAAAATTTCAGAAAACTGCTTTTGGCCATGTCCGAGGATATCCGGGTGCTTTTGGTCAAGCTTGCCGACCGGCTGCATAATATGCGCACGCTGGAAGGTATCAAGCGCATTGAAAAGCGCCAGCGCATCGCCCGCGAAACGCTTGAGATTTATGCACCCCTGGCTGAGCGGATCGGCATGCATTCCCTCAAAGAAGAGCTCCAGGATTTATGTTTTGCGACAATGAACCCCGAAGCGCGCGAAGGTATTCAAAACCGCTTGCAGTTTTTGCGTCAGGAAGGCGGGGACCTTGTTAAAAAAATCATCGATGTGCTTAGCAAGCTTTTAGGCAAACAGGGCATAGAGGCTGAGATTACAGGCCGGGAAAAGACAGGCTATTCGATCTGGAAAAAAATGCAGCGCAAAAACGTGGCCTTTGAACAGCTTTCCGACATTATGGCCTTTCGGATCGTGGTCGAGAATGTCGAGGAGTGCTACCACGCGCTGGGTGTGATCCATTCTGCCTATCCGACCGTGCCGGGGCGCTTTAAAGATTTTATTTCCACGCCAAAGCCGAACGGCTATCGCTCTATTCATACGACGGTGATTGGACCGGAAAGCCAGCGCATTGAAATCCAGATCCGCACGCAGGAAATGCATTTCGAAGCTGATATGGGTCTGGCGGCGCACTGGTCTTATAAAGATGGGGAAATCCGATCCAATCAAGAGGATGTGAAAAAATATCGCTGGCTGCGTGAGCTTTTGGAAATTTTAGAACAGGAACAAAAGCCGGAAGAATTTTTAGATAATACGAAGCTCGAACTGTTCCAGGAGCAGGTCTATGTGTTTTCACCCAAAGGCGATCTGATTGAAATGCCAAGTGGAGCCACGCCGGTTGATTTTGCTTACGGCATTCACTCTGATGTTGGTGACCGCACGGTCGGCGCAAAAATTAACGGGCGGATCGCCCCTTTAAATACGCGTCTTCAAAACGGCGATCAGGTGGAAATTATTACAGCTAAAACGCAAAACCCGTCCCCGACCTGGGAGCGTTTTGTGGTCACAGGTAAAGCCAAATCCCATATTCGCCGCTTTATCCGCCAGCAACAGCGCGGGGAATATATTGCGCTGGGCCAGGCGATGCTGAAAAAAATCTTCCAGGCCGAAGGATATGATTTCACCGAAAAAGCTGTGACAGGTATTGTCAAACAGATGCGGGTAACCGAGGCTGATGATATCTACGCCAATATCGGCTCCGGGCATTTTTCGGCGCGCGATATTTTTAAAACCATCTTCCCGGCCCATAAAACCGAAACGGCCAAAAAACCGGCCAAAGCAACAGAAGATTTTGCACTCGCAAAGCCCGCCGATGGCGGCGCGCCTGTGCCGATCAAGGGGCTTATCCCCGGCATGGCGGTACATTTTGCGCGCTGTTGCCATCCGCTGCCGGGAGATAGGATTGTCGGGATTGTCTCCACCGGGAAAGGCGTGACCATTCACACGATTGATTGCGAAACACTTGAAACCTTTGCCGATACGCCGGAGCGCTGGCTCGATGTCAGCTGGGGCGAAGGACCGGATAGCCCGGAAGCACATGTCGGGCGCCTCAATGTCACAATTGAAAATAAGCCGGGCGCACTGGCGACTATTTCTACGGTGATTGCCAAGAATGGCGGGAATATCACCAACCTTAAAATCACCAACCGCTCACTGGATTTCTGGGACATGCTGTTGGATGTCTATGTGAATGATACGCGGCATCTCTCAAATGTGATCGCAGCGTTGCGCGCCTCGCCGGAAGTGACCACCGTCGAACGTGCCCGCGGCAGGTGACAGATGGCAGATGACAGATAGCAGATATCAGTTCTATACTGTCTGACATCTGTTATCTGATATCCGACATCTGAACATGATCTTAAAACGCCGTGAAAAAGAATCTTTGCCCAGCAAATTGCGTAATTTGCTCTGGCCGAAAATGGGCTGGGGACGGACGCTGCGCTATTATAAGCACCGGACGATCCGCATTTCGGATTCAACGCATTCCATTGCGGCTGGCCTTGCCATCGGCTGCGCGGTGTCCTGGTCTCCGGCTTTTGGCACGCACTTAATTCAGGCGGCGTTTTTCTGCTGGATTTTCAGGGGGAATTTTATCGCTTCTTTTATCGGTACGGCGTTTGGCAATCCGTGGACCTTTCCGTTTCTGTTTTATATCGGCTACCATGTCGGCAAAGCAGTCTTCTGGCTTTTTGGGTTTGGCGATTATTTTGAAGATATGCCCGGACCTGTTGCGATGGAGGATATGCTGGATAAGCCGCTTAAGATGCTGTTCCCAATGATTGTCGGCGGGTATATCTGCGCGGCTGTGACCTCCCCGGTTTTTTACTATATTTTTTATAATATGATTAAAGGGGCGCGGCTTGCGCGCAAATTGCGCATTCAGCGTAAAGCCCATAAAGTGGCCAAGGAAGTTACAGGACAGAAGAAATAAATTTTAAATATGGTAACTTTTTCTAATATCTTTTATGGCTGAAACAATTATTTTCGCTTGATTTTTATTAACCGAAAAATTCTCTTCCATATACATCTTTACTTCTAAAGAATTTAAAAAAGAATAAAGTTCCTTTATCTTCTCACGTCTTTCAACGCTATCTAATAAGTCACATAGTCTGAAGCCAATACCGCAAACCCTGTCATAGCTCTTATTTCTATAACTTGAATAAAGTAAATATATATCATTTCTAACAGACATATGCTTATTTAACACACCATTATTAAATTTAAAGAATTTTTGTGATGATTATAGGCACCGGATCAGACTTAATTGATATTCGCCGCGTGGAAAAAGTGATGGCGCGTTTTGAGCAGCGTTTTATCGCGCGCTGTTTTACCGATATCGAAATTGCCAAAGCCGAGCGGCGGCGCGGCGGCGGGACACATATCGCGACTTATGCGAAACGCTTTGCGGCCAAGGAAGCCTGTTCCAAGGCTTTGGGAACCGGATTTTCGCAAGGGGTTTTTATGAAGGACATTGGTGTGGTCAATGATGCGCTTGGCCGTCCGACATTGGAGTTAACTGGCGGGGCCAAAGCCCGGCTTGACTCGATGATGCCAGATGGGAAAACAGCTTATATTCACCTGACGCTGACCGATGAGCCACCGATTGCAAAGGCTTTTGTGATTATCGAAGCGCTTTAATCCTGCGCCGCAAGATGATCTGCAATCACAGCTGCGCCTTTGGGTGTGACATGCCCGTCCAGCGGATAATAATAATCCTGGATATTCCCGCTTTTTAGTAACGCATCCCCTGTACCTCTTATACGAAATTTTTCCGGCAGGATGGATTGTATGTCTTCTTGCGTTTGCACGTAAGAGACGCGCAGCAAATCCTGAATAGGATGTACAAGAATAATCTGTACAGAAAAACCATGTTTTCTGGATAGCTCTTCCAGCCGCAAAAGATGATCCTGCGTGGCTTTCAGGGCTTCGATCTTTTCGTTTTCTTCTAAGCCCGGGGCCATAATACTTTTAATCGCCGGGCCGAAAACATAAAAGGTCAGGCGCGCGAGGTTGGACGATCCTAAAATCGCTTTACGCCATTCAAAGGCGTAGGCAGCGATACCGGGCTTCACTTCAACTTCTGTGCTTTGTGCAGGCGAGGAAGCCTGTTGCGCCCGCCGCGCATCATATAAGTTATCTGTTAAGTCATTGCCGCCAAACTGCACGGTCGTCATCACATTCATAATCAGAAAAACCTGGCGTGGGCGTGCGCGTTCTTCTTTGAAATAGGCTTCAAGCAAATCAAGCTGCATGCCTGTCGACGTGCCGGGCCGGGCGAGATTGATGCAGCGCAGGTTTTTTTGTGCGCAATAGAGATAGGGAATGGTTTCTTCATCGGCCAGGCCAATCCCGTAAGTCATGGAATCGCCGATAAAAATCAGATCAGGCCTGCGCGGATCCATAAAGCCATTGGATGGTCCCCGGAACCCCCGCGCCGTATGGGTTGTGCGTTTTTCAAATTCCTGCGTTTTTTGCACAAATGCGAGACCCGGTGTCAGGCCGTATGCCCCGCCCGTGACCGGGTGGATCGGCGCGCCGTCTTGGTCAAAATATTTATGACCATATTCAATCGGGTATATCAGGCGCGATGCACCTTCGGCCAAAAGCCCGGCAATCAGGAGCGCAGCAAAAAAAAGGGCTGTATTTTTAAGCATATTGTGCATTTATACGGCTTTAAAACGCTTGGAGGCTGGCTTTTGGCAAGGGCCTCGGTTAAGAGTTAAGTTGATATGACACAAGAGCAGGAAAAAGACCAGACGCAAAGTGGCAGCTATGACCTGAAAGCCCGCCAGCTTCAGGTTGGCAGCCGTCCGATGCGCGCCGAGAAAGAAGCCCGCGAAGCGGAAAAAAGCGAAATGGGCGAATTTTTTAAAACCGCTATTATTGCCGTGCTTTTGGCGATGTTGATCCGCAGTTTTTTGTATGAGCCGTTTAACATCCCGTCCGGGTCCATGCTGCCGACGTTGAAAATCGGGGATTATTTATTCGTCAGCAAACCGTCTTACGGCTACAGCCAATATTCTTTCCCCCTTGGTGTGATTAAATTTGAGGGGCGCGAATTTTCAGCCGAGCCTTTGCGCGGGGATGTCGTGGTGTTCAAGCTTCCGACCAATCCGTCGATTGATTATATCAAGCGTGTTGTCGCTATGCCCGGGGAGCGCGTGCAGGTGATTAACGGACGGCTTTATATTAATAATCAAATCGTGCCGCGTGAGCCTGTGGGCCTTAAAAAAGTTGATAACGGGTACGGCATTGAAGATACGATGATGGAATATATCGAAACGCTGCCCGGCGGTGTAATGCACCGCATTTACGAAGAAAGCGACCAGGAAGGGCTGGATAATACCGGAGAGTTCCAGGTTCCGGCCGGGCATTATTTTGTCATGGGCGATAACCGCGATAATTCACAAGATAGCCGCGTGCCGGACCTGGTCGGGTTCGTCCCGTTTGAGAACCTGGTTGGACGGGCAGATATTTTGTTCTTTTCCATTGATGAAACGGCTGATCTGTTTAAACCCTGGACATGGCCGGGCGCGATCCGCTATGGCCGGATTTTAGACGGGATCGGCCCGGTGCGCCCGGAATAGATATGCCTGTCGCCGCTCACAATAAAGATCAGCTTGAAGCGCTTCAAAACGTGATCGGCTATACATTTGGCGATCTGCACTGGCTGGAACGGGCAATGACTCATTCCAGCACGGCTGAAGATTATAATTATGAACGGCTTGAATTTCTGGGCGACCGGGTATTGGGCCTTGTGATGGCACAGGCCTTGTTCGAAACTTTTCCAAAAGAGCGTGAAGGCGGTCTTGCCAAACGCCATGCGGCGCTGGTGCAGGGTCGTACATTGGCGGTGATTGCCACCTTAAACCATCTGGGCGATTATATTATTTTGTCTGAGGCGGAACGCAAAGCCGGCGGGGCGGAAAATGAAAATATCCTGGCCGATATTTTGGAATCTCTGATTGGGGCGATTTTCATTGATGGCGGCTATGACCCGGCGCGTGATTTTATCCTGCGCTTTTGGGGCGATAATATTGAAACCCTCACCGAAGCGCCGATGGATCCGAAAACAGAGCTTCAGGAATGGGTGCAGGCGCAATCCCTGCCGTTGCCGGCCTATGAGATGATTGATAAGCAGGGACCGGATCATGCCCCGCTTTTTACCATTGAACTGCGTATTGACGGACAGGACCCGCTCACGGCGGAAGGGCCATCGCGCAGGCAGGCGGAAAAAACGGCTGCGCGCAAGATGCTCTCCAGATTAAAAAATGACTGACGCGGCGCAAACAAAATGTGCCACGATCGCCGTGATCGGCGCGCCCAATGCAGGCAAGTCGACATTGGTCAATCAGCTCACGGGTACAAAAGTCTCTATCGTTTCCCCGAAAGTACAAACGACACGCACCCGCGTGGTCGGGATTGCCATGCAAGGCAACGCACAAATTATCCTGATCGATACGCCGGGGATTTTTAACGCCAGTCAAAATAAAAAGCTTGAAAAAGCGATTGTCCAAAATGCCTGGGAAGGCATAGAGGGCGTCGATGGGATTTGTATCATTGTGGATGCAGCGCGCCCGCGCCATGAGGAAACACAGCTTATTTTAAAGGCACTTCAGGACCGGAAAAGCCAGCCTGTTTTTCTGGTGCTGAACAAGACGGATAAAGCCAAAAAAGAAGAGCTGATAGAGCTGACAGCGCAGCTCAATAAAGCTTTTGATTTTGACAGAACCTTTATGGTTTCTGCCTTGTCCGGGGATGGCACGCAGGATCTTTTAAATATGCTGATGGAAATCGCGCCGGACGGGCCTTTTTTATATCCCGAAGATCAGGCCGGCGATATGCCTGAAATTTTACTGGCGGCGGAAATTACCCGTGAAAAATGTTTTTTAAAACTGAAAGAGGAACTTCCTTATGCGCTGACGGTTGAAACGGAAAGCTGGGAGCGTTTTGAGAATGGGGATCTGAAACTCGCCCAGATTATTCTGACAAGCCGGGAGTCCCATAAAAAAATTATTCTGGGCAAAGGCGGGGCGATGATTAAGTCTATTGGCAGTGCAGCGCGGCAGGAGCTGCAGGAAATTTTAGAATGCACAGTCCACCTCAACCTGTTTGTGAAGGTTCGTGATAACTGGATGGATAAACAAGAACATTTTGCTCTTTGGGGCCTTGATCCATCCGCCTAGAAAAATTTTCGTCAAGGCTAAAAATCTCTTTTTATGTGGATAACGAATCACTGATTCGCATGCTTGTCTTTCCCCGGTGACTCTGCCCTGTTACAGTCCTTCCTATCATCAAATAAATGAAAATGTTTTGGGCGGTGTCTGGCGCTCTTAGTGTGGTGGAGTCAAGGAGAATAAGTTATGAGTTGGACCGATGAGCGGGTCAATCTTTTAAAGCAGCTTTGGGGTGAAGGCAAAACAGCCGCTGAAATTGCAAAGGTTTTAGGTGAGGGTGTAACGCGTAATGCCGTAATCGGAAAAGCGCACCGTCTGAAATTATCCAGCCGAGCCTCCCCGATTCAGCAAAATAAGAAAAGCACAAAAAGCGCTTCTGCTGCGGATCGTCCGAAAATCCGTAAAGAGCCTGTTGTTAAAAATATCAATTTTAAAGGTAAGCAAGTTGCGCTGGCCGATCTTGGTCCGAAAGATTGCCGCTGGCCGAATGGCGACCCGCGCGATAAAGAAAATTTTTCCTTTTGCGGCTGTCCGGTGGTTGAAGGCCTGCCTTATTGTGAAGAGCATGCCAAGATCGCTTATCAACTGGTCTCCCGCAGTAAGGTGATCAATGTCGATCATCTGGATGATCAGGCCGGCACGCCACAGGATTTCGATATTAAACATGCGGCCAATGGCTGATTATCTAAGATTTGGGGATAGATCTTAGACGACCGGCTTTTCTCCTCCTTTCGTTTTAAACCGCATGCTTCCTGCCGCTCTCCCGAAAACCGCCGGAGAGCGGCTTTTTTCTTTACTTTTAAGGGGATATGGCGTTTGATACGCGGGGTGTGAAAAGCTCATCCATATCTAATTAAAATACGTAAAAAATCATAGATGCCCCGTTCTGTTTTTATTGCCGTTTTTATTGCGCTGGCCGCTCTGCTCTGGATCGGCTCGGGGTTTATTGGCGGAAATTCTGCCGGTCCTGAAACGCAAGACTCTGCCGCCGCGCCGGAGGTAAATGAACAAGGCCTTATGCAGGTACGTGTTCGTGAAAGCACAGCCCAGCCTATGCGCGATGAAGTAACAGTGACAGGCCGGACACGGGCCTCACGCACAGTTGATATTCGCGCTGAGACCGCCGGGCAGGTCTCAGAGCTTTTAGCTGAAAAAGGCGATGTGGTTGAAGAAGGTCAGGTAATTGCAAAGCTGGAATTGCGTGACCGGGCGGCCCGCGTGGCCGAAGCACAGCAGCTTGTCAATCAGCGTACTATTCAATATAAAGCCGCGCAGCAACTGGCCAGTAAAGGGTTTAACTCGCAAGTGAGGCTGGCCGAAGCGCGCGCCGAACTGGAAGCCGCGCGTGCGCAACTGAAAGAAGCACGCGTCGATCTGTCCAAAATCAATATTAAGGCGCCGTTTGACGGGGTGATTAATGAACAATTTATTGAGCTTGGAGATTATCTGTCTGTCGGCGATCAGGTCTTTTCCTTTGTCGATCTGGACCCGATTGAGGTGGAAGGGTTTTTGACTGAAAACCAGGTCGTGCAGGTGCAGGTCGGTTATGAAGCGATTGCTGAGCTTCTTACCGATCGCAGCGTTAAAGGCACACTGACTTATATTGCACCGGTTGCCAATGCGGAAACGCGTACTTTTCCGGTCGAGATGCAGGCCCCGAATGAGCAGCATGATATTAAAGAAGGTTTGACGGCCGAGATTAAAATCCCGCTGGCCGAACGCAAAGCGCATAAGGTTTCGCCTTCTATTCTCTCGCTGGCCGATGACGGGACGGTCGGGATTAAAACAGTGGACGATCAGGATGTTGTGCGCTTTACAAAAATCAGAATGCTCAAAGATACGCCTGAGCATCTGTGGGTTGACGGTTTGCCGGAAACGGTACGCATTATCACGGTCGGGCAGGAATTTGTCGTTCCCGGCCAGCCGGTTGAGCCGATTGCCGCCACGGGAGACGGCTTGCTATGATGGCGCCCATCATCGATGCGGCGATGGGCCGCACGCGCACGGTTCTTTCCATTCTTATTCTGATTTTGCTGTCGGGAAGTTATGCCTATAACGCGATCCCGAAGGAATCCAGCCCGGATATTGATATCCCTATTATTTATGTCTCGATGTTTTTGGAAGGCATTTCCCCGGATGATTCCGAGCGCCTGCTGATCCGCCCGATGGAGCAGGAAATGGCGTCTATTGAAGGGCTCAAAGAAATGCGCGCCGCGGGCTATACGGGCGGGGGCTATGTGTTGCTTGAATTTCGGGCAGGCTTTGACAAGGAAAAAGCGCTGGATGATGTGCAAAAAGCCGTCGATCAGGTGCGCCCGGAGCTTCCCGAAAGTATGGATAGCGATCCGAAAGTTTCTGAAGTTAATTTTTCTCTTTTCCCCGTTCTTGTGGTGACGCTGTCCGGGGATGTACCGGAACGTACGCTGGTACGGCTTGCGCGGGGGCTTCAGGATAAAATCGAAACCCTGCCCACCGTACTGGAAGCCAATATCGCAGGCGACCGCGAGGAGCTGGTTGAAATTCTGGTCGATCCGCTTTTGATTGAAAGTTACGGGCTATCCGGGCCTGATGTCATTCAGTTTTTTCAGCGCTCGAACCGGCTTGTCGCGGCTGGCGATCTGGATACGGGTGTCGGACGTTTTGCGATTAAAGTGCCGGGCCTGTTTGAAAGTGTTGAAGATGTGATGGAGATGCCGCTGCGCACGCAAGGCGATTCCGTTATCAAAGTCAAAGATATCGCAGAAATTCGCCGCACCTTTAAAGACCCTGAAAATTTCGCCCGCATTAACGGGGATCGCGCAGTTGCGCTCAATGTCGTTAAACGCGTGGGCGAAAATATCATTGAAACGATTGAAGCTGTCCGCGAACTCGTGGAAGCTGAGCAGGAATTCTGGCCGGAAAATGTGAAAATCAATTATACACTTGATCAGTCTGATGATATCCGCACGATGCTCAAAGACTTGGAAAACAACATGATCAGTGCGGTTTTGCTGGTGATGATTGTTGTTGTGGCGGCCTTGGGGCTGCGCGCTGCCGGGCTGGTCGGGATTGCTATTCCGGGCGCGTTTCTCTCCGGTGTGATGCTGCTTTTCATCATGGGATTAACGGTGAATGTCGTTGTTCTTTTTGCGCTTATTCTCTCTGTCGGGATGCTGGTGGATGGCGCAATTGTGGTCACAGAGCTTGCCGACCGGAAAATGGCGGAAGGCCTGCCCAAAAAAGAAGCTTACGCAATCGCCGCCAAGCGCATGGCCTGGCCGATCACGGCCTCTACGGCGACCACGCTGGCAGCCTTTGCACCATTGCTCTTCTGGCCGGGCATTGTCGGGGAGTTCATGAAATATATGCCGATCACGCTGATTGCCGTGCTTGGCTCGTCTTTATTCATGGCAATGATTTTTGTGCCTGTTTTAGGCTCTCTTTTTGGCAAACCGGGCGCTGTGAATGCGCAGAATTTAGCTAATCTGAAGGCAACAGAAGATGGAGACATTAAAAGCCTTAAAGGGTTCACAGGCTGGTATGTGTCTTTACTTGAAAAAGCGCTCAAGATTCCTGGCTTTATTATGATGGGCACGGTGGCTTTATTGATTGGCATCCAATGGTATTACGCCACGCACGGGCGCGGGGTGGAGTTCTTTCCTAATATCGAACCCAAAGCAGCAACGGTACTTATTCATGCGCGTGGAAATCTATCTGTCTTTGAACAGGATATGCTGGTCAAAAAAGTTGAAAGCCGGATTCTTGATCTGGACGGGATAAAGGTTTTCTACACCGAGGCCGGTGAGCAGGATACGCAAGGCTCTGAAGATGTCGCTGAAGATGTGATCGGGAAAATCACCATTGAATTTACAGACTGGCAAACCCGAAAACCTGCCAATGATATCATGCAGGAAATCCGCGACCGGACGGCGGATATTGCCGGTATCCAGGTGGAAACGCGCGAACAGGAAGAGGGCCCGCCGTCTGGCAAGGCCGTGCAGATTCAGATCGGCAGCCGTTTTCCTGAGTTAATACCGGATACGGTTGAACATGTTCGGCGTGCGCTGGAAGAGGTCGGTGATTTTATTGATGTCGAAGATAGCCGCCCGTTGCCGGGGATTGAATGGGAGCTTCAGGTGGACCGGGCACAGGCTTCCAAATTCGGGCTTGATATTTCGATTATCGGCGATTATGTGCGGATGGTCACAAACGGTCTTGAAGTGGCTGAATACCGCCCGAATGATTCCGATGATGAAATTGATATTGTGATCCGTCACCGCACGGCGCAGCGTACGATCGATCAGTTAGATGAAGTGCGTATTGATACAGGGCAGGGCTCCGTGCCGATTACGAATTTTGTCACCCGCGTGCCGCAGGATGCAGTCGGGCTCGTCAACCGGACCGATCAGCGCCGGGTGATGACGGTAAAAGCCGATCTGCCGCCCGGGATCAATATTGATTCCAAGGTAACGGCTATTAAAGACTGGATGGCAAATAACCCGGATGTTTTTGATCCGCGTGTGGAAATTACCTTCAAAGGAGAAGATCAGGATCAACGTGAAGCGCAGCAGTTTTTAACCAAGGCCTTTATTATTGCGCTGTTTATGATGGCGATCATTCTGGTCACGCAGTTTAATAGTTTTTACAGCGCGTTTTTAATCCTTTTTGCCGTGGTCATGTCGACCATTGGTGTGATGATCGGGCTTTTAATTACGCAACAGCCTTTCGGGATTATCATGTCAGGTGTCGGGGTGATTGCACTGGCCGGGATTGTTGTGAACAATAATATTGTTCTGATTGATACGTTCGATCATTTGCGCCAGAAATTCGATGTGCGTGAAGCGATCTTACGCACGGGCGCGCAGCGTTTGCGGCCTGTCCTGCTGACGACAGTCACAACCGTGCTTGGCTTGATCCCGATGGTGCTGCAGGTGAATATTGATTTTGTCGGGCGGGAAGTGTCTGTCGGCGCGCCATCGACTCAATGGTGGGTGCAGCTTGCGACCGCCGTTGTCTTTGGTTTAAGCTTTTCAACGGTTCTGACACTGATTGTGACGCCCTCTGCGCTCATGCTGCGGGAAAAAGCAGCACGTTTGCGCAGCTGGATTGCAGAAAAAATAAAATCACTTTTTGTCAGGAAAAAAACGGTTTCAGAGTTTGAATAAAGTTATTCTTCAATAACTTCAAATTCGACAACTTCACGGCCCTTTGTAACATCGCGGATGGTCATTTTGACTTTCTGGCCGGGGATGAGAATGGACAGATCATTGCGCTCCAGGCAGCTTTTATGCACGAAGACATCTTTCTGACCGTCTTCAGGAATGATAAAGCCAAAGCCTTTATCCGGCTTATACCATTTCACTGTCCCGTCCATGGTAATCAGATCTTTTTCATCTTCCGGATCAAGACGGAAGGAAACAGGCGCAGGTTCATTGCCCTGTTCAATGAGCTCCATGACATGCGTGACAAGCGCCCCTTTCGGGCCTTTGACGACGCAGCAGGACAATATTGCTCCTTCGCCGAGTTCACTCACACCGGCATCCTGCAAGGTTGTGATATGCACGAACGCATCACATGGATCCTCTTCAGGCACGACAAAGCCGAAGCCTTTTGTTGCATTAAACCATTTCAGCTTGACGCGAACCGGAGGAGAGGATGGTTCGGGATACTGCTCAAGAAGCGCTTCCATACTCAAAGCGGGCATTCCTTATACAAATTAAAACGAGTAAGATAAGAGTACATAGATAACATTACATAGAACTCGAATAGATACGTTAATAAATATTAACCTATTTTAAAAAGGACAGCAACGGGCCTGTTTTTTATTTATGTCATTTATTTTTGTATGCCTGCCTGTCCGGTCTTTCTAGGCAAACGCGCTTGCCGCAGGTACACTCCTATACGCATATGATGAAGTGAGGTTTGGTATGACAGAGTCTGAACAAAAACCCTGGATTTCTACTTACCCGGAAGGCATACGCTGGGATGCTGATATACAGGCACGCCCGGTTTTTGACATGCTGGATGTGACGGCTGCGCAGCATGGGGACCGTCCTGCTTTTAATTTTTTAGGATTTCAGCATACATGGGCGGAAATTAATGATCTGTCGATTAAACTTGCTGCGGGCCTGCAACAGCTCGGGGCGGAGAAGGGCAAAAAAATCGGGATCTTTTTGCCGAACTCGCCTTATTTCGTGATCGCTTACTACGCCATTATGCGCACCGGCGCGACGGCTGTGAATTACAATCCGCTTTATGCGGAAAGTGAGCTTGCCAACCAGATTGAAGATAGCGAAACAGATATCATAATCACGGCGGACCTGAAGGTCCTCTATGACAAGATACATAAGATGCTGCATGATACGCGGCTCAACCATCTGGTGATGTGTAAGTTCACCGATATTCTAAAACCGCCGAAGAATATTTTGTTCGAACTGTTTAAAGGCAAAGAGCTTGCACAGATTGAGCACCCCAAACGCGTTACCTGGTTTCACGATATTGTCGAGGCAGATCATGCCTTTACGCCTGCTGTAATTGATCCGGTCAATGATATTGCGCTGCTGCAATATACGGGCGGAACGACGGGTATTCCAAAAGGCGCGATGCTCACTCATCAAAATATCGTCGCCAATACAGAGCAATCGGCCATGTGGCTTGGCGGGGATATGCCCGCAGGGCAGGGAAGGATGCTGGGCGTGCTCCCGTTTTTCCACGTCTTTGCGATGACAGCGGTCATGAATTTTTCTGTGCGGCTTGGCTTTGAAATTGTTGCCCTACCGCGCTTTGAACTGGATCAGACCTTAAAGCTTATTCATAAAACAAAGCCACATTATTTCCCGGCCGTGCCCGCGATTTATAACGGCATTAACAATCACAAGAAAGTGCATAAATATGATCTGACCTCACTGCGGTACTGCATTTCCGGCGGTGCAGCGCTTCCCGTTGAGGTGAAGAAATCCTTTGAAGATAAAACAGGCTGCGTGGTTGTTGAAGGCTATGGCCTTACTGAAAGCTCACCTGTTGTGTGTTGTAATCCAGCCGTTGGTGAAAACAAGCCCGGGTCGATTGGCCTGCCGCTGCCGCAAACAGAAGTTTATATCGCCCATGAAGTCTATGATGATAAAGACCTCACCGGGGATGAGCGCGGCGAACTCTGTGTGCGCGGGCCCCAGGTCATGAAAGGATACTGGAACCGCGCTGATGCGACCGCCGAAACCATCCGTGATGGCTGGCTCCATACGGGTGATGTTGCCGTGATGGATGAAGACGGCTATGTCTATATTGTCGACCGGATCAAGGATATGATCATCACCAACGGCTATAATGTCTATCCGCGTAACATCGAAGAAGCGATTTACCTGCACCCGTCCGTTGAGGAATGTATCGTCGCAGGCCTGCCGGATACACAGCGCGGGGAAATCGTCAAAGCCTGGATTAAAATCAAGGACGACCGGACTCTGACGATTGAAGATCTCAAGGAGTTTCTCAAAGATAAACTCTCCCCGATGGAGATGCCCAAGCGCATTGAATTCCGCGATCAGCCGCTGCCCAAAACCATGATCGGTAAGCTTTCCCGTAAGGATATCGTCGCTGAAGAGCTTGAGGGTAAAAGTTAATGTTGATCAACATGTGTGGACCAACATTTTTTGCAAGCTTTTGAAATACCAAATAAAAAAGTGGACTAAGTCCACATGAAATTTTTTTTACCCTGTTCTGACCAACTTCTCGTTCCCCAAATGTTCCACGTGGAACAAATTACAGAAACTAATTTTACATAATCATAAAAGTGGAGTGCGAAGGGGCCGTGTGTATAAAGGAATATTATCCTATTTTATTCAGAATCACAAGATGCTATTTGTTGACATATTACAAATATAAAAAGCTGGTAAAAAATATGACGTATATTCTGCTTGATGAAAATAACACTGGCCGTGATTTCGTGGTCGGCGATATTCACGGTTGTTTTGAATCCCTGGATGGAGCTCTGGCAACTGTTGATTTTGATCCTGAGAAAGATCGTTTGATCTCCATTGGGGACCTTATTGATCGCGGACCTCAATCAGAACAGTGTCTTGAATTTTTAAACCGGCCATACACATATACAATTCGTGGAAATCACGAAGATATGTTTCTTCAATTATATGCATCCGGGGATCTTGAACGTTATGTATCAGGCACCCTGGACGCAGCAATGTATATGAGGCTTTCTATGAATGGTCTGGGCTGGATTCAAGATATCAGCAAAGCCGAGATTGAAAGCATGTATGAAGCCTTTAAAGCTCTGCCGATTGCCATTGAGATTCCAACAATTCGCGGTTCTGTTGGTTTTGTTCATGCAGAGGTTCCTGCAGGTTTAGACTGGCAAGATTTTATAGGGCGCATTCAAGCAGGGGATCAAAGCCTTATTCAGGAAGCCTTATGGGGAAGAAAACGTATTAAAGCGAATGATCAGTCAGGGGTAGAAGGTATAGACCGTATTTTCTTAGGTCATACGCCTCAAAAAGAAGGCGTTAAAAGATTAGGAAATTGCTATTACGTAGATACAGGCTGTGTTTTTGATCATCGGGATGATGGTGACTCACCTTGTGGCTTAACTATTGCGGACATAAGAGCAAAAACAGTTATATTTGCAACCGAAGATGAATCAGGTATTGACGGTCATATCAATGCGGTAACACAGATTACAGACGAACCCTTTGGCGATTACGCTGGCCCTTCGCATTCAGAGCCCAAACCAATAAGATTTTAGGGGCGTAAAAGATTTCTGTGTAGTAGACGCACGGGTGGTGTATCTGATTAAGAATTTCATTCTAAATCAGATTTTTGGTCAATATTCCTGAGAGACTGTCGCCGCAGCAATAAAAACACAGCCAGCAAACCGTTATTGAGAACAAGCGCGGCCGGGGCGAGCGCCGTAATAACCGAGTAATTCGCAAGCGCGACAATAGACAGTCCGTGCCTGAAAAAATTTATACCATATAAATAAACGGGCTCTTCATACGGCCTGTCCCACGATTTTCGAAAGGTTGGAATAAAAGCCAAAGCATGCGCCGTCGTTAAAAGGATAACGGAATAAAATGCACTCTCCGTGAAAACCCATAAAGGTATTGCAACCATGCTCAGCACGAATACGAACTTGTCTATTGTTTTGATATTTTTAAAACCATTTTTAAGAGACGCCAGAATAATAAAAAAGCAAATGACAGAGACAACCCCGTTCATCCAGGCCCCCGGCCCGGCGCCGTCCGAAAGCTGTGCAAAGAACAGGATTGTTGAAATAGAGACCCAGACAATCCAGCTAAAAGGGTGCGGCGTCAGCTTTCCTTTAAGGGTATCAATTAAGTACATGCCATAGAGCACAATGCTCATAAGCACGGTAATTGCACCGATAATTTCATTTGAATATAAGGCTAATTCTTTAATTGCTGCTCTCCGTGAGAGGGGTATCAACGCCCAGTTCTTCAGCGGTTTTGTTCAATGTGTCAATCAGGCCCCAGCTTAAAGGAATACCGTTTTCAAGACGCTCTTTATAGGTTGATTTGGAGCGGTCACCGGCAATACGAATAGATGTGCCCGGTTCAACCGGTTCTGCGGCGCGGACAAAATCAATAAATTTTTCAGCCTGCGTACGCATATGATCCAGACCGCAAAAATGCTGCGGGTTCCAGAGCGTCACAATGACATTGCTGACAGCTTCGCCCTGCTCACCTGCGGGGGAGGTTAAACCGCCGGACAGGCCTGCGCTTAACATTTCCACGATCATAGACAGGCCGAACCCTTTATATCCCTGCGCGCCGCCCATGGGGAGAATCGCTCCGCCATCAAAAAAAGCCTGCGGGTCGGTGGTAAGGACGCCGTTGACATCCTGGAGCACGCCTTCGGGTGCCTGCAGACCGGCAGCGCGGGCAACGCTGAGTTTTCCGATCGCAACGGCGCTGGTGGACATATCCAGGCTAAAAACATCTTCGTGCGATAGCGGGATGCCGAATGCAACCGGATTGGTGCTGGTACAGGCGGTTTTTGCCTCCGGCGGGGCAACCGCGAACAGCGTTCCGTTATCATTATTCATGATGATGGCTGCGCGTCCGCGCCGCGCCGCATATTCAGACCATTCTCCAAGCCGTCCGGTATGGCCGATATTTCGCGCGGCGGCGCAGACGATCCCCTGATGTTCCGATTTTTCAATCAAATGATCGAGAATACGGGGCATTTGAACCTGTCCCAAACCGATATCCGCATCAATGACACAGCTTGTATCATTCTCTTTTTTAAAAATAAGGTCCGCACCGCTTTTCACCACATTGCGTTTACGCATGTCTATATAATGCGGGACACGAATTACCCCGTGGGAGTCATGTCCGCAGAGATTTGAAAGGATAAGACTTTTGGCAGTCATATCAGATTCTTCTGATGTAAACCCGTCTGCCTGAAGAAGCGCGGCGGCAAATTTTTCAAGCGTAGAGGGGTTTATATATATGTCTTTCATTTACCCCCGCAGGATCGCCCCGGTTTTGGCGGCGACGGCATCGACGATTTTTTTGCCGATGCCTTCGATTTCGGAATCGGTCAGGGTTTGTTCGACAGGCTGTAGTGTCACGGCGATGGCCACGGATTTCTTACCGTCCTCAACCCCTTTGCCCTGATAGATATCAAAGACGCTGACATCTGTGATGAGGCTTTTCTCTGCACTTTTGGCTGCGCGGGTAAGGGCATCGGCCTCGACATTTTCATCTACCAAAAAGGCGAAATCGCGGGTGACGGGTTGAAGCGCGGAGGCTTGCAGGAGCATGCGCGCCGGACCTTTCTTTTTGGCTTCAGGAATATTGTCGAGATAAATTTCAAACCCGCTTGCAGGGCCGTCTATATCCATCTCTTCTAAAACCGCCGGGTGAATTTCCCCGAACGTGGCAAGCACGTTTTTCCCAAGGCGCATGGAGGCGGAGCGTCCGGGATGATAATGCCCCGGCGCATCACGCGTGATCTGAAGATTGCCTGCAGGCGCGCCGGCAGCTTCCAGGGCTGCAATGGCATCCGCCTTGGCATCATACAAATCAATCGTGCGGTGTGTCTCTGCGCCGCTCCAGTGCCGGGGGCCGGTTGCGCCATGGCGCAAACCGGCGGCCACCATTTTCTGCCCGTCCGTTTTGACGGTTTCAAAAACAGGGCCGACTTCAAAGAGAGCGCTGTCGGCAAAACCGCGATCTGCATTGCGCTGCGCGGCGTCTAAAAGATTTGGCAAAATAGACGGGCGCATTTGATCGAGATCGGATGAGATCGGGTTGGTGAGCGTCAGTGCCCCTTCATTTTTATTATCATTTGATCCGAAATGGGCGGCCTTGTCTTTGGGCATAAAGGACCATGTCACGGTTTCTTTCATGCCGCGGGCGGCCAGTACATTACGGGCTTTGCGCATACGTGCAGATAAGGTCGTTTCGGCGACATGTCCGGTAGCATCAGAACTGCGTACGGACACGGCCTCGATATTGTCATAGCCGTAAATGCGGGTAATTTCCTCGACAAGATCTGCGCGGCCTTCAATGTCCCCGCGCCAGCTTGGCGGCATGACTTTGTTTTTTGTCACCGTGAAGCCGAGGCTCTCAAGAATTTTAATCTGCTCTTTTTCGGCAATATCAATGCCGCCAAGACGTTTTGTGTAGGCAGGGTCAAAAGTGATTGTGCGGTCTGTGTCAACGGCTTTGCCGGCTTCGACAATTTCGGATGCCTCGCCGCCGCAAAGCTCCTGGATCATGGCAACGGCCAGATCAACGGCCGGGCGCGTAAAAGCCGGGTCAAGCCCGCGTTCATTGCGGTAACGCGCATCGCTTTCAATCTGAAGCGTGCGGCCTGTTTTGGCACTTAAATAGGGGTCGAAATAGGCACATTCCAAAAATACATTCACGGTGTCTTCCGTGCAGCCCGTCGGCACAGCGCCGACAATCCCGCCAACGGCCTGCACGCCTGTATCATCACAGACAACAGTCATACCGTCTTCGAGCGTATAGGATTTATCATTGAGTGCTTCGATGGTTTCGCCTTTTTTGGATTCGCGGACATGAATGTTTCCGTTCAGCTTATCCGCGTCAAAAACGTGCAGCGGACGGCCAAGGCCGATGGTGAAAAAGTTCGTGATATCGACGAGGGCCGAAATGGGCCGCAGGCCGATGGCTTTTAATTGGCGTTGCAGCCAGTCCGGGGAGGGACCGTTTTTCACGCCCTTAATGTAAGCACCGCAAAAATGCGGGCAGCCTTTAAGGAATTGAATGTCAACATCGACAGGGCTTTTGAAGTTGCTTTTAACAGGTGTGATTTTTTGTGTCTTTAACGTGCCAAGCCCGGTAGCGGCAAGGTCACGCGCCACGCCGCGCACGCCCGTGCAATCAGCGCGGTTAGGCGTGATCGCAATATCAATCACCGGATCATCCATGCCGAAAATTTCTGTGAAAGGCGTGCCGGTTTTTGTATCTTCGGGCAGATCAATAATGCCTTCATGGTCGTCCGATAACCCCATTTCACGCTCAGAGACCAGCATGCCGTTACTTTCCTGACCGCGAATTTTGCCTTTCTTCAGCACCATGTCGGTGCCTGGAATGTAAGACCCTTCAGGTGCGAACACACCTTTCATGCCTGTACGCGCATTGGGCGCGCCGCACACGACCTGAACTTTCTCTTTACCCGTATCGACAATACAGACTTTGAGGCGGTCGGCATCGGGATGCTGCTCGGCTTTTTCGACATAGGCAACTTTAAAGGGCGCAAATTTTTCAGCCGGATTATCTACGCCCTCCAGTTCCAAACCAATCGCGGTCAGCTTATCTGTGATTTCATTTAACGAAGCATCTGTTTCTAAATGCTCCTTTAGCCAGCTGAGTGTGAATTTCATAATCTATCAATCCTTTGTCGGAAGTATATGTAAGCTGAAATCTATAGGGATTCCAAGGGTTTTATAGAGATTTTGGGCGGCCTCGTTGTTTTTGTCGGCCAGCCAGTAAATCCGCGCCCAGCTTTGGGATTTACCGGTTTCCGCCAGTTCCCAGACCATGCGCCGTGCAATACCTTTGCGGCGGTGATCTTCATGGACATAGAGATCCTGCATATAACAGACAGGCTCAACCTGCCCGGTGGTGGGGTGAAGAATATAATGAAGAATGCCGATGAGTATATCGTCTTCGAAAGCGCCGAGGCCGAAAACATGTTCTTTAGGATTGCAGATGCGCCGCCAGGTTTCCGCCGTCACCTCATCTGAAATTTTCCCTTCGCAATTCGCCTGCCAAAGGGGCAGCCACACATCGTAATCTGATTTTTGAAGCGGGCGGATCATCCGCGCTTACTTTGTTGCACGATTGGGGCGGTCAAGCGGATCGAAGCCGTAATGCTCCAGCCAGCGCACATCGCTTTCAAAAAAGGTCCGTAAATCCGGAATGCCGTATTTAAGCATTGCAATGCGTTCCACGCCCAGGCCCCAGGCAAAGCCCTGATATTCATCCGGGTCGAGGCCGCAATTTTTAATGACGTTCGGATGGACCATGCCGCAGCCCAGAATTTCCAGCCAATCATCGCCGGCACCGATTTTTAAGCCCCCATCTTTGCGCGAGCAACCAATATCCATTTCTGCAGATGGCTCTGTGAAGGGGAAGAAAGACGGGCGGAATTGCACGGGCAGATCGTCCATTTCAAAATAGGCGCGGGCGAAATCCATGAGACAGCCTTTGAGATGGCCCATATGAATGTCTTTATCAATGACAAGCCCTTCGCACTGATGAAACATCGGCGTGTGCGTGATGTCGTAATCGGATCGGTAGGTGCGGCCCATCACGACAATCTTGATCGGCACGCCTTGTTCCTGCATGGCACGAATTTGAACGGTGGATGTATGTGTACGCAGGAGTTTCTTGGCCGCTTCCCCTTGTTCGTCCGGATCGTCGGGCAGGTAAAATGTATCGTGCATTTCACGCGCCGGATGTCCGGGCGGGAAGTTCAGCGCGGTAAAATTATGCCAGTCATCTTCGATGTCCGGCCCTTCGGCTAATTTAAAACCCATGCTTCCGAAAATACTGACCAGCTCATCCATGGTTTGTGAAATCGGGTGAATGGAGCCTTTGGCCTCGGGGCGCGGGGAAAGCGTGACATCGGCCTTTTCAGTATCAAGCCGCTCATCGAGCGCCTGTTTTTTGAGCGCGCGTTCTTGTTTATCAATCAGAGCCGCAATTTCATCTTTGAGCAGGTTCAGCGCGGCGCCCGCCTCTTTGCGCGCATCCGGGTCCATTTTGCCAAGGCCCTTCATCTGCTCGGTGATTTTGCCTTTTTTGCCGAGCGCTGCCACGCGCGCGGCCTCCAGAGCACTTAGATCATTGGCCGCTTCGACCATCTGGATTAATTCTGTTTTCAAGTCATTCATATCAATCATATCCGTCATCGTATAAGGGTTTTAGCGGTCCAGCGCCTAAAGCGCAAGATATACGGTTAACATGCTATTTTTTATAAAAAGGCTTCCCGGAGCCCGGTTCTAAGCCACTGATGTGCGGGATCGCTCTCATACTTAGGATGCCATATCATACGAATTTTTTGCGGCTGAATGGAAAAGGGATATGGGCACCAATCCAGGTTGAATTGTTTTGCAAAAGATAAGGACAGTCTTTTTGGCGCGGTCAAAATATAATCCGGTCTCTTTTGCGCCAGATGATAGCCGAGAACATAGTAAGGGACGGAAATCGCAATATGTCTTGATTTGCCGAAAGAGGCCAGATTTTCATCTATGATTGAAGGCTTAAAGGCACTCATGCCCACTCTTATGTGCTGTGCTTCCAGATATTGTTTTTTGGTTAAAGCTTTTTTGCGCGTGCCTTTCCTAAAAAGACAAATGAACGTTTCATCATATAAGTCGCATGCCGGAAAATCATTCTGATTGCTGAAATTTCCTAGAATAAGACCGGTTTTATTGTCAAAGATCTGATCGAAATTAATCGTCCGGTTAAAGTTGCTGACAAAGGCTGCACATTGCGGCGCCTGTTTTTTTAAGTAATCAGTGATGATCGGCATCGCATAGAAAGCCATATATTCCGGCATGCCTAAATAAAATTTATAATCTGATGTTTTCGGATCAAATGATTTTTGTTTAAAGGATATGTCCTGAGCTTGTTTAAGAACATGTTCTAAATCTGAAACAATGGATAAAGCAAACGGTGTTGGTTCCAGGTTTTTTCCGGATTTAACAAGCAGGTCATCTTTAAAATGTCCCCGCAATCTTCCCAAAGCATGCGAGATGGCAGGTTGTGTCAGTCCAAGGTTTCTGGCGGTATGCGTCGTATTATGCGTGTACAGCAAGTCTTGCAAGATGGGGAGGAGATTCAAATCAAAGCTGCGTAAAGTCTTCATAATATATGAATACCATTCATATATATAATTATAAATATAAATTTTATTTTTTATAAAAAATCTCCTTAAGTATTAAAACATAAGATATTTAAAGGAGGGCGTTATGTCTGAAGCTAAGCCGATTGATTATCAAAATGTGAATAAAGAAAGTGATTTTCTTATTCTTGAAGTTTTTAATAATGTCGTTAAGGAAAACTGGCCCGAAGAAATAAGAGCTCAGTTTGTTTATAATGACAGCGCGGATAATGATGATCCCTGGTATACGTATTATGTTCTGGGCCCTAAAGGGGGTGTCTTTTGTATGGGGTTAAGGTTTGATCCCGACACCAGACATACATTGCAAAAAATAAAATCACGAACATATAAGGTTGCAAGTGGTGATAACCACATCACTTTGGAGTTTAGCCGAAAAGCGAAAACGGCAACTTATACTCTTGTTACAAATGGTGAGGCAGAGCGGCATAAGCTTACACAAAAGCCTGCTCCTTACCGCAGTTAAAAATGGGCTTTAAAGAGGGCGGCTAAATTTCGACCAGATCCCGTTGGGAGAGCATGCTGACAACCTCGCCATACTCGCCGACGATCGGCACGTGACGGAAATTGCCTTCCATCATCAGCTTGACGGCATCCTCGATTGTATCTTCCGGCGTGAGAATTTTTATATCCGAGGTCATGATATGTTCAAGTGCGACCGTGCCCGGACTTATGTTTTTGGCTGTGACCCGGCGCAGCAAGTCCCGTTCCGTGACAATCCCGGCCAGCATCTTGCCTTCGGTCACTATCACCGATCCGATATTGCGCTCTGACATGGCAACGGCGGCATCCATAACTGTTGTCTTTTTGTCCATAGACAGAACATTCTGATTTTTTTGAAAAGCTTCCGTATCTTTAACTTTCATCATCAACTCCACATGCAAGTCAGTATAAGCAAGCATGATACCATAAAGAGTTTGCTTTTCCGTTAAAGCGCCTACGTTTGTAGGCTCCATTCATGCATTAAAATCGGCTTTATTTCGCTTAAGGTATCAATCACATAGTCTTTTTTATAGTGCTCCAGCCGCGCCGGGGAAAGCAGCCCGCCGGAAATAGATATACCCAAAATGCCAAGCTGGCGGGCAAGTTCCGGTTCCTCGTGGGAATCGCCGATGATGAAGGTTTTATCGGCGCTGTAACCGTTTTCGGTCATATAGGATTCAAGTCTTTGACGTTTGCTTAAGCCCGTCACAAGGGTCGCAATATTATCATTGCCCGAAATGCTCTCGAAATAATGTGCGATCGGAAAACGTGCAACGTCTTGTGTCAGAGATTTCGTATTATGGTTGCTCAGGATTTTGCACTTCACATCATGATGGGTGAGCCAGTCGAGAAGTTCAATCGCACCATCTGCCAGGCCGCATTTCACATTTTCACGCTCATAGGCCTGCAAAAAACATTCTCCGACCTCTTTTGCGTTTTTAAGGTAGTCGTCAACGGAGATGCCCATCTTTTCGTAAAAGTGAATGAGCGGGAATGTAAAATTTTCCTGCTCTTCTTCAATCGTGATGGGCCCTTTGCCGAAAAAGGCAAGCGAGGCGTTCGTGCCGATATGGGTGGCTTCCATATCGTCAAACAATGTTCCATTCCAGTCAAAAACAGCTAGGTACGTCATGAGAAGATCATAAACAAAATAAAAGCCCCGGAAAGGGGCTTTTTGAATTCTTATGTTTTTAAAGCTTATTTGAGAGCAGCTTGCGCGGCTTCGGCAATTTCTGCAAAAGCGGCTTCATCGCGGGCGGCGATATCTGCAAGCACTTTGCGGTCCAGATCAATGCCTGCTTTTTTGAGGCCGTTCATGAAGACCGAATAGGTCATGCCATTGGCGCGGGCAGCTGCGTTAATACGCTGAATCCACAGCGCGCGGAAATTACGCTTTTTCTGCTTGCGGCCGATATAGGCATATTGGCCTGCTTTTTCGACAGCCTGAACAGCTGTGCGGTAGCAATTCTTCCGGCGGCCGTAATAGCCTTTGGCTTTCTTGATAACTTTTCTGTGCCGTGCATGGGCGGCAACCCCTTTATTCACGCGGGCCATTTAAGCACCTCCATCGGTGTTAGAGGATTTCTTCACTTTCCGGCCATAAGGCAGGAAGTTGCGCAGCACGATGCGGGCATCGGCTTTGGACAGCACACCGGTGCGGCGGGCTTTACGCTTCATTGATTTTGGCTTGTTTTGCATCATGTGGGAGGTAAAGGCCTGTCCTGCTTTGACTTTGCCCTTACGGCTCACCTTGAACCGCTTTTTGGCGGAACTTTTGGTTTTCATTTTCGGCATTTGTTATCTCCTTGATATATTTATATAAATTGCTCTTACGAGGCAGCCGTTTTCGCCAGCAGAGCTGTTATCAGGCGGGTTATAGCCTGATTAAAGGGCCAAAATCAAGCATATCTTTCAAGGAACTGGCCCATATGATAGGCGATCATCTGGCGGTGACGCGGGTCGGTGAGACCGTGTTCGCCGTCCTGATAGCTGGTCAGGTCGAGCCGGGGCGCAATAATTTTTTCTTTTAGAATATCCAGCTGGTCTACCGGGACGATGTCATCCTGCACGCCATG
The DNA here is from genome assembly GCA_028289285.1 of Alphaproteobacteria bacterium. GTDB lineage: Bacteria > Pseudomonadota > Alphaproteobacteria > Micavibrionales > Micavibrionaceae. The sequence continues at coordinate 161,921 of JANQRF010000007.1, forward strand.
TTGGACCATCACCGGAATATTCAGCTCAGGGACGACCGGGATTTTTGTTTCAGAAAGCTCTTTGATTAAGCGCAAACCGATATTGCGCTCGCTAAAAACTTTAAATCCGGACAAATCACTAAGCTTTTCTATGCCCGGCATTGGAAAATTGCTTTGACCAAACGCAGCCGGGTTCATCACCGGCCAGAACAAAAACATCATTTCGATATTTTTCGTCATATTGGCCAGCGTCAGCCAGGCGCCAAGACCTTCGCCAACAACGATAATACGGCTATAGCCTTCTTTTTCCGCCCAACTAAAAACACCTTGCAGATCATGCTGCGCGGAGCTTAAAGAAAAGTCCTGCGTGCGGCCTGTGCTCTGGCCGCAACCATGAAAATCAAAGCGTAAAGTCGGAATGGCCTGCGCATCAAAAATGTTATTTAAAAAGCCGAAAAAATCGCCGTGCGCGTCTTTATCGCCTGGAAAGCCGTGCACCATAATGACCAGCCGGTCATTTTTAATCGATGAAAGGGTTTTTTCCGGTTCGGACAGAACAGCAGCCAGAGGCTGTTTGAGCTGTTCGTCTCTCAGTTCGACTTTATGGTCCATTGATTACTCTTCGCGCCGCGCCATCGGGGTGGCATATTGAATCTCAAGATCCCAGGGAAAGTGAATCCAGGTATCCTGGGAAACTTCCATGATAAAGGTATCGGTTTGCTGCGCGCCCTGAGGCTTGGCATACAGGCTTGCATAATGTGCTTTTGGCAGATGTTCGCGCGCGAGTTTAAAGGTACTGCCCGTATCAACGAGATCGTCAATCACCAGCCAGCCTTCGCCTTGGTTTTCAAGCGCAAGCTGCGGCATTTTCAGGATTTTGGTTTCCGATTGATCTTTAATATCATAGCTGGAGATACAAAATGTTTCGATCAGTAAAATCTCAAGCTCACGGGCCATGATGCAGGCAGGCACCATACCACCGCGCGTAATGGCAATGACGCCGTGCCATGTCCCGTTTTCGCCCGGGCCTTGCCCCAAAAGCCGCCAGGCCAGTGCCCGTGCATTGCGGTGCATTTCATCCCAGGACACAGGAAAATCCTTGCGATAAGAATCGGTGGTCTTAAAATGATCTTCGGTCATGCTTTATGTACGATACCTGATTTAAGAGCGCTTATCTACGGGGTAAGCGAAAAAGAAAAATGATTTTTGTTAGATATGTCATCGGCTTGTGTTTTGCGGTTTTTGTCTGCCTTGGGTTGCCTGCGTTTGCGCAGAATGTAAAGCCGCCCGTGGTCATAGAGCTTTTCACTTCTGAAGTGTGCGGCTATTGCCCGCCGGCAGATGAGTTTTTAGGCGAGCTATCTGAGCAGGAGGGCATTATTGCGCTGGCCTGCCATGTCGATTATTTCAGCTCTGCCCGCACAAAAATGAATTTTGAAAAACCGTTCTGTGCACAGCGGCAAAGCAATTACGTTTCGCGCAATAAAAACATGACACAAAAATATACGCCGCAAATGATTTTCAATGGCGGGCATGAAGCGATCGGGACCAAGCCGGATAAAGTAGGTGCAGCGATTTTAAAAGCGCGCGGTGAAAATATTAAGCGTCTTGTCTTATCGCCCAAAAGTGCTTCTGAATACACATTGATCCTGCCTGATTTACATCAGGGGCAAAGGCCGCAAATTGATCTTGTTTTAATTTCTTTCAGGAAACCTCAAACAGTGACCATGACTAGCGGGCCGAATATGGGCCAGCAGGTAACTTACACGAATGTTGTCCATAGCCAGCATTCTTTAGGGTCCTGGGACGGGAGGGCCGGCATTCGGAATATCACCTCGTCAGCTTCGCCCAATATTGGCGGTTTTGCCGTGCTGGCACAGGCGCGCGGCAGCGGGAAGATTGTCGCGGCAGGGTCTGTCAGAAGATAATTAATGCGCTTCGTTCCAGCTTGTGCCGGACCCGGCTTCAGCCACAAGCGGCACATCAAGCTGCACAACATTCTCCATGATGTCTTTAATAAGCGCGGATGTGTCATCAAGTTCTTTTTCAGGCACTTCAAAAATAAGTTCATCATGGACCTGCAAAAGCATTTTTGCGCCAAGTTTTGTCTCCGGCAATGTGCGGTGAATTTTGATCATGGCCTTTTTCATGATATCGGCGGCTGTGCCCTGTAGGGGCGCATTAATGGCCGCACGCTCTGCACCTGCCCGCCAGGCGCCGTTCTTGGCATTGATGTTCGGCGTAAAACATTTGCGGCCAAAAAGCGTGGTCACATACTCATGTTTACGGGCCTCTTCTTTGGTACGCTCCATGTAATCCTGGATTTCACTAAAGGTACTTAAGTATTTTTTGATAAATTCGTTCGCATCACCCGGATCGCAGCCAAGCTGTTTGGCCAGCCCCCAGCCGGATATGCCGTAGATAATACCGAAATTGACGGCTTTGGCCTGACGGCGAATCTCGGGTGTGACGTCTTTTTCTTTAAGGCCGAAGACCTGCGCTGCCGTATGAGTATGAATATCGATCCCGTCTTTAAAGGCTTGTTTGAGGGCAGCCACATCTGCCATTTCTGCAGCCAGCCGGAGTTCCACTTGAGAGTAATCAACTGAGAGAAGCACGCAGCCTTTATCTGCCACAAAGGCTTCACGGATTTTGCGCCCATCTTCGGTGCGGATCGGAATATTTTGTAGGTTCGGATCGCTTGAGGCCAGCCGCCCCGTCGATGTGCCCGCCATGGAAAAAGAGGTATGGACTCGCCCGGTTGTCGGGTTAATTTCATCCTGCAGCGCATCTGTGTAAGTGCTTTTGAGTTTTGAAAGCCCGCGCCATTCTAAAATGTCATCAACAATGTCATGACCTTCAAGGCTGAGTTTCTCGAGTGTATTCACATCTGTCGACCACTGGCCGGTCTTGGTTTTCTTGCCGCCTTCCAGACCCATCTGATCAAACAAAATTTCACCGATTTGTTTGGGAGACGCAACGTTAAACTCCGTCCCGGCCTGTTTGTGAATCTTGGCTTCAAGCTCGATGAGCTTTTTGCCGAAATCCGTGCTCATTTTTTTTAAGATCGTCGGATCAACTTTAATGCCGTGTAACTCCATCTGCCCGATGACGGGAATAAGCGGGCGTTCGATATTTTCATACACGCCTGCCATGTGCTCTGCGGCGATGCGCGGTTTAAAAGTGTTGTGTAAACGCAGCGTGATATCCGCATCTTCAGCCGCGTAGTCTCTGGCTTTATCAAGCGGGACAAGATCAAAGGTAACTTGCGCTTTGCCCTTGCCTGCAATCTCTTCATATTTAATCGGGGTGTGGTCCAGGAACTGTTTTGAGAGTTCATCCATCGCATTGGAATGGCTTGTCCCGTCCACTGTGTAAGAGAGCAGCATCGTATCGTCGCAGGGTGCCATGTCGATGCCGTGTTTTTTGAGCATCTGCCAGTCATATTTAATATTCTGGCCGATCTTTAAAACAGATTTATCTTCAAGCAGCGGCTTTAAAAGTTTCAGCGCTTCTTCGAAATTAATCTGGGTGATGTCGTCTTTGCTTTCACCGAGCAAATCCACTTCCTGCCTATGCCCAAGCGGGATATAGGCGGCTTGCCCAACTTTTGGAGAAATAGAAATCCCGACCAGATCTGCGATGGCAGGGGTCAGATGCGTGGTCTCCGTATCAATCGCTAAAACACCGCTGTCATAGCTTCGCGCGATCCAGTCTTTTAAGGTCTTGGTATCCGTGATCAGTACATAATCTGTATGATCAATCGCAGGGATATCTTCCGGGGCTGTTTCATTGGTTGCCTGCGGCGCCGGGTCATCATTGCTGATCTCCTCGCCAAGGCGGGTGAGGAGTGATTTAAAGCCCTGCTTTCGCAAAAAATCTTTCAGGTGCGGTAAATCCGGATCATGTACCTTAAATGTATCTAACGGCACGGGTACAGGCGCATTTTCTTCCAGCTGGACGAGCTGTTTGGAGATGCGGGCCATCTCTGCATGTTCGATCAGGCTTTCGCGGCGTTTATTTTGTTTGATCTCTTCTGCACGCTCTAAAAGCGTTTCCAGGTCTCCATATTCATTAATAAGCTGCGCGGCTGTTTTAATGCCAATTCCCGGCACACCGGGCACATTATCTGAACTATCCCCGGCTAAAGATTGCACATCGACAACTTTATCAGGCGTCACGCCGAATTTCTCAACGACGCCCGCCTCATCAACAATTTTATCTTTCATCGGATCAAAGATATGAATTTTGTCATCAACAAGCTGCATCAAGTCTTTATCGGATGAAATGATTTTAACGCGTGTTCCCTGCGCGGCGGCCTGGCGTGCGTAGGTGGCGATGAGATCATCGGCTTCATACCCTTCCAGTTCAACGGCAGGTAAGCCGAATGCTTCGGTGGCTTCGCGTACCATTGGGAATTGTGGAATCAGGTCTTCAGGCGTTTCATCGCGGTTGGCTTTATAATCGGCGTAAATCTCGTTGCGGAAATTTATGCGTGCGGCATCGAAAATCACGGCAATGGCTGCGCCCGGATGTTCTTTTAAAAGCTTTAGAAGCATGTTGGTAAAGCCATAGACCGCTCCGACAGGCAAGCCGTCGGGGTTGGTCAACGGCGTACGTGATGAATAGGCAAGCGCATAATAGGCCCGGAAAATATAGCCCGAGCCGTCTATCAAATAGAGCTCTGAATTTTTGGTCATGCTTTAGACTTTAGCGTTTAACGCGTATAAAGCAACAGCCGCAGCGTTGGAGACATTGATACTTGGCATCGGGCCATCATACATAGGCAGTTGAGCTAGTACATCACATTGCTCTTTGATCAAACGTCTTAGGCCCGGACCTTCTGCACCTAGAACAAGGATTTTTTTATCGTAATCAGGCAGGTTTGAAATATCGTTTCCGCGCTCATCCAGGCCAATGGCAAAAAAGCCCGCTTCTTGTAATGTTTCCAGCGCCCGGGTGAGATTGGTCTCACAGGCAATCGGGACATGTTCAAGCGCACCGCAGGCAGTTTTGGCGAGAACGCCTTTTGCTTCGGGCGCATGTTTTCGCTGAAGGATCATGCCTTGCACCCCGAAGGCACAGGCTGACCGCAAAATCGCCCCGACATTATGCGGGTCTGTCACCTGGTCGAGCATCACCAATGTCAATCTCTCCGCATGGCTTGCCTGAATAATAAAGTCATCGACATTTTTTTCTTCCAGCGGCTGGCATGATAGCGCAACGCCCTGATGCACCGTGCCGCGGGGCAGGGCGTTGTCCAGTTCTTCTTTGGAGATGATTGTGGGGGCCGGGCGTTTCAGATCCGGCGCCAGGTCAAAATCTTTCATCGCGTTTTCAGTAATATATAAAGCATGTACGAACCGCTGGGGATTGGTCCAGGCGGCCTGCACGGCATGATAGCCGAACAGGTCAATCTTCAGCTTTTTGCCGCGTGGCGCCGAGCCCTGATTTTGGCGGTTTTTCTTATGCTTACGCTGCATGAGGCTTGACTTTACCTTTAAAAAACATTTAGGTACCGTCTACTGATCTCCGGTTCCTGTCAACCGGTCTCAAGCGTGGAGGTGTGGCAGAGCGGTCAAATGCACCTGACTGTAAATCAGGCGACTTCGTCTACGGTGGTTCGAATCCATCCACCTCCACCACTCAGTCTCAACTTTCAGACACTTAGAGAATTTTGGCCCGTGCGCCCCGCAGTTCGCGGGGTTTTGTGTATCTGGTTTATCCGGTCAACGCGGAGAATCTGATTTTTCATCCCAAAACAGCCGTTTTTCTCTACGGGCTATTTTTGAGTGTCCCAAGACCTCAATTTCCCTGTTTATCAGGGAATTAACAGGGAAATTTTTTACTTTTAGGATACAAAATAAAAGAAAGGCCAGAGAATCTCTCCCTTTGCTATGACTAGCTTTAAAGATAACAGGGAATTTTACAGGGACATCAGGGTATCAAAACTACCCATAATGATTTTCTGAACACCGGCCTTGGAGAGACCTTCACGCTCTGCAATCGCTTTCATCGACATGCCGGCAAAATGCTCATCCCGCCAGACAATCCCTCTGACCAGGTTTTTGAGTTGCTGAGGCGGCAGGTCGAGAGGATCTGGTTCCTCATTCTCAGGTGTAATCACGACTGCACCTTTATAGGCACGGCGTGTGGTGAAGGGCACATTTAAGACATAGATGTTTTCTGATTTTTTCGGAATAGTGAGGTTGAGCTCTCTTTCTAAAAACTTTCGAAGTTTTGTAGCAGAGATCTCAATATTCAGGGTGTCTTTGTCTACGGTAACTTTCTCAATGCATTTTTGAACCAGATGATCTGCAGGCGGGCAGTGATCAGTGATATATTTGACCAGCTTTTCGTTATCAATGGTGTCCAGTTTTAATATATCAATAATTTCGCCTTTGAGAGCTTTACCGATGGTCTGTTCAATTTCATGAGCTGGCAGGCGTGCCATGATACCCTTTGGATGGTCCCGGTATTGAAGCAGGTTCTGGCTGACATAGTAACGATATAATTTTGCCTTCTTTTTAGCCCCAACTGGACTGTAGGGTGTTCCATCAATGTCAAAGAGCAGACCTTTTAAAAGGTTCATTTGCAGTGTCTTTTTGTGGCTACGTACAGATCCAGTTCCATGGCCTAAAAGTTTTTGAACTTTGTCCCAGGTTTCTTGGTCAATAATGGGGTCATGCTTGCCATCATAAAGTTTGTCTTTGTGTCTGATTTTTCCAATATAGATCGGGTTTTTAAGAATGCTGTAGAGTGCTCCACGGCTATAGGGTTTACCGCCCAGCTTACTGCCACGCCTGGAGATGCGTGTTCTGCTGACAATTCCTTGTGTATCCAGATCTTTCTTTAGTTTTGCTACACATCCAAGTGCCAGATATCTGTCAAACAGATGCCGTGCAGCTTTAGCGCCTTCTTTGTTGATGATAAGTTTCCGGTCTTTTACTTCATATCCAATAGGCGGGTTGCCCCCCATCCACATCCCTTTCTTTTTGCTGGCGGCAAATTTGTCACGAATACGTTCGGCGGATACTTCACGTTCAAACTGTGCGAAAGATAGTAGCACATTCAACGTCAAGCGACCCATCGAAGTCGTAGTATTAAAGCTCTGCGTCACACTCACAAACGTAACTTCATGTTCATCGAAGATTTCGACCAGTTTGGCGAAATCCATCAGAGAGCGTGTTAGACGATCAATTTTATAAACGACGACAATATCAACTTTGCCTGCTTTGATGTCGACCAGAAGTTTTTGCAGGGCCGGGCGGTCCATATTCCCACCGGAAAATCCACCGTCGTTATATTGGGTTTTAATAGCTTTCCAGCCTTCTGCACGTTGGCTGGCAACATAGGCCTCGCAGGCCTCTCGCTGAGCATCGAGCGTGTTGAAATCTGTATCCAACCCTTCATCCGTGGATTTTCTTGTATAAATCGCGCAGTTTTTTGTTGCCTGTTTCATGATGCTTTCTTAAGTCCAAAAAAGAGATACCCATTCCATCGTGATCCGGTGATGTCATTAGCGATTTGAGAGAGGCTAGTGTAGAGGCAATCCTGATATTCAAAGCCATCGACCTTGACGAGCACACTATGACGCTTACCCTTCCAGTTTCTGATAAGCCGTGTACCAGGCTTTAATGAACTACAGCTTCCATCAAAACATCTCGGATTATGTTTGTATTGTTTGACCAACTGCTCAAGCCGGGCCTTTTGTTCTTGTGTCAGGTTGTTTTGTTTTTTAAAGGTCAGGCTTTTTTCCATCATGCTTCGCCCAATCCGCGCATGTGGTTCCAAACCCCACATCTTAGCCCACATTTGACGTAGTTCGTTCAGTGATAATTCGCGCATTTGAACCTCCTTCTAAGGTCCATACACGCTTCCTTTCGACGAGAAGTCCAGCCCAAAGAAATGATTGGTAAGACTTTCAATTACTTGAAATCTGTAAAAACAATTATGGATTTACTTGGTCATTTATGGAATCAATCAAGGGCTGTTAATGAATCGAGTTAAGTTCTTATGTCACAAATAAAAAGAGATGAAAAACCAACTATAAAACATCTTCGAGATATTCCTTCGGAGTTGGATGCTTTTGGTGGTCATGAAAAAATAGCAGCTTCTGTTAAAGAGGTTATAGACGCGCCTTTTGAAGGTGATAAGAAATATGCAAAAAAGCCAATTGGTATAGTTGGGAGGTGGGGTAGCGGAAAATCCACAGTAATAAGGCGCCTACGAAAGCTATATCAAGAAGCTTCTGATGTTTACATTTTTGAGTTTGATGCTTGGATATATGAAAATGATCCTATTAGACGATCTTTTTTAGAAGCTTTTGTTAAGTTTCTTAGCCAAAAAGGTGTTAGCCTAACAACTGAAGAAAAATGGGAAGATCCATTAGACAGGATTAGGCGACAAAAAGAAAAACATAAAGTAGAAAGGACACCTGTATTAACTCTAGAAGGAAGATGGTTTGCTGCGTCATTACTCTTCTTTGCAATTGGTCTAAGGCTTGCAGGACATGATAACTTTCATTCTGAAGGTGAGATTTATTTCAGTTCTTTTGTGACTATCCTGATAGCTTCTCCTTTCTTGGTTCCTATAATATCCTGGCTTCTTCGCCGGTTTTCTAATGATGAAAAGATTAGAAAACGAGATATGTTGTCTGTTTTTGTTAACAAAACGACAGATACCGTTATCAATGAAGTAACGAAAACGCCCGATCCAACAGCAATTGAGTTCCAAAAATTATTTTCAGATATTTTAGCGGATATAGGTAAGAATAATAAAAAAGCAAAAATAATAATCGTTATTGATAACTTAGATCGTTTGCCTGAGGACAAAGCTCAGGCCATGTGGTCTACGATGCGAAGTTTTTTTATTGGGCGTGATGGAAATCATGACCACTTTGAAAACGTTTGGGCTGTAGTGCCTATAGATCAAGGAGCTGTCTATTATATGTATGCTGATCAGGGCCATAAAGACCCAGAAAAAAGAGCAAAAGCTTACATAGAAAAAACATTTGAAATTGTTTTCAATCTTGGCCCGCCAGTTCTTTCAGATTGGGAAGATTTTATGGTGAGTATGGGTCAAGAAGCTTTTAGTGAGCTTGTATCGGAAGATGAATGGCGGAAGGTAGCTTTATTATATGACGTTTATCTCAATGAAAAAGCTGGGGAAGAGAGAAATAGAACTCAACGCGAAGCAGTAACGCCCAGAAAGATTATAAGCTTGATTAATGCTATCGGCTCAACTTATCGCCTAAATCCTGAATTCAACATACTCGTTATTGCCTTTTATTGTATTTTTCAAGACGAAATAGAAGAACATATAAAAAACATAACCCAAGATTTTAAGTATCCTACTGCTACAGGTATATTAGGACGTAAAGATTGGCGCCAATATGTTGCAGCCATATATTTTAATACCGACCCAGATACCGCAATGCAGGTTTTATTAGAAGACCCGCTTGCCAATTCATTGCGCGATGGCGATGTCAAAAAATTAGAAGAGATATTTAGCCGTCCTGGTTGCTTAACAGTTGCAGAAAAAGTCGTATACAAATATGCGCCCATTTGGGCACCGTCAGAACCCCATAGACTTTTTAACTCTGCTTTTGCATTAAAAAGCTTACAAGAAAAGGATATAAATCCGCGGAAGTCTTGTTGGAAATATCTTCGCAATGCAACTGCAGAAATAGAAATGTGGCAATCTTTTGAGCCCCGGACGCCAGAAGGCATAGAAGCTTTGCTCGAGCAAACTCCTGAAAACTCTAAAGAAAGGATTTCTAAAAATATTCTAAATAGTTTGGAAAAAGTAACCAGTGATGAAGTTTTAGTGGATGATGCTTCTTCAAAAGTGTGGCTCAAGTCTTTGGGAGTAATTGATAAACATCTTGGTACCAAATCAGACGATATCTTAAAAAGGTTTGATGCACCAGCAAACCTTGAGTTTAGAGTAAATTGTTTTCTAAGTTTCAGCGAGGATACTCCTTTACGTATAGTGCGTGTTCTGGCTTCGGGAGCTGAGGGGCAAGATCAAAAGAATTATGAGAGAGGTGTTTCCGACACCATAGCAAAAAGAGTTCAAAACTCACCTGATCTTCTGCCAAATGTATCAATAACTGTTAAGAAACTATTAGCAGTTATAAGTGATTGGGATTTAGATCTTATCATTAATAGCCTTGATGCTTCGGTTAGAAATGAAAAAAACGTATTGGTGGCATATCAAACACTAAATTACATTTTCAGAAAAGGTGGGCCGAATTCTTCAGCTGTACAAACTAAATACACACAACTTCATAATGAAGGTTTTGTTCCAGATATACTTCATAAGTCAGTTACCGGCTCTAAATACGATGTTGCTGCATTGTGTGTTTTAAGCACGATGAAATTCAATCCGAATTTGGGTATCCAACATCATAGAGGCACATCGAACGAGGGGATGGCTTACTATAATCAATTTTTACAGGAGCCAGAAAAAGAAGGATATAAGCAATTATTAGAGCATGTTCTCAAATATGTACGTTCTATGTTCACAGCGCCAGAGCTATTAGAATTAGCGCAGGCACACCCTAATCACCAAAAACTTGTATCCAAGATATTAATGCACTTTTTAGAGGAAGAAGGTGCAGATATTCAAATAAGTAGTGCAAATATTATTAATAACTATGATCAATATATCCAAACACTCTCTTCCGAAGGGTATAAAAATTTGGTTGTAGTGGTCGCTCCTAAAAGGAAAGATTTTCAAGAACACCTCAATGAAAGAGATAATTTTGAGCCACTGGAACTACATAAGTTTTTATCAAGCCTGGGGGGTGATTTTGGTAAAGGTTACGCCGAATTTGCCTTGGAAAAGCTGAAAAAGCTTGATGAAGATCAGTGGTTTAATAGTATATCTGAGGAAAATCAAAACCTTCAAATAGCGGTATCTCTTAGAAAATCTGGTAAAAACGTTAGCTTGCCAGCTTCATTTAGAGAGGCGTTAGAAAAACATACCATTGAAGTTTATCTAGGATCTAAAAATCCAGCACATTTAGCTGACGAATGGCATTTGTTGCCTACTTTATTGTCGCCATCACAAGAGAACACGTTCTTTGTTAACTTGAGAGACCGATTACTTACGCTTGATTTTCAAGCTGGTTTTCATAGGGTTTTTGAGCTATTTGGCACTAAAATTTTTGAAAAAGGAGATTTCAAAGATAAAGCTAAAGCTGATGAAGTAGCCCGCACCATAGTCATGCCGATGATAAGCGATAGCAAAGGAGTTACCTTTTTGAATAGTAACTCGCCATATATAAAAGCAATATTACCTCATTCTAAAAAAGATACACAGGAGGCTCTAATAGAAGAAATAAATAGCAAGTTACAGGATAACTATCAGAATGATAACTTTGGCGTCTACGAAGCGGTTGCACAAAACTTAGCTCTTAAAAAATCAATTAAGTTTGCAAATGAAATAAGAAAAAAGAAAGAGCAAGAGCAGAAAGCAAAAGATAGTACGGGAGAATAAATATTTTTCGTACTCCAACGTTATCACTTTACCAGAGCTTTTCTTCTCTTCTGACATATCTTGTTTTATGAATATCTTTTTTCATTTTATCAGTAAAACCGATAACTATGTTGTTTTTCTCATAAGACCATTCTAAAGCCTGAGACATACTGTCAATCTGATCGTCGTGGCGGCTATTGGGGAAATGCATGATTTCGTTTTCAAAAGTAGGTAACCAATCCGCCTTATTTGGAATATAAACTTTGCCTGTTTCAATACGCGGGGTTTGCGCAATCATTCTGGTTTGTTTTTCTTGCTTGGGAATGATCGGCATGATGTTTAGCTTTGTACGTCTCTTTAAATCCTGAATAAGGGATATGCCTGACCCTTTATCTTCAATTAAAATAATACGTGCATTATATAATGCGGCGTGACGTGGGATTTGCCTTATTAAATCTGGAAATTCTAGGCGCTCTCTAAAAACATTAACGAGATACCATCCATGCTCATATTCATACCAAGTCGTGCAGACAGAGTAATCATGAATTTCTTCTGCTTTGCTCGCAGTGTCCCAGCTTTGAAATATCTTCTTTGGGGGCTCGTCAGGTAAGCAATCGTAGCGTTTAAACCATTTGAGCTTTATTAATCCACCGCCATAGGGAGCAGGATTTTGCTGATATTGAGAAGAAAACGTGTAACTGCCTAATATTTTATCGCGTAACTTAACAAGCTCTGCAGCACTCTCTCGCTCTGGATGTAAAGCCTCCCCAGGATTTCGAATGATCTGGTAGGCTTTGACAAAAGCGGGAGCTATATCGATGATTTCTCTAGATTCACACAGGGCTGGTAAATTAAGATGAACCCACTCCTCTTGATTTAAAACATGGCCAACCAAATCGTCTTCATGAAGCCGCTGCATAATAATAATGATGCAGCCGTCCTTCTTATTATTTAGACGTGAGTATAATGTATTATCAAACCAGTCATTTACATTTTTTCTGCTAACTTCAGAATGCGCTTCTTGAGGCTTAAGAGGGTCATCAATTATTAAAAAATCACCACCGCGTCCTGTCAATGTTCCGCCAACCGAGGTTGCCAGTCGAAACCCTTTTCTGGTTGTAAGGTATTCTGACTTTGTATTTGGGCTTGTTTCCAGTTTTGTATTTGGAAACAACGCTTGATAGAAATGAGATTCTATTAGTTTTCGGCAATCAATTGAATGTTTTGTACTTAATTCTTGAGAATAGCTAGCTTGGATGATCTTTGCATTGGGGTTTTGTCCCCAAAGCCATGCAGGAAAGGCCACAGAGGCGCAGATAGACTTCATGTAGCGAGGTGGCATTGTAATGATGAGGCGCCGAATATCTCCACGAGCGCAGGCTTCTAAATGCTGTGCAATTAAGTCAATGTGCCAGTTATGAAGATAAACTTCTCCACCGGTCACAATATCAAAACTTTTTTGTATGAAAGCACTTAGGCTTTTACGCATCAGCGCCTGAAGTATAATCTTATTATTAAGGCTCATTTTCTTTTCCTTTGTCTGAGCCTAGAAATCTTTCCAAGATCTTAAAGTCGGCCTCATCATTCATGATATTTTTGTTTAGACTCTGGAGCTCTTCTTCGTTGTTACTCATTTGAAGGAGAATAGGCAGTAATGTGCGTATTGCCTTTGGGTCTTGCTTTAAGGCGTTTGAGAATAGTCCTTTAACAATAGCTTCTATTTTGCTGAGGTTTTTTGTCTCTCCATTTTCCTGAATTAGGATCATACTCTCCATTTCTTTTTTTATAAGTGTTTTCAGGTTTCTGGATTTCTTAGGCCGGCCATTTGGATTGCCAGACTTTCCTTTTTGAAACCGATTTTTATGGGGAGGTTTTTTATACCCAATTTGGTATTTACCCATTAGGAGATCTCCTTTTTCTCAAAAAATTTCTGGCTTTCGGCGTGTATGGCTACTTGTCCGGTTTCTTTTTGCCAGCGCTCAATAGTGATATCGATATAAGCTGGATCAAGCTCAATAAGCCTGGCCTGCCGGTTTGTTTTTTCAGCAGCTAGAAGGGCACTACCGCTTCCGCCAAAGCAATCCAGAACAACATCGTTCTGATTGGTGCAGTCCAAAATAGCATCTGCTATTAAAGAGACAGGCTTAACAGTAGGGTGATAGGATAAGAGCTCTGGTTTTCCATTAACGCCGTCATAGTCCCATACATTGGTGCGATATCGGCCATGTTTCCCAAGTTCAACATTATTAATGTGCTTAAGGGCACCCTTTTTGTATATGAAAATAAGCTCATGTTTGGAGCGATAAAGAGACCCCATACCACCATTGTTTTTGTTCCAAATACACAGATTTTTAAGCTCGTCATAGTATTTATTACCTGCGGCAAGTATCTCTTCCATATGTCGCCAGTCCATGCAGATATAATGCAAAGACCCATCAAGGCTGTGTTGGCTTAAATGCCTAAATATTGTCTCAAGAAAGTCAGTAAACTCTTCTTTGCTCATTTCACCGCTGGCCATAGCAAACTCTCTATGTTGAGTCCTTCCTTTCCCACAGACATGACCTTTAACAGGCACATTGTAGGGAGGGTCAGTGAAAACCATTCGTACTTTTTCCTGATTAAGCAAAAGTCTGAAAGACTCAGGCGATAAAGAATCGCCGCAATAAATTTGGTGATTCCCGAGGATCCACAAATCGCCTTTTTGTGTAACTGGACTTTGAGAAGGAACAGAAAGGTATTGGTCTTCTTCTTTACTATTTTTCTGATCTTCCAAAATGATCATATCTATCTCGGGCATTTCGAAACCGGTTAAATCTATCGAAACCTCATCCTGGATATCTAATAAATGCTGAAGCTCTATGCTTAGAATGTCATTATCCCAGCCTGCTTTTTCAGCAAGTTTGTTGTCGGCCAGAATATAGGCGCGCTTTTCATTTTCACTCAGGTGATTAATACGGCGTACAGGGATAGCATCTATGCCCAGTTTGATGGCAGCCATAACACGCCCGTGACCAGCAATAATCATATTTTCCTGGTCAATCAAAACAGGGTTAACAAAGCCAAATCGCTCAATACTGTTGGCAATTTGGGCAATTTGCCGCTTGCTATGAATGCGTGCGTTGTTTTTATAAGGAATTAAATTTTCAGGGTCTGCATATTCCAAATTTTCGACGTCCATAGTTTCTCCTTTTGTTTGAGAGAATCATTATGGATCAGGTCGAATTGTGGATGCAGAGCACACACAATCTGGACTTAAATTTTTTAACTTTTCTTTTCGATTGTTCTAAGATGTTGATAAATCTTGTTTTCTGTTACTTCTATGTCGTCATATATTTTGTTTTGTATTTTAGAAAAAATAATTTGAGCACGTTTTTCCCGGTTCATATTAGGATCTAAGGTGCTGTTAATATCTGTAATGTCTCTTTTAAGTTTATCGTATTTTGAAGCTCTGGATTTTCCACCTGCTACTGGTGCATCTTTATGTTTTTTGAATTTGGGCTCTACTTTGTAAGATAGTTCTAGCATTAGACTAAGCTTCCCTAAATCTAGAAGCACTGTTGGGTGACCTCCAAGGTCCTGGCCCTCAATTTCGCATAATTTATACAGTATAGAACGTGCTCTCCGGGCTTTAGGCGCCATGCGATCAATCACATCAGATAATACTTCTCCCTCATTTTTTGTGCTGAGAAGCTGTCTATCTATATCATGTAGATGGCTAATGTTTTTATATCCTTCCTCTTCTAATGCCTTGCAAGCTCTAGACTCGATATTCAATAAGCGTGCTTTTATGTCGTATTGATAGTTAAACAGATTTGAGGCCTTTTCGCATAGATCCCAAAATGTCTGTTCATCCTCATCGATAGAGCAACTTAAAGAATGTCTTTCAAATATACCGCTATCAGTTATTTTCTCGCTTTTTCTCATTTTTTAAATCCTTGTGATAAATTCTTTGACCAGACCTTGTTGTGAAGGATATTTTGCATTTTGAAATCGCAGGATTTCTTCTGCTCATAATTTTAAAAGGAGAGGTTTGATTTGGTAATAGAGGGCTATACTCAATAAGCCCATCATCAGATTTTACAAAGCTTCCGTCATCTTTTCTAAAATTACCAACAACTCTCAAATTCTTTAAGGGCGTATCCGCAATATTTTTTACTTCTCCTTCAATAATCATATAGCCATGGTCCTCATAGCACGACCAGGATGCAACTTCTAAAAGTTGTGTATATGGTGTGTTCTGTGGATTAATTTTTTTCTGTTCAGGCTGGGATTGAGTCTGAACATTTTGGCTAGTCTCAGGCGGCTCTGTAAATTTTCCTAGAGCGATAACGCCTAAAATGAACAGTACAAATATAAGGGGAAGAGACAGCTTTTTAGGTTTAGCCCCGCAATTCAGACAGGACTTTGCATTCTTGCTAATTTCATGATCGCATTCTTTACATTTCACTAAAGCCATTTCAAAACTCCTTTCGATGTTAAAAAGTCACCAAGATTGCTCTTGGTGACCGGGAGTTTATAAGCTGCGTTGAAACAACCGCGACGATCTTTAGCCGCGAGGCTTGGACATACATCGCCGCCTCCCGGACATAAGACCGAAAGGCGACATCATTCCGGCTGATGTCAGCCGTTCAACGCAGGGTTATAAAGCCCCGGAAAGCACAAAATTGCGCTTACACGAGTAAATTAGCTCGAAGTTACGATATGTATCAAGCTATTGTTTTATAGAAATAAAATTCATAGTTTTGTAATTCAAATACATAATCTATAAAACTATTGAGATGAATGAAGCACTTATCAACTATAACTTTATGAAAGGCCGTCTGGCTGAGGCAATTATCGAGAGATTATTTGTCTCTCTTGGGATGGACGTCTACCCAGTCGGCTTTGAAGCACAATTACCTCGTTTGGCGAGGTTAAAAGCATCTGGCAAATTAAAACCAAGTGCCATTACCAAGTTTGAATACGGACCCGATTTTATTGTCTGTGATAATGATCCAAAAAATAAGGGAGAAAATGAAGCGTTTGAAGTAGAGGTTAAATTTAGATCTGGAAGTGATATCAATATATTTGAACTTCGTAAGTATGAAAGTCAGGACTTAATTTTTCTTTTTATAAATAAAGAAAAGATCTACTGCATAGAAAACAAAGAAATAGAAAAACTGCCCAAGCACTTCATCAAAACTAAAAACGGTAAAAATATGCCAATGGTGTCTTTTGAAGATTGTATTTTACTAGAGCATCATAATAGATTCCGCTTTAATAAGAAGCAAAGAGATAAAATAAGATATTTTTCAGCGCTAATTAACGCTTCGCTGAACCATTTTAAAGAAGAATGGAAAGTGAAACAGGATCTTCTAGAATGTTTTGAAGGGGATAAAGAAAAACTCAATTCTGTTTGTGAGAGAATAGGGTAAGTTAGACCAAAATATTTCCATAGTAAATGTGATAATATGCCGTATGAAAATGCTAAAGTATTTTAAGCTGCCGCCAGTTGTCCGATCTTCTCTAAACACGCCTGGATATCGGATTTTTCTACACACCCCGCAATGCCGGCTTCTTTGGCTTTTTCGATGCGATCGTCAGTGAAGGCTTCGCTGATGGCGAGGATGGGGGTGTTTGGGCTTTGTTCGAGGATTTTAGCAGCAATGTCAGGTGCCTCTGCATCCGGCAGATTGTAGTCACACAGCACTAAATCATGCACAGTTGGATCGAAAACCGAAAGCGCGTCTTCCGCTGTGGCCGCATGAACAAGCTGTATAGATGCATCCAGTCTTTCCGCCTGAATTTTCATCAGGGCGAACTGCGCGGCTTCATCCTCAATATAAAGAACGGTGATTGTTTTACTCATCCGGCAGCGGTCTTTTTATTACGCAGACCGTCCGCCCAATCCATGGTTTTCCGGATCACGGCCTCGATTTGTTCGGGTGTATTGGTGACATCCTTGACAATATAATCCAGCGCCCCTTTGCGCGCGGCTTCGGCCTGTATAGTCTGGTTTGGCTCGCCGGTTAGAATGACCGCTGGCAGGATATCGTTGCCCGCCTGCTTCTGCAGCGCTTCAAGAATTTTCATGCCGTTCATTTCCGGCAGGTAATAATCGACGAAGGTGCAATCAATATTCTTGTCTTTGGAAAGCATGAGTGCCTCCTCACCGTCCTGCGCGGTGAAAATATCGTAATCACCTTCCCCCTGCTTGAGGAGGTTGGTGTAAAACTCCAGATCCTCCGGGTTATCGTCAATAATCAGGATTGTCAGCTTTTTAGCCATTTATTTTTCCCCCTTTGGCAAGATTGCAATTTCAAACCAATATTCTTTCAAGTGCTTGATGGCCTGCATGAAGCTGTCCATATCCACAGGCTTGGCGATATAGGTGTTCGCGCCCATCCGGTAGCATTCCTCAATATCGCGCTCATCAGACGATGTTGTCAGCACGACAACTGGAATTTCCTTAAACCTTGCATCGGCCTTGATTTTTTTCAACACCTTGCGTCCGTCTATGCCCGGCATGTTAAGGTCAAGCAGGATAATGCCCGGCTTGGGCGGATTATCATTCGCGTATTGGCCTTCGCCATAAAGATAGTCGAATGTTTCCTGCCCGTCCTCACAGCGGGCCAGCGGGTTGGCCAGGTTGGAATCACGCAGCGCGCGCTCAGTGACTTCATAATCCTCATCGCTATCCTCGACGATGAGAATAGTTTGACTGGAGGTGATATTGCTCATGTTTTTTCTCCCAATTTTTCTCCGGGTAATGTGAAATAGAAAGTTGTACCTTTACCTGGCTCGGATTCCAGCCAGATGCGTCCCTGATGCCGTTCGACAATTTTTTTGACAAAAGTAAGGCCGGAGCCCGTGCCGCCACCGTAAGCCGTTGGTTTATGCAGGCGTTTAAAAATACGGAAAATCTCATCATACATATCTTCAGCGATGCCGATCCCGTTATCCTTGACGGTAAAAACCGGCTCTTTTTTGCGGCCTTTCTTTTCTTCGAGCCAGCCGATTTCGATGCGCTTTTCGGGACTGTCGTTATATTTCACCGCGTTGGAGATAAGGTTACGAAACAGCTCGGTCACCCGCGTCGTATCACACACGATAGTTGGTAAGGGGACCGGCATGTCCAAATGCACATGCTCATCATCCAGCGAGGGCAAGGTATGACGAATATCTTCAATCACATCATTGAGATTTGTTTCCTGAATCGCTCTCTCACTACGCCCGATGCGGGAATAATAGAGCAAGTCGTTTATAAGTGTACTCATGCGTTTGGATAAATCCATCAGACGGCTAAGCTTTCGTTTTCCTTCATCATCCAGCTTGTCTTCATAATCGCGGATCAGAAAACTGGAAAGATTATGAATGCCGCGCAAAGGTTCTTTCAAATCATGCGAGGCAATATAAGCGAACTCGTCCAGCTCCTGATTAGAGCGCTCCAGATCTTTCGCATATTTGCGCGTCATTTGTTCGGCTTCCTTGCGTTCGCTGATATCGGTCGCAATACTGCACAGCGCATACATTTCACCTTCCGAATTATAGAGCGGGAATTTCACTGTGATCATGTGATAATTGCGCTTATCCGTAGGAAAGGTCTCTTCAAGCGTCATGGATTGGGAGGTTTTGAACACTTTCGCATCACTGCCCTGTATTTTCCTGGCAATTTTGGCAGGAAAGAGATCGCGGTCGGTCTTATGCAGGATGTCTTTCATCTCCTTGCCCAGCATATCGAGCGTGCTTTGATTGGCGAACAGATAGCGGCCCTTTTCGTCCTTCATATAGATGAAGGCGCTGCTGTTCTCCATGATGGTCTCGAGATCGGCTTCATGCTGGCGCAGCTCATCTTTGACCTTTTTTTCCAGTAGCATTTGCGCGATTTTTCCGGCAACAATCTCCTGCTCGTCTGTCCATTTGGGCGCCGTGCCGCCAACATTTTCTTTCCACAGCTCAAAAGAACCACGCGGAGTCAGGCGAAATCCGGCGCTGTCCATGGAGATTTTCTTTTCCGGCTTGCCTGCCCAGTTGATCTGGCGTGTGATTTCCTTGCGAAACCACAGAACATAATCACGCGTATCATTGCCCACAGGTACGGCCAGCATGCCACAGGCCAGCGGCAAAGCTTTAGCAGATAAATCGAGCTTTTCCCCTAAACTGATCGTTGAAAAAATTTTATCCGGATGGTTTTTATCCAGCCAGTTCAGGATTTTTTTAAGCGCGGCTTTTGGTGGTGTTTCGCCAAAACCATAAATTTCTCTATCAATGCGGCAGATCAGACTATCGGCATCCATGGCCTGTTGAAAAAGCCCATTTCTGGCCTTCAAAACGCTGCGCAATGTTTTTTCCGGCGCCAGGGCCGCACTGATTTGTGCGAGTAAAAGTTGCTGACGCTGTGCAATATCGGATTTTTCTGATTCTTCCAACGTTGAAAGATGTGAAGAAAAAATATGTCCCGTGAGTTCAGCAGCCATGCGTGTGCGGTAGGAGATATATTTTTCTTCATTATGATGGCAAGCGACCAGCCCCCATAATTTTTGGTTTTGAATGATTGAAACTGTCATCGACGCTCTGATTTTCATGTTATCGAGATACTGGATATGTACGGGCGAAACGCTGCGCAGTGTCGACAGGCTGAGGTCCGTCGGGTTACCTGTCGCCGGGTTCATGGTTGGTACAATCGGCACGGGGTCATAGTGAATATCGCAGATCAGGCGCAAATAGCTTTTGGAAAAAAGTTTCCGGGCCTGCTCAGGAATGTCCGAAGCCGGGAAATGCAGGCCGAGATAAGAGGGCATATGGTCAGCCTTGCTCTCGGCAATGACGGACCCGTTCCAATTCTCATCGAATTTATAAAGTTTAACGCGGTCAATACCGGTCAGGTCACGAATTTCGTTTACAATGGTCTGGTTCAGTTTTTCAAGTGTGTCAGCCTCACGTAAATTGACGGAAAAATTCCGCAGACGATCGTAAAATTGCTGAAGATCGTCGTGCTTTTCCTCTTTTGGTGCGGGTTCCATTTCCAGGATCAAATGCCCTTCCGAACGATGTGCCACGACATCGAAGCTACGTAAAGATTGACCGGTTTTCACTGTAAAGACTGTCGATTTCACCGGTTGTAATTCACCGGAGGTAACAATTTTTTTCAACATCCTTGTCTGGGGCTCACCAATCACATCACTGATCGGGCGATCAATCAGGGCATTGACGGGCTTACCAATAAAATCATTCATATTGGCGCTGGCCTGGCGGATCGTCATGTCAGTTTCTGAAATCGCAAACAAAATGCCGTGCGGCTGAATTGCGCCGGGAATGTGGATTGGCTCTTTGGCGCAGCCCTCAAGTGCTTTCTCCAGTTCGTTTTCTGTCAGGGCGGTTTTAAGAGCGGCGGTCATGTTTGCGCCCCTTGGTGGCAGTGCCACAACCATTTTTCCAGTGCAAGAAAAGTAGCCAGCGCCGTTTCAATTACGCCATCATGCCCGGCACTTTGTCTTTCAAACAGAGCGCGGAAATTTTTCCATTTTACGCCTGTCTCCTTGCCATAGGCATGGAAAAACCGTCCGCCCTTATCGGGGGAGATGTTTAAGTTTTTCCGAAGCTGTTTGGAAATTACCTGTGATCCGAGCGTTGAACCTTCCGTGACGTAATGATAGCCGAGTAAGGCACCCGCACTGCGCAAATCCGGCGGGCTAAAGCTTAGCGCAATACCGTCCAGATCAACTTCAAAATACTGCAAATCCTGCGTGAGCCACTCTAAACGCGATGCATAGGCAAACTCTTTGATTTGCGCTTCGCATGGGACATAAAATCCGTAGAAAGCTTTAAGCACATTTATATAATGTTCCCGCGTTAAAGTGTCTGACGTCAGGGGTTCCGTCATCGGATGCACATGTAAACGCTCATGCACCTCATATGTCGCAGCGCGCAAAGCGCCCAGCAACGTTTCATCCTGATTTTGCGTTAAAACCTGCCTGCTCATAGCTCCTCCGTAATCCAGCATAAATGGATATCTTCGCCTTCTTTTTCCAGGCAAAGCTGGTGAATATTTTGAACCAGCACCTGAACTTTTTCACTGCTGAGCGGTTTAACCAGATAAAGCGAAATGCCAAGCTTTTCCGATTCTTCTTTATCCTGCGGCGATTCAGAGCCGCTCAAAATCACTACGGAAATATCCTGTAAGTTCGGGTCGTTACGCATTTCACGCAAGACTTCAAACCCATGCATTCTGGGCAGGTTTAGATCGAGCAGCACAAGGTCCGGCAATTCCTCTTCAGCGCGCAGATAATTGAGCGCTTCATCGCCGTCACGTACGGTTGTCAGATCCAGATGGATATTTTCCTTGTCCAAAAAACTTTTGGTCAAAACAATATCCGGCAGAGAATCCTCTACCATCAAAACATTAGCCAGCCTTGCGGCGTTGTCCTTGTCCACGATTATTCTGCTCCTTGATTTTTGTTTTGCGTTTAGGCAGTGCGAAAAATAAGGTTGAACCTCTCCCCATTCTCGATTCCACCCAGATCCGTCCATTATGTTTGGTCACAATTTTATGACAGATGCTCAGGCCGATACCCGTGCCGGGATATTCCTCCTTGCGGTTCAGGCGCTGGAAAACATTAAAGATTTTATGCTTGTGTTCCGCTTTCATCCCGATGCCGTTATCCTTGACGGCAAACACCCATTCGGAATCGCTTTCATCACATTTAATCTGGATTTTTGGTTTGCGGTTTTTGCAGAACTTCAGGGCATTGCCGATTAAATTCTGAAAGACCTGCATGATTTGCATGGCTTCAGCCTGAATGACCGGCATGTCACCGTAAATAATCTCCGCATCGGTTTCCTCAATTGAAAGTTTGAGATTTTCAACAACCCTGTCCAGTGCCTCATTGACATCAACATCTCCCATCACCATATTCTTATTCTCAAGCTGAGAATAGGTCAGGATGTTTTTAATCATATCCTGCATGCGTCTGGCGCTGTCCTGAATATAACCAAGATATTCGCGCCCCTTATCGTCAAGAACACCGTTATAGCTTTCATCGAACAGGGATACAAAATTCTCGATCAGCCGCGCCGGCTCTTTAAGGTCGTGCGAGCAGACATAGGCAAAACGCTCCAGCGATTCATTGCTCTTGCTTAAATGCTCCAGCGCATTACGGCGGTCCGTGACATCGTAAACCGAGCCGGTCATACGGATTGGATTTTTATCCCGATCCCAGATCGCCTGGCCTCGCGCATGCATCCAGATATAATTGCCATCTTCCTTGCGCATGCGGAATTCAACATTAAAATCAAACCCGCGCGTCAGATGTGCCTGCAGGATATCCATGACATCCGCACGGTCATCTTCATGCATGCGGCCTTCAAACACTTCAAAAGACGGTTTGAAATTTTTGCGCTTAATACCAAGCATGCGTATAAAGAGCGGTGACCAGTGCATTTCGCCGCTCTCAATATTCCAGTCCCAGATTCCGGCGTTGGAGCCCTGCACGGCCAGATCATAGCGCTCCTGGCTTTCCTGCAATTGCCGAAGGGCAGATTGTTCTGCGGTGTTATCGATATAGGTTAAAACTGCCCCTTTGACGTTGCTGTCCGGATCGCGGTAAGGCAGGATGCGCTCGTAATAATAGCTCTCTTCCGTTTCATGCTGGCGGGAAACAGCTTTGCCCTTTTTAATCACATCCGTGACATTTTTGCGTAAATCGGGAATGTCGAAATTGACCGGCACATTCATTAGCGCCTCACCTTCGGAGTCATCGGAGAGCGAAAAGATATCCTGCGCTCTGGAATTAAACCGCGTCACCCGTAAGTCCTGATCAACTACCAGCAGCGGCATATCAATGCTTTCCTTGATATTGTCGAGGTCTTCATTGGTGGATGTCAGTTCAGCGGATTTGATTTGCAATTCTTCATTGACAGTCAGGAGTTCTTCATTCGTTGATTGCAATTCCTCATTCGAGGTTTCCAGCTCTTCATTGGAAGATTGTAATTCTTCATTCGTTGACTGCATTTCTTCGTTGGTCGACTGGAGTTCTTCGTTTGAGGTTTCCAGTTCTTCCACTACAGTTTGCAAATGTTCCTTGGTAGCGGAAAGCTCCTGCTCTAACTCGGCCACAATCGGATCGGTATCACCTTTTTTGGTAACGGCTTCACTTTCTTTGAGTTTTTTGACCTTCTCAAAAGAGACCAGTAATAGGCGCTCAGCCGAATTTTTCAGTTTCAGAACGTGAATGGTGATATTCACCTTGTGCAACTGGCCGTTGATACTCATCTTTTTGGGTAAAACGGTCTGGGCGATATCCTCGCGCAGGGCTTTATAGACCAGCGCCCGCAATTCCTGGCGGAAATCCTTGCGTACCAGATTGGCCAGATTGGTGCTGGCCTCACCGGGGGAAAGCTGGGTATAAGCTTGCACATCTCCGTAGATGCGTACAACATTCATATCTTCATCAACCAGCAGACTATCCGGTGCAAGCGAGCCGATAATGGAGTCCGGCAGATCGTAAGAGGGTTTTTGTGTTTGCGGCGTACCGGGTATCTCATTCTTGCCGACCGTTGCATAAGAAACGCGAGCGCTGCGCGTATGTTCACTTGTCGTCACTAGTTTGCGTTTAAATAGTTTTGATTTGCTGTCTGTCGATTGAAAAAGATGCGCATTCTGCCCCAGCGCTTCTGATTTACCAAGAAACAAAACACCGCTTGGGTTAAGCGCATAATGAAATAAATTGAGCACCGTATTTTGCAACTTGTTGTTGAAATAAATCAGCACATTGCGGCAGGAAATCAGATCAATCCGCAAGAATGGTGGATCGTCAAAAACATTATGCTTGGAAAATACCACCATATCGCGAATGGATTTAATAATTTCATAGGCGCCTTCTTTATGGCGGAAATAGCGCTCCTTCAGCTTCGGATCCATGCCCTCCAATGTGGTTTCGGGATACAGCCCTTTACGCGCAAAAGCCAGCGCCTCCACATCAATATCGGTTGCAAAAAGCTGAAAATTATACCCTTGTTGCAACTGGCTCAGACCGCCTACCGCTTCGGCAAACAAAATGATAATTGAATAAACTTCTTCCCCGGTGGCACAGCCCGGCACCCAGACGCGGATATTGTCATCATTATTTTTGTCCTTGAGCATGGTTGTGATTGCTTTTTGCAGACCCTCAAAGGCTTCCTTGTCGCGGAAGAAATTGGTCACCGTGATCATGATGTCCTTGAACAGCATGTCCAGCTCCGGTGGATGTTTCTCAACATATTCGACATATTCATCGAGATCGAGCACGTTACAGGCCGTCATGCGCCGATTGATACGGCGGAATAAGGTACCGGTCTTATAATCTTTGAAGTCAATGCCGGAGCGTTCCTTAAGCATATGCATGAGTTCCTGCAAGGTGGTGCGCTCAACCTCTTCCCCCTGCAAAAGTTTCATGCTGCGCGGTGAGCGGATGATGTTAGAAATCTCCGGGCCGATTTTTTCCGGAGGCATAATGATATCCACGCAGCCCGTCTCAATGGCACTGCCGGGCATACCATCATATTTCGCGGTCTCGGGTTCCTGCGCAATGGTTAAACCACCTGCCGCCCGGATTGCCCGCATACCATGGGAACCATCTGAGCCGGTGCCGGAGAGAATAACGCCAATCGCATGATCGTGAATTTCCTCGGCCAATGTGGTAAAGAAGAGATCAACCGAGGGTTTAGGGCTGAACTCCGAAACCGGTTTGCGCAAATGCATACGCCCCTCGCGCACGAAAATATCATTATTGGGCGGCGTGATATAAATCACGCCTGCTTCCGGCTTCATGCCGTTTTCAACTTCTGCCACCCGCATGGTTGTCTCGCGCCCCAGAAGCTGCACCATCATACTCTGGTGTTTCGGAGAAAGGTGCTGCGCAATGATATAGACAGTATTACTATTGCGTTTGGGCAGTTTTTTGACCATCTCGCGTAAGGCTTCCAGGCCGCCCGCCGAAGCCCCAATCCCGACCCAGTAGAGCCGACTATCAGATTTTTCTGAAGCCCGCATAGTCTTCTGTTTTGATTTTTCAGTTTGTTTCTTTTTGGGAGATGTCGCTTTTTTTACAGACTTTTTTGTGGTTTTTTTCGCAGTTGCCTTCTTGCGCGTTTTTTTCCCAGGTGCTTTTGCCGCATTCTTTTTTTGCGTCATTTTTCAAATCCCCGATCTTCAATATCTTGCTCAACCTAGTGTATATCTTTACAAATAACAACTATAAGATGTATTTTTAATTTTGGTTATACATATGAGCGAAAAGGAAAAATACCTGGAAGCCATTCTAGAACACACTGTCGACGGTCTGATCACCATCGACGAAAATGGTACTGTGGAAACATTCAATAAGGCTTGTGAGAGCATGTTCGGCTACAAGGCAGATGAAGTGATTGGCCGAGATGTTAAGATGCTCATGCCTGAGCCATACCATAGTGAACACGACACATATTTAGACAATTACAAACGCACCGGTGAAAAAAAGATTATCGGTATAGGCCGTGAGGTTGAAGCCCAGAGGAAAAACGGCAGCATTTTCCCCATCGATCTGGCTGTTAGTCAAATCAAGATCGCAGAGCGCGTTGTCTATAGCGGCATTATCCGCGACATCACCGCGCGCAAAGAGGCCGAAGAAGAGTTAAAAAGCACAATTCAAGAACTCACCGAAGCCAATAAAGAACTCGAAAACTTTGCCTATATCGCCTCTCATGACCTTAAATCACCAATGCGCGGGATTGATAATCTGGCGCAGTGGATTACCGAAGATCTCACCGATGTGATCAATGATGATACACGTCAAAAGCTTAAACTCTTGCGCAGCCGTGTTAACCGGCTGGAGATGCTTTTAGACGATATCCTTGAATATTCCCGTGCCGGGCGAATTGTCGATCAACCCGAGGAGGTGGATATTGGCGAACTGATATATGAAATTTCTGATACGCTACATTTACCTGATGGATTCAGCATCACCATTCCTGATGACCTGCCGGTGGTCTTTTCCGTGCATACGCCGCTGCGCCAGATATTTCTCAACCTGATTACCAATGCTTATAAACATCATGACAAAGAGAAAGGTTGCATTGAGATTTTATATGAAGATCGCGGCCTGTATGGTGAATTTACAGTCAAGGATGACGGTCCCGGTATTCCCGAAAAATTCCATGAGCGTGTTTTTGAAATGTTTCAGACCCTGAAATCCCGTGACAAGACTGAAGGCACTGGCCTTGGTCTGGCGATTATAAAAAAACTGGTCGGCTGGCAGGAAGGCAAGGTCTGGATTGTGTCTAAAGATGGGAAGCGCGGCACGGAAATGCGCTTCCTTTGGCCCAAAACCTATAGAAAAGCGAGGATGAATTATGACCGGAAAACAAGTCAACGTGCTGTTGGTTGAAGACGACGAGGTTGATGTAATGCTGATACAGCGCGCCTTTAAAGATGCCAAAGTTGGTAATCCGTTTATTGTGGCTGGTGACGGTATGGAGGCACTGGAAAAACTGCGCGATAGTGATACCGTACCACGCCCGTATTTGATTTTGCTCGATATCAATATGCCACGCATGAACGGTCATGAATTTCTGGAAGAAATCCGCCAGGATGAAGACTTGAAAGATTCAATTGTTTTTGTACTCACCACCTCCAAGGCCGATGAGGATAAATTCAAAGCCTATCAAAAAAATATCGCCGGATATCTGGTGAAAGACAATGTCGGCGAAGGCTTCCTCGATGCGGTCAAACTGTTGGATTCCTATTGGCGAATTGTTGAATTTCCTTAGGAAAAGTGAAACAATGGCTGACGGATCAAGCTGCTCGAAAACGTTCCCTAATAATTCCCTGTTCAATTTTTCAGCTAAATTTGTAAAAGCCACAATATATATAGGCTCTTGCAGGAATTTTCTCAGGAAAAACAAAGCATATTGCTAAATTTACCCTGTAAAATGGCCAATAACAGGGATTATAATGCCGGAGAATAGTTAGGGTGTGACTGTGCAAACCACCATTTTAGATTTTCCAGCCTCAAAATCTTTCAAGACCTTGAATGGAAGCGACATAGCGGCGGTTCCAAATCCATTTTCCTTGCAGTACGGGATTTTTTTAGCAAAGGCGAGCTTTAAAACCAGACGTTTATCTTCAAAGTCGCCGTTTTCCCATATGGACAGCGGATTTTCTATGAAATCGAAAACGGTTCCAACTGCACCTTCAAGGCTGGTGTCAACGCCAAACATCTCACGCGCCTGCGCTGATAGTGCATCACGCTCTAATCTGAGCTTTTTGACATGATCTTCGTACATGCGGATCATATCTTTATCCTGTGTTTCTAAAAGGCGAGCCATAAATCCGTTTATCTCAGTCTCCAGAGCTTTTACCGCCTTATCTAACTCGACCATGTTTTGTGCATGTTCTGATTTTTTGCGCTTCCACGTGTCAGATATAATTTCTCTCGTCAGATCAAGAATTGTATCTGATGGCGTCATACTCTTTAAAATATCCAAAAATTGATTTTGAACCCTATCGCGCTTTAAACTTTTGCCATACATGCGACACTCTTTGTTTTTGCAACTGTAGTAAGGGTGTTTTTTCTTATTCCGACCTGTCGACCAGCTTGCCGTCATGGGCTGTCCACATGAGCTGCATACAACAAATCCGCGCAAAGGAAAGTCTTCATTTAAATCGTTTCTGTATGGTACTTTTGCCCTGAGGCCAAGGCGTTCTTGCACGCGTAAAAATATCTCTGAAGAAATCAAAGCCGGATGTTTTCCCGGCCGCAGAGAGACATCCCAAGGCTTGTATTCAATCTGACCCGTGTAAAGGACGTTGGTCAGAATGTTTTTGACCGAGGATGGATGAACTTTTTTTCCAAAAGCGCCTGTGCTTGCCAAAAAATGGGCGACGTCAGCTTGGGTTTCAAAGCGCCCAGAAGCAAACCCTTCAAATGCTTCTGTGATGTATGTTGCTCTTGGTTCATCTCTTTCAAGAATTTTGCCCGCTCCTGAAATATTTTTGACATACCTATATCCAGATGGTCTGCCGAAGAGCCAATACCCATTTTTTAAACGCGCGGTTTGGCGGTTTATAACCTGCTCTCTGTTTGCGACGCGCTGGTATGACGCCATAGAAACCATAATTTCTGTAATCAGCATTTCATCTGATTTTGATCCAAATTTATGACTTGGCGATGCGAGCCGCGCGCCTCTGGCAGTAAGTTGAGCTGAAAACTCAATAAAAGCTGACTGGCTGCGTGCTACACGGCTGACGCCGTCCACAATGACGGTCACACTATCTTTTTGCGTATCTAAAAAAGCAAACAGCTCTTTTGTTGCAGGCCTCATATCAGGGCCAAGTCCGCCTGAGATACCCTCATCTTTAAAAACACGCATGACTTTAAAGCCGCGCCGTTCAGCATACTCCCGGCATCGCGTTTCCTGTGACCTTAAGCCATCCCCCTCACGCACTTGACGCTCACTGGAAACACGGCAGTAGATGATGGCTTTATTTTGTTTCTGTATTTCTTTCATGCGGGTTCAAAATATATTTTTTGTTTAAAAGACTCTCTGCAATGCACTGTAATGCCCCGATTAGTTCGCCTGCTTCTTGTTCTGTTAATCCAAATTGATCCGTATATTGTTTGTACTTTTCCATCTCGCTCGACATGCGACACCTGTGTGGTATGCAGTGAGCGTGGGGATTCCACTACTTACAGCGGTTTGCAAAAGCTCCAGTTTGTCTGGTAGCGAGATCATTTTTTAACTCTTTTTCTTTTTGTTTTTTGAGCGGCGCGTATTTTTCCTGACTCAAATTTTAATTTGATTTCGCCGTAATCTATATCATTCATGAGGTCAGATATTTTTTCTACGTTTTGAAGTTTGCTGGTTTTTTCAATGTCCTGAATGTCTCCGGATTTTAAAGATACTCTCAATTCGTCAATATCTTGTTCTCTTGATGACAGCACAAGTTGACGTTCTTGGTCGGCGAGACTGAGCCACATTTCACGAGGTGGCATAAGGTTGCTTGTGCCTAAAATTTCACCGCACAGTGCGTTTAAATTGATACGGACATATGGAACTTCATATCCCACCATATAGTCTGTAGCACGCAGGCTGTGTAATGTGGCCACATCGGCGATACCATTGCTGAAAACGACTACGAATACGGGCGTAGACGGTTTTCTGAAGCACAAAGCAAGTGCTGCTTCAAACTCAGGCGAAATGTGAGGCTGAAGAGAATTATATGTATTGCGCAAGGCATCGAGAGACATTCCAAATTCCCTCAAGTCACGTAACAGTCTCAACCAGACAATATCTTTTACAGAGAGCTTGCGCCATCCAGAATCGTTTTCACGACTATCATCAAGAAGTCCAGCTTCACTCCAATGATTCAAAAGGCGATAGGTAATGTCCGTATCTTTAACTGTAAACCGTTTTTCACCGAGAAGCCGCTCTACCTCAGGCCAGCCCTCTTGTGCGGAAAGGTCAGCACAAACATCAAGCCAATCAGGCGTATGGTAGATGAAATACGCGCCGTCATTTGTACGGTTTTTTATTCTGGCAGTGTTATCAGAGTCGCTCATGCTGTCCTCAAATTATACGGATTGGTATATTTTTATAAATATAAAGTGTACGGTCAAGTATAATTTTATAAATGTTGTTTTTCATATATTTGAACCATTTTTAGTTTCGCTTGCTTAACCTAAAAAAGTGTTATATGATCATGATACGCAATTTGGGAGAATCTCATTTTGTTCAAACCAACCCTTAGGAGGCAAGTGCAATGTTAACACCATTTGGAAAGGAAATACGGAAAATCAGAATTGATAACGATATGAAACTTTCAGAGATGGCAGAAAAAATAGATGTCACTCCAACTTTTTTGACAGCGGTTGAAACAGGAAGAAAATCTGTTCCCCGGAATTTTCCGGAGAGAGTAGTTCGTGCGCTTGGTGGAGATCAAGCCATGATGGACGTTTTGACAAGTGCAGCTGAGTTATCTCGTAATGTTTATAAAGTAGTCACGGGGCGTGGAAGTAATGATCGTGACAGGGAGGTTGCTGCGCTTTTTGCGCGTCAGTTTCCTGACATGCCCGATGCAAAAAAAGATCAAATCTTAAAAATCCTCGAAGATGATAATGATTAAAAGAAAGGGGAATACATGAGTATCATTGCGGCGGAAGCCAAACCACTCTCTAAAAAACAAATCCGCCATTTTGTTGGTGGCGTCAGGGGAGCGCTGGGAATAAGCAACCATGTGTGTGTAGATGTTGAGCAGCTTATCGACATAGTTTTGCCAAGAGCCATCCCACAATTTCATTATGACGTGCGTGAACCATCATACATGGCTGACAAACACGGCGAGGCTGATCCCGCTGATATGCGTATCAGTCTTCGTGAAGATGTATATGATGGCATGGTAGCAGGGAACGGCAGAGATCGTTTTACGGTCCTCCATGAGATCGGACATCTGTTTTTACATCAGTCGGACCGGATAGTTCTGAATAGACAAACTAGCCATGAAAAACTCAAGGCCTACAAGGACCCAGAATGGCAGGCTGACTTTTTTGCTGGCGAATTTTTGGCTTTTCATGGCTTTGTCAATCGGTTCTCAGGACCGAGAGAGATGGCACTGGCGATGGGGTTATCGGAGAGAGCAGCACAGGTCCGCTGGAGTATTTACAAACAAGATGGGCTGGTGGCGGCGTAATTAAGATGAAGGAGGCTGTGTTCAAAAAAGATTGAAAAAAAAGGACAGAAAAAGACAGCGAGATGCGTCTTAATCTGCCCTGAAACCATACGCCTTTGAGGGGCGCTAAGGTCTTGTTGATACCCGATTCTAGCAATTCCCCTCATCAGGCGCAAATTCTTTTCCGGCCTTCGGGCTGGTTCGTTAACAATTTGTCAAATGATAAGGAGGCGCTCAAATGAGCAGCGACTTTGAAGATGAGGACAGCCCGAAGCTGTTTTCTGACGACGAGCTCCCTAAGCGGGAGCCGCCGCCCAAAGCTCCACCAGAAGGCAAAACTCTGATTTGCAGGCCGTATATTACCCTGAAAAATGGGAAGCGTTTACACGCTTCGGCTTACGGCAAACAGGCGTTTTGCTTTTACGTGGACGCATAACATCATGGGGGCGCGACTTAGGGCGCGTCCCCTCAATTTAAAATCACATCAAATTAAGGAAGGAACGTAAAAATGCCAAAAAAGAAATCATCAAGTCGAGTATCTACTATTGCCGGGAAAAAGCCGACCAAGTCAGAAGCAAAATCTCTGGCTGCCTCTGTTTTGAGTCAAGACGAGGTCAAAGGGCAAAAAAGAAAAAAATAATCTAAAATGCATAAGCGGTGTGAATGGGCCAGACTGATTTAGTTTGGCCCATTCACCTTCCGCTGTCAGCATTGAATCAATTTTTTTTAATCTACACCACGCGTGCACCAACGGAACGTGTATATAAAAAGGAAGATAAAAGCAGGAGGGAAGGTCAGTAAAAACAACATCCGGGGTATGTTATAAAGTCCTACATCAAAGATTATCTCGAAAAGCTCGCTATGTGTGAACAGGATTAAGCTCGACCAGAGCAGGTATAAACTCATACTTATCCTGAAGATACGCTTTTTATACCATTTCTTTCCGAACGCAATCAGGGGCGTTTGAAAGTGCCAGCACAAGTAAATAGATAAACAGATCGCCAGCGTTTTGAAGGCAGAAATTATCCTGTCTCGGCTTCCCTGTCTGTATTTTTCACGCTGTATGTTTTTTTGCATAGTTGATAGGTCCAGATTTTCTACATCTATAAGAAGACTTGGTCCCGAATCTGCCACTACATATCTTTCTTGATTTTGCGCGTGACCGGATGAAGACAGAAGAAGTACTGAAAGAAAAATCAAGAAAAGATGAGTAGGCATAAAATATCTCCATAAAAAATCACCAGAGCTGTCCTGCTCTGGTGACCGGGAGTTTCAAAGCCGCTGTGATACGACCGCGACGACCTTTAGGCCGGGGCCTTGGACATACGCCGCCGCCTCCCGGCCATAGCCGAGAAGCGACGTGGTTTACGGACACGCCGTCCGATCACAGAGGGGTTTGAAAGCCCCAGCACGCCATACAGGACGAGCTCACCATTGATAGTTCACACAGTGTCAAAATACAATGCTAATCAGTATTTTGACGGCGTGTTTGAAATGGTACGGAATCTTTACAGGATAAATAATCTCTTATTTAAGTTTGCCGTCGATCGCATTTTCAATCTGCTGCATCACGTTTAAGTCTCCCGCCATAGCCTTCTGGAACTTCTTTGCAGCGATTATCTGGGCCATTGTGAGGTTTTGAGGCGACTGTATCACTTTCCTAAAGTCCAGCGCGCTCATGGCGGCAAAGCGGCGCAGGGCAACCCGGATTGACTGTGGGTTTTTTAGGCGCGCGAGCATCGCTGGATTTGCTCCCAGAGGCGCGCCAAAGCGATACAACTTTCCGATTGCCTTTATCTCAGGATTTCCGCATGGATTACTCATTTTCTATCAAGGGCGTGTAATGGTTAACTCATTGATTAAAATAATGTTCTGTAGAGCTTATGTTTTCAATTTATGCATGTGCGCGCCAGCTGTTGAGGGCGCTGCGCACATGCTTAAGTATAAATCAAAAACATAAGCTGGAGCGGTTTGAATTATATTTGGTGACGGTAATAATTTGAGAAACGGCCATAATCTCGTGTTTAAAAACCATTGTGACGATTCAGGGGGATTTTTGAATCTGCATGTTTTCTGAGTATGATTGCCCAGTCTTCAATATCTCTGGTAAATTGGTTCCAAGTCTCAGGACTTAGGTCCACCATTTTACCGTGTAGTCTTCGCTAACTATTCTCTGGCCTAGTGTTTTCAATTGTCTATTGACTTTCGGTCCATTTTGTTATAACATAAGTTATAACAATGAGGTGTTAATATGGAGCTAAAAGTCACGAAAATCGGCAATTCTCTAGGTGTTGTTCTCCCTAAGGAATTGATTGCCAACCTTAAGTTGGATAAAGGCGATACGCTTTGGGTAACGGACGCTCAGTCTGGCTATAG
The DNA here is from genome assembly GCA_028289285.1 of Alphaproteobacteria bacterium. Lineage (GTDB taxonomy): Bacteria > Pseudomonadota > Alphaproteobacteria > Micavibrionales > Micavibrionaceae. The sequence continues at coordinate 195,420 of JANQRF010000007.1, forward strand.
AATTACGCCTTATGACCCAGCTTTTGGAGAGCAGATGGCGCAGGCTCGTAAAATCATGAAAAAACGCCGGAATGTTTTAAGAGAGCTGGCTAAGTGAATACACCTTACATCTGGATATTGGAATCCATCGTCCATGCCATCCATGATGAGCAGATTGCAGAGCACGGGGGTTTGACCGGAACAAGAGATGTTTCGTTGTTGCAATCGGCCTTAGCAAGACCGCACAATCTTTTCAGTTATAAGAAAAAACCAGATATAGCGGATTTGGCGGCGAGCTATGGCTACGGAATAGCAAGCAATCATCCGTTTAATGATGGAAACAAGCGAACAGCTTTTGTTGTTATGGAGCTCTTTCTTGAGTTAAATGGATTTAAGCTAGTCGCAGATGATACTTCTTGTGTTTTGACCATGCTAGATGTGGCAGCTGGCAAGATATTAGAACAAGATTTTGCTGTGTGGATAAGAGAAAATATAGAGAAGAATTAGCCTCTAACTGCAATCCCCACCATTTCATAACGTTGTTTACCTGTAAGTGTTTTCCATCTGCACAATGAGGCCAAGCCACCTCATAAAAAAAAGCAAACACGCGCAAGCGCGGTTTGCGGGGTTCGAATCCATCCACCTCCACCATTTAGTTTCAAATCACAGCTACTATTAAAATTAAGATTTAGGTATAGAGAAAAATACGCTCGTACCTGTACCAGGTTTTGAATCTATAACTATTTGCCCGCCGTGGCGCTGGATGATTTTATGCGCAATGGTCAGGCCTGCTCCAACCCCTTTATATTTATCCGGTGCTAGACGGCGGAAAAGACGGAGAACTTCTTCATGATATTCTTTGGCAATACCAATTCCATTATCTTTGATTTCAAATAGCCAGTTTTCTTCTTTTTGAATAGAAGTAATTGTAATTTCCCTTTTTCCATTGCCTTCATGAAATTTCAATGCGTTATCAATCAAATTAACAAAAAGCAGTTGGAGCTGATTAGGATCAGCTATCACAACAGGTAATTCGCTACACTCAATAACTACACAATATTGACGAATAGCATTGTCAAGTTCCTGCAATGCATTGGTGACAATGTCATTGCAGTTTGTTTCCCTCATAGGGCCGGCGCGTGTATTAAGACGAGAAAATGTTAAAAGCGCCTGCTGCATGTCATCAATCTTTTTTAAAGAAGTTTCCAGGAGGCCAATATATTCTTGTTCTTCTTCCGTCAGGTTATTTTGGCGGCTTCCAATTAATAAGCGTGTGAATTCCTTTACATGGCGCAGTGGTGCATTAAGGTCATGCGAAACAATATAGGCAAAATCCTCATAATCCCTGGCAATCTGATCGGTACGGCTTTCTACAAGATCTTTTTGAATGACCGGCTGCATGATCTATTCCTCAATATTGTTCCCACTAGGCAGGACAACAACACTGAACCAGAAATCTTCGACTGCGGTGACAACATCGTGGAATTTTTCCAGGTTAACCGGTTTAACGATATAAGAGCTGGCATGTAGATCATAGGTTTTGAGGACATCCTGTTCAGCTTCGGAGCTGGTCAGGATAACAACCGGGATACGGCGCAGATTATCATCTGCCTTCATTTCAGCCAAAACCTGCTTCCCGTCTTTTTTGGGCATATTGATATCAAGCAGGATAATATCGGGGCGTGGATGATCAGCGTATCCATTTTTGCGTTGAAGCATATCCATGGCTACCTCACCATCAGGCGCAACATGGATGCTATTGGTAATCTTAGCTTTTTCAAAAGCCTTTTTAGTTAAGAAGACGTCACCTTCGTTATCTTCAACCAATAAAATTTCTATAGGTTTTGCATTATCTATCATGCGGCTTTCCTTTCGGTTTCTTCTTTTGGAAGTGTAAAATAAAATATTGTACCTATGCCGTATTCAGATTCTGCCCATATTGTTCCACCGTAATTCTCAACAATTTTTTTGCAAATTGTTAGACCAATACCGGTACCCTGGTATTCATTTTTACTATGCAGACGTTTTAAAAGGATAAAAATTTGTTCCAGATATTCGTTTTTAATGCCAATACCATTATCTTTGACGCTAAAAAGCCATTCGCTATTTTTATCTTCAGCAATAATTTCAATACGTGGTATTCTTTCCGGTGAGCGGTATTTGATCGCATTACCAATCAGGTTCTGTAATAAACTTGTAAACAGAACCGGGTTAGTCTTAATGACAGGTAAGTCGCCAACGATAATTTCGCTATCTGTTTCATCAATCGCCTCTTTGAGGTTGTTCAAGGCAAGCTCAACATGTGTTTTGCAATCGACATCTGTAAGGTTACCCTCATTATGTTCAATTCTTGAATATTCAAGAAGGTCACTGACCATGCCTTGCATGCGGCATGCGCTATCTGTAATGAAGTTCATATATTCTAAGGCTTGATCATCAAGAGATTTATCTTTGTATTCTGCCTCCAGCAAACCGGTGAAATTTACGACCATGCGAAGCGGTTCTTGCAAATCATGAGAGGTAATATAGGCGAAACGTTCCAGCTCCTCGTTTGAACGCATAATCTCGTCCTCGGCACTTTTGCGCTCTGTGATATCGCGCACGATCCCGCTATAGAGTTTTTTTCCTCTCACGCGCATCTCGCTGACCGATAGATCAACGGGAAAAGTATGGCCATCTTTGTGTTTTCCATGCACTTCCCGATCAACACCAATAATCTTTCTCTCACTGGTTTTATGATAGTTTTTAAGATATTGATCATGTTCACTATAATAAGGATCAGGCATCAACATTTTAACATTCTGACCGATAACTTCTTGGGGGTCGAAGCCAAAAATAACCTGACATGCCTTGTTAAAAGTTTCGACGGTTCCATATTCATCAATCGTCATCAGGCCTTCTGCCGTATGATTAACAATCGCCCGCATACGTGCTTCGCTTTCTTTCAAGGCTTCTTCTGCTTCTTTACGATCTGAAATATCACGTACAATGCCGCTATAGAGCTTGCGCCCCTGAACTTTAATTTCACTAATCGAGAGGTCGATAGGAAAAACGGCTCCGTCTTTTCGTTTGCCCTGAACTTCACGGCCTATGCCGATGATTTTTTTCTTTCCCGTGTTGTGATAGTTTTTAAGATACCCGTCATGTTCTCCGTGATAGGGTTCAGGCATCAGAATTTTAACATTCTGTCCTATAACCTCTATGGTTTTATAGCCAAATATGGCCTCGCAAGCTTTGTTAAATGTTTCTATATTGCCGTACTCATCAATTGTGATGAGGCCGTCAACCGTATTGTCAACAATCGCTTTAATTTTTGCTTCACTATCCCTCGTGGCCTGTTCGGCCTGTTTGCGATCTGAAATATCGCGGATAGTGCCAACAAAAGTTTCTTCGCCGGATTTTGTGCTCATGCGGCCAATGCCAAGCTCCATCGGGAAAACGCTGCCATCTTTGCGCTGAGCTTTCACTTCGCGGCCAATACCAATGACCTTGCCTTCGCCGCTTTCAAGATAATTGCCGATATAGGAGTCGTGCTCTTCATGATAAGGCTCAGGCATAAGCATTTTGACATTTTGACCAATCACCTCACGAGGTTCATAGCCAAAAATTTCGACGGCAGCCGGATTGAAAGTCTGAACAATGCCTTGATTGTTAATGGTGATCACACCATCAACAACCGTACCGAGAAGCGCGCTTAGCCTTTCCGAATAATCGGCAATCTGTTGTTCGACTTGTTTGAGATTTGTGATCTCTCTTTGTATGGCAGCAAAATGGGAGATCTGCCCGGGCTGCTCCCACATAGGAAAAACACTCAGCTCGACCCAGTATTCATCGCCGTTCTTGTGATAATTGATCAACTGCCCTTTAAAGTGTTTGCCTTGCTCAAGAGATTCACGCAAGCGGTCAAGTTCCATTCTATCTGTATTTGGTCCTTGAAAAATGCGTGGTGTTTGGCCAATCATTTCATCCGGCGTATATCCTGCAATTTTTGTGACCGCATCATTGATATAGGTTATACGCGGGCCGTCATTGAGATTAGCGTCCGTGATGACAATCATTTCATCCGTATTGGCAATCAACATTTCCAGCAAGCGCAAATCCGTCTTGCTAATCAAATCTGCATCAATTTCATTTTTCATTTCCATAAATTTTTTATGGTTTTTAATTTTGGAATGCGAAGTGAGTATAATTCAAAACGTTGCCTCAAATAAAAATGCTTATTCAAAAAATGCAAACGTATGCTTGAGAAAATTTCAGGCGAAACACAAAGTTGAAAGTGTTATTTTTTCTTGGGGGGCTTGATTATGAACGAAGCAGAAAAATTCGGATATCTGAATAAAAAAGAGCCGGAATTTAACAGAGCAGACATTACTATTCTTGTTGTTGAAGATGACCGGACACATCGCACTCTTATGGAGAAAATCCTCAAAGAATGTGAGTTTCAAACCGTACAGGCAGAAAACGGACTCATAGCCCTCTCGAAAATAGAAGCAGGACAGAATTTTGATTTGATCATCATGGATTGGGATATGCCGGAGCTTAACGGCCTGGAAACCACCAAAGCTATCCGGGCACGCGAAGTGAAAGAAGAATTACCGCATATACCTATCATTGCGTTTACATCTAACCGCAAGCCGGGTGACCGGGAGCAGTGCCTGGTCGCCGGCATGGATGCCTATCTCCCAAAAGATGTATGGATGCCGAAATGGCGTTCGGTTTTAATTGATAACTTGCAAGGTCTGATTGCCGGAAATTTTGAGCTATCGGATTTTGAGGACGCGCCGACAGATACACCGCAAGGTGAAGTAAAAAAACAATTCGATCTGGACGCTTTTGATGAACAGGCGCTGGAACAATCGGCTGTGCTTTTAAAAGACGAGCTGGTAATTGCCGTAGATGAATATCTGGAAGATGCGGCGGCCTATATTCGCGATATCAGTGAGGGGCTGGAAGAGGGCGCTGCAGAGAAAGTGGCCCGCGGGTCCCATACTCTTAAATCCAATAGTAAGGGATTCGGGTTAACGGCAGTATCACAAATTGCTGGAGCCATTAATGAAAAAGCCCGCGCCGGGCACATAGATGATGTTGAAGATTTATTGCCTGGGTTACAAAAAGCATTTCATCAAGGTGAGAAAAAATTACGGGAATTTATAAAACATGCCGGGTATTAAGCTGATTTCAAATCAGTCAATGTTTCAATTTTTGTATAAAGCGTAGATTTAGCAATACCCAAAATACGCGCCGTTTTAGAAATATTACCTTTATGATGGGCCAGCGCCATCGTAACAATTTCTTGTTCCAGCTCACGAAAGTTTTTAAAACTTCCGTCCGAACGCAAAGGAGAAATTAAACCATCCTGTACTTGCAGTGTATCATTCCTTACAGCCTGAATGAACGAGAAGTCTTCCGGCCCCAACCTATCGTGATCACACAGCGCCATAGTGCGGTTAATGATGTTTTCCAGCTCGCGCACATTGCCGGGCCAATTATGGTTTTGCAGCTTGTTCATAGCTTCTTCACTAATATCTTTCGGCAGGGATTGATGTGAAGCACAGAATTGTCCTACAAAATGATTTGCCATGACCGGAATATCATTTTTGCGTGCCCGCAGAGATGGCAAGTCGATATGAAGCACGTTCAGCCGGAAGTAAAGGTCTTCACGAAACCTGTTTTCTTTGACTTCTTCGGCCAAATCACGGTTTGTGGCCGAGATAACGCGTATATCAACAGAAACAGGTTTTCCTGCGCCGACCGGCTCTACTTCACCTTGCTGTAGAACGCGAAGCAACTTGACTTGCGCCTCTAACGGCAACTCTCCGATCTCATCAAGAAAAATTGTTCCGCCGCTGGCTTCCTGAAACTTGCCAAGAGATTTGTTGACCGCGCCGGTAAATGCACCTTTCTCATGCCCAAACAAAGTGCTTTCAACTAATTTTTCAGGAATCGCACCGCAATTTACTGCGATAAAGGGCTGGCCCGCACGCTTACTTTCACCATGAATGGCGCGGGCAAACATTTCCTTCCCCGTACCCGTTTCCCCTGTAACCAGTACAGGCAGGTTACAATCCGCAGCCTTGCGTCCAATTTTGATATTGTCCGTTAAGCCGCCTTTAAAACCTATAAGATCTGAAAACTTTAGTGCATCATCTGATTGACGTTTTAGACGTGAGATTTCCTTAGACATTAATGACATTCTCAACGCATTGCGCGCAGAAACGTCAAGCCTTGCACTCTCAACGGGTTTGGATAGAAAATCTGCAGCCCCCATACGCATCGCTTCAACGGCGGATTTTGTATTCGTATCGCCTGTCAGAACAATAACAGGTATCTCAGGATAGGTTTTTGCTATGATTGGTAATACTTCAAATCCGTTCATAACAGGCATATCCAAATCAAGAATAATGAGCCTGATTGTGTCATCCTGATCATTCTTTAGGATACGCAAGGCTTCCTTACCATTTTCGGCTTCCTTTGGATTGAACTGGATGCTGCTTCTCAGAATATTTGAGATCATTCTACGTTCAGTCCGGTCATCATCAATAATAAGAACGTTTTTATACATAGCGTTATTGTGACACGCCCAATATACAGACCCAAGTAAACTATCCGAAAATCATACGATAGAAACGCAAAAGCGACTAATTTTCGGCCGCCCTTAAAAGAGAGATCATTTTAAGTGACTGAAAATCCACAAAACTCAAATTGGCACAGTTGTTGTAATGAATAGGCTCGGGTTTATACGGATAACATATATATAGAGGGGTCATTACTGATGCATCGTTCAAAACAAAATTCAAAGTCTGCCTACCCTGTCTCTCACTCGCCTCATACAAACTTAGGCGGCTTCGATCTTAAAGAAGATCGGGCCGCCGCCCATTTCTTGTTAAGGCGTATGAAAATAAGGACACGGCAAGGCAAACAGGTGAATGACAATGCCATAAATGGAAATATCGTATCCAAATTACGTATTCCTTTTCTTGTTCTGTCTGCTTTTGTTCTTGGGGCAATGACAGGCATAAATATATCTGTGCTGGCAGAGCAGGCTGTATTGCATGCGGATGATCAAACGCTCAGCCTGGCTATGGATATTGATCCTGAAGCATTGGCATATGCATTAAATAGCATAGATGTAGGTGAATAATTTTCTAGTTATGGGGGGGTATAATGCGTAACGCTGAATGCATATCAGAAAAAATATCAAAGACTATGTTGCCATTAACAAATGTTGGCAGCGAGAAAGCCGCACGGGTTTTATTAATCGAGGATGATCGTTCAACGCGCCGGATGGTCGCTGCAAGCCTAAAAGATCATTGCGATTTCATAGAGGCATCAAATGCGAGTCAGGGTATTAGCTCTTATAACGTGCTTCAACCCGATCTCGTTCTCATGGATATCGAGCTTCCAGATGGTAACGGCCACGATCTTTTATCCTGGATGTTACGCAACGATCCGGGTGCTTTTGTCGTTATGTTTAGCGGGCATTACAATATGGATAACATTTTAAAGTCCATAGATATTGGCGCAAAAGGCTTTATTTCCAAGCCGTTTGATCCTAACAAGGTGCTTCACTTTCTTAGCCTGTGCCCCAAACTCCATTAATACATATGCATTAAAAAGAATGATTTATATTAAAAAAGACAATTTTCAGTGCATCATTCTCTTATGGATACAAAAGATCATTTTACGCTTTTAATCATTGACGATGACGAAGCTGACAGAGCTCTTTATAAAACTTTTCTTCAGAAAGCAGCGTCTAAAGAATCATATATCTTCCATGAGTCATGTAATGGAAAAGATGGTATAGCAGCGTATGAGGAAATTCATCCAGATTGTGTTCTTTTGGATTATAACTTACCGGATATGAGCGGTCTTGATGTTCTCAAAAAACTTAGTGGCATAACATCAATTTTGCCTGTTGTTATGCTCACCGGACACGGTAGCGAGGAAATCGCGGTAGATACGATCAAAAGCGGCGCGCAGGATTACATGGCCAAGCAGGTTGTGACCGGCGCGGGCTTACACCGGGCGATCAAAAACACTATCGAAAGAGCTGCACTGCTAGGGCAAGTTGCCCATCAGAATGAAGAACTACAAGCGGCAAAAGAGAAAGCCGAGAAAGCCGACAAAGCCAAGAGCGAATTTTTGGCTACGATGAGTCATGAAATCCGTACCCCCATGAATGGAATTATCGGTATGGCGGAGTTGCTCTTTTATACTGATCTCAATAAAAAGCAGGATCAATATGCCAACTCGATCCGTTCTTCCGGTGAATTGCTGCTTACGATCATCAACGACATTCTTGATTTTTCCAAAATTGAAGCTGGAGAACTTGAGTTGGAAGAAAAGCCGGTTTTACTCGATAAACTTCTTACCGATGTGATTCAGCTTCTGGGAAGCCGTGCTTATGAAAATCGTGTGGAGCTTATTTTACGCTGGCCGTATGATCAAACACTGCCTGATATTCAAGGCGATCCAACACGTTTACGGCAGATCCTGATTAATCTTGTCAGCAACGCGATTAAATTTACCAAAGATGGTCATGTTTTGATTAACCTAATCAAACAGGAACAGGCAGAAGATCAAATCAGGTTACGTTTTGAAGTGCAGGATACCGGCATCGGTATTCCTGAAGAAAAAATTGATAAAATTTTTAGTAAGTTCACACAAGTTGATTCTTCTACAATACGCGAATATGGAGGCACGGGTCTGGGTCTAACCATTTGTGAAAAGCTGGTTGCAATGATGGGCGGCGAAATTGGCGTGGAAAGCCAGGTCGGCAAAGGTTCGACGTTCTGGTTTGAAGTTACAGCGCCCGTTTCCACAGAAACCGAAATCGCTTTCCATACGGATTACAGAGACACTTTAAAAGACCGAAAAATCCTGATTGTCGATGATCATCCTGTCAATCTGACACTGCTTTCTGAATATCTGGCCATCACCGGAATTGAAAGCAAAGGCTTAGTTTCAGCAGTAGAGGCACTTGAAGAATTACAAAGAGCACAGCAAAACGCCGCACCTTATGATATTGTATTAACCGATTATGCTATGCCGAAAATGGATGGTGAGGCGCTCACTTGCAAAATCATTGAAAACCCAGAGCAATATGGCACACCGAAATGTATCCTGGTCACTGCGCTAGGCAAAAAGAAAAAGTTCCAAACCCTGTCTCACTCCGGATTTTCTGCGCATCTATTCAAGCCGGTTTATCCGGATGAACTCATTGAATGTGTTGGTAACGTACTTTCGGGTGAAAATACCGGCGCGCTTGCACAAGAAGAAGATCAGACAATACCAGAAACCCTGCCACAGATTGGCGCACATGTTCTGGTGGTCGAAGACGACCGTGTCAGCCAACGTATGGCCAAAAGTGTCTTGAGTGAACTTGGTTGTACATTTTCTTTTGCTGGAGATGGACAAGAAGCACTGAATATTCTTGAGGAACAATCCAGCAATTACGACATTATCTTTATGGACTGGCAAATGCCTGTTATGGATGGGCACGAGGCAATCAAGCGTATCCGCCAGAAGGGTTGGGGTAAAGATTTGAAAATTGTAGCCCTGACAGCAAATGCTATCTATGGCGATAAGGAAAAATGCCTTGAAGCTGGGGCTGATGACTATATGAGTAAGCCCGTGCGTGTTGGCGATGTTATTCGGATTTTGGAAAAATATCTCTCTAAAGATGTAGCCAAAGCGGCCTAAAACTCTTCTGTATTTAGACTATGTTAAAGTGCATAGATAGGAGAAAAGTTAGTATTAGACTGCCCACACCATTCTCTCATAATACAATTGATTTCAGAAAATTTTTGTAATTGTATTTCATTGCTTTCATATATGAGAAGGCGCTTATAAAAAAGCGTTGTGCGGATCGAGGGAAAAGACCGCGCGGCTAAAAAATAAATTTGCGGAACAGGGGATGCGGCGGCCAGCTCATTTATTGTAATCGTTAATTATGCTATAATTCGCTGCTATAAAATTTTTATTGATTAAACAGCTGATCTTATTAAAGATCGTTTATTTTCAGATGGTTACCTTCGTTATGGCGAATCTGTAGCCCAAAACTGAAAACCGCTCTAATGCCATAATATAAAAAAGCTGGATAAGTGCCTGAAGCAGCTTTACGATACGATACAAGTGACAATACAAGACCCCAATAGCTCTATGACACGCGTTCCTGCCGGGTGTGGATGTTCAGCGTGCCATGCTGCGTCCCTGAGGCAGGACACAATTGAGCCTCAGGCGCTGCAGCCACCAGGAACGAATGGTCCGGGCAGTCTTATCGAAGGCTCTGTCTGGCCGAATAGCGGAACCGGTATTACCCTTTATTACAATTTCTGGAATTCCCTCCCAAGTTATTATAGCGCTCTCAATGAGGAAGCGGCTGGCTTTCAGGCTTTTACAAGCCAGATGAAAACTGCAACGGTCAAAGTGCTCAACATGATTGAGACATTTACAAAAATCAATTTCGTCCAAACCACTTCAGAAAATATTACGCATATAGGTTTTGCTCAAACCGATCTGCCGGCACCGGCAGCGGCCTGGGCGTATTATCCGCATTTATTCGACCGCAGAGGAGGGGATGTCTGGACGGATAAAAATGAAGTGAGCTCAACAAACTTGCAGGATGGCTCGTTCAGCTTTTATGTCATCATGCATGAAATTGGTCATGCTCTTGGGCTGCAACATACCTTTTCAGGAGGTCTTACCGGCGCGCAAGATACAGAGCAATATTCTGTTATGGCGTATGATACCTCGCCTTGGGGAAGCACATTTGCTCAGAGCTTTCAGCTATACGATATATGGGCGCTTCAACAATTATACGGTGCCAATACAAGTTATAATTCAGGTAATACTGTCTATAGGCTTGAATATGGCAGGGCCTATACAATTTGGGATGGGGGCGGCATCGATACGCTCGATGGATCTACAATCAGATCTGCAATGATAATTAATCTCGATGCCGGCACGTTTAGCTCGGTTGGTGAGAGCCGTAATATTGCCATTGCTTATGGTGTTACCATCGAAAATGCCACTGGCGGTTCCGGAAATGACGTATTTTACGGCAACGATGCCGATAATATTATTCTAGGCGGCGGCGGCACGGATACCTTTTTTGGCAGTCTTGGAAATGATGTTTTGGATGCGCAAGGCGGGAATGGAAGAGTTCACTACACGTATAGTCTGAACAGTTTTTCTTTTGACCGCATTGATCACAATATTATCGAACTTAAGCATTTGACACTGGGTTTTATCGACAAGACCATCGATATTCTCACTTACTTTTTTAATGGTCTTCGATACAGTTTTTCTGAAATTGCCGATCTTGCCAATCAGGAAAATAGAGCGCCGATTGCCGCTGCAGACGAAATTATCGCAGCAGAAAACCAAGTTACAACAGGTAATGTTTTGGCCGATAACGGCAATGGGGCAGATAGCGATCCTGATGGAAATCCTCTGATCGTGATTGCTGAAACGAAAGCAACAGCGCAGGGCGGCACGGTGAACATTCTCGCCAATGGGGATTTCACCTATACGCCGCGTTCAGACTATATCGGTGCAGACAGCTTTACCTATGTGGTTTCTGATGGCGAGCTAACGGATCAAGGTCATGTCGGCATTACTGTCACCGACATGAACCAAGTTACAGGCGCAGCGGCACGGGACACGCTTTACGGGACGGTTGGAGATGACTGGCTTCAGGGTTTGGGTGATCGTGACAAGCTATATGGGTATGACGGCAGTGATTATCTTCAAGGCGGGTCTGGTTCGGACTGGCTTCATGATGGCTGGGGCCGTGGATATGTTGACCGTCTGGATGGGGGGACAGGCGATGATAACTACGCGGTCGTTTCGCGTAACACTCACCGTCCGGATGTGATCATCACCGATGCGTCAGGGATGGATGTTGTACTCTTCATGGATTCTGAAGCTGTGCCTGGGCCGACAGTTGCCTTTCTTGAACGCCATTTAAGTGTTGAATGGACGGGCGGTGATGATGTGCGGATTGTTGCTGAGAATGCCCTGGGCAACAGGGTAGAGATGCTGCTGGAAGACCAGCTCTTGGCGCTGAATGATGACTTTGGCGCAGGGATAGAATATTTTAGGCTAAGTACAAGTGCGTCCAATACGTCATTGGGCGGGACATATTTGTTTGATGTAAAATCCTGGCTTCAAAATGATGCTGTGTTTGTATCCAACGGGACAGACGGCAATGACACGCTGACAGGTATCACCAAGGCTTCTTTAAAGGACGCCCTCTATGGCGGGGAAGGCAATGATCTTCTCTATGGTCAAGATGGGTTGGATGTTCTGTTTGGTGAAGCCGGTGCAGACACGTTCGTCTTTGAAAGCGCGTCAGCTTTTAATGATATCGACATAATTGAAGATTTTAGCCTGGCAGAAGACGATAAGATCGATATATCCGATCTGATTACCGGCTATGATCCTCTTCAGGATGCCATTACGGACTTCATTGAAATCACATCAAGTGGTTTTGATACTGTCCTGAAGGTTGACGCTAATGGTGGAGCTGATAACTTTGTTCAGGTTACAACCCTGAAAGGCGTTACTGGATTAGAAGATGAAGACGCTCTTGAAGCGGACGGAAATCTGATTGTTGTTTAAGGCATTAGAGAAAAGTTAGCTAAGGACTTTACCTTTCACCATCTCGTCTTTACGGCAAAATATTTTTATTTCAGTAAATCTTTATGGATATAAAGAATATTCTTGACCATGGTAAATAGCGAATCTTGCGCATCAAAATTACCAAGCTCCGAAAATTCTGTTTCGTTTTCTTCACTTGCCACATCGACCACAAGCGGGCTTTCACCCACGTTTTGCGGAACAAAAGACTGTAAGATAATATTCGTAACATCTTCATTAATCGGTACAGGCTCAGGGGGCACATAACCGATCGTAAATCCTGCAAATTTATAGTTTGCATTTGGCGCGGGCATGAGTGTGCCGTTTATACGAATGCGGTTTGCGGTATCCTGGGTGGCACCGCCGCCACCGATAGACCCGGCCAGAAGCGTTGCGCCTGCCCCGGAAATATCCAGCGTGTCAAAAGTTGTGGTTGCCTCTGTAGTACCCAAGCCAGAGTTCAAAAGACCGTCTGTTGCCGTGTACTGACCGCGGATATTCTGGGTGCCTATGTCGATCAGGTTTGTTGCATTCAGGCCTGCGCCTGCAAAATCGACTGTGTCAGCAATGCCTGTAAATGTTGCATCATCGACATTAAATAAACCGGCGCCCGTCACATTATTTGCGCCCGTTACTGTTACTGTTGCAAGGCGGTTTGTCTGCCCGCCGCCGCCAAGGAAGCTGATATTTCCGGTTGAAAGCGTATCCAGGTCAAAGCCTCCATCGACTGCCCCGTTAAATGTAATATTCGCAGAGTCTGTATCCAGAATGCGGTTGCTCGTCAATGTAACCGGTCCTCCAAAAGTAAGATCCGTATTGTCTAGCGTCAGATCAACACCAAGGTTTGTATTGCCATTGAAGGTTAAAGACGCATTAGATGTCGCTGCATTGGTTTGTGCGGCATTTACTTCAATCGTATTCGTGACATCATTCGCATCTTTGGCAAATATCATTGGATCGCGCCAGTTCGCGTACGCGTTCATATTAATGGCACCCGTTCCGTCCGCGCGCCCAATCGTGATGCTGTTCCAGTTATCCGACAGCCTGTCCAACTCGGTAGATGTTAGATTTAATACGCCTGCCGCGCCTGCCAGACCGATATCCGTTGTAATGTCAGATGCGGCAATCGTCAGATCGCCCGTACCGGTCATATTTTGATCAATGCGTAGATTGTCGCTTTCAATGCGCACTGTGTTAGCGCCGAAATTTTGAGCCTGTAGAAAACGCATCTGCCCGCTGCCACCCCTGAAGGTGATGTTATCATTCCAGGTGTAGGCACGCGCATTAAAGGCCGCCGTTGAATCATTGCGGCTAATAATAATGTCATTCCAGCCATCCTGGATGCGGTTGAGTTCGACAACATCCAGCCGGAAATTTCCACCATTACCTGCCAGGCCAACGCTTCTGTTCGTGACGCCGGGCTGGAGCGTTAAGGTGCCTGTCCCTGTAAGTGTGCTTCTAAGGTCAACGGCGCCGCTGGTGATTGTGAAATCATTTGTACCAGTATTTTGTGCGCCGTCTATGCGGACATTTCCGGTTGAGCGCAGGAATTCAACGTCATCATTCCATGTCCGTGCGCCAACACGAATTTGTCCTGTGCCGTTGCTTTGACCAAAAATGATTTTATCCCAGCCATCTGTAATGTTATCGAGCTCTGCATTTGATAAATTCAGGTGACCCCCGCCAATTCCTAAATGAATTTGACGATTTGTAGATTCAGTTTCAAAGCGGACAGTGCCTGTCCCTGTAAGCGCCGCATTGATTTGAGGATTTGTATCGCTGCGAATTGTCAGGTCATTTGCACCGACATTCTGGTTACCTAAAATTCTGATAATGCCGTTATCCGTCTGAAAGCGAATATTATCCTGCCAGCTATAGGCGTTCACATCCATTTGCCGGTCATTGCCAGTTGTCCCGATCACAATCTGGCTCCAACCATCCTGGATACGGTCAAGTTCGGCCGTGCTTAAATTAAATGTCCCTGCGCCACCTGCAACGCCCGTCGTAACATTTGTCGCCGACGGGCCAAGTGTAATCTGGCCCGTTCCGATGAGATTTCCGTTGATCACAGGATCAAGACGGCTTTGCAGCAGGAAGTTGTTTGCACCGACATTCTGATCTCCGTTAATGGTAATCGTACCATTTGCATTCATCAGTTCAAGAGAATGCGTATAGGTACCTGTATTGGCTGTAATGTTGGCGTTGAGATTATTTGCGCCTAAACGCACGCCTGTAAATCCGGTGAAGTTGGACAAGGTTGCGCTATCGACCTGATAGGTTCCGGGCGCGCCGTTTAAGCCTATTGATCTATTGCCGTCCGGGCGGAGCGTGACGCGTCCGCTGCCCGTCGCGACAGCATTCATCACAACATTCCGGCTGTAAAAATCAAGATTGTTGGCCCCCATTGTCTGAACGCCGTCAATCTGGATACTGCCTGGGCCCGTTCTCAGGAAAAGCGGATCGCGCCATGTATAGGCATTGGCAACGAGATCCTGATTGCTGTTTGTCCGGCCGATATAAATGCCCTGCCAGCCATCCTGGATGTTATCCAATTCTGCGACACTGAGATTAAGCGTTCCGGCGGCCCCGGCCAGGCCGACAGAAACATGACTGTCCGGATAAATGAAAAGGCGTCTTGTTCCGGACATCGTGTTGTTAATGCTCATATTACGCGTCTGGAATAAGGCATCGAAATTCTGGAAATCTTGCGCTCCGTTGATCTGTAGTTCGCCGGTGCGGGTATAGAATTGCATATGCGTATTCCATGTCCGTGCGCCGATATCCATGACCTGGTTACTTCCACCACGCCCTATATAGACCCGGTTCCAGCCAGGCTGGATGAAATCGAGGTCTGCATTTGAGAGATTGAATGTTCCTGCACCGCCGGCCAGACCGACGGAAATATTATTCGCCCGCGGTTGTAAAAACAGATTTGCGCCGGATGGATGTTCAGATAAATTCGCATTGATATCAACATCGCGGGCAATCATGGTCAGGCGGTTACGTGCCGTAATCGGTGCGTTCACGATAATTTTATTATGTGCGTTTAAGGTCAGGCGGCGATTGGCCGACCATGATAACGGATCTGCAACTGTAATGTCCCCGTTTTGTGTGCCTGTCGCCAGCGTCTGAACGGTGACATGCCCGGATGATAAAGCTGTCAGAAGTGTTGCTATATTTAGATTTGATGGCCCATCATCAACATTTGGCGCAAATGGAT
The DNA here is from genome assembly GCA_028289285.1 of Alphaproteobacteria bacterium. Taxonomy (GTDB): domain Bacteria; phylum Pseudomonadota; class Alphaproteobacteria; order Micavibrionales; family Micavibrionaceae. The sequence continues at coordinate 211,261 of JANQRF010000007.1, forward strand.
GTGCGCCCGTCACATTATTATCAACGGCGTTTGAAATAATGATATCTGTCGGATCAAGAAGAAGCGTTCCATCTTCGCCGTTTGGTGCAAGTGTTGAAACCTGTCCGTCAAATGTCAGATATTTTTTGCCGGACACTTCAACAAATCCCCCATTCCCGCTAAGCGTACCGCCTTCAGCGAAAATGTTCCCGTAATAGCGGGTTGTGTCATCCGCCCAGATAATAACGTCTCCGCCATTGCCTGACGTCAGCGCATTTGCACGTAAAGTTGCCAGCTCATCCACATAAGTGATTTTTGAGGTCTGTGTGTCCCCGCCACCCTGATACGCGCCGCCGACAAGAATTTCACCGCCACCAGCCTGGCCGGAGACATCCATTTCAGCATCTGCCATGACACCGACATGATCGCCAAGTAAGTGAATGGTGCCGCCTGTTTCATCCGCTGCATTTCCTTTGGCCTGGATCGTGCCTTCATTCAGTGTGCGGGAATTTCCTGTTCTGGATGATTTATTGGACCCTCCGGCAGACAAAACAATTTTACCGTTTCGCATGCCAACAGAGTTCGCACTGATCGTGCCTTTATTCACAACGAGGCTATCCACGCTTTCACGTGCCTGAGCGGCGCTAAGTGTAATCTGACCGCCATCGGCTTTAATATGGCCGGTATTGATAATCTCGCGGGCCTGATCTTCGCTCACCGCAACATTGATGAGGCCGTCACCTGCCATATCAAGCGTGAATGTATCTCCGGAGACCAGCTGCACTTTTCCAAGACGTGCCTGGATGATCCCTTTATTTTCAACGCGTGGCGCAACAAGCCCGACCAGCCCGGCGTCTCTGGCTGTGATGCGGCCTTCATTGATGATTTCAGCGCCTGCCAGTCCGGGCCGGGTAAAATCCATCACGCCATTCATAAAATTATCCGTATCAATATCTGTTGTCGTGGCAATAAGCCCGCCAACATCAATCTGTGCCGATCCGCCAAAATAAATCCCGTTCGGGTTAACAATGGCGATATTGCCGTTTGCGCTCAGCATCCCGTTAATGTGGGAGGGATCACTGCTGCGCACACGGTTCAGCGTAAAAGAGGCGCTGGAAGGTTGATGAAACTGCGTATGTTCATGCGGTGCGATATCAAAGCTGCGCCAGTCAATGACCGCCCGGTTTGAAGACTGGTGAATATCAAGTTTATTTGCACTGTATGAAAAGCTTGCCTGGCCTGCCTGTACACTTGGATCTTGCGGATTGGCATGCGCCTGCATGCATGTCTGCGCACATGTCAGTGCGCAAATACTGACGCCGATACCAAGCATAAATCTGGCTTTTTCAATACCCATGCATGTCCTTATTTTATATACATAATAATTATAGCATTTTCCATGCCAACTCATCCCATTTCGCGCCAAAGGGATTAACATTCCGTAAACCGGATTTTATGATTTAATTTCAGAAGGTTATTTTAGAACTGGTGGGTCAGGGAGACCAGAAAACGGGGGTTTTTGCCATTCCCGTAGGACGGATTTTGAATTTTCCGGCTTAAGGGTTGTGCCACTGTGAAGCGCATACGTGTGTCTGTCTTCCAATTTAACTCAATACCAACGCCCGCAGAGGCACCTGATTCCGGATTTGTATTGTCATCTTTATTCCAGACCTTACCGAAATCATAATACACAAACGGGACAAAACCAGGCCGCAACACATGGCTGCCGGGCTGCGCCCATTTGTAATAGCTCAGTTCTGTCAAAAATCCGAAACCGCTATCGCCCGTAATTTCTGAATTGTTATAGCCGCGTCCAAGTGCATAACCGCCATAGCCAAATTCTTCAGAAGATAAAAGCGGATGAAAACCGACCTGTCCGGCTATATTTGTTTTTAAACCAATATGCTCAGAGAGTGCTTTATGATAACTCAGCCGTGCATCGACTTTTGCGAAATTGCTGCGTCCTTGTGCGCGGGATAAATCGATCGACCCGCTTTCGCGGACACCCAGAATATCAAGCCCCTGGGAAAGTCTTGCCTCGCCAGATAGCGCGCCGCCGTAAATATTTTTGTGACTGCCACGCACGCCAGCCCGGACAATACGCAAACGGTCATCATAAAAGCGCGTATTTAAAAAATCGCTTTTTGAGTTATTCACTTCAAAATCACCAAAGATATCCAGTTGTGACTCGCGGTTTAAATGAAGCGGATATTCAAGCTGCGCGGCAAAAGAAACATACCGGCTTTTAAGGTCCAGGTTTTCCAGGCTGCCGCCGGGCTCTGAGCGGCTATATTTAGCTGAGAGTTTTAAAAGCAAACCGTTGGTTGTCAGTGGAATGGATTCGGTTGCCGAGAAAAAAGCGATCTCACGCGTTTGCGGCGCTGTGTAAAGCGCTAAATCTGTGACACCGTCAAAGAGAGCGGTGTGCGGCAAGCGCGCGGCAATGCCTGCCTGCCAGGGTCCGACATAATTCGATCCGTAATTATCAATCGATACACTATATTGATTGTCCCGAGGGGAAGCGATGAGGTTTAGATCAACTGCCCCAGGCATTGCCGTATCCGGATCCTGAACGGGCTGTAAAATTCCGACGGCACTGATCCCAGTCACCCTGTTCAGCATTAAAAGCTGGCGTTCAAGAAAGCGGGCATTAAACGGGACAGTCTTTTTAATTTTTTCAATAATCTCACGGGCGATAAATCCGGGCGAATAATCCAGACCCTGTAAAAAAACATTTTCAATCTGGCCTTCAATCACTTCGATTCTGACAGTGCCGCCATCAATTTCCTGCGGCGGAATAGACGTACGTGCCAGAATAAAACCGTGATTTCTGTATTTTTGAGTGATCCGGTTCGCAAGCGTGAAAATATCGGCAACGCTTACTTCGCGCCCAAGCATATCCGCATAAAGAGAAGATAATTGATCTTCGCGATAGGCTGTTACGCCAATGAGCCGGATATCCCTTAATTGAAATTTATACTGCTCTGCGCCTTCAGGCGGCGTCAGGACACTGACCGGCTCGTCCGCATCTTCTAAAACACGCTCTTGCGGTTCTGTTTCCGGCTGAATTTCAAGTGATTCAATAAAACGGGACGGATCGGCTGTGGCTGGAACATTTTGTGCGTAGACGGGCAGGGTCCAAAACAGGCACGCGCACCCCATCAGGACCGGGGAGAAACCCGGCCATGCAAAAAGTTGGGATATTTTATGCTGAAAAGACCCCATCGAAAGAGAGTCCAACGTTCATGGACAAGGGTCAATTTAACAACCAGCTTAAAGGGGTTTTATCCACTGCTATGACTAAAAATATTCAAAAACCTATTATATGGATAAAAAGTTATGTAGAGAAAAGTGAGCGAGGGACTGCCCCCTCCACCATAATTTCCAGGGGCAGGGTCCGCCGGATATTTTTGATCTTTTTGGCGTGACCATATCTTCAAAACCAATAAAGGTATAAAAGGCTAAAACGTCCTGCCGATAATCGTGCCCAGCCCGTAAAAAATCACAAGCGGCAAAGACATGCTGCGTTTTAAGGGCACAGGGCTGGGTGAGGCAGTGGTCATTGCGTTTTGATTGGCGTCTCTTTGCCAAGCGGTTTAAAGACGACCATCAAAAGCGGCAGCAGCATCAGATCGGCCAAGAGCGCAACCAGCATTGAAAAGCCGGTCAGTAAACCGAAATAAACGGTCGGGACAAAATTGGAAAAGGCCAAAATCGAAAAGCCGAACATGATTGTGATGGTCGTGTAATACATCGCCCGGCCGATTGTATCGTGCGATTTTCTAAGGGATGCCCAATAATCTCCGGATTTTTGAAACTCAGCCCTGAACCGGTGAATGTAATGAATGGTATTGTCGTCGGCCATGCCAAAACAAATGGCCGCAATGGTGATCGTCATGATATCAAGGGGAATACCCAGCCAGCCCATCAGCCCAAGAACCAATGCAACGATCGTAATATTCGGGATAATCGCAACAGCCGCAACTTTCAAACTGCGGAAAAGGATCATGAAAATCACGAACATCGTGATAAAAACAACGCCGATGGTCAGGATCTGTGAGCGGAAGAGTGTTTGAAGCACATTATTATAGAGGACGACGATCCCGGTCAGGTTTACTTCTTCCGGCGCAAGGCCAAGCTCTGTTGTCAGATGCGTTTGAATTTTTTGAAGTAGCTCTTCACGGTTTAACCCTTCTTGTGATTCAAATACCCGCACGCTAAAGCGCAACTGGTTGCCGTCTTCAGAAATATAAGGATCGAATAAAATCTCTTTTACGGAGGCCGGGAGCTTGTTGTATAAGACGCCCAGATAAAACCGGTCTAAAAGCTTGTCTCCATCAATATTCTGCAAAAGCTGCGCCGTAGTATAAAAGGACAGGACTTTTCCGGTTTCGGGCAGGCTTTCCAGATAGGCATGAATGGCTTTGACATCTTCCAGCAGCGTATCGCAAAACCAGTATCCTTCCAGAATCGGCGCGCCATCTGCGCCCATCTGCATGCCTTCTTCTTCCATGAAGGCGCGCTCTTCTTTTTGAAACTCAATAAAACTTTGCGGGGCGTCGATCACGATATCCAGCGGCGTGGTACCGCCCAGCTTACGGTCAATCACTTCCATACCCTGATAAATGTCCGTGTGTTTTTTGTAATAGTCGATAAAGCGATTTTGAACGTAAAGCATGCTGAGGCCGACCACACTAAGAAACAGCAAAACCCAAAAACTGGAGAAAATTAATTTTGCCCGACGCTCAATAAGGTCTGCAAAAAAACCGGTGATTTTGCGGGTCAGATCGAACCCATCAATAGGTGGCGGCGGTTTGAAATACATAAGCGCAGCGGGCATCAACGTGAACGCAATTAGAAAAGACACGCCGATTCCGATTGTCATCATCCAGCCGAAATCAATCACCGGACGGATATCACTCACAATAAGCGATGCGAAACCGATCGCCGTGGTGAAAGCCATGTAAAAGCATGGTACGCCTATATCGAACACCGTATCGCGCACGAGCGTGCGCTGATCGGCTTCAGGGTTGTCACTTTGAAATTCACGGTAGCGGACAATCTGATGGACGCAAAAGGACAGTGTAAAAATCAGGAGGAGCGAGATGAAATTGGCCGAGACGATTGTGGCGGGCCAGTTCACCAGCCCCAAAAATCCGATCATACTCACGCCTACACAGAAACAAACCAGCATGGGTAAAAACACCCAGCGTGCTTTTCTGAAAATCATGGTGAGAAGAATGATCAGAAAGCCAAGCACCAGCGCACCGAAAATTTTCAGATCGCGGCTGATATAGTCGATGGAATCGGCAACAATCATCGGCACACCGCCCAGATAGATCTGCGCTGTATCTGTGTGCTGCACAAGAACGGCGCGGACGGCGGCAATATCCTCTTGCTGCTGATTCTGCACACGGGCATTTTCGACTTTATATTGTGCCTGAAGATGTGCGAGGGTTTCTTCTTCTGCTTCGGATAAAGGTGTATCCAAGGCTTTTTCCAAAAGTACGTCACGTGCGTTGATCAGATTTTCCAGCTTTTCGTTGATTTCAAAGGCCGCAAGCAGGGCGGTAGTTTTACCATCCCGACTCATCAGCAAATCACTGTAAAGCGGGCTGGTGGTGAGCTCTTCGCGGGCAAGGGCACGGTCGGTTTGCGCATCGGTGAGGGTTGGCACATGCCCGCTCAGTTCGTTTAATGTGCGCGGCGGACTCTCGACCAACGGAACATCAAGTATGCTGATGACAGACACAACGCGTGGAAGCACGGCCAGGTCATCCCGCAGCTTTTGTAAATCTGTCAGTGTTTCCTGAGCAAATAGATCTGTATGCGGCGTATAGGTGATGAGCAGATAATCATCCGAGCCATAGCGCGCTTTGATCGAGCGGTAATATTTCAGCGCCTGGTCGTTTTCAAGAGAGAGCGATTCAGACGACGCATCAAGCCGGAATTGCGGCGTAAAGGCGCCGAAAAACGCGACAAGCGCAAACACCAAAAGCAGGGTCAGGCCGGGGCGGTCTAAAACCAGTTTTTCATATATTTTTTCAAGAAAACCAATCATGCCCTGCTGCCTGTAAAAGAGATTATAGAAATCTATTGAAAGCACCTTGATATTTATCAAGGTTTTTTGGTTGCGTAAATCATTACCCTCACAAATGTAAGGGTTTTTATAAAGGAAGACGAGCCATGGAAAATACACGCGTGAAAGAGCTTATGACCGAAGAGGTCGTATGTGCCGCTGCCAATGCAACATTACAAGAAGCCGCCCAGAAAGTGAAAAAAGTCCGTCTGCCTAGGCCTGTGTGATTTCCTGATAGTTATCAAATACATAGGCTGAGATATTTTTCAAATTTGTACGTAAATTTATGATTCAGGAACATACATGATGTATCATCATGTTATATGTTCTCTTTTTCTTTGAGGGCCTCACAGATATCCGCATAGGATTGGGTGATTTTCTCTAACAAGTCTTTTTTGAAATCAGCATTTTGATCAAATGATTGTTCTGCCTGAAAACAGATATCCGCTAAAATTTCTGCGCCAAGATTGGCGGCAGAGCCTTTGAGTTTATGCGCTGCTTTTTTCCAATCTTCATTTACGCCGTCTATACAATTTTGTTTCAGGATATCTAAAGATTCAGTTGCGTAAGTTGTGAACATATTGATCAGTTCGCGTTCTTCATCCGGATCGCCTTCCGTGAATAGTTCCAGCCGGTTCCAATCCATGATTTTTAAATCATGCTGTCCAGTAGGATTAGGTATATCTATGTAGGGATTATCATCCAGATTTTCGCTCTCTTCATCTCCTGGAATCCATTCGCCGAGGACTGATTTAAGTTTTTCAATATCAACAGGTTTGCTGATATAATCATTCATGCCTGCATCCAGGCATTTCTCTCTCGCACCTTTCATGGCATCTGCCGTCACAGCAATGATTTTAATATCACCAATGAGATCTTCGCGCTCACGGATAATGGTGGAAGCTTCAAATCCGTCTATTTCCGGCATCTGGCAATCCATGAAAATCAGGTCATATGTATTTTGTTCTGTGAGGGCGATAGCTTCTTTTCCGCTCGTTGCTTCATGAACGTTTTTAAAATTCAGCTTCTTGAGTACTTTTTTCATGAACAGAAGATTGACCGGGTGATCATCCACGACCATCACGCGTGCATCGGTATTAATAGATATCACTTTTGGGGCATTGGAGGTTATGCTTTCTGCTTCCTCTGAAACTTCTACCGGAATATCGACATAAAAGGTCGTGCCTTTACCTTCAACACTATCCAGGGAAATTTGCCCGCCCATCATATCGACAAGCTCTTTTGTGATGGCCAGGCCCAGCCCTGTGCCGCCATATTTACGGGCGGTTGAAACATCTGCCTGTGTAAATTTTTGAAAGATGGCATCGCGTTTGCCTTCAGGAATGCCGATCCCTGTATCTTCCACACGAATATGCAGCTCGGGCGCACCGTCTTTATCGCGTGCGCTGGTAACATCAATGCGGACATATCCAACCTCTGTGAATTTTATGGCATTGCTGATCAGATTATTCATGATTTGCTGCAGGCGCGCCGGGTCCCCGATAATGCGTTCCGGGACGATCGGGTTGATGGTGCTTTCAACGACAACACCTTTGCGTGAAGCGATTGGTTTTACCAGTTCAACTGTCTGGCGGACTGTCCGGCGTGTATCAAACGGAATGCGCTCAAGTGTTAATTCTCCGGCTTCAATTTTGGATAAGTCCAAAATGTCGTTGAGCAAAATCAGAAGATTTCGGGATGAGCTATTCACCGCTTCAGCTAGTTCTGTTTGCTCTTCATTCATATCCATTTCAATGAGCAATTCAGACAGGCCGATAATGCCGTTCATCGGTGTGCGCAGCTCATGCGACATATTGGCCAGGAAATCGCCTTTGGCCCGGTTGGCAACCTCGGCGGCATCTTTTGTAATCTGAAGCTGCTTTTCAAAAACTTTGCGGTCCGTAATATCGCGTTCGATAGCTGCAAAATAGGTGAGATTTCCGGCCTCATCTTTGACAGGCACAATGCTTATATCCAGCCAGTAGGAATGACCGTCTTTTGTATAGTTTTGAAGCTCGCCTTTAAAGGCTTTTCCTTTTTCAAGCGTTTCCTTAAGTTCCTTTAACGTTTCAACGCTTGTGCCGGGGCCTTGTAACATTCTTGGCGTCTGGCCGATAAGCTCTTCCGGCTCATATCCTGAAATACGCGTGACTGCCTCATTGACGAAAAGAATCTCGGGCGTTTCCAGATCGGCTTTTGTAATAATCACACCGTCTTTGGCATTGACGATCACGGCTTCAAGAAGCCGCGCTTTATTCTGCGCCTCTTCAATCACTGTAATGTCATAGCAATAGATCACAAATGCTAATTGGTTATTCGTAATAACAGAGCTTATTGTCTGGTGATAGACTTTACCGCCATAATATATTTTACGCGTTGTCACCTGCTTTTCATCTTTTGCTCTTTTAGATCTTTTGACGAAGTCTTCGAGGCCTTGCAAAGCTTCGTGATCGAAGGATTTTTCAGCCAAATCCGGGTATTGCGCATAGGCCGCCGGATTTGCAAAAAGAATGTCTCCGTTTGCTGTGATTTGAATCAGGGGGTTTGGATTGTTAATTGGAAACTGAGCGATTTTTTCAGCTTCACGTTTGGCTTCTTTTAAAGCGCGCCGGGAGGTTTTCAGGTTTTTATAGGGACGGGCAAAAACGATCCATACGATGCCTGTTAAAAGTAAAAAGGCGCTGATAAATCCTGCCGCAAATTCAATCATTCAATTTTTCCCGTATGGCTATGAATATAATGTAATAGCGCGTCCTTTGAAAAAGGCTTGGCAATAAAGCCGCTTGCTCCATCTTCGAAGGCATGCATGATATTGTCCATACTATTATGGCTTGAAAACATAACAACGTATGCATGCGGATTGGTCCACATAATCCAGTCTAAAACATCATACCCGTCCCCGTCCAGAAGCTGAATATCCAGAAAAACGATATCCGGTGCAAAAGAAAGATATAAATCCATGGCTTTTTGGACATGATCGGCTGTTGCCAGGGCGCATGCGTTTTTTAAAGATTTGCGGACGATCCAGCGTGTCGTCGGGTCGTCCTCTACCAATAAGACCTTTATGCCTTGAGAATCTGCTAAGAGGTGATCAAAGCTTGTATCCTTTTGATTAAGCGGAGTTCTCATAGTTTGTCTCCTGGGTTTGCTTTGTCTGAATGAACGGGGATTTTGAAATATACTGAATCATCTTTTCCTGCGTGAAAGGTTTACCGACAAATCCCTTTGCGCCCAGTTCAACAGCTTTCATCACATTTTCACGGTCCCCGTTGCCGCTGAACATAACGATATAAGCTTCAGGATCGAGATCAAAAATTTTCTCTAAAACGTCATGACCGCTCATATCGGGCAGGCCGATATCCAAAAAGACAACATCCGGTGCTTTGCTTAGATATGTCAGAATTGCGCCTTGTCCGTCATCTGTTGCTGAAACACTATATTTTTTGCGCAAGGCACTCGTAACAAGTTTTTGTGAAAACGGATCATCCTCAACAATCAGAATTTCTATTTCATCACGCTGTGCGCGTCTGTGTGATAGAGATTTGACCAGAGACTGATCAACCATTGACAATGTCTCTTCTGTTGTTGCTGTCTTAAGAGCTTTCTTTTCTTTTCTATTTTTCTGACTTTCAAGAAGACGGATATGTTCCATTTTCTTCTCACACAACGTTCTTAGTTTTGGCCAATCCACCCCGATTTCAAAAAGGGGCGCCAGCCCCTTAAGAGAGGCTGGCGCAATAAGTTGGGGCGTTAGGCTGGATAAAATCTGTTTGGCAGCTTTACCGGTTAAATGACGGCTCAGTATGAAAACATCATTGTCATGGCACAGATAAATCTGACAAGCGGAGAGATCTAAAATTGTTTGGAGCTTTGCGATGAGTATTTCAAACCAGTCTTCCTGGTCCAATTCGATTTGCGAAAATTTAAGCTGAAGGCATCTATTCGCCGGGAATTGTTCCCAATGCGTTTTGAGGTCTTTGTATAATTGTGCTTCCGTGTCTTTTTTATAAACTTTCATTGCCGCCACCATTTTTAAAAAAATTTATTTCAAACTTTATCTTTTGAATATGTAAATACAAGTGGCGTGCCAATTTAAGACTTCAATAAAATCAATATGTTACAAAAATAACCCTTCAAATAATCTCATTTTCAAACGTTCGATTTTGAGAAAAGTGAAGCAATCCGTTTCATATTCGAACGGTTTGTTAAGGATCATTCCTTACAATCAATATGAGGAGAGAAAGCTATGAATGCCTGCGCTCTGATTGTGGATGATGACGCTTTTCAACGCCGTCTTTTAAAGAAGCTTTTAAGGCAAAAGCTTGATTTTGACTCGCTTGAAGCCGATCACGGGCGCGCGGCGTTAGATATGATTGAAGCGGATCAGGATCAGGCTATTAAAATTATTATTCTCGATATTCACATGCCGGTCATGGATGGCATTGAAACTCTTGAAATTTTGCACAAAAAATATCCTGATCTGCCGGTTATCATGATGACCGGGACGAATGATATTGTCGCGGCCGTCACTTCCATGAAGCTCGGCGCGATCGATTTTCTGACCAAGCCTTACGATACCGAACGCATGATCGTGACTGTCAAGAATGCGCTCAAAATCAGCACGCTTTCAAAAGAAGTTTCACGTCTTAAAGATGAGCAGGAAGGTCATTATAAATTTGAACATCTTATCGGCCATGAGTCCGGTTTATTGCAGGTAACTCTTTTAGGACGTAAAGCGGCGCCGTCTGATTTGCCGGTTCTGATTACGGGTGAGACAGGCACCGGGAAAGAGGTTTTTGCCAAAGCGATCCATGGTGAAAGTGCGCGTGCTGGCAAACCGTTTATAGCCGTTAATTGCGGGGCGATCCCGGCGCAGCTTGTTGAAAGCACGCTTTTTGGTCATGAAAAAGGCGCGTTTACAGGTGCAACGGATAAAGTGATCGGAAAATTCCGTGAAGCCGATGGCGGGACAATTTTTCTGGATGAGGTTGGGGAATTACCGCGTGACGCCCAGGTCAAACTTTTACGCGTGCTTCAACAAAAAGAGGTGGAGCCGGTTGGCGCCGGTAAACCTGTGCCGGTTGATGTGCGTATTATTTCAGCAACAAACCGAGATCTGGAAGATGAAATTGAACAAGGACGTTTCAGGGAAGATTTATATTTTCGTCTGAATGTCATGCAGGTTGAATTGCCAGCCTTGCGTGACCGATCAAAAGATGTTTTGCCGTTAGCAACACATTTCATAGAACGTTTTTGTACGCAGCAAGGCGGCCTGCCCAAGACACTTTCAGCTGATGCGCAAACGCTTTTACAAAACTATGGCTGGCCTGGCAATGTCCGCCAGCTTGAGAATGTGATCAACCGCGCGATGGTGATGAGCGAAAATAGTGTTTTGGATAGAAAAGATTTTGAACAGCTTTTATCTGATAAAGAGGGAACCCGTAATCAACAGGTAAATATACAAGACACAAAGCCCTATAATCTTGATTTATTTACACAAGACGGACAATTCAAAACGCTGGAGCAAATTGAAAAAGAAGTTTTGCAAAATGCACTGGAATATACGGAGAACAATGTCACTCAGGCTGCCAGGCTCATCGGTATGGCCAAATCCACTTTTTACAAAAAGCTTAAATAGATACTTTTTTTAAACTCTTAACTGTCACAGCTTTCAGCTGCCTGCGGGGTCCCTTTGAGTTTGGCTTCTATCGTGCGCAACAGCACATAGAACATCGGTGTGAAGACAAGACCGAACAAAGTAACGCCGATCATCCCGCTAAAGACGGCAATCCCGATTGCCTGACGCATCTCAGCGCCTGCACCGTGACTGATAACAAGCGGAAGAACGCCCATAATAAAGGCAATCGAGGTCATGAGAATCGGGCGCAAGCGCAGGCGCGCCGCTTCCATGGCAGCTCTGACAATCGTATGGCCGCGCCGTTCAAGTTCACGCGCAAATTCCACGATCAAGATCGCGTTTTTGCAGGCAAGCCCCGCCAAAACGAAGAGCGATATTTGACTGAAAATATTATTATCGCCTCCCATGCCGAAGAATTTGCTGAAGAGGTATATGCCTAAAATGGCCGAGAGGATCGCCATCGGGACAATCAAAATCACGGCAAGCGGCATGGTCAGGCTTTCATATTGTGCGGCTAACACTAAAAAGACGAGCAGGATACAAAGCGGGAAAATAAAGATCGCCGTATTCCCGGCCAGGATTTGCTGATAGGTCAGCTCCGTCCATTCAAAGCCCATGCCTTGCGGTAATGTTTCATCCAGGATTTTGGTAATGGCATCTTGTGCTTGCCCGGACGAATAGCCGGGGGCCGGATTGCCACTAATATCTGCAGATCGAAATGCGTTATACCGCATGGCGGTGTCAGGCCCGAAGGTTTCCTGCACATCGACAACCGATCCAAGCGGGATCATATCGCCTGCCGCATTGCGCGTCTGAAGCGATGTAATATCACCCGGCACGGCGCGGTAAGGCGCATCTGCCTGTGCAATCACCTGGTAAGTTCTGCCGAACTGGTTGAAGTCATTGATATATAAAGAGCCGAGATAAATTTGCATGGTGCGGAAAATATCATCGATTGGAATGCCAAGCTGCTGGGCGCGTGTGCGGTCTACATCCGCAAAAAGCTGGGGCATGTTGATGTTGTAATTTGTCAGCACCGGAAAGGCGAGAGCCGGGTCTGCCATGGCTTTGCCAATCACTTGTTGGACAGCTTCATTGAGCGCGGCATAGCCCTGATCGGTGCGGTCTTGAATCTGGAGTTTAAATCCACCCGCTGTGCCGAGCCCGCGGACGGGCGGCGGCGGAAAGACGGCAATAAAAGCATCATCAATCGCCCCGAATTGTTGCTGCAGGGACTGGGCAATCGCAAAGCCGCTGAGCTGCGGGCTCTTGCGTTCATCAAAATCTGTTAAAGGGACAAAAACGATTCCGGCGCTGGGAGAGTTTACAAAACCGTTAATCGATAGACCCGGAAACTGCACAGCATTCGCGACACCTTCTTGCGCAGTGGCAATATCGCCGATCTGGCGCATAACATCTTCCGTGCGTTCAAGTGTCGCGCCGGGCGGGAGCTGGGCGATGGTAATCAGATATTGTTTATCCTGCGCCGGGACAAAGCCTTGCGGGACCAGATTGAAACTAAGACCGGTGACCAATACAAGACCAACATAGAAAATGCTCATTACCACCAGACGGCGGGTGATAAAGCGGCACACGCTTGTAGCATATATATTCTGCGCGCCGCCGAAGAATTTGTTGAATAATGCAAAGAACCAGCCGAAGAGCAGGTCCATCAATTTCATCAGCCAATCTTTCGGTGCGTCTTTGGGTTTAAGTAAAAGCGCGGCCATGGCCGGGCTCAAGGTCAGGGAATTAAAGGTCGAAATAAAGGTCGCAATGGCAATGGTGAGCGCAAATTGCTGGTAGAACTGCCCGGTTAACCCGCTGATAAAGGCGATTGGAATAAACACCCCGGCCAGGACCAGTGATGTTGCAATGATCGGTCCGGTGACTTCGTTCATGGCCTGAATAGTGGCTTCGCGCGGGGTTTTGCCCTCTGCGATATTCCGCTCGACATTTTCAACGACAACAATCGCATCATCGACAACAATCCCGATCGCGAGAATGAGTCCGAAGAGGGACAGCACGTTAATGGAAAATCCGAGCACAAGCATAAAGGCGAATGTGCCGACAATGGAGACAGGAACGGCCAGGAGCGGAATGATCGAGGCTCGCCAGGTTTGCAAGAAGACAATCACCACAAGAACCACAAGGGCCAGCGCTTCGAAAAGTGTTTTGATCACGGCTTTAATGGAATCACGGACAAAAACAGTTGGATCATAGACGATCGTGTAATCTACGCCGTCTGGCATATTTTGTTTGAGCCGCGCCATCGTTGCCCGCACATCATCAGAGATATTCAAAGCATTTGCACCGGGGGAGGCGAAGATTGGAATCGCAACAGCTTGCTGGTTATTCAGCATGGAGCGCAGCGCATAGCTTTGGGCGTCCAGCTCCACGCGGGCGACATCGCGCAGCCGGGTCACCACACCATTTTCGCGCTTGATGATGATTTCTTCAAATTCTTCGGGGTCCTGCAAACGGCCCTGGACATTGACCGGAAGCTGTAACTGAACGGCTTCTTTGTAAGGCGGTCCGCCAATGACTCCGGCAGCAACTTGTATATTTTGTGCGCGGATCGCTTCGACAACTTCACTTGCTGTCATATCGCGCTCGGCAATTTTATTCGGGTTTAACCAGATGCGCATGGCATAATCGCCCGACCCAAACACACGGACTTGACCAACGCCTTGAATTTTCGCCAGCTCGTCCTTGACGTTCAACGTGCCGTAATTGCGCAAATAGAGCATATCATAACGGTCATTCGGTGAGCGCAAATGGACAACCATGGTCAGGTCCGGTGAGCTTTTGACAACAGTAACCCCAAGCTGGCGGGTTACTTCCGGCAAGCGCGGTTCGGCCTGGGAGACGCGGTTCTGGACAAGTTGTTGTGCCAGATCAGGATCTGTCCCGATCGCAAAAGTGACTGTGAGGCTCATGCGCCCGTCCGTTGTGGCAAGTGAGTTCATGTAGAGCATGTTCTCAACGCCGTTAATTTGTTCTTCAAGCGGTGTTGCGACCGTTTCAGAAATCACGGCAGGATTCGCCCCCGGGAACTGCGCAGTCACAACAACAGATGGAGGAGAGACTTCCGGATATTCGGAAATCGGCAGGTTAAACATGGAAATCAACCCGGCAATAAAGACCAAAATGGAAAGTACCGAGGCGAAGATCGGGCGGTCAACAAAAAAGCCGGAAATATTCATGGATAAAAAAGTCCTGCTTTATTGTGTCTGTGTGGGTTGAGGGTCTGAAATTTGCGGATCAACCGGCATGCCCGGGCGAATGCGGATGATTCCGTCTGTGATGATTTTTTCGCCTGCGCTTAGACCTGATAGAATAACGCGCTTTCCTTTGGTGCTAACGCCGATTTTCACTTCCCGGTATTCGGTCATGTTTTCGCCATTGACAACATACACATATTTACGGTCCTGATCTGTGCCGATAGCACGTTCCGTCACGAGAATTTTTTCTTCATTCACCGGCGATCCCATTTTCACTTTTGCAAACATGCCGGATAAAAGCGCGCCATCTTTATTTTCAAAAAGCGCGCGGGCGCGAATTGTCCCTGTTGACGGGTCAATGCGATTATCAAAACTGTCAATGTGACCGGTATATTCTGTTCCATCGCCCTCAACGAAAAGCTTGACCGGAATGCTTTTTTCACTTTCCGGATCGCGTACGGAGGAGCGAATGGAGCGTACATAGGTTTGTTCATCGACATCAAAATCGGCATAGATCATATCGGTTGAAACGATAGAGGTCAGGACAGGTGCGCCGGATCCGGCCTCAACCAGATTACCCACTTTCACTTCCACGCGGCTGGTACGGCCTGAAATCGGCGCTTTCACATAGGCGTAATCAAGATCGATCTTCGCGCGGTCTAACTGCGCCCGAGCAGACGCGATGTTAGCACTGGCCACGCGGGCGCGGGCCTGGCGTTCATCTAAAATACGGACAGATACCGCGCCTTTATCAACGAGCTCTTTGGCACGGCTAAGCTCTTTTTGGGCGAGGGTTGATTCATTGCGCGCGGCATTTACGGCAGCTTCAGCTTGTTTGACGGCGGCTTCATATGGGCGCGGGTCAATAACAAAAAGAACATCGCCTGTTTCGACCTGTTGACCGTCCTGGAATTTGACCTCTGTAATCGTACCGCTGACCTGCGGGCGGATTTCGGCAAAATCAAATGCTTCCAGACGGGCGGAGAAATCATTCCAGATCTGGACGGGTTCAGGCCTGACAACCTGTACACTGACTTGCATGGCCTGTGGTGCTAGTGCACCACCTTCTGCGGCTTTTACGCCGTCTTTATGGGTAATGTACAGAATACCTGCCGCCGCGATCAAAAGTCCTAACAACCCGATATAGATTTTCCCTGTCATGGCGGCTTTGCCTTTCTAAAAGCGGCTTTTTATCTCTTCTTGTTACATAAGGGCTCAGGCACAAAGATCAAGATAAAATTCTAAATTTTATGTATAAAAAATGCGGACCGTCAAAAGGCCCGCATTTTAAAAGTGATAAAAGTCGTCTCAATTAGAAGCGGTACGCGACACCAGCACCGAAAATCCAGGGGTCCAGTTCGGTATCTGAGGTAATGGCGCCGTTATTCAGTTTAACATCAATGTCCAGCCAAACCTTCTTAACGTCGATATTGAGGCCCCAATGCTCATCAAGCCAGTAATCCATCCCGGCCTGCAGCGCCCAGCCAAATCCGCCATCAATTTCAAGATCGGTAAAGCCTGCAGCAGCATCCTCACCAAAGAACATGGAATAATTCACACCTGCGCCGACATACGGGCTCCAGGTCTGATCCGGTGAAAAGTGATATTGAAGCGTCAGGGTCGGCGGTAAAATCCAGGCATCCCCGAGCTTTGTACTACCATCATAATGGGCTTCATGCTGCGCCGTTGCTAAAATAAGTTCGGCAGCAATATTCTTGGTAAAGAAATAGCTGATATCCAGTTCAGGTACAAATTCATCCGAAAAGTCAGCATGGCTGCCGATATTAACAGGTGCATCATCATCCGGCACAACGCCAATGGCACGTACACGGATCTGCCAGTTTTCCGCGTCATACCAGCTATCTTCTGCTTTAACTGTTTCAGGCGCTCCGGCTGTTAGAAAAGCGCAGATCAGCGCGGCGCCAATAAGATGTAATAATTTTTTCATGAGCTTCCCTTTGCCAAATTATCGTCGTTTTACAGGTGAGAGTATGGCGCGATTTGCGCCCAAAAGAATTGATCAGTGTCAAATATAGCACCGTTTCAGTCGGAGTTCATCTCTTCTTCGTCTGCATCCGATAATATGCGCCTGGCAGCGCCGTCCAGATCTTCATATTGGCCGGATTTCAGGCTCCAGATAAACCCCCCAAGGCCGATCAGGCCGAGCAGCAGGGCAACGGGAATCAGATAAAGAAGCACATCCATAGGCTAATTCTTCGTCAGGCGGAATGAATTTGCAATCACAATCAGCGAGGAGCCGGACATGGCAAGCGCTGCGATCATCGGCGTGACAAGTCCCATAAAGGCAATCGGGACTGCGATGATGTTATAGAGCACGGCCAGTGCAAAATTCTGTTTCACCAGAATATTTGAAAACCGCGCCGTGCGATGTGCCGTTAAAACGGGTTTCAGGTCATCGCCCATAAAGACGATGTCAGCAGCATTTTGAGCCATATCAATCGCTGTGCCCGGCGCCATGGAAATATTGGCAAGGGACAGGGCAGGGGCATCATTCAGCCCGTCTCCGACCATCAGAATGCTTTTGCCTTGTGATTTTAAAGTCTCAATATAAGCAAATTTTTCATCCGGCTTTTGGTTTCCAAGCGCTTGCGTAATACCAACTTCCTGTGCGATTTTATCGACCACTTCCTGCCGGTCGCCGGACAGGAGGTGTATATCGAGACCTGATTTTTGCAAATGTTCGACTGTCTTTTTTGCATCTTCTTTTAAGATATCCTGAAAGGTAAAGCAGATTGGCTTATCTTCACCGCGCTTCAGCCAGAGTTCGATTTGATCTGAGGTTTTTTCATTCTCACCGCAAAAACTCTGACTGCCCAGCTTAATAGTTTGTTTTTTGTAAATGCCTTCCAGACCTTTCCCGGCATGCTCCTGAATAGTGCCTATCTCCAGTAAAGGCCCATCATAGGCACCCGCAATCGCTTGCGAAAGCGGGTGGGTGCTGTGCGCGGCAAGGCTGGCCGCAAGCTGTAAATCTTCGGGCGCATAGACGCCCTGCAGAGACGGACGGCCAAGGGTGAGTGTGCCTGTTTTGTCGAGGATCACTGTATCCACACCGGCCAGGCGTTCAAACGCATCCCCGGCTTTGACGAGAATGGACTCTTTCATGAGCTTGCCTGTAGCGAGGACTTGCACGACCGGTACGGCCAGGCCTAGGGCACACGGGCAGGTGATAATGAGAACAGTGACAGCGATCAAAAGCGCTTCCTGCCAGGGCAAGCCAAGCACAGGCCACCAAAGGAGAAAAGCCGCCAGCGCAAGCGTGTGAACGACAGGCGTATAGAGTTTTGCGGCTTTATCGGCAAGCCGTACATAGCGTGCTTGCCCTTGGCCTGCTTTTTCCATGAGCCGGACAATGTCGGACAGAAGCGACTCTTCAGCCGCTTTGGACACACGCACCGTCACGGGCGCAGAGAGATTTAATGTACCTGCATACACCGTGTCTTGTTCTTGTGCTGCGTGCGGGAGTGTTTCACCTGTCACAAGAGACGTATCAATTTCTGTTTGTCCGCTTTCAATGATACCGTCTGCTGGAAATTTTTCACCAGTCGTCACGCGTACAATCATCTTCGGGCGGAGCGCACTGATCGGGAGTTTGTGGAGATCGTCCCCTTCAATGACCGTTGCAAAGCCGGTCAGGGTAGAGAGCAAATCCGTTGCGCTGGACCGGGCGCTGCGCCGCGCGCGGGTGTCCAGATAGCGTCCGATCAGCAGGAAAAAGAGGAGCATCACGGCGCTGTCGAAATAGACATGTTCGCCATGGGTGAGGAGTTCATGGAGGCTCATCGCGCAGGCCAGAATGACAGCCAGCGAAATCGGCACGTCCATGTTTGTATGACCTTTTTTCAGGGCCCCGAGCGCGGAATAAAAGAACGGGCGGCCTGAAAAGAGAACGGTCGGTAGCGCAATCAGCGCCGAAAACCAATGTAAGAAAGCGCGGGTGGACGCACCCATTTCCTCTGCGCTGGTGATCCAGAGGCCAACAGAGAGCAGCATGATATTGCCCATCGCAAAACCGGCCACACCCATGCAGAGCAGCAGGAATTTTTCATCTTCGCGCGATTGGAGCTTTTCAAGCGCCGGGTCGAACCCCTGCACGCCATAGCCAAGCGATTCTATTTTAAAGACAAAATCGTTTGCGTGGGCATTCTCTCCCTGCCAGGAAATAGATAGTCGCCGCGTTGAAAAATTAAGCCGTGCGGCGCTGATATCCTTTTCATCCGCAAGAGCCGATTCAATTTTCTGGATACAGCCTCCGCAATGCACGCCGCTGATGAGAAGTTCGATGGACTTCTCTCCATCGCCCGCTTCTTTGACAAGTGCTTCATACCCGCTTGCTTTTTGCGGGGCTAATTCGCGCTGATCTCCAGGTGGCTGTGATAGGTGTGGCTGCGCCATGATGCTTTTGCTTTAACTTCCCAAAGGCCCGGCAGGGGCGGTGTTAGCGCCGTTTCATACAGGCCGGGCGCGGTTTCTTTAAATGTAACGTCGTAATCATAGCCCTTCTGCACGGGGCGGACAATGCGCGCTGTAATCTCCGCACCTGTGACAGGAATGCCGTTCTTATCTTTGATCGACCAGACTAGTTTTTCATTTTTATGGGTGAGCGTTTCCTGCCAGCCAAGCGCTTCCTGCGCTTTGGCGCTATCCAGACGCGTATTATATTCCAGACCGCGCTCATAAGTGCGCGATTCTACGACGCCCGCATGGGTTCTTAAGGCTTGTGTGATAAAAATCGCATTCACACCTGCGATAAAGGCAAAAAACGCGACAAAGATAAAAAAGACTTTGCGTCCACTTAACTGTTTTTGATTGATCGTTTCACTCATCCGCGTGGCCTCTTGCTGATAAAGGTACTTTCATAGTCATCTTCAAAATCCGTCATCTTATCGGTCAGGGTAAAGATAACATCTTTAGGGTCAGAAGGCTTTATATTGCTTTCCAAAAAGACATGATACTGCCCAACGCTATCGGCAGGGACAAACAAGGCATCCGGGGAAATATTTCCGGCCGCCCGCACGGTCAGGACATAGTCTTCCAGACCCTCAACCTCAAGAGTGAATGTTTTATCCAGATAGGTTTTGTTCAAAATTTTGACTGAATAGCCGTTGCGGATTGTGCCGTCGGACAGCTGGATGAAAAGCGGGTTGCGGTCATGTAAAACCGTCATCTGTGTTGGCGCACGGGCAATCAGCGCATAGAGCATCACGCTGCCGATAATTGCCAGTAAAATGGAATAATAAATCGTACGTGGGCGGATAATACGGAATTTTTCAAATATGCCCTGTTTTTGAAGTTCCATATGGCGCACCGTGTCATAGCGGATCAGTCCGCGCGGCAGATCGACCTTATCCATGATGTCGTTGCACGCATCCACGCACAGGCCGCAGGCGATACATTCCATTTGAAGGCCTTTGCGGATGTCTATGCCGGTCGGGCAGACCTGCACACAGGCCGTGCAGTCAATGCAATGGCCGCGCCCTTCCCAGCTATCGCCTTTCTTGTGCTTGCCGCGCGGTTCGCCCCGCGCTTCGTCATAGCCGATAATCAGCGTGTTATCGTCAAACATCGCCGACTGGAACCGTGCATAGGGGCACATATAGGTGCAGACCTGTTCGCGGGAAAAACCGGCCATAAGATAGGTCGACAGTGTTAATCCAACCATAAAGGCCAAAACAGTCGTCGAGACATCAAAATGCAGGAAGTCCATCACAAGCGTTGGCGCGTCATTGAAATAGAGGACAAAGGCTCCGCCTGTCCACCAGCCGATGGCCAGCCAAATCATATGCGTTGCCGTTTTCTTCCAGATTTTTTCAAACGTCCATGGCCCTTCGGACAGGCGTTTGCGTTTATTGCGGTCGCCCTGGATGATCCGTTCGACCCAGACGAACAAATCCGTCCAGACGGTTTGTGGACACAAATATCCGCACCAAACCCGTCCGAACAGGCTGGTGACGAAGAACAATGCGATCGCGGCCAGGATGAGAATGCCCGTCAGCAGGTAGACTTCCTGCGGCCAGATTTCGATGAAAAACCAGTAAGCGCGCTGTGCATTTAAATCGATTAAAATTGCCTGGTCTGGAATGCCCGGTCCACGGTCCCAACGGATGAACGGCGCGAAGTAATAAATCCCGAGCGTGATAATCATCGCAATCCATTTCAGCTTACGATATTTGCCCCAGACACGTTTGGGGTAAATGCGTTCCTGCTTTTTGAAATATTGCGGGTTGGGCTCGCGGCTACTCTCTTGCATCGAGGGAAACCCCCTGCACGTCTAAAGCTGCACGCTCTTCAGGTTTGACACCTTCCCCGCCGCCCATCTCATGGACATAGACAGATAGCTGGCGGATTGTGTTTTCATCCAGGCGTCCCTGCCAGTGCGGCATCATCCCTGCGCGGGCGTAGAAAATACTTTCATAGACATCCTGACGCTCGCCGCCATACAGCCAGATCGCATCGGTCAGGTTCGGGGCTCCGAAATCATGATCACCGCGCCCGTCCGCGCCGTGACAGGAGGCGCACTGGCTTTTGAAAATCTCTGCCCCGCGGGCGAATGTCCCTGTTTTCGCCCCGCCGGAAATGGCCAGAACGTAATCGGTCATAATGGCGACTTCCTCACGTTTCAAAAGACCGTCCACGCCAAAGCGCGGCATGATATTGTAACGCGTTTCTTCATGCGTAGAGCGGATACCATATAAAAGAGTCTCATAAATCTCTTCCACATGGCCGCCCCAGATCCAGTCATCATCATTGAGGTTCGGGTAACCTTTGCCGCCTTCCGCGCCCGTGCCATGACAGGTCGCACAATTATCTTTAAAGGCTGCACGTCCGCCGGCAACCGCAAAGGCATAAAGCTCCTGATCGTTCAGGATTTGATTAAAAGAGGCCGGTTCGAATTTTTCTAAAAATTGCTGTTGGCGCGCTGCGATTTCAGCCTGCTCGGCTTCGAGCTTCGTAAACTGTGTCCAGCCGATCACGCCTTTTGTGGCCCCGCTTAAAGTCGGCCAGGACGGGTAGACAATCCAGTAGCCGACAGACCAGATGATGGTGATATAAAAAATCCAGAGCCACCAGCGCGGGGCAGGGTTGTTGAGCTCTTTCAGCCCATCCCATTCATGGCCCGTGGTTTCCACACCGGTATGTTCGTCAATTTCTGGTTTATTTTCTTCGCTCATTGTTGTGCGCTTTCATCTGTCTCGTTTAACGGGATATGGGCCTGGTCCTGGTAATGTTTTTTGCTGCCGGGACGAAAAATCCAGATCGCCATCACGCAAAAAAACGTGAAGAAAAACAAAAGCCCGATAATATTGGCATTGTCTGCAATCCAGCTCATTCGCTTTCTTCCATTCCTTTTGTGCTGTCGAAATCAACCATGGTGCCAAGCACCTGCATATAGGCAATCAGCGCATCCATTTCAGAAACGATTTTTTCCTGCCCGTCAAAATCACGCGCATTCACATCTTCGCCATAGCGTTCGCGCAGCCCGTCAATATTGGCGCTACGTTCGCCTGCCGCCTGCGCCATCGCATCGTTATAGGCGTTTTCAATCATTTCATCGGTGTATGGCACGCCAACAAAGCGCAGGGCTTTGAGGTGTTTTTCAATTTTGTCTAAATCCGCTTCGCGTTTCATGAGAAAGCCGTAAGAGGGCATGATCGATTCCGGCACAAGATCACGCGGTTCAATCATGTGCGCCGTGTGCCATTCATCTGAATATTTTCCACCAACCCGGGCGAGATCAGGTCCTGTGCGTTTTGATCCCCATTGGAAGGGATGGTCATACATGCTTTCGGCGGCCAGCGAGTAATGGCCGTACCGGGCGACTTCATCGCGCAAAGGGCGGATTTGCTGGGAGTGGCAATTATAACAGCCTTCGCGCAGATAGATATTATAGCCCGCGAGCTCAAGCGGTGTGTAAGGGCGCATGCCTTCGACCGGCTCAATCACCGTTTCGGCGCGAAAGAGCGGGATGATCTGGACCATGCCGCCGATCAGGACAGCGACAAGCATACCGATCAAAAAGATCACCGCGTTTTTTTCAAGGAATTTATGTTTGTTCAAAAAGTCCATTTTATATCCCTCTTATTCCGCTGCCGCATAGCCCGGTGTGATCCGGTTGAGCCGTTCGGCCTGTTCTTTTTCATTTACATCGCCGCGGATCGTGCGCCAGAAATTATAGACCATGATGAGCGCGCCCACGATGTAAAGCAGCCCGCCAATCGCGCGTAAAATATAAAACGGCTTCATCGCCATCACGCTTTCAACGAATGAATATTCCAAAAAGCCAAGCTCATCATAAGAGCGCCACATCAGGCCTTGCATAATGCCGGAGACCCACATGGCGGCGATATAGACAACGATGCCTATCGTCGCAATCCACAGATGTAAGTTCACGAGTTTTAGAGAATACAGCTCTTCCCGGCCCCAGAGTTTCGGGACGAGATAATACAGGCAGCCAAAAGTGATAAAGCCGACCCAGCCAAGTGCACCGGAATGCACGTGCCCGATGGTCCAGTCCGTATAGTGTGATAGAGAGTTCACGGCCTTGATCGACATGAGTGGACCTTCAAAGGTGCTCATCCCGTAAAAGGCCAGCGCGATAATCATAAAGCGCAGGACCGGGTCTGTGCGCAGCTTGTCCCATGCGCCGGACAGAGTCATCACCCCGTTAATCATCCCGCCCCAGCTTGGCATCCAGAGCATGATCGAAAAGGTCATACCAAGCGTCTGCGCCCAGTCAGGCAGGGCGGTGTAATGTAGATGGTGCGGGCCGGCCCAGATATAAATGAAAATCAACGACCAGAAATGCAGGATCGACAGGCGGTAAGAATAAACCGGGCGGTTTGCGCGTTTGGGCACAAAATAATACATCATGCCGAGAAAGCCTGCGGTGAGGAAAAACCCAACCGCGTTATGTGCATACCACCACTGGATCATCGCACTTTGTACGCCTGACGGCGCGGAATAGCTTTTCACATTCATCAGTTCGAACGGGATCGAGATATTATTGCCGATATGCAAAACGGCGACCGTGACGATAAAGGACAGGTAAAACCAGTTGGCGACATATAAATGCGGCTCTTTACGTTTCAGGATCGTGCCCATAAAGACGAAGAAATAGGCAACCCAAACAACGGTCAGCCACAGGTCGGCATACCATTCGGGCTCTGCATATTCTTTACCCTGTGTCACGCCTGCCAGGTATCCAAGCCCGGCCATCAGGATAAAAGCCTGATAGCCCCAGAAGGTAAAACTGGCGAGCTTGTCATTCCACAGCCGCACGCCGCAGGTACGCTGGACGACATAATAGGAGGTTGCAAAGAGCGCATTGCCGCCAAAGGCAAAAATAACTGCCGATGTATGGAGTGGGCGCAGCCGCCCGAAATTTAAGTAAGGTTCGATATTCAAATCGGGGAAGGCCATCTGGAGCGCGATGACAAGGCCGACGGTAAAGCCTGCAATCCCCCAGAACACGGTTGCGATCGTGAAAAGCTTTACGATCTCCATATTATAATTCGGTTTGGCTGTATCCATGCGGCGCGTATCCCTCTTATAACCTTATTTCATAAGTACATCGGTATAATGGATGAGCCCCAATCATCCTGCCTTGACTAAAGTCATGCGATTTTATTGAGTTCTTCCATAAAGCCCTGCATGTCTTTTTGCAGACCGGCGACTTGCGTAGAAGAACAGGCCGCCAGGCGCGCTGTGATATCCCCAACACTTCTGGAGGCTTCATCAACTTGGGAAATGCTCTGTCCCATCTGATTGACATTGGCGGCGACATTCTGGGTCCCAAGCGAGACCTGCTCGGCATTATTGGCAATTTCCCGTGAGGCGGCATTTTGTTGTTCAATGGCCGCAGCAACAATCGCAGCTGATTCATTGATCTCCTCAACAACTTTGCCGATTTCTCCGAATGCATTTGCTGCGCCGCTGGTCGCGCTCTGAATAGCGGTAATCTGTGTTGTAATTTCTTCTGTTGCTTTTGCTGTTTGGGCGGCCAGATCTTTCACTTCGCTTGCAACAACTGCAAAGCCTTTCCCGGCTTCACCTGCGCGGGCTGCTTCAATCGTCGCATTAAGCGCCAGCAAGTTTGTCTTGCCGGCAATATCCTCAATGAGGGTCACAACTTCACCGATTTGTTCTGTCATTTGAACAAGCTCTTCAACGGAAATTTTCGACTCATTGGCGCGCGTGACAGCGCCTTTGGCAATCTCGGAGGTCCGGTTCATCTGGCCGCTAATCTCGGCGATTGCGCTCGACATTTCTTCAGCGGCAGCTGAAATAGTTTGTACGCTTGCAGAGGCATCATCGGAATATTTCATGGCGCTTTGTGCGCCTTCCTGCGTCACGGTCACCACGCCGCTCATCGTGCCGGTCATGTTTTCAAGCGTGGAAACGGAGTTTGTAATTTCGGAAACCACTTCCTGCAATGATTTGTCAACATTATGCGCAACGCCGGAAAAGCTCTCCATTTTCCGGGCGACGCTATGCATGGCTTTATTAATTGTCCGCGCCCCGGTTAACAGAAAACCATGCAGGCCGCGCTCAATAATGGTGCGGAAATACTGGTTACGGCTGACATATTCCATGCAGGCCGTGGATTCACGAACATAGGAATCGACGTGATCGGCCATTTCATTGACTGACCACATAAGTTCCCCGAGGTCTCCCCGCTCGCGGATATGTGTAATCCGGACCTCGAAATCTCCTTGAGCAATGGCTTTGCAGGCGCGAATTGTGCGCGCAATATGCTTTTTTGTCTTAAAAGAAAAAGAAATCGCACCGGCAATCGATACGCCTGCAAGCGCGCATAAACCGGCAACAACAAAATGAAATTGCGGCATAAAAACCGCAAGCACACCCGCAAGCGCCACACAGACAAAAGCGGCTTTTTGCAGCAGATCAGCTTTGGAGCGCGAAGATAAGTTCATCATAAGCCATTCCTTTTTCTTTTAAGACCGCTTCAAGCATCGCCGTGCCTGCATTCATGCCGTCTTTACGGTTTGAATGTTTTTCTTCCTCTTCACGTAGCGCGGTATAAAGCGGGATGATTGTGTCTTTTACAATAGCGGGGTCGGGTACACGGCGGTTGGAGTGATAGCCGTTAATTTCTCCATTTGGGCCCAGGCTTGGTGTTACATGCGCGAGTACCCAATAATGATCGCCGTTTTTGCAACGATTTATCACATAAGCAAAAATCTCGGATTTTGATTCAATTGTATCCCAAAGGAGTTTAAACACGCAGCGCGGCATATCCGGGTGACGTAAAATGGAATGCGGCTGTTCCAAGAGCTCTTCTTCCGTATAGCCGGAAATATCAATAAATACGCGGTTTGCGTATATAAGGCGGCCTTTTAAATCGGTTTTACTGACAATAATTTCTTCCGGTTTAAAGAAAACTTCAGTCCCGGTGACATAATATTTTTGACGTTCAGACATATTTTCAGGATATCACGCAGGGACAAAACCGCTTTTGACTTTGATCAAAAGAGCATCTGTGTGCTATAACTTCTAGGAAGAGGAAAATCTTTGCTAAGCCGTTCAAAAACCGTAGATTTTTTAAGAGAAATCCCCGTCTTTTCGGGGTTAGAGCAAACTGCGCTTGAGCGGATATGTATGCAGGCGCATGATCTTGATGCGGTAAAAGCAAAATTGCTTTTTGTCTCCGGCGATCCGGCAGAGTTTTTTTATGTCATCAAGTCCGGCTGGGTTAAACTTTTCCGCGAAACACTGGATGGTAATGTCGCGATTATTGATATTCTCACCACCGGTCACATGTTTGGCGAAACATCTATTTTTGAAGATGGTGCATATCCTTACAGCGCCGAAATTGTGGAAGATGCAGCTATTATTGCACTACCGCTTGCCGACCTGAAGCAGGAGATCGAAAATAATCAGCAACTTGCGCTGGCAATGCTCACCTCCATGGCGCGTTATCGTAAGCAGCAGGAGCAGGAAATTGAGCACCGCACGATGCAAAACGCCCCGCAGCGTATTGGCTGCTTTTTGCTACGGCTTACGCGCCAGAATGAAACGGGTCCGGTCACTATTCACCTGCCGTATGATAAAACACTTTTGGCGTCTCGTCTGGGCATGCAGCCTGAAACTTTTTCGCGTGCGCTGTCCAAACTTAAAGAGGCAACGGGCATTCGCGTTAAAGGGGCCACGATTGAACTGGATAATTTAGAGCAGCTTACAAATTATTCCTGCGCGGCCTGTTCGTCCGAATTTCCGTGTAAAGACATTGCGGCAAGCAGCTCTTAAGCGTTGCCTGAAACCATCCAGCCCCAGTCGATTTTTGCCGGGTTCATAATATAAGGGTCCGGATCTGCAACAACCTCTTCGATATAATTGCGCGTGACAGACCAGTTTCCTGTGCAATTACACTTTTCACACGCGCTATGCGCTTTAGCCGTCAGCAGGCCTTTTTGTATTTCAAGAGCAAAGCGCATCTGATCTTTTCCATCTTCGAGATGAACTTCAATAACCTGACCTTTTCCCGCTTTTTCACCGGCTCCCAGGATTTGTTTAAAGGGAAAGCGGTCTTTATTGAGTAAGATCGCCTGATTGCAGATATCCACATACCGGGTGAAAAGATCCGTATCGCTCATTTGACTGTGCTTTAGCATAATAAGGCAAACCTATCACATAAGCTGCGGTTTGCTTTTGACATGCATCAAGTGAAATCCTGCGCAGACATGCAAATCTTACAACATGAACCGGTTGATTCAAATTGGCACGAAAATGAAAAAGCCCTCTAAGTCCCTGTTTTGGACGTGGATTGCCTATCAAACCGTCAAAGGCACGCTGACAACGTCCCTGATCTGGATCCCGGCATTTTATCTTTGGTTTTAAAGAGATTGGCAGGGGGTATGATTATCCGCTAACTTTGTCCGAACACTGACATTTTGCAAAAAGCGGGTTAAAAATGACGACGAAGAAACTCATGGCAGGGGATATTTTTCCTGAAATCACAGTTAAATCTCTCAATGATCAGGATGTCACCCTGGGTAAGCCGGCCAAAGGCACTGACTGGCAGATGATTGTTATTTACCGGGGAAGACATTGCCCGTTATGCACAAAATATCTGAACCAGCTGGAAGATTATAAACAGCGTTTATTTGATAATAAGGTTGATCTGGTGGCTGTCTCCGGTGACAGCAAAGAACAGCTTGAAGATCATTTACAAAAACTAAATGTCAGTTATCCGTTATATTACGGCCTCACTCTTGAACAGATGGAGAGCCTGGGCGTTTATGTTTCCGTACCAAGGTCAGAAAAGGAAACAGATCATAATTTTTCTGAACCCGGACTTTTCGTTGTGAACGAGCATGGGAATTTGCATGTCGTGGATATTTCAAATAACCCGTTTGTAAGACCGGAACTTGAGCATTTGGCGTCCGGTTTGGAGTGGATCAGAGATCCTGATAATAACTACCCAATTCGTGGAACTTATAAATAGGAAATGGCAGCGCTTACAGTCTGTTTCTGACTCTTCTCGACTAATATGATTTAATATGAATCACACGCAGCACAGACTCCGTGAATTTCCAGATTCCAGCGCGACGGCGTGAAGGTATTTTTAGCAGTACTGTCTTTCAACGGTTTTGGGAGTTCGCACAGATGCGTCTCTATAACAGCGCCGCAATCATCACAGATCATAAATTGCGACCCTTTATGTTGGTGCCCGGCTTCACAAGCAACATAGGCATTCAGGCTTTCAATGCGATGAATAAATCCGTGTTGCTGCCAGAATTCAATGGCGCGATAAACCGTTGGCGGTTTCGGGTTCGCGATGACTTTGCCCAATTCTTCCAATATGTCATAGGCGCCTAGTGGTTTCGTGCTAGTTCCTATAATTTTCAAAACCTGCAGCCTTGGCTGTGTAAGGCGGTATTTGTGCTCCTCACAATATGACTGAGCCTGCTTTAAAACATTTGCGTTCATGTTCATTTGACCTGCCAGCATTTCATCCTAAAATATTATCCTATAACAGTTTCGAAAAACGGAGTCATGATGAAAGATAAAAAGAACGTCTTAGGCGGTGCATTGGAATCCTGCTGCTTTGCACCGAAAACCGGATATTTTCGTGACGGGTATTGCCGTACGGATGAAAGTGATCGCGGGCGGCACATTATTTGTGCCGAAATGACGGAGAGTTTCCTGCGCTTTACCAAAGAGCACGGCAATGATCTGTCTACGCCACGGCCGGAATTCGGTTTTCCCGGCCTAAAACCCGGAGACCGTTGGTGTCTTTGTGCTTTACGTTGGAAAGAAGCATGGGAGGAGGGGCAAGCGCCTTCTGTTATTCTCGAAGCGTGTGAAGAGAGTGCATTAGAAATTATACCGCTGGAAGCACTTCAAGAGCACGCAATTAAAGCGACACATTAAGATATGAAAGAGTACGGCTTCCAGTTTGACAATAGCTATCTGAATCTGCCTGATAGGTTTTATACGAGGCTTGATCCCTTGCCTGTGGCTGCGCCGGATATGGTTATCCTGAATGACGATTTGGCGGCTTCGATGGGATTGGATTTCTCAAACCTCAGTAAAAAAGAACAAGCGGCTCTCTTTGCAGGAAATAGCTTGCCGGAGAGCTCAGAGTCTTTTGCCCAAGCTTATGCCGGGCATCAGTTCGGCCATTTCACGATGCTGGGTGACGGGCGGGCACATATTTGGGGCGAGCACATCACACCAGATAAAAAGCGGCTGGACATTCAGTTTAAAGGGTCCGGGCGCACGTCTTATTCCCGAAGTGCGGATGGCCGTGCGGCTCTTGGTCCGATGTTGCGCGAATATATTATTTCCGAAGCTATGCATGCGCTTGGCATTCCTACAACGCGGAGCTTAGCCGTCGTGACCACCGGAGAAGATGTCTTCCGTGAAACGCTACTGCCCGGTGCGATCCTCACGCGTATCGCCACCTCTCATATCAGGGTGGGCACGTTTGAATTTGCCGCCGCGCAAGGCGACAAAGATCTTGTCGAAACACTGCTTGATTACACGATTGACCGCCACGATCCGGATTTGAAAGAAGCTAAAAATAAAGCGCTTTCTTTTCTAAAAAGCGTCATGGAACGTCAAGCTGATTTGATCGTCCACTGGATGCGGGTCGGCTTTATTCATGGGGTAATGAATACGGATAATATGGCGATTTCCGGTGAAACCATTGATTACGGGCCATGCGCTTTTATGGATGCGTATGATCCAAACACGGTATTTAGTTCGATTGATCATATGGGACGTTATGCCTATGCCAACCAGCCTGTGATTGCGCAGTGGAATATCGCTCGACTGGCCGAAGCGCTCCTACCACTCATTGATGAAAATATCGACAAGGCGGTTCAGCTTGCTGAAGAGACAGTGAACGCGTTTCCGGTTCTTTATAAAAATAAGTGGCTAACTATGATGCGTACTAAGCTCGGGCTATTTGGAACACAAAGTGCCGATGAACAGCTCATATCTGATCTTTTGGACTGGATGCAAAAGACCCGCGCCGATTACACCAACACATTCCGCGATCTTAGTCAGAATGGTAAGCCTTCCGGAAAAATCTACGAAGCCAAAGCGTTCGCAGACTGGTATGCGCGCTGGCAAAAGCGATTGCAACAAAATACAAAACCGATCAAATCATCCTTATGTTTGATGAAAAACAGCAACCCGGCTGTGATCCCGCGCAATCACAAAGTCGAAGAGATTTTAGAAACAGCGAATGCGGGCGACCTAAAGCCCTTCCGTGACCTCTTATCAGCTCTAAAAGAGCCTTATAAAGACCGCGAAGCTCTTAAACCTTACCAATCTCCGCCTGCATCTAATGAACGAGTTTATCAGACGTTTTGCGGGACTTAGTCCGATGCGCTTCCCCTTGCATTTCCAAAAAAATGCGATATATAACTGTTATATTATAACATTTTATAAGTGAAGAGAACGTGCGTATGTTTCAAACCGCTGAGAAAAAACTTCCTGTCACCGTTTTATCCGGCTTTTTGGGCGCAGGGAAAACGACCTTGCTCAATCATGTTTTGAATAACCGCGAAGGTAAAAAAGTCGCCGTGATTGTCAATGATATGAGCGAGGTAAATATTGACGCTGCGCTTGTTGAAAAGGGCGGGGCCGACCTTTCCCGAACAGAAGAAAAACTTGTTGAGATGAGTAATGGCTGCATTTGTTGCACGCTACGTGAAGATCTTCTGGAACAGGTGCGCGACTTGGCACAGGAAGGAAAGTTTGATTATTTATTGATCGAAAGTACAGGCATATCGGAGCCTCTACCTGTCGCAACCACGTTTGAATTTCGTGATGAAGAGGGGCAAAGCCTGTCTGATGTATCACAACTTGATACAATGGTCACAGTAGTAGATGCGGCAAATCTGATTAAAAACTACAGTTCAACAGACTTCCTGAGAGATCAGGGGGAAAGTCTTGGCGAAGAGGATGAGCGCACACTGGTTGATTTGCTCGTCGAACAGATTGAATTTGCCAATGTGATCATCTTGAACAAAATTGATCTGATTTCCAAAGAAGAGCTCGAAACCGTCAAAGCCATTATTCGCGGTCTGAATGCCAAAGCGAAAATCATCGAAACGACCTTGTCGCAGGTCAATATGAATGAGGTCATGGATACAGGTTTGTTTGATCTGGAGGAAGCGCAGGAACATCCGCTTTGGGCGCAAGAACTCTATAATTTTAAAGACCATGTGCCCGAAACTGAAGAATATGGCATTACAAGTTTTGTGTATCGCGCGCGCGCGCCGTTTGACCCTCAAAAAATTTATGCATTTTTTGATCAGTCATGGCCGGGTGTTGTGCGTGCCAAGGGATTTTTCTGGCTGTCTTCCCGTCCTGACTTTGTTGGTGAGGTATCTCAGGCAGGCGCGTTCGTGCGGCATCAGGGTATAGGTCGGTGGTGGGCCGCCATTCCCAAAAACCGTTGGCCGGATAGCCCTGATTTTGAAGACGTTATCAAGAAATACTGGACAAAAGATTATGGTGACCGCAGGCAAGAGATTGTTTTTATCGGTCTGAAAGATCAGATGGATGAAAACTCTATCCGTCAAAAACTGGATGCGTGTCTTATAAAAGACTATCTAAGCGCGCCAGAAAAATATGAAGCAGTCAAAGATCCATTTCCGGAGTGGTTCAAAAAAGCAGCATAATCAAATTGCAGGGGCAGCAAGGTTCGACCCAAGATCTATGATCTAAGGCATAGTGCCAGGAATTGTAGGTACGGCAATGCATTTTAATGCACTCCAGAATACTTCAAAGTACTGTTTTCCAGGGCCTTTGGCCGAATGGGCCTATCAGTATGCAGATTCTACCGATCCGCTTAAGATCTGTTCAAGGCATTGAAAGAGCGCTTGCTTTGAAAAAACGCTAAGGGTACAATGAGAACAAAACAAGTACTTATCCACAGGACAATCCACCTAAATGCCTAAAGACTCTGTAAAATCAGCTTTAGCTTCCGTTGAAATGTGTGCTGGTGCAGGCGGTCAAGCGCTTGGACTTGAGCAAGCTGGTTTTGAGCATGAGGCTCTTGTTGAAATCGACGCGCACTGCTGTAATACGCTTCGTGAAAACAGACCGAAATGGAACATAATCGAAGGTGATCTAACGAGTTTTGATGGCACACCGTATAAGGGAATAGATCTTTTGGCTGGTGGTTTGCCGTGTCCTCCTTTTTCAATTGCAGGGAAACAGCTTGGCAAAGAAGACGAACGAGACCTTTTTCCGGCTGGTTTGCGTTTGATAAGTGAGATTAAACCCCGTGCAGTTATGATCGAAAATGTACGCGGTCTTATGGGAGCGAATTTCGAAGACTATCGCGAGTACATTCTAAAGAAACTTAGCAAGCTTGGGTATAAGGCAGAATGGAAACTCTTACATGCTTCCGAGTATGGTGTGCCACAGCTTCGGCCTCGAGCAATTCTTGTTGGCGTTCAAAAAAACATTTCAGAGTTTTTTGAATGGCCTGAACCGCACGAGATTGAACCTCCAACAGTCGGTGAAGTTCTGCACGACTTAATGGCAGACCGCGGTTGGGCCGGGGCAGATGACTGGCGCAAGATTGCAAATAAAATTGCTCCTACGATTGTTGGCGGTTCGAAAAAACATGGGGGGCCGGATTTGGGACCAACCCGCGCAAAGCGTCAGTGGGCTGAGCTTGGCGTAAACGGTCATACGATTGCAAACGAAGCTCCAGATCCAGACCATGAAGGCATGCCCAGGTTAACAGTCCCCATGGTGGCCCGGCTTCAAGGTTTTTCTGATAAATGGACCATAACAGGCCGGAAAACTAACGCTTACCGTCAAGTTGGAAATGCCTTCCCTCCTCCAGTAGCAAGAGCTGTAGCAGAAAAAATTATTGAATGCTTAGAAGCAACACGCGTTACGGCGCTTGCCGGATAAAAGTTAAGACACTGACTCCCATACATTAAGCGTTCGTGAGAGAATTATGGCTGTGAGCCATGATTCGTCAAAAGACCTGAATACTGCCGCAAAGATTGAGAAAGCTATTCTCAAGAATGTTGGCGGGAAAAGTACGCTCGAAAATGAGTTTCCCAAAATGATCCGTAAGGCACTGGATGAGGTCATTGATACACCGCGTTCGGGAAGGCTCCGCCTCGATCAGATTGAAAAAACAGAAAAGACCTATATCGGTACCAAGATAGAAATTCTTTTTCGCAACTTTATAGGATTTCCAAAAGGCATTCTTGATTTAAATATTGATGGTATGGACGTTGATATTAAAAATACTGTGACCGGGAACTGGATGATCCCGCAGGAGGCTTTTGGCAAACCTTGTATCCTAATTAGTGCAGATGAAAAAAAGGCATTGTGCAATCTCGGTATTTTTGTAGCGTGGCCAGAATATCTTTCTAAAGGCACTAACAGGGATAAAAAGAAATCTATTCCTAAAAGTAATTTCAAATATATTCACTGGTTACTATTTGAACAGCCTTACCCAAAGAATATTTGGGAAGATGCAGATCCTCTGAAAGTGAAGAAAATTTTTAAGCCAGAGGGTGGAACCGAACGGCTTGTCCAGCTTTTCAAGGAAATGCAAGAAGTACCTATATCTAGAACCGTGATTGAGGGTATTGCCCAGCAAAAAGATTACATGAAACGGCTGCGTAAAAACGGCGGCGCGCGGGATAAGCTAGCTTCAGAGGGCATCGCTTTACTTTCAGGAGCATATGATAAAGCTCTTATTAAAAAACTTGGATTGCCTGCGTGTTCACGAGAGGAGTTTATTTCATACCAAGTGAAAACAGCAGAAGATAAAAAGCTTCTCAGAGATAAACTTGCTTAAATGGCCGTTACTTTTGAAAATTGTAAAAACGATCTCTTGGACAGGGCGGGATCTCCCGCGCTTAAAGCTTATCAAGAGTGGCAGAACAGACCGGGTTATGAGAAGGTTGTTGAGTTCGTTGAAGGCTTTAATCATAAGGTTTTATTTGAGCTAAAACCTTGTGATGTTTTGTATGTGATGGAAAACACTGAACATGCTTTGGGAGACATTCGCAAAGAGAATCAGATTAAAGAGATTGAAAATTTTACCTGCCCTTTTGCGCTTCAACATATCTTCCACCGCTATATTGAAAATGCTGGACGCATACCAACGTGGCAGCAATTTTCAAGATGGATTCAGAAACAAGCGTATCCGCACTGGCTTGAAGAAATACAGCCCTTAAAAGAAAGACTGCTGCAGCAATACTCTAAAAAACGAGTTAGTGATGCAATTCAGTGGCGGCTAGGAAAATTTTATTACTCAGCATTGCGTGAACTGGATTTGCTGGTTTGGCTGCGAGCACAATCTCTGGATGTAAAATATCATCTTTTGTCTGATGTTTTACTCAGAGTCGATTTTTGGATAGATGATCTTTTAATATGCATATATTTTCCTAACAAGCGTTACCGGGATGGCCAGAAAGGCCGGAAACCCCCTGCTGAGTATTTTTTCAATCAAGCACGGCCGCCATTCAGGATTTTAGACTTTCCAGTAGAACGACAAGGATTTGGAAGGCTTTGGCTTGTTTCAGATCAGTCGAAGCAAGCTTTAGCCGAGAGAATAAAAACGGAGATTAATAGTGGCGGATAAAATTTCAAAAGAACGCCGCAGCGAGAATATGCGCCGTATCCGCTCAAAGGATATGAAGCCGGAGATGATTGTACGCAAACTAGTACATGGAATGGGTCATCGATATAGACTACATCGCAAAGACTTGCCGGGAAAACCTGACTTGGTGTTTGGCCCTAAAAAGAAAGTGATATTTGTTCACGGCTGCTTCTGGCATCAACATGGTGATCCAAAATGCAAGATTGTCCGGAAACCAAAATCTAATACTGGTTATTGGGATGCAAAACTCGAGCGG
This sequence comes from Alphaproteobacteria bacterium, assembly GCA_028289285.1. Classification (GTDB taxonomy): domain Bacteria; phylum Pseudomonadota; class Alphaproteobacteria; order Micavibrionales; family Micavibrionaceae. The sequence continues at coordinate 246,577 of JANQRF010000007.1, forward strand.
AATATTCAGCGTGATGCAGAAAACCTGCATAAATTAAGAGAAATGGGATGGGATACGCTTACGCTTTGGGAATGTGATATTAAAGATCCCAACCGGCTGAAGAAGAAAATATCTGCATTCATCTCATAATACCATTAGAAACCGGCTTGTGCATACGGTAAGGTAAGCACTCATGACTCCAGATGACTTTAAAAAAACCATACAAGAGACGGAAGATCTGCAATTTTGTAGAAACCAGCTTTTCTGTCCCTATATGTGGTTTTTCGAAGATTATCCGGGTAAAGATCGACCTAAAGGGGATTATTTCAGTTTCAGAACTACCGTTGCTGAGATCATAAATGAAAACCCAAACAACGTCGCTATTGTCGGCAGCGCAAAGTACGGTTTTAGCATGAAGCCAGGATCAGAAAGGACTTTCCAGCCTTTTAATGACGAATCTGATATTGATATTGTGATTATATCTCCGGCTTTTTTTCTGACAATTCGAGATGCTTATAGGACGGCTTTTTACAGTGGGTATTATTGGCTAAATGACAAACATTCAAAAGACATTTTTAGAAACTTTGTCATTGTAGACACTGAAGAGCGCGAGGAGTATAAATCGGCATATCTTAAGGACATATGGGATAAGATGCAGGAATTGCAAAAAGGAGTTGCGGTACGCCATAGAATAACGCGGCCAATAAAATTTAGAATTTACTCTAGTTGGGAAGACGCAGATAATTATCATGCGGCAGGAATTAGTAAGCTAAGAAAAAATATAGAGGAGGCTGTATAAAATGAATTTAAACGAGATAATACAATCGGACAGAAAACCGGTACAGGAAATTGTTTCTAGAAAACGAGAAAAAAAGTACTTTGTTGATGATAGTTTTCAAAGAAAACTCGTTTGGACAGAAAAGCAAAAAGTACGCTTAATAGAAACAATTCTAATGAATTATCCTATGCCAGAGATATATATATGGGCTCAGGAACCTGATCCAGAGAGTGGAGAGCAAAATCATAGTATTGTAGATGGTCAACAAAGAATTACTGCATTAGAACAATTTGTATCTAATGAATGGCCACTTAAGACGTCTCACTTAAACCCAGAGCATGCTGACGAATCTTACGCTTGTAAATTTTGGAAAGATTTGAGCGATGAACAAAAAAAGACAATATGGGGTTATTACTTAAATGTAAGAATAATACCTAATTCTGTTACTAAAGAACAGATTCAGTCAGTTTTTAGGCGCCTTAACGAAACCGATCGCTCTCTAAACCCCCAAGAATTGAGAAATGCAGAATTTAACGGTGAGTTCATTACTGCTGCGGAAGAAATTACCAATCTATCATTTTGGCGGAAATGGAATGTTTTCTTAGACTCTCAAGTCAGGAGAATGCGCGATATAGAATTTGCAAGCGAGCTTTTAATCTTTTTGCGTAAAGGAATAGTTACTGATGATGCCCGCTCTATAAACTCTATGTATGATTCCTATAATGATATTTATAAGGAGCGAGAAGAGGATATAGAAACTGTTAAATTATTCTTAGATTTTCTAGATAAAACTCTTGAAGAAAGAAAAGTTTTACAAAAGATGTTTACTAGAGCAAACGATATATATTCGCTATTTTGCTTATTTGTTTCTAAAAAAATAGAGGGCAAATCATTAGAAGAGTATATAGATAAGCTATGCGAGTTCGCTATGGCCTATACAAACGAAAAAGATCATCCTCTAATAGGGCAGTATACAGAAGGGGTAAGTTCTAGAACCCGCAGCAAGAGCAATCGAGAAAAAAGATTCTATGCATTAGAAGATTGGATCGCTTCTTAGGCGACCTAAGATAGGGTTAACTTATATGTTTCCAAGTCTAAATTTTCTTTGGCGGAGATGAAACCCATACCAATAAAAAACCTGTTTTGTACAACTTTGAAACCAAAGAAACTGCTCTCACAGATTTATCCACACTCCAGTATTGTGTTCTTTTATGAGCTGTTAATCCTATACCTGCTTTGCGGCTCAGAGCTTCAAGGGCTTGTGCCCGAATTTGATCAAGTATAGCTCTTGGGGTGTGCTCTTGCTTATATCCATTTTGGTCGTTTGCTGAAGTTTGCTCTGATATCGTTTGTTCTTCATCATCTGCCGTTTCAACATCTTTTGCGCGTACGGGATACTAATTAGTTAACTATCTAATTGATATAAAATTTAAATACGGATTAGTCTTTTTATAAGTACCCCCGCCCATACCCCCATACAATTTTATATGGAAATGAGTTCTAACCTGTGTTGTTATTTGAAGTATCAATAATCTTAAGCCGCTTTTTTCTTACCTACAACTTTTTTACCCTTAACTTCTAAAAGCAAGTTTTCGCCAATATACTCTACAACTACTTTAGCTAGCTCCACAGGTACAGCGTTCCCAATTTGACGCGATGCAGATTGTATACCGCCGTAAAAAACATAGTTATCCGGAAACGTCTGAAATCTAGCGGCATGCCTAACTGTAATCCCATGATGCTCTGTGGGATGCACAAACCTACCTTTAGAAGGATTAGTACAAGCTGTTGTCATGGTCGGGCCAGGTTTACTGGGATCAATTCTGCCATAGACGTCTTTATGGCCATTATGGTTTTTATGACATGGCAGAACTCTATTAGACTCCGTTCTGCTCCCGCCATTCAATGGAGTGCTTTTGAATACCTTTATCAGCTCTTGCGTATGATTAAAATGAACATTATTCGGATCGGTTTTGTTAAGCCGTTTTTTGAAAACTACTTCTGCCGTAACCCATGGAAATCTCATGCCAGCTTTTACTTCAATAGACTCTGGATTATCATGTGTTGGATCAAGCGGCCATCTAAAATGCTCTGTATAAGCACCTTCTAAAACGCCTAGTATAAAAACCCGTTTTCTAGTTTGAGGTACTCCAAAATATTTCGCATCTAATATGCAGGGATCATATATTATATAGCCGTTTTCTTCAGCTAACCTGTAAAATTTTTGTAAGTATTTCTTATTTTTTTCCCACAACATTCCCGGGACATTTTCCACCAAAAAGGCTTTAGGCCTAATGCAATCGATGTAGTTGAAATATTCGATGATAAGTTCGTTACGCGGATCATTTTTGGTCTTTGTAGTTGTACGCAATGAAGAGAAACCCTGGCATGGTGGGCCTCCGACAACTAAATCAACATCTCCCGGCTTTGCGCCAATTTTAGATAAAAACTCTTCTGGGGTAAGTTCTAGGATATCAGCATTGATTAACTTGGCGTTTTTAATATTGTTTTCAAAAGTAATACATGAGTTTCTATCGATCTCTAAAGCTCCAACAAGGTCATACCCTAGTTGCTGCACCGCGAGCGACAGTCCGCCAGCTCCACAAAAAAGATCAACGACTTTTAACATATTAATTTATCCGCTTCTCAATGTCGCCAATGATTCAATAGCCGACTTATCATCTATTATTATCAAATATGAGCGCGCTCTTGAAGTACCAACATAGATTAATGCTTGATTATCAATACTTTCTTTTAAATCGATTAGTATAACAACCTCCTTTTCAAGCCCTTTAAATCTATAAATATTATCTACAACCACACCCTCACCATCTATATCGTCTGCTGTACGAGTTTTATGAGCTTCCAAACTCAATCCATCAAATTTATTGAGGGATTGTGCAGTCAAGATAGCAATTTCATTCGGATTAATATCCTCATTGTTAATTAGCCTATTCAAGCATTTTTCAACGGTTCTATCTCTTACTGCCTCAGTGGTTTCAATTAATTCAATATCAAGTCCATCTGGCCCGCTCGCCTCTAAGTTTTGGCCTTTGTAGAAAAGAGAAGACACTTCAAATATAGGTTTAGAGTTTCTTATATTTTTGTAGAGTTCATATTTGGGCGCGTTACTTAGAGCCGCATGAGGCTTACTTTTGTTATAAATTCTTTGGTTATCGTCATAGAAAAGATAGAAAAGACTGTTTTCTTTGTCTCTTAGCAAGCTCTCAAGACTATCCACCCAATCTTGTAAAAAGTCCTGACCTTCATCGACTACTATGGCGTCCTTTAAAAAATTTTCATCTGCCCCTTCAGCTTTAAGTAGGATTAAAGCTAATTCGTCCCAATAGTCCGGTTTGCTCCTGTCAGGAACCTGTATTTGAAGCTGCTTAGCAATATCCAAACAAAATTTAAAATAGCTTGAGACCTGTACATTTGGGTACTTGGCCAACCGCTTTTGAAGATATTTTGCTAATGCATCATTGTGACATAGGTATAAAACTTCAAAACCTTCCTCACTCAAGATTATTGATTTTTCAATGGCTAGACAGGTTTTTCCTGTTCCTGCAGCGCCCGCGACCATAAGTCGCTTAAAAGAATTTAATGACTTCAAACACTCTTTTTGCTTTTTGGTTAACTCTTCAATTTGAAACTCGCAAGAGCGCACTCTGGTAAAAACAGAGGGCTCAAGTTTAAATCCTTTATTGAAAAGAGTATGAATGCTTTTAATTCCTGCCTGCGTTAGCGGAGAGTAACTAGTTTTTGTTCCCTCAGGATCTCTTAACAATATTTGAATTAGCTTTTTCCCAAGCTTATGCATGTCATCTTCAAAGGCAAAGATTTCAATAGGCATATCAGCCCCTAACTCTCTAGCTTTAGGGCGTCCTGAATGAGGAAAAACCGCACAATGCTTGCATCTAATAAATCCGAGAGAGTCTTTATGTATCTCTTTCAACTTATTGAGTATGTAATGCCTTGAAACTCTAGCTTGTTTTACCGGGTTTTTAATCTTATGCACTCTCCCGGATTTTCTTTCTGTACTATACCATTCCCTGGAAGGCTCATCTCTCGAAATAATTCCGCCTTTGACTTCTATAACAATATAACCATAAGTTTCATGGGCAAGGACAAAATCGGCTTCGCCTTCCTCATCACGGCCTTTTTTTGTCGTATCATGCCAGTCGCAATTGTAGAAAACATGAAAACTATCGTTTAGCTCATCTCTAAGCGCATTATATACCATGATTTCAGCTTCCCGACTTGGATTGCTCAGGATTTCTTTTGATAAATAGGAGGGGTACATATTAGCCGGCATCTGTTAAAACCTCTTCAAAAAAACCTTTAAAGCTTTTATCCGGTGTACCTACTAAAAGAGCGCGGTCTAAATAACGATTAAAAAATTCGCATGAAGTTTCTGGAACCAGGCAGCAATTATGGCAGGCTGACAAGTTATATCTTTCAGATTCACTTATGATATCTTTAATGCAAAGCGGGTCTGAGGAACACCAAGCTGCATTTGTTATAGCTTTCATGATTAGAGGCAAAAACTTATCTTCCTCTGCCATTCTAGATAAACCGCCCAAAGTTCCTTCAGAGTCGCTGGAAGAGGTGTAAAGAAGAATTCCATTATTTTCTTCTTCGCCTGTATCGCAGTAAATACGCTCTCTAATTGAGGCAGTGTCGTACCCAGACTCTAGCGATATTTGCTTCATTACCATATGAGCCAGTGTATGGATCAAAAGGAATTTAGGTGTGACTTTTATGGGTCTTTTCTCATTCGTATCAAATGCTTTCCAGTCTTCTTCTAAAATAAGATCAATTTCTTCAGCTCTATTTTTGACTACATTCTGACAGGCCCAGTTTTCTATTCTTCCATCATTCAAGGAAAAGAAAATACCCTCTCCCTTATTTTCAACGGCAGGCAGCCATTGCTTTCGCTCACTGTATATTTCTCCAAACTCAGCATTTCCGGCCTCTGAAGGTGAGGCCGCCTGATGAATTCTTGTAAAGCTTTTGAGAACACGAACTTCTCTTAGTCTGTCTACTCGGATCACATTGGAAATATAGGGGGTAAGTGCTTCTGGAGTATGTAACTGCGTGATTTTAAAATTTTTGTGTTTAAACTTTGATTGGAAAATCATTTTACCTGTAAAAGAGCACAGTTCATCATGCTTTAAATCTGCTCTCTTAGGGTCTTCAAGATACTTCTTTCTTCTGGTTATTTCTTTGCATAGTTCATCAACCGTAACGTTGTTTTCTTCCATGAAATCTTCAGCCATAGCACCTACTAAGATGGGTAGGTCTTTATCACTAGCTTTCGAAAACTGCTCCCACTGAGTGCCCATTTCTTCTTGGAAGGCATCTGACCATGGAGGAATACTTAAGGCGCTCACTTCTATTGGCATGTACAAATTTGAGGCTCCCCTTTGCAAAACTCTTAAGGTTTCTCCACATTGAGAATTGTCTTTTTTGAGCCAAGGTGCACTCCCGTTGCACGTGAGCCCCTGTAAGGCTCCCTCGCTAAAGATACCCTCCATGCTCTCGCTCACTTCACAGATGTCACACCTGATTCTTAAACTTGATAAACCCGTACCCTCACCGACATTATAAAGTCTTAACTTACATTTCTTGTCACCTTGGCATTTAGCTCTTTTTTCAGGGTTTTTTCTAAGCCAGTATTTCCAGGGAAATTCGTCTAAATGCCCCTTCTTACAGGCAACAACAAAACGACTGGGAACGACGTATACTCTTTTATTATTATTTTTCTTAGTACACGTAATACACCATCTGGTCGGATCTCCTGGCTTCTTCCCCCATTTGCTAGCATAGTTTAGCATGCCGCACTTGGGGCATTGAAGCCATTGCGGAAAACGGAAACCCGGTAAAGCTAGCTTGGGATCTTCGTCATTCTTTCCCCCGTATTTTTGGAGAGTAACTGGAGGTAACCTAAATCCTTTAACTTCTAATTTACTTTCAAGCCGTGGCTCATAGATTTTCTGAGTGGTTCTTGGGAATGGAGGGCCTGCATATTCGTCCCAAAATTCTAACCCGGGTGCCACAACGGAAACAGGGCCCCCACCGTCTACATTTCCAGCTCTGAAATCAATAATAGCGCCAGGTCCGTAACCCAAAACCTGAGATCTTCTAATTTCTCCTAATATATTTTTTCTACTCATTCTTACTTATAAGCCTATTTTGGATTTCTTTCGCCCCTTCTCTCAGAAAGAACACAGATTGAGCTTCTACATTTCTCATACTGTTCGGTGTGGCCAGAGCATCTGTTTTGTAATTAGCAACCGCAAATAATTGAGCCTCATCTTCTGCAGAGACCAGAAGTGTATTCTTTCGCCCTTTCCAGTAGTTCTCTACGTCTCCGCGATGCTCCCAGTAATCTAAGATTTCTTTTATCTTTTCTTCTGCATCGCCCAATTCTCGGTTATCAATTTTTGCAATTCTTTCTAACAATATTGGAACCACTTCTTTTTCGACTTTGTCACGCAAATCATCGGTGAGATAAGGGCTGTCTTCTAATTCCGAAATGAGGTGACGTGCCAGTGTGATTAAGACTCCATGAAGAGCTTTGTCCCTAGCTCTAGCCGCAAAAGGCGTAACGCTAGAACCTTCGATGTCCCTGTAAATGCTTTGGTGCCAAGTTTTGAAACTCTCGTAATGCGCACGATCTCTGGGCTTATTATTATTGTAAATTGTAACAATTATGCCAGGTGCTTCTTTTTTTCTTCCCACGCGACTTGTTGCCTGAATGTACTCAGACATTGTTTTGGGCTGGCCGTTTACTAACATTAACCCTAATCTGGGGATATCTACGCCAACACTAAGCATGTTTGTCGCTAGTAATATATCTATAAATTCAGGGTCAGATCTTCCTTTTGAAAGCTTTTCAAGTATCTCGGGAATTTCTTTTGATTTTTTTCGGCTGGTCATTTCTTCAGGCAAAGAAACATTACGTTTGCTTTCTTTTCTGCGAGCAGCGTAAGCAAGAAGTGTCTTATCAACGTCGTCCTGCATTACCACTAACGCGCCACCTAATACTCTTAATGAATTGAAATAGGCTACCAGCGTTGAGTAATTGTGAAAATCTTCTTCACTAAATGAAGGGTCTTCTATAGCCTGTAATAACGATGCTGAAACAGCGTTAAGAACATATTTCTCTGATCGTCCTGCCGTCGTAACACCTAAATAAATGCGCCCTGGACTATCTTTATCTAGCCTTGCGAAACATGAGTTATCGGCATCTATAATAGGCGGAGGGAATTGGTACGAAGTTCGGCAGAATAGGTTTTGAATTTGTTCCTTAGCCTGCCTTATCGTTGCCGTAGACCCGATAATTTTGGGCTTAACACTTCCTTTGCTACAAAATTTATCGATAGCAACTTCATATAATCCCGTCATCGTCCCTAATGGACCGGAGATAAGATGCAGCTCATCTTGAATAATAAGACTGGGGGGATTGTGGGGCGTGTGAACTCCGAAAAGCCTTACTGCGTTACTGTTTCTGGCAATTTGTGCAAATTTATCGACTGTTCCAATAAGTAAACTAGGGAGTTCTTTATAGATTTCTTCATCAACGGTGTAGACGGGAATTTTTTCGATACTACAGCTTTCAGAAGAGCATTTTGCAATAATTTTTTTATATTGCTTGTCAGCCTCCCAGAAAAGCTTCTCTCCGCATTTTGGGCATTTTGTAAGCTGTTCTGGCGTGCTATAGTCATCTTTATTTTCGATACTATCCGCAGCATCGTCAAACCAGTTTGGTGTACTATCCTTTCCGACCCAAAGGCCTATTGCAAACTCCTTTTTACCTAAAGTATTGCCATTAGAATTGTATTCCTGCCGCACAATTTCGCAGGCAGTAATTAAAGAGGCTGCTCTTTCAAATTGCTGCACTGTAAGTGTTCTAAGCGTGTATCGCATAAATACGGCTACGCCGTTACCGCTTTCTTCCCCCCTAGTTGAAAGTCTTCTGTAAAAAAGTGTGACTGCCGTTAAGAGCAGATACGCTTCTGTCTTACCGCCACCAGTAGGGAACCAGATTAGGTCCATGGTTTCTCTGTAGTCGTCTTCATCCTTCAGCGTTGAGCAAAGTGACATCAAGCAAAAAGCCATCTGAAAAGGACGCCATTCTAAAATTACATCGTCTTTCCATTGCATCTGTGTTTGCATGGCTAAGTTTGCAAGCCTAAAAGCTTCAAAAGCAGTTTCGTTGTCTCTCAGCTCCGCTATTCCTTGCCGCATTCTTTTAATGGCTTCATTGCGAGCTTTATCTATGTTCTCTAATGCCTGCTTTTTATGCGTTTCATCAGCAATTTGTGGGACTATATTGTCTTCTTGCCGATCAAGCCATAATGCAAATGCGTCTACTAAAGTAGATAGAGATTTAACGCATGAGTCTTTAGAACTTTCGGATAAGAATTTTGCATCCGGGTAATGGACATCTTTTTCTGAGAATAAATCACCAAAAATAGAATCGCCTTTAGAGTCTACAGAAAAAACGGTTTGTCGAGGCAACCAGCAAGTTTCCACTTTATCAACCACTCCATTTACAGGATCATTCCATGTGGCGGCGCATGTATGTCCGGTGGCATATTCGCAAACATCTCTATAAATTAGGGCACTAATCTTTGTATCTTCGTCGGTTCCATAAGTTTTTATCGGCCTCGGCGCTATTTTTGTTGATGCTGTTCCTGAAATAGTCATTTTGAATTGAAAAAAGTGACCTTCTTCTCTATCCAAAAAGCTATCTGTTTTGACAAACGTATTAGTATTGAGCGCTTGAATAGTAACGGTTTTGAGATTTTTGTAGTCAGAGCTTTTTACAAAAAGCATAAGGCCAGTTATTCCAAAATTCTTTAAATCTATTTCTTTATAGTCTTGATCTACCTCTACTGGAACAGGAACAGACACAGGCACACGTTGCCATGCTCGAGAGTATTTTTTTTCATCTGTTTCGGGTTTGCTATCGAAAAGATTTCCTTCGTCATCTCTCCATATTATTTGATACTTTCCGAATCTAATTAGTACTTCTATTTGAGGAGAGGCATCATTACTTTCTAGAGCAAATGAAAGACCTGCAGCAGATGGTTTCTGGGTTTTACTGAGAGAAATAGCATTTGATAATGCATTATCCGAAGCAGTCTCTTTACCTGTTTCGCAATTGAGTTTTTCATCCTCATCTTCCGAAATAAAAGAATTTTGAGGGTAAAGTATTCCCGTTACATAGTGTTCACTAGGCTTTTCAGGAATGGCTTCTTTTTCTCCTCTTACAGGTCCCTGAAGGTCTTCAATAAGCCTTTCTATTATTCTATTTCTCGCATCCAATATGCTCATCTACGACCCCAGCGACGCCTAAAAAAAGAACAGGCTGGATACCCGACTATAATAGGAGCAAGCCAAATTCCCGTATTGCAGTATGGTTCGTGTAGATGCTTTAAATTAGGATCACCGTCACTTTTGCATACCGTTCTAATCCCAACTAAATAAAAGGGATTTATGGATTGAGGCGGCTTAAATTGACCTTGTTTAGGGTATCTGTTGCCAACTTCAAATAAATCCTTGTTGAGATTTTGTGAAAAATAACCAAAAGCTCTATCCGCAATCTCTCCGCCAGAGTTAGACCAGATAGAATAAGTGTATTCGTTTTCAGGCTCTAAATAGGCTCTTAAAGGAACAGGTGATTGGTGAGCTAAGGTAGATAAATGTCTCTGGTAAAAGAGAACATCTTTCCTATCAAAGTTTTTAGATACAAATGAGTACTCATCAATATCTCCATCACGACCTATTTCTACTTGAATCGATATAGAGCCGCCGTTAGCCCCCTGTCTGAGGCGTCGAAAAGATCGCCCGGTATCAAGGCTCCGAGAAAAAACGTGTCGCGCATATCCTTGACCAACAGCTAAAATATTTTTTGCTCTAGTTGCGCCCACATATAAAACTCTCGACTCTTCATCGAAGTTTTTGTCCTGATTTCCTAACTGAGGAGGTAGCTCAAGGATAACTTTTTCGGCTTCGCGTCCCTTAGAGGCGTGTATCGTGCCCAGAATAGCACCCTCTGTGCCTAATTCAGAGTAGCACAGATTTATATGGGGAGGGGTTGTTGCTAATTTTGCACGAAGTTCTCTAATGCTTATTGCATCGCTATCTGTTCCGATTGACTTTTTAAGTAATGACCACCAATCTGTGAAAGTGTGTTTCCCCTCCACTTGATCTGCAAACAAGTACTCTCTGTCATTACACAGCTTTATGAACTTATCTTTGGAAATTATATCTTCTGTATAGTCATAGAAGATATAACCAATCCAAGAAAATAAGTTAGATTGAAATCCTGACATTCTTATTCTGTGTGCAATACCATCTTTGGAGGCGAAAGATGAAGCTTGCAACACCTCAGATCTTCTGCGGAAAAGTACCAGCGTATCTTCATTACTATTTTGCACATCAGCCGCATTGAAAGTTCCTAATTGTTCATCTGCTTGCTCTTTCACAAAGTTAGATCGTTCATCAAAAGCTTCTTGGTCAATATTATCATTGACATATATATCAAGCCTAAGGTCTTCTATGATTTTTACAATTTTAGGATTAGTTGTTCTATGAATAGTGCGCAATTCGATTTCTTCGAGAGTATCTTTAAATTTATCTTTAACGATATCTAAAAAGCTTTTTTCTTCTTTTTGAATCTGGCTATCCGCATCATCCGTGAAATTATAAATAGCTTGCGCCGGGTCAGCGAAAATAGTGAAGCCACACTCAGGATTAAGTATCTTAAGGATTTTTGTTATCAGTTCGGCTCGAGGGCCGGTTATATCTTGAGCTTCATCTATAATGATATGTTCAAAATCATCGAAGAATTCATGCATCTCTTCGTAGTTTTTTTCAAACATATCGTTCACGGCTTCTATATTTTGATTATAATCTCCAAATAATTTTCCAATTTCTTCATCTGTAAGCCCGTAACGTACGTGCCAAGATTGAGAGTCAATCGTGGCTACTTTGACTCCTAAAGATGATAAATTTTGACCAGCAAAAGATGATATTCTATCTCGAATTTCTTTGACAGCAGTTCTTGTAAAAGAAAGCATCCAGATTTTTGACGGCTCAACACCTTGTTCGATTAAATTTGATACTCTAGCACAAGCCACTGCCGTTTTACCCATACCCGGTCCTGCGTGGCATAATATTCTTTTATCGTATTCTGCTAAAATGACTGCGTTTTGTTGATCGTCCCATTCCAACGTCTTGGCTATGGATACTTCAACATCCCATACATCTCTGATCGTATTAATTAGTTTTAGCTCTTTTTCGTGATGAAAATTATCAGAAGTAGCTACATAACATACTAAACCTGCTAGTTCTTGCTTGTAATTAGTGCTTTCAAGACTCTCAAGGGATTCATAGCATAGGTCCTCATAATCTTTTTGTCCTCTATGGCTTTCATAAAAACCAATCATCTCATCAAGATCGTCTTCAGAAATTTTTAGATCATGGCAGATTTTTTCTAACGCTTCGATCTCCCGAGGATGGAGTTCGTCATCAATAAAAGCAAATGCTACTAGTAGATTCAGAACCTTGTTTTTGTCCAAAAGATTATCTTTCATGGCTTTGCCTATACAACTATGCGGCGAGTTATATTATGTAATAATTCTTTTGAGGTTTTTTAGCAAGTTTTCTTCTAATAATTCTTTGTTTTTTATTTCGCATTCCCAGATAGTCAATACATTCCAGCCTTGTTTTTCCCAGCTCTGTTTTACTTTTTTTGTCTCGTTTTACTGTTTTTGCAAACTTTTCTTTCCAAAATTCTATATTTGTAGTGGGCGATGATTGACCCTTTTTACATTTCTTGTGCCGGTGCCAATAGCAACCATGTACAAAAATAACAGTTTTATATTTAGGAAGGCATAAGTCGGGTTTGCCTGGTAGATCTTTTCTATGAAGTCTAAATCTATAGCCGTTACAGTGTAAAAGAGACCGAATTACCAGCTCTGGTTTCGTATCTTTGCCGGAAATACGCCCCATTATTTCACTTCTTTTAGACTTTGAAAAACAATCAACCATCAGTGTCTGCTGCCAACTCTACAACTTCAGTTTCGAGAAAAAGATCATCGAAAGCTTCCGGATCAATTCTCCAGCAAAATCCATGATCTCTTACTTTGTTATCTTTGATCGATAGAGTGAAATCTAGGAAAACCCGTCCCTGATCTATTAGTCTCATAAACTTGATGATTGAGGGCCATCTGCCATAAACCATCTTATCTAACTTAAAGCAGTCTTCCTCTTCATACTTAAAGTTGTTTATTTTTATAAACGCTGTTTCAGAGTGCTTAGATAATAAAGCTTCTTCTAGAGTTTCTGTTTCAAACGATAGTATTTTCTTCTTGTCTTTGACGACAAATACCTCATCCCTGCCTGCTTTTAAAGAAAAGCCCAGGCTATCGCCTTTGCTACTAAATGACGTATATAAGGCTTGCCTCTCTCTTTTCGCGTCATAGTATCCATGCTTCACAACAAGCTCTCTCTTGTCTTTACAATCCAAATATTTACTGGGTATGCGTGAGAATAAAGTTTGAAGACTTTTTCCTGTGCTAGTTTTCAGTTCAATGCCCATAAAATCTGCAGATTTACTGCTATTTTGCGGAACTCCTAAATACTTTTCCACGGCCAAGCCGTATCTACCGCTTCCTCCTCCTTGCGCCTTTAAAATCCCCTTCCGATAAAGGCTTAAAATTTTTTGTTTCAATATTTCTTTTGGAATGTAATTAGGAGGTTTGTTACGGTCTAGGTGATCTAGAACTAATAATCTTAAAAGCCGTTGATAGTTATTAGAAGGAAGCAACCCATCTACAAAGGGTAATTTCTCTTCGTAAAGAATCGCGCTTATGTTAGCGAACTTTCTTTCAAAAGCTCTTGGTGACCGAGAGGTGTGCATCTTTGACAAGTTTCGATAAACTTCGAGCTTATTAACTGAAAGGCCATTTTCTTGTGCTTCTAGCATCTTAAAATATTCAGCTATAGCATCCTTAATTTCATTCTCGTTCCAAGGCTTATATTTCATCTATTTTCTTTTTAATTATAATCGAAATTTCAGTATTGATCGTAAAGTATGATACAAAATTTATCTCTGATAATCGAATATTATGAGAAGTAAAATAAAACAGCCAAGGCGGTCTATGAAGGTTTTCCTGACAGAACCGGCGCGATAGGATTTGGACGGGCATGGGATCATAACTTTGGAAACGAAAGCCGCCCCTATCTATTTGACATGCGTGACTATAATCAACAATTTCAAAGACAGGCACAAGAAATTGTTTCACGAGGAGAAGCCGTTGCCCTTAGAGATCTTTTTTCTTTGCCTACAGAACCAACTAGAATATCAAAGGCGTCTATAGACCCGTGGTCGGGATCGCCAGATCCAGATAGAAAAGTTAGAGTGTCACGAACTATAGGAGGCGGTGAACAAATCATAGGCAATCCGGATTATTTTAAATTTGAAAAACCATAGGAGGTCACAATGTATTCTATTGATGCTAATACAGTAAAATGGGAAAATAAATTAATTTACGAAGCTCCTGGCGAGATTAAGAGCCATTTTAATCATCAAGGGAATCTCATTTTGCATTATAAAGTCCATAACGACGATAAGGTGAAGTTTTCGACAGAGGAAATAGTCCGAAATATATTGTCGCTAGATTTTAATGGAAATGTAATTTGGCGCCTAAAAATGCCAGAAAAAAGTACTTTGCCTTTTCAGCCAAACTATCAGAATCTAAGAATGGATGATGAAGGATGTTTTTGGGCGGGAGACGGAGCAGCCTATGAAAATAAATTTGACCCCAATACAGGAGAGATATTAGAAAGCGTATTCACAAAATAATATCCACTCATGGAATTGTTAAAAAAAGACATCATCAGGCAATCTCACCAGCTTTTAAAAGAGCATTTTACAGCCCCTTTTGAGCAGCAGGGCTTTGAGTGGAGAACAAACCTCTATGAGCTCATGCCGCAATGCTATTACGAGGTCCGGGGCGGTATTACAGATCCGTCAGGGCGCCCTTATATTGCTGCGCGGCTTTGTACAAATGGGGAGATTGACCGACTGGAAGCCTCAATGCGGGTTTCCGAGAACCACAAAACGGGTCAGGATGAAATTGGCATTATGAATTATCCTGCTCTGAATTATTACGCCTTGCAGCGTCTCGCAGGTATTGCCGTTATATCAGCAGAAGAAAACCAAAGACCCGATGCTTTATTGCGTCTTGGCAGTATTTGGTCCTTTCATGAATATCTGGAGTTAGCAGGGTGTGGAAATGTTATTGCTGACTTCGAGCAGGCATATTCAATTAACCCAAATAATCCTTTTGAAGTAATTATTAAAGACACAGATCGCCACACTGTTGGAAAACCCAGTGAAGCCTTCTTTCCCCCCTATATTCAAGAAATTATCAGCGAAGAAATACAAGGCGCCTACTCTAATTCAAATCCTGATTTTTCTCTTTTAACAGAAATGCGTTATGCTGTGCCCATGAGCATCTTAATTACTCTAGGATTTGATTTAAGTAATGAACAGAAATCTGATTTGCAAAATCAATTGACTTGGTATATGCCGCCTTATCTGCCTGTGAAGGTGCATAAGGCTTATTGCTTACATCCAAGAATACCATGTTTGAGAGTATCTAATCTAAATTCTAAAAGCCTACAGTTGTAAAATATAGGGCTTTTCAAGCTTTTATTTGAGCGCGTTTATTTCTTCACACATCATATTCACATTGTACGCTGTATCTACCATCCCCACAGTGTGCATGAGGCCTGGAGAGTATTTACTCTCCAGGCTGATTTTTTACCTCCGATAAGGGGGGATTATCGCCTGTTATTCGTTTGCAGCACGGTTGCTGTCATATTCATCCGTAACAGCCTCAATTTGGTTTTCAGGTTCATTTACCTGAACAAGCCTAACTGTTTCCGGCTCATCCAGATTGTGTATGTCGTCATGCTTTTCTTTTTTCACTTTTGGAGCGGGTGGAGTCCACGCCTCAAGATTTTGACCGACAGCGATATAAAATTCTTCTACTGTTTCTTCAACAGCTTGAATAAAGGTGTTACGACCGGAAAACCTACCTGCCAGATCGCGACTTAGAATAACATCGAAGGCTACAGGTTGAATTTGTCCGCCTTCGTGTATTAAAAGTGAATCTGTGTTTTCTCTAACTTCACTTAACTTCACTTGCGGATTATTACCTCGTCCCATCGTGTAGGCGCGGATAAAAATGTCATCTACATCTGTTTGCTTGAGTTGTCGTAACAGCCAATTAAGGCGGGCAGAAGCGCGTTGCTTGTCTTTAGGGGCGTTCAGTGACATTGAGCAGTCCACAGTGCGCCTTTGAAGGTCTGCAGTAACTTTAAGCGGTGAAACTGCGTTAGGAATATCAAGCTCACATTTCAAAGCTAATGTTTTGGCCAACTCTTCACAGTCTTCTTTCACACGAGCCACTGGATCATGAGTGTGTTTTCGGCTCAATCGTAATGAAACAGGAACGGCAAGTGTGCGGCTCATCAGTAAGCATAAATCCCGTGCCTCCTGATGCCAACTAAGTATAGTATTTTCAACCTCATTAGACGTCTTCGAGAGTGTTGAGCCGCTTCTTACGGCTGTCGTAATGTCTTTCCATTCTTTGTTCATGCTGGTAAATTCAGACACGCCCACACTGTCGTGATCAAAGTAGCGAACCATTTCATTCAGAAGAAACCTCTGATCTTCATCATCTACGCTCATGGTTTTCAAAAGCATTATCGCCTCAGTTAGAATGAACATCCATGAAAAGTGAAATAGATCGACCCCTTTCAGATCGGATTTTTTGAAGCTGATAGGGTGGTGAGTAGGGATAGCCGAATATTGATTGGATAACGTAATGACTGCATCAATCTTATATTTTTTGGCAAGGACTAAGTAATCTTTGATTTGTTGAGGGTCCAACTCTGAATTTCCAATTTTAGCCTCAACCAATGCTTTCCACTGGCTGCGGCCTGTATTGATAATAATTAGTCCATCTGGACGTAGCTTTTCTTTACCTGCCTTATCCTTAAGAACGATTTCCGTGTAAACCTCAATATTGGCACGCGAACCAATCCTCATGCCTAAAGCACCAAACATCACTTGTGCAAATTCGTGAACAGCCGACAAATTTGCCAATAAGACCGATGTTGCACGGCCTTCTTTTTTCCCCTCTGATCCGACTGGAATCAAGCGTGCTTGCTCTCCGGTGGCTAAATACTCAGGCAGCTTTATCTTGTTGATTGGCATAGTATCCTCAATTCAGTTCGAGCATAAGTTTCTGTTTTTCTTCAAGCAGTGTTTCCAGCCGCTCAGCTTCTTTTTCCCCGAATGATGCAGCTATATTTTCGCCTTCAGCATTTTCTGCGTTCACAATATCAATCGTCATAACAATATCGTCACGGTCTCTGGTTTCCGGCACAGCCCAATCACCGAACATGTTCGGGGCAAGCTGCAGTGTTTTGGTTTCGCCGGGTTCAAGACCGCCTTTGAATTCATAATTAAACGCTTGGGAAACCCATGGGATCGTTCTGCCGGGTGAAGCAACTGTGCCATGAAAAAAGCCCCTGGCTATGGCGGTATCGGTATTATTAGTGATGGTAAAGTCAATCACAGGTTTTTTGCTGTAATATTCCGTTGTCCAGTAAAATTTTGGATTTGTGATTTCAATTTTGGCAAGGACATCTGCCGTTTTATTGGCCTCGCTTTTCCGTTTGGCCAGATCGGCGATTTCTTGCTCAATGCTTTGAAGCTGCTTTCTCTTAAGATTTTGCTTTTGCTCTTCGGCAAGTTTGATGACCTCACTTGCGCTTTTACCGTCCAGTGATTTATAGAGATCACTCGCCAAATCTTCGGGGTCTTGAGCGGCAAGGGCGAAAATGCCGCCCTTATTCTGCAATTCTGAAAATACCAAAAGCTGAACGGCCTCTTCAAAATCTTTCTTTTGACTGTCGCTAAGATCACCCTGAATAGCGGATATGCTGCTTTTCAGAGATTCCTCATCTCTTGCATCAATGGTTTTTTCCTTAATACATCCCGTAAGCAATGCGGAACACATCGCAGCCAGCAAAACGAAACGCTTCATTCTTTTCTCTCCTTATGGTGGTATAAAAGCAAAATCCCCCTATTTACACAATGGTTTCTATCATTATTAAAAATAAATTTCTTATGCTCATATGATTGCAATCCCGACAATTGAAAGTTATTGAAACTAATTGCAAGGCATATGTAAATATGACTGCTTTTTGAAACCTAACTCAAATCGGGTGATAAAGATTTCTTCATATGGATTAGTTACGGGTCAATATTCAGTACAGCTTCCTCAACCCATAGTCTTTTTCCCGACACGGTTTTGATGAGTTTATAGGTGTTCCCTTCTACTTCTTGGGGGTCATACGGCCCGGAAACTTCCGTATGTTCATCTAAAAACACGCATTTGCTGTCAATCTTTGCAATATAGTTTCCTGAGAATATTTCCTTTGAATAATCTTTCCACATTTTCAGGTGGATTGTATTGCCGTACGGAATGCGCACTTAACCATTAAATGATTGTTATAATTTATAAATATAATTCACTTAATTAAAGAGGCCCCCGATAAGGCCCCCAGCATCTTATATTTCATCTCTTTTTTATTACATTAAATAACAGCGGCTTCAAGCATTTGGTGGCGAGCCAATATCAAATTCTAGAGCTTTTACCTCTCCGCTGGCATCTTGCACCATTACATTGCCCATTTTCGTATAATGGATGCTATTTTCAACTTTATCTGTATTCTTGCCATACGCACTGTCAAACAGTTCCCTAAAAGCCATCACATCACCTTCTGCTGCTTTTTTGATTAGAGCGCGTGTAAGCTGGTCTGCAATTTGACCATCGCCATCAGTGGCTTTAGCTTCCAATAATTCACGAATGATTGTAGCGCGGTTGCGCGCACCTTTTGGTTTACCCGCTGGATTGCCTGATTGTCCCTTTTTCCATGGTTTTAAGTTTTGTTCGTTTGCCATTTCTTCACTGAAACCTCACTGTATTTAGAGGTATTATGATACCTCTAAATTTAAGGGGCGAGCAAGTAAAATCTATACATAGATAAGCTGGCTTTGAGCAGGTTTTCTTGGAAGTTATAAGATTACAATTTCATAAATGCATCATTGAATGTGATGCAACGAAGCAAAATTGTCGGTTCGTGAATATGGGGTTTTTGGATTAAAGTCCTAAAGCTTCTTTTTGTTTATTCATCCAAGGCACAAAACGCCAGGGGGAAGGCCCTAAAAATCTATAAGGCATATCCTTATGGCCAACTTTACCATCAGGCGCAAAATTTATATCACCTTCATAGGTATGCGTCACTAGCGATATAACTTCACCATCTGCATTTAATATAGGTGAACCACTGAATCCTGAGAAAACAGATGACGCAGCAAAGAAATCGACAGTTACACCATTTCCTACAAAAGGCACGCTTGTCATTAGTGGTAAATCAACATCTTCAACCAAAGGTTCTTCTCTAGCCTTAGACGATAAAAATGTTTTTGTATGAGGTAGTTTTTTACTAACATCAAAGATCCATTTTCTTCTATCAAACAGAAATTCGGCAACACCGCAAAAACAATTACTCAATGATTGAGGTAGTAAAATAATTGAAGCATCCAAATTGGTATCATGAGCAACTAATTTCCAAGACGTATCTAAATCACAAATATTACCTACTTTGATTTGACGTGCGTCTTCAACTACATGTCCTGCAGTTAAGACATGATTAGGTGAAATAAATACACCATTACCCCAATTTTGTTTTCCATCCGAAGCGGTAACATTGAGTATTTGTGTAGCCTGTATAACTATATCTGTATCAAACATAATTTATAAGCCAAAGCCGCATTGAACACGAACATAGTTTGTTACTTTTGCTAAAGCTTCTTCACTAACTTCTTGTCCTGACGGATCAAAGTCTTCAGTTGCCCAAAAGTTTATTACGTCACTGTTACCATTTAGAATTCTAATAGTCCCATCTGTTGAGACAGCACCATCAAACATGTGCTTAACTTCACCTTTTGGTATTGCTTCCCAAGTCTCTTGGCGAGCCATTCTATTCATATAGGATTCATAAGTTGTAACATCTCTTAGCTGCATTTCTCTCCAATGTTCCGCAAGATGAGGCATGTCATCCTTTATCTCACGATATTTAACGGCTGGATAATCATCACTGTTAAGTACTTCCTTTTCAGAAGGAAAGTACTCTAAATTAGCAACGTATTCTCCGTCATTGTCATTAGCCTCACAGTCAACACTTATAAAGTTGAAACGACCTTGGGCTTCAACTGAGAAACCTTGCTCCCTCATACCTGTTTTAAATTCTTCATCAAATGTTATTCGCACTTGAGGTTCACTATCCTGTGCTAAAGCACTTGATGCAACACCGATGACGATTGTTGCCGCAGTCATTACTTTTGATAATGCATTCATTTTTTATTCCTAAAATTTTACAGAATATACAAAACATAATACAATATGTCAAATAAAAAACCTTATCTCTATTTGTATCTAACCACACATACTTGTCTCTTTTCGTGTTGCTGGGACGTTGCTCTTTTCTTCTGATTGTTATACGGTTTAATTGAGATCATAGACGTTCTGTGATCTTGGGGCTTAAGAACCTCTAATCCATAGCGGTATGGCATTAACCGTTATTGATGCGTTCAAATTATTTAACCGCATCGCAAATGCCGTTCCTCGGTCTTATGACTGGGTGCGGTGGTCATGTCCAATAGCCTCGGCTTAAAAGCCATCGGCTGTTTCCTATGGATTACAGTTCTTAACTCCCAGTCACCAGAGAAATCTGGTGACTTTTTTCTTAAATCAGCAAGAGGAGCGAGGAACATGCGATCTATTTTATTGAATAGCATATTGCAAAAATTAGAGACAATCACACCGTCAGAAACCAGAGAACTTGAACGATGGTACGAAGCAAGAGGTCAAAAAACTTTCAAAATCCCCGTCACTATCTGTGCCACTATTTTATTATCAGGCTGTGTAGCAGCATGGGGAAGTTCTTATAATATCGCCATGTCCAACAGCAGATCTGTAGTCATCGAATATGATCGCGTCATTGCTAATATGCCAGCAATGCTGAACGCCGCACAAGCTGAATGTAACAAATACGGCAAAGATGCGGTTTTAGATAGCGTTGCTGGCGGCAATCTTGGTATCCGCGTTAACACATACCGATGCGAAACTCGTACCGCTGATACTGTTATTGATGTGCAGGGTTAAATGAAGAAAAAAACCGTTAATGGCTATCTCTGCTGCGGTACTGGCGATGCGGCTAAATATCTTCGCACCAACGCCAAAGGCATCCAAAACCTGATTGATGCTGGAGAACTTGAGGTTGAAATCAACGGAAGATTAAACAGCAGCAGAATATACATCCATATCCAAAGCCTTATTGAGGTTAAATACAATGAAATGTGATTGCAGTCATGATCGCAAAGGCCAATGCAGATACAAAAAGATTGTAGAGTTTATTATTATCATATCGGCTTTTGCACTCTCGGTTTATATAAGCATCAACTCCGAATAACATGAGTTTTTCGTGATCTTCGATATTTTGGACTATGCGAAGACTTCGAAGATTACGAAGACTTCATCATTTCTATGACCTGATCTTCGTGTTCAGGAAAAAACCAAACGCCACCTTGATCGTATCCAAGTTTGCGATGGTGTATTCCTAAACGATTTTTTGCACGTTGGAGAGTAGATTTGCTATAGCCAACACAATCACCGTTCTCAAAAATCTCTGCAGTCAAAACAGGACCGTTTAATAATAAGTCGCTTAAAAACTCCGAAGCCCCATTCGTTTGCGTTTTCTTTTCGGGCTTCAAAACTTCTTGTGCTGTAATGCAATCACCCCACACAATGCGAGAGGTCTTTATGTTTCCCTTCAAAGTTATGCCTTGTACATGAAATGAAAAACCGTCTTTATCATTCCCGATATTATTTTTGAGCGGCACAAAATGGCGTATTTCATCTTTCTTTTCACCTTTGATCACTGCGTAACCTGCTCTGGCAGCAGCAATCAAACCTATACTACCGATAACGCGCTCAAGCGGTTCTTGAGAAGTGGATTTATTGAAATGAGTTATAAGAATAATCGCAATATCATATTCAGCAGCAAGTTTTGAATATGGCATTAAGAGAGAACGGATCTCAGCATTGCCATGCCCATCAGTTTTGCCATGATAGGCACTAACCGGATCAATAATAATCATCCGAATATCTCTATTGGCTCTTAAGGCATTTTCAAGTGGTTCAATATCCTGCTCTAAAGCAAATAAACGTATTGCTGTTTCCCCATTAATATTCGTTTTAATACCATCCAAGAAATGACATTTTTTCAAATCAGCTCCAGCAGCTATCAAGCGCGGCTTGACGGTGTCCGCGACATCATCTTCAGCAGAAATAATTAAGGCACTACCTATGCATGGTTTTGTTCCATCAGGGAATGATTTTTCCGCTGTTAAATGAGCACATAGCATGGCTGTAATCTGGCTCTTGCCTAAGCCCGGCTGCCCTGCGACGACAGTTATCTTGCCGAGTGCAATTCTATCTTCCCAAAGCCATTGAATAGGAACCATTTCGACTTCATCAATGCAGCGCAGTTCTAATTCTGAGATATAGCTATCTTCCTTGTCCTTGTTTATTTTAAAAATACTTTCAATGATGCCTGTAATTTCACTTTCTGGAAGCGGTGGCTTGTTATGCGTTTCATTAAGTGAAAGACATACCTGAAGGGCTTGTTCCTTATCCATACCAGAGTGAGCAAGCTTTCCAGCCATACTAGCCATGACCTGATTGCGCTGCCCTTCCGGTATCCCATTAAATATGTTTTCCCATTTCGTTTTTTTGGATTTCTCTTTCTTTTTAGAAGTATTGATAAGCCCTAGAAGCCATGCAGGTGCATTAGCTAAATCATCTGCACAATCTGGTGACCACTCATATCGATTGCCGCTTTTATGCATTGAGGGTGGGCATACAACCATTCCGCCATTCCCCCGAATATCAAGATTTTCACCAATTATACTGGCACTATTTTTGATTTCTATATCCGCTGGATATTTGAAGTAAATGTGCCGTCCACCGCTGCCTGTAATGACCTCAATGGTTTTTGGAAGTGAGCCATGAATAGCTTCTAATTCTTTTAAAGATGCTTCGCCTTTGTCTCCATCAATATCCAGAACAAAAAGCCCTGAAATTTTACCTGTCACAATTCCAATATTTGCGTAAGGGTGTCTCTGAAAATCAGCTTTGATTTCATCATGTGTTTTTTGGCGTTCCTGAAATTCTTTCCAACCGCCGATACTATGCTTTCCTTTTGAGGAGCATTCTGTATTTCCGCAGGTGCAATTCCCATTAAAAACACTATGCATTAAAATGACTGACAGACCTTTGTCGGTAAGCTCTAGGGCTTGTAATAGTGCCTTGTTTTGAGTAGGATTGGGGTGTTCATGATTACTTTTAGAAGCCTCGTTCGTAACGGGGCTTTTTCTTTGCTCTTCCATTATCTGATCTCCCCACGGCTTGCATGAATACGGTCTTCAATCCACTGATCGATCTCACTTTCAATCCAGCCAACAGCACGTGCGCCCAAATTAATGGGGGCAGGAAATGTGCCTTCATCAATAGCGGTGTAGATCGATGATCTTTTGCGACCAGTTCTTTCCTCAACTTCGGTTAAACGTATGATGCGTTTTTGTTCCATATCTTTTCTCCTTTTAACGTTTACGGGTGACTAAAAACGCTAAAAGGATATGTTCAGATCGTAAGAAAGTGGCGGGGTGGAATAGATAGGGGGGTATCTTAAATAACTCGAAAAGAAATTAACCGATTGATATTAATGTTTAATTTTTTTTCATTTCTTCATACACAACATAACCAGTGATCTCTTTTCTGTCCTTAACTTCAATAGGAGCATGATAGAAAAAAGCTAAAACAAAATCACTAAATGGAGTGCTGTCATTTTCTCGTGCTTTTGCTTTTTGGCCTGTAAACGCTTCGAACACCTCTATAAGTTTCTTGATATAATATATTCGTCCTGAATAACGTGGCTTTTTCTTGCCGTAATCAGAAAAATCCAAAGCATGTTCATGCAGTTCTTCCAATCCATTTTGCATTGAACGTAAATTATCGATATCAAATTGATCGGTATAAGGTTTAAGCCAATCAGGTGTTTGCGAATATTTTGTGCCATTCGTTGGGTCAATGACTGAGGGATAAAACTCTTCCACTTTCATAAGTGTTTCTAACAACGTTTCGACATTGTTATGCAATCGATTGATTAGCTTCGTATTTTCACCATGGCTGGGGCCAAACTCTTTTTCATGCGCTATTGGTGCTGTAAAAATAATGATCCGCGCCAACTCAAGGTGAAGGGCTTTTTTATCTGCGCCCTTTTTCAAGTGCTGCTTAATGGACAGATATATTTCTTCAAAAGCATCATCACTCAAGTGTAGCTCTGGCTGTGGAGGTATTTGAACCATCTATGTACTCGTTTTCCGCTAAGCTCGTTTTCTGTCTTGAAAATCACCTGCAATGACTACTCCACCTTGCGAGATATTATCCAGATAATCCGACCATTCCTGCATCATTTGAATGCGTTCAGGTAAAAACTTAGCGCGATCATATGCTCTTGCAACATCACCGCGTTTTGCATGTGCGAGTTGTGCGTCAGGCACTTCATGACGGTAATGTAATTTTTCCATGATCGTAGACATAGCCAGCGCACGGAAACCATGACCTGTCATTTTTCCTCTGTAGCCCATGCGATCCAGAGCCATGAGGATCGTATTGTTACTCATAGTCTTTTTGTGGTTGATACGACTAGGGAATACAAAAACCGGATGGTTGTGCAATTGACGCAACTCTTCCAAAATCTCTATGGCTTGGCGAGAAAGCGGCACAATATGTTCTTTCTTCATCTTCATACGTTCAGCAGGAACAAGCCATTGTTTTTGATCAAAATCAAATTCACTCCATTTTGCGCCAATCATTTCGCCCGTTCTAAGAAAAGTAAGCATCATAAAATTAACCGCAAGATACGTTTGACGATTTAATTTAGCTTTGTGATTGCGAAGATCAGACATAAATTGTGGTAAGTCTTTTGCTTCAATTGCTGCGAAATGGCCTTTAGGTTGAGATTTGACCATTCCTTTTAAATCTTCTGCGATGTTCTGTTCTGAGCGACCTGTCACTATAGCGAAGCGATATATGTGTTTAGACATTTGAATAATTCGCTTCGCCAATTCATTAGCACCTCGCTGTTTGACTTTATTTGCCAAATCTAAAAGCATTTTATGCGTAATAATCTTTATTGGATATTTGCCAATTTCAGGAAAAACATCACGCTCTAAACGAGCCATAACCGTTTTTGCATTTCCCTCAGACCATTCCGGTTTCTTGTGCTCGTGCCATTCCCGCGCGATAGCTTCAAATGTATTGGCCTGCTCTTTTATTTTCTCCTGCTTAATCTCTTGCTTTACGGCTGATGGATCATGCCCGTTAGCTAAAAGCTTTTTGGCTTCATCTCTGTGTTCTCTGGCATCTGCAAGGCTAATTGTAGGGTATTCACCAATGCAAAGCTTTTTCTCTTTACCAAGATAGCGGTATTTCAAACGCCATAGCTTGCTATGTGGGGGCTTCACTTCAAGATAAAGGCCCCCACCATCAAACAGCTTATAGGCTTTATCCTTAGGTTTTGCGGCTTCACAGGCTTTAGCGGTGAGTTTCATATTGGGGGCCTCCTCAATTCAGCTTATTTGAAAAGCCCCCTAAAAGGCCCCCATTTTTCTTGGAAGTTATGGGATTCTATTGGAAGGCTTCGGAAGCATTATCGCTCAAAAGCCTTGCTTTGTCTATGTTTAATGGATTTTATCGGATGATATTGTATGAATATTTGGCGTCCCGTACGGGATTCGAACCCGTGTTGCCGCCGTGAAAGGGCGATGTCCTAACCACTAGACGAACGGGACGCACTAGACGTTGTCCGAAAAGACAGTGCTTTATAATGGCTTAATTATATATAAATCAAGCATTTCTTTTCGATTCTGCTATAAATTAAGCATAAAATCTTATTTTGGCACAAGGTATTGAAATGACTGGAATTCACAGAGATTTCTGGCGAGAGACGGCCGAGTAGTAACGAGAGTCTGATATTAATAAGTGGGCAGGTCGTCCCAACGGAAATGGAAATCAAGAGGTTTAAGGCACGCTTGTAGAGCGAGGGCTTTAGTGGCAGTGTTTGCAGTCTGTCGCTAACTTTTCTCATGTAAAAAACGATAACATGTCTTATGGTGATTAGCGTGCGATCTAATAGTAAGGGAGTTACCCCGCCCGCACTGGAATAAGGCATATATTCTCTTCATTTTTATCTTCACGGCGTTCGCGGTTAATTATTTTTGTGATTGTCTCTGCAGGAACGGAAAGGCGTTCGAGCAAATCACGCAATGCGGTTTCAACGTCTTTACTGTCAACCACTCCATCGTGATCCATTAATGAGGGAGCAGTGATAATATCGCCGTCAGAGAATTGCTTTTTCAGCTTGTTATAAACGGATTCAATTTCTTTTTGATTATGATAGGCCAGCACGACCGCATGGGCTTCATTTGTGCCGGAAACAAGGGCAAAAGACGGATCACCATGAGTGCCGTAAGACACTGTAAAGCCCTCAGATTGTGCGCTTGTAAAATCAGGCATATGATCGGTTATAACGATATAAGGAATATTTGCAGCTACTAGTTTTCGAGCCAACGCGCGGCCTAAATGATTGAATCCTGCTATAACTACGCGGCCTTTGATTTCGGCGGGTGCATCGCCTTTAGATTTCACGGAGGTTTCGCAAACCTGTTTTGATAAACGATCTCCCAGCATCATCAAAAGCGGTGTAATGAGCATGGAAAGCGTAACAGCGGCGGTCAAGATCGAGGCTGTTTGTGTATCCAGTATGCCTTGGGAAAAAGCCAAAGCAAAAATCACAAACGAAAACTCGCTGCCCTGTGCAAACATCAAAGACAACCGCACCGCCTGCGACTTTGCTAGCCCTGCAATTTTCGCCACAGTAAAGACAATGGCTATTTTCCCAAAGACCAAACCAGCGAGAATAGAAACCAATAGCAGTGGATCGCCCGCTAGAGCCCCAATATCGAGCATCATGCCGACCGTCAGGAAAAAGAAGCCAAGAAGTAGCCCCCGAAACGGCCTGATTTCGGATTTTACCAAATAGCAATATTCACTTTCCGACAAGATCAATCCGGCCAAAAACGCTCCTAAAGGCAGGGATAGTCCAGCGTACCCTGTGAGCATAGCTGTTCCCAAAACCACTGCAAGCGCAGCAATCGTAAAGGCTTCTTCCATTTTGCTGGAGACGATAAATTTGAAAAACGGTTTAAGCAAATAGCGTCCGGCCAGCATTACTGCGGCGACTGCCAGTATGGCCTTTATAAGCGCTAGCCCCAAAGTCTCCCAAAGCGGCCCGTTTTCTGCTCCAACCATCTGCGTTAAAACCAGCAAAAGAACCGCGAGTAAATCTTCAAATATCAAAATCGCGATCGCTTTACGGCCCAGCGGTGCGCTTTGCATTCTGCGTTCCATGAGGCCTTGTACAATAAGAGCGGTAGAGGAGAGAGCCAAAGCTCCTGCCGCAAGAATAGAGGCCGCTACGGGCATGCCGTTTACAAGCAAAAGAACACCAAAAAGCAAAGTGCATAAAGTCACTTGTGCCGGGCCGAAAACGAATAAATCCCGCCGGGAAGTCCAGAGATCGCGCAAGGATAGATGAAGCCCTATATCGAACAGCAAGAACACTACACCGATTTCGGCCAGTAAATGCGTGGTCTTGCTTTCATGAATCAAGCCCAGACCATGACCGCCGATCAATGCCCCTGCAACCAAATAACCAACAATCGGACTAAGGCCAATGCGTTTTGCGCCTGTTGCGGCGACAAGTCCAATACCTAAAAGAGAAACAACTGTGCCAAGACTTCCAAGATCAACCATTCTTCTTTCTTCCTGCGGTATTTTTTTGACGGTTTTTCGCAACAGTCTTCAAATCATTCTCATGCGCCACCGCCCATTCGCATAATTGTGCGATGGGTTCGTGAATGCGCTTGCCTAAAGCGGTGAGTTTGTATTCCGTTTTAGGGGGAACGACCGGATAAACCTTACGATCAACAAGTCCGTCATTTTCCAGTCGGCGCAGGGTCTGAATCAACATCTTTTTAGAGATGTCAGGAATCTGCCGTTCCATTTCACTGAAACGCCTTGTTCCCTTGGATAAACAGTACAGCACAATCGGCGTCCATTTATCCCCAACCAGAGCCAGCAATTGCCGGGCCGGATACCGAGGGTCATAGATTGGATGATCGGTTTCTTTAGTCACCATTGATATAATATGGCACGAATAGTAACTAAAGAAAAGGTTTGACCCATCATGAACATTGTTAAGCGCCCCTTGCCTCATAAATCCTCCCGCAAATAGCGATGCACAAAGGTAATCGCCATCGCTCCTTCGCCCGCAGCAGTCGCCGCACGTTTAACGGAATTATGACGAACATCACCCGCCGCGAATGATCCCGGCACACTGGTTTCAAGGTAGTAAGGCTGGCGTTTGAATTTCCAGCATTCCGGCAGTTTGCCGTTGTCTATCAAATCCGGGCCTGTCATAAGATATCCGGCGGCATCACGTTTAATATCGGTGTCTTTCGCCCATTCGGTATTCGGCTTGCCCCCAATCGCAACAAAAAGCCGCCGCGTATCGACCGTTTCCTCTTTATCCGTCTTAAGGTCTTTAATCGTGATTTTCCGCAAACACTCATCCCCGTCTAAAGCCGTCACTTCGGTATTAAAGCGCACCTCGATACGCGGATGATTGCTGACACGCTCATACAAATATTTTGACATGGTGCCTGCAAAACTCCCACCTCGCACCAGCATGATAACTTTTTCAGCATAATCGGAAAAATGCATCGCAGCTTGTCCGGCAGAATTCGCCCCGCCCACGACATAAACCACCTTGCCTTTACACAATGGAGCTTCGGATGCGCCTGCCCCGTAAAAAACGCCTTTGCCTAAAAATTCATCTTCACGCGGCAAATCCAGTCTGCGGTATTCCACGCCCGTTGCACAGATATTAGAGCGCGCCACCATTTTATTCCCATCAGCAAGCTGGGCATGAATTCGGCCATCAATAAATTCGCCTTTTACCCCCTCACTCATCAAAATAATTTCAGCCCCGAATTTCAAGGCTTGCTCACGGGCACTGTCGGCCAATTCCGCACCACTAAGGCCTTCTGGAAACCCCATATAGTTTTCAATGAGAGAGCTTGTTCCGGCCTGACCGCCGACCGCAGCTCTTTCAATGACAACCGTACTTAGCCCCTCAGAAGCAGCATACACCGCCGCGCTTAATCCTGCCGGGCCAGCGCCGTAAATGGAAACATCATATTCTTTAAGACGCGGGCGGGCGATATATCCTAAACGGTCTGCCACATCGCGGACACTTGGATTAAACAGTTGCTGGCCGTCCTTGAATTGCATCACTGGAAAGCGAACATTATCAAGATCGGGAATACCTAAATGTGCGAGGCAGGTATCATGGTCATCAATTTCAATCCATTCAAAATTGACAATGTGGCGTTGCAGGAATTCGCGTAACTCAAATCCTTCCGTATTCCCCTGTCTGCCAAATAATTTTAAGGTGCTGTTTTGCTCGTTCATAATTTTGCCCTTTTTTATAATGGTGTAAGGGGTTGCTGGTGAAACATTAGATAATTGCCTGTGCGTGTACCTTGCTGGTAAAGCGCATTTCCAATAGCAATTTGTTGAGGCTCCCACGCCTTTAACGCCGCATCCGTATCCTCGGGGTAACGCACAAGGGTGTTGGCTAGCGATAACGCATTTGCCGCGGCTTTAGAGGTTGAGGCTGCCGTATGAGGGCGGGGAATAAAGGCGGCATCGCCTATTAGGGCAACCCGGCCTTTAACCATCGTGCCCACAGTCAAGTCCCGAATAGCTTGCGCAAAAGGCTCTTTAGTCGCTCTTACCATCGCCCGGAAATTCGGCGGCAAATATTCATCGGCCTCATCGTAAACATGCGCTTTCCATTCATCCAATAATTTACCCTCCGGCATTGAAAACCCACGCGGCTTACCATCCCTATCGGTCATAATACGCGCTAACTCTTCATAATCTGCAACCCGATACCACACCCAATTATAAAGGCGGTGACCATCCCGCAAATCATTCCCTTCGCCCGGCACGAGATAGCCAAGCATATGAGAGCCTTTGTTGTTTGCAAAACCAAAATCGCCGACCAGACCTTGCGCGGCCTCCGGCGGAATCTCGCTTTCAGGAACAAGCCCGCGCCAGGCTAAATAACCTGCGTAGCGAGGCTTGTCCTCCGGCCAGAAAATCTGCCGGACGGTAGAACTGTTACCATCCGCGCCGATAAGCAAATCGCCTGTTTCTTCGCTTCCATCCTCGAAAATCGCCGTCACTTTTTTAGCCGCCTCATCTTGGCGTATATCAATAAGCTTTCGCCCCTGATGGTAATGCTCATCGCCGAAAGCTTTTTTCATAGAGGTGTAAATCAATGACCATGAGGTCTGGACTTGCGGGGCCAGCTGCTCGCTTTGGACGCTTCCATCCGGCCTAAACGTGCGGCGGGAGCGCGAGGGGACACCGAGTTCATTTTGTGGGAAAACCGTATCCAAATGCTTAAACACTTCCACGACATCAGGCTGCAACACCACACCGCCGCCGCGACTATCCAGATCATGCTGTGAACGTTCAAATATATCCACATCCCACCCGGCTTCGCGCAGCATATTGCCGGTAAACAAGCCGCCGAGAGAACCGCCAATAACAATCGCTTTTTTAGGGGGCGCAGGCATTTTCACCTCCTGCGCCCTTTGCCGCAGTTGTTTGTTTGAGCGCAGTCACAAGATCATGTTTAGGAACGGCTCCACTATAATCATGCGGGCCAATACTCATACTCGGAACGCCCCTTACACCTTTTTCAACGGCTTGGATAATATTTTGCGAATGTGCGTAAACGGCCTCATCGCTTTCCCAATATTTTTGTAAAGCGGCAGTATCGAGGCCAAATGTACCTGCAATTTCCAAAAGAATATCCGGATCACCTATATTTTTGCCGTCTGTGAAATAAACCTCAAAAATACTATCGACAAGCGCCTCTTCTTTTTCCGGCACATTTTCAATCGTATAGGCCACCAACAAATGCGCCTTGCGGGTATTGGGGGTCATGTCCATCTTGTCGTAATTGAAGGTCAGATCATCTTCTGCTGCGGCTTTGACCGTTCCGGCATCAAGCCGTTGCGAATAGTCCCAACTGCCAAACTTAGCGCTCCGGTATTGTTTGCGGTTTAGACCCTCCGGCGGCATATCCGGGTTTAATTCAAACGGCCTGTACGTCATACGAATATCTACACCAGCCTCGTGCGCCGCCTGCTTTAAACGGCGTTCGGCTATAAAACACCAAGGGCATATAAAATCAGAAGTGATTGCAATAACTAAAGGATTTTGCGTACTCATTAGAAAGCCTTTCTGCATGTATAATCATACAGATAACCTTCATTACCCTTTTAGTAAAGTAGTTACCTTTTGGTAACCATATATGGAATAAAAAAATTTGCTAATGAAGCTCGATATGATCAAGATTGAAGAGGATAGGCCTGAAGCTCAAATGCTATTTGATCAAATTAATCGAGAAATCTTTTTCCGCTAAAGCATTTCAGGATGTATAGATTTGTTTTACACAATAGAGGTTATCACATAATTTTATGGAATAAGTCATAGTAACAGCCTCTTTAGAGTGCTTGCAGTCTGCCGCTAACTATTCTCTATGTTCTTAAAACTTGCCTCCATGAAAAAACAAAAATCACTCTGCAAATTCCCAGTATACCGGGAATTACCGCGGCCCGAGGGACAGAAAAACGGGTGTTAGAGAGAATGCGGAGAATTAAGGCAAAAACACCATGCTCTGCCGTCCTTCGAAATACCCAGATACGCAAAACCCCACTAACAGCGGGGCTTGTGTGCATATTTTCTCTAAATCCGGGAAATCGTAGACTTAATGGCAGGGGCAGAGGGACTTGAACCCCCGACCTACGGTTTTGGAGACCGTCGCTCTACCAACTGAGCTATACCCCTA
>JANQRF010000001.1 GCA_028289285.1 Alphaproteobacteria bacterium
ATCCGGGAAATCGTAGACTTAATGGCAGGGGCAGAGGGACTTGAACCCCCGACCTACGGTTTTGGAGACCGTCGCTCTACCAACTGAGCTATACCCCTAACGCGGTGCTCAAGGCTGGAGCGGGTGACCGGGATCGAACCGGCATATTCAGCTTGGAAGGCTGACGTTCTACCATTGAACTACACCCGCGCTTGAAAACTGCAGCATAGTGGTAATCGGCTTTCGGGTAAAGGTCAAGCATATTGGCGGAAATCCGCCTATTTCAGGGTCTTTAGCGCCAGGTAACAGGCGTGCCGCCGGCAGGGAAATCAAAGGCGCGGGCTGCGCTTCCGCCGCGTTTCACAATTTCCGAAAAGCGTACTTTTGTACCGTCCGGCAAGGTCCAGCCAGATGAGCCTTCGGAAAAACAAAACTGCCCGTCTGCGACACCGAAAATACCTTCAGCTGCGCGGGCAATTTGAGTCTTGCCGGCGATATCAACCGTCACATCCTGACCTTTTAAATTTTCTAATTCGGAAGGATCAACTGAAGTTTTGAGATTGCCGTAGCCGTCCGTATAACAAACGACATTTTGAGGCATATCCGGGATAGCATCTCTTATATCTTCGCCGAGTTCAGAGAAATCGCCTTTAACAATTTTAGCAAAAGCCGGCGGAAAAATATCGCGGGAGCGAAACTGAGATCCGTCTTTCGAGCAATTCACAATCCGGATTTCTTCGGCGGCCTCTTTTATAAAAGAAAGAGAATAGCCGCTATTGACAGCGACAAGTTCAATACCGTTATAAAGTTTCGCATAGGCCAGACCTTCGCCCGAATTTTTCACGCGAGGGGTCAGATCATCTTTGCGCGGCGCGGTATTCACATAGAATTTATGATGGTCTCTAAGCTTTGAATTCAACGCCGTCTGGGCCAGCGCAAAGCCTGTTGCAACCGTATCAAAAGCAGGGACGGCGTGAGCTTTGATATGAGCGGAAACATCGCCCAGCTCTGCATAAAGTTTTTGGGTAACTTCCGCAAAAGCAAGATCATGCAAATCCCCGTAATCCGCTATGACGGAGACGAGGAGGGGCGCGCTCATTGCGGGATCTCCAGAAACTGGATGCCAATACGCTTCATCGTCCGGATCAGGTCAACCGTGATGTCATGAATTTCAGCCTGATCATGTGCAAGGACAATATTCGTACTGTTCTTTTGACTTAGACCCGGATCATTTCCGATCTTGCTTTTGAGGTCCTCAATCGTTTGATACGGCCATTTACCTTTATGGCGGTTGGCCAGCATCCAGTCACAGGTAGAATAGGTGAACATACAATCTGCCGCATTTTGAATTTCAGTATATTGATACCATTTATGATTGACGTTTTCGAAAGGAACACCAAAGCCACTCATTTTTAAATAGCCCTGAATTTGCTCTTTCTTGCTTACAGCTCCCAGATCAGGCGCATCCATGCTAATCACATTGAGGCCTTCCGTCATGGCTTTCATGACATCCTGACGGTCCTGCGGTGTGAATTCATTATAATCAACAATCCAGCTGCCGCAGCCCCGGTCCATGTGGGGAAAGCGAAAGGTGCGGATTTTACGCTCTTCGCCTGCCATGCCGTAGAGCTTGTCGATTAAAGCTTCGGTTTTTTCAATTTCATCGAGGATATCAACCGTTTTCATATCCGAGGCTCGTGTGTGCGAAAAGCCATGATTGCCTAAGACAAATCCGTTTTGAATGGCGCGCACGGCCATCATCGGACGTTCTTCCAAAAGATCGCCACGACAGAAAAACAGGGCCGGAATTTTTGCTTTTAAAAGATAATCACAAAGATCATCCATCCGGGTAGATGGAGAATCATCAATCGTTAAATATGCGCTGGTCATTACAGGTCTTGAATTTTCAGGTTGAGCCCGAGAAGAGGCAGATTGGGTTCAGAGCAGTAAAATACACCCATAGAGTGTACAGAGTTTTCGACCACAGATACAGCTTTTCCTGTAAAAAACCGTTCAAAAACCTGAAGATCCAAAAGGTTACGTTCTATAAGTGCATCCATAACACCGCCGGTGAGGTACAATCCTCCATAGATAAAAGGAAGATGGGCAAGATTTTGAACATGCTGCCCTAAAAACTGCGCGAACAGCGTCAGTGTTTTTTCTGCCTGCGGTGTTTTTTCTTTCAGCACATCAAGAAGGTCTTGAAAATCACGGTCTTCTTTTTCACCGGCGCTGCAGGCATACATCCATTGAAGACCATGCGTGGAAAGAACATCTTCGATAATCGGATCACGTCCCTGCGGCCGGTTGGTTTTTATCCAGCTCAGGATTTCGAATTGATCTTCATTTGTTGCAGCAAGCGGAACATGTCCGCCATAGGTTTTCAGAACTTTACCATTTTCAAAAAGATAGGCATGTCCTGCGCCCGTCCCGATATTGAGAAGACATTTATGCGCATTTGTCGGAGATCCCTTAGAGGGTTTAATCGGAAGAAATCTATCTTCATTTAAACTGCCAAGACCATGGCAGCCTGCCTCAAGATCATTTAGAAAAAGAATATCTTTTATATTCAGGTCTTTTTTTAAATCTGAAATCCGGATTTGCATTGGCGCATTATCGGCAAAACGGCGATAGCGGATTTCTCCATCTTCCAGCCAGGACGTACTGGAAAGCGCAAGCGCTTCAGGGGGCTCTATCTCCTGTTCTTTACAATAAAATAGAACCGCATCTTGAAGGTCCGCATGTTCAACCAGTTTATATTTGGAAAAATGCTGCGGGCCATGCGGTGAAGGGGTGGCAAAGCGGATATGCGTGCCGCCAATATCGCACAAAATCCAGCGCATTAATGGTGTACTCCCTGGACACGGTGGCGCGGATCATAGGTATCCCCATAGGGGTCTTTATGAATGATAATTTCCGCATGCGGGTAATCTTCCAAAATACGCAGCTCCAGCCGGCGGGTGATATCATGCGCTTCACGCAATGTCAGCTCCGGGTCGATTTCAACATCAAAGCTGATATGAAGCGACATACCGGAACGGCGCGTGCGCAGATCGTGAATGCCTAAAATATCATCATGCGTTTCAGCAATTTTAAGAATACGCGTGCGCACGGCATCGGGCAGTTCTTTATCCATGAGCATGTCAGCTGCCTTGCGGCCTATTGTATAGGCTGTCCAGACGAAATAAGCGGCAATACCAAGCGCAGCTACAGGGTCAATCCAGACAGGGCCGCCATAAAAATGAATGAGAAGCGCACCCATCACGCCGCCATTCAGCCAGACATCTGTCGTGAAATGGGCTTTATCGGATTCTATTGCCAAAGACGGCGCGCGTTTGAGGCTATAATTTTGCACGCCGATTAAAATAAGCGAAAGCAGAATGGAGAGACCCGCAATCGAAATCCCGAGCATATGATGATCGGGTGTAACCGGGTGTACAAAACGATGTATGCTTTCAAAAATCAAAAAAGTAGCCGCGCCTGCCATCATCGCTGCCTGAAAAAGCGCGGCAAGTCCTTCGATTTTGCCGTGACCGTGACGGTGATCCAGGTCAGCGGGTTTTAAAGACAGCCGTACGGCCAAGAGCATCATCACGGAAATACCTGCATCCGTGATGGAATCGGTGAGCGTGGCCAAAATTGCTGCAGAGCCGGACTGCCAATAGGCAAAGGCTTTGGCGATGATTAAAATCGTCACCGTCCCGACAGCCCAAATGGCTGCGAACATCGCATAATGCGGCGCAGGCCCGTCATGAACGGATTGCATGTTTTCCCGGTGATACATACCGCTATCATAGAAAAGATGAGGCCTGTTTTAAAGGGCTGGCTTAATGCGTTCCCCAAGCCATCCCGGTATAAAAATAAATCCCGAGGCCAAGCGTATAGGCCCAGCACCCATAAAGCGCATGTTCAAAGCTGGCCAAGGCAAGCGAACGGGTTTTGGCGTAGCTGTGGGAAATAAGAAGCCCGGCAACAAAAGTCATGGCAATGGCAATCGGGCTCATCAGGATGATATGCATATAGCCGAACGCGAAAGCCGAGATAAAAATCATGATATTGCCGTTTGGAAAAAGCGATTCATAGCGCCCGAAAAACAGGCTTTTATAAATCATTTCCTGCGGTACGACGGAGAGCAAAGGATAGAGGATCATCGCGGTGAACCAGATTTGCGGGCGCTCCAAAGGAAAGCTGAATAATAAATCCGGATGCATAATCCATGTAAAGGCAGCTATGCCGGGTCCAATGACTGTAAAGCGCAATAAAACAGATTTTATACCGGACTTTGCGCTGTCCCAGTTCCATTCTTTTAGAAAACTATCCTGAAAGCTCAATCCGCTTTTCCATTTGAGCCAGGCCCAAACACCAATCCCGCCAAGCCATAAGGCGCCGAGCATGACCGCGCGGTCTTTTAAAATCAAAATCAGAAGCGGCACGCATCCAAAGAAAATCAAAAGCTCAAACCAGAGGCGGAATTTGGGAGACAAAATCATATAAGCGATATAGAAGGGCCTGGCTATAAAGCAATGCGTTTAACCGCATAAAGCTCATTCATATGCGTGGCTGCGTAAAGAGTTTGTCCATCTTCGCTTGCGCTGACGGCATTCGGGATTGTATCGGGGAGCTGGGCAAAGCCAACCGTATCAAGGCTGTCTGGGTCAAGCTCTATAATCCGCCCGCCATTTGTGCCGAACACGACATTGCCGCCGATAAGACGCGGGGAAGAATAGACGCGCGCGTGACAATTCAGCGTCTCAATCACTTCAAATGTGTTTGCATCAATAATATAGAGGCGCCGGTCGCCGGAGCCTGCAAATATTTTTCCATGGGTAATAAGCGGCGTTGTATAACAAATATCCTCTGTCTGCACAGCGCCGATACGCATCCCCGTTTCAGCGTGGACGCCGTAAATATTCCCGTCAAAAGACGTACCAACGACAAGTTTTAAATCCTCATCTACCGCACATGGGTATTTAAGGGATCGCTCCGTCTCATGCACCCAGACCGGCTTGCCTGTTTTTGCTTCATAGGCTGTGATGTTGTGATCTGCATTACCAAAAATCACGAGCTCTTGTGGCGCATAATAGGCCGCGGAGCCGTGCTGGTATTTTTTCTGGCCTGTCTCCCAGATGCGCGCTCCGTCTTCCAGGCGCATAGCGGCGTTGCTGCCCATCATACGCGGGCGTTGATATTCAAGCCCGATAAAGAGAAGCCCAAGCTCCGGCACAATCAACGGGGAAGAGCCGATAAATTCGCAAGACGGGTTCTTCCAGATTAAAGACCCATCCTGTGCATTCAGGCAAAACATATTGCCGTTATACGCACCGAAATAAATCTTTCCGTCATGATGCGCGGGCGATGACCAGATTCCTTTATTGTGATTACTAACTTGTGCATCGAAATCCCAGAGCTTCTCTCCACTCCCGGCATCCACACAAATCATGTGCCCGCTTTCCGTGCCCATATAAATTCGGTCTTTGACCAAAAGCGGCGTGGATTTTGGCACTGTGTTAAATGGAAAGGCGCCTTTTTCGTAGTGCCGCCAGAGAATTTCGTATTTATATTTTAAAGGCGTTGCTTTATTTGCATTTACAGCCAGCCCGAACTCTTCAAGCTTGAAAAGGCTATTAACGTCTATGTTGTTTTGCGTGCGCCA
Source organism: Alphaproteobacteria bacterium (assembly GCA_028289285.1). Taxonomy (GTDB): domain Bacteria; phylum Pseudomonadota; class Alphaproteobacteria; order Micavibrionales; family Micavibrionaceae. Next base: position 5,633 of record JANQRF010000001.1, read on the forward strand.
TTCAATGCCGCGATAGGCTTCATAATCAATCACAACAAAGACACTTTTGATCTTTTTGCCTTCCGCGTCAATCACGGCGCGCGCCTTATCCATGCTGTAACCGCTATTGATAAGATCATCGACCAGCACGACCGGGTGATCGTTAAAATGCCCTTCATAGGTTTTGCCAAGCCCTGTCGTTTTCCGCTCTTTACGAATGATAATGCCGTTTGACTCAATCCCGCGCGCCTTGCCTTTCATAATCAGGGCGACAACAAGCGGAATGGCCGCCACTTCCATGCCCGCAATCTGAAAGGGCATTTTATCTTCATGCATATCCCAAAAGGCATCGGTGACAAGATCCAGGTTTTCCGGGTCCAGGAAAAGCGGGCGCAGGTCCATAATCCATTCAAGCACGGCGCCCGTGGAGGACAGCTTAAGCGTGTCTTCATCTGTATAAAGGCAGCTTTCCTGGATATGGGCGAGCAGAATATCTTTATAGGAAGCGGATTTTGACATGAAGCTTATCATACGGGGCTTTGGGCGGAATGAAAAGTCTTGTACAGCCATGCCTTAAAGCTTGATCTGGTGTGCGTCTTTGCCTATCACTTGAAGTATGATTTTGGATATCTTTGTCGGGGTTGTGGCCCTTCTGTCTGCGCTTATCTCTTTTTTTAGGGGCTTTATCCGTGAAGTTCTCACGATCGCCGGCGTGGCCGGCGGGATTTTCGCTGCTATTTTCTTTGGGCCTGTGCTGGCGCCGACATTGCGCGGCTGGCTCGGGGCCGGTGAAGGCGAGGAAGAACCGGCCAAGCTGTTTGATATGATCCCGATGTCGCTGATTGCCGATATTTCGGCCTATGGCGCGATTTTTATCCTGGTGGTCATTGTCATCTCCGTCATTAGCCATTTCACCGCAGGCGCCGCCAAAGCGATCGGGCTTGGGCCGATCGACCGGACTTTGGGGGTTATATTCGGTGTTGCCCGTGCGCTGGTTTTGCTCGCGCTTCTCTATTTACCGTTTCACCTGTTGATGGAGCAAAGCACGAAAGATGAATATTTCGGGTCTAGCCAGAGCTTTTTTATCATTGAGAAAACATCTGCTTTCATCGCAAGTTTCTTACCTGACTCTGAAGAGGTGGAAGAAACCGCGCAGGATAAAATCCGCGACAAGCTGAAAGAGCAGGATCTTTTGAAACAAGAGCCGGGTGATAAGAAAGAAGAGCCTGCCAAAAAGCCTGAAACGCAGGGCTACCAGGAAAAGCAGCGCGAAAGCCTGGAAGATTTAATAGAAGAGAAAAATTAAAGCGTATCGACCATCTGGTCGTGATCTTCAACCAGCTCAAGATTTGCTTTGGCTTTTGCATTATCGTTGCGGGCCTTTTCGATCATCAGCAGATAGGCTTCATCCACTTTGCCGGCGACGTAATTTCCATCAAAGACGGAACATTCAAAATCGCGGCTGCCTGTTTCCTCATCCGTCGGTGTGACGGCTTTGATAAGGTCTTCCAGGTTTTGATAGATTAACCAGTCCGCGCCGATATCTTTTTGAATAGCTTTGACATCTTTATCATGTGCAATCAGTTCGGATTTGACCGGCATGTCGATTCCATACACGTTCGGGAAACGGATTTCGGGCGCGGCGGAGGCGAAATACACTTTCTTTGCACCTGCGTCCCGGGCCATTTCAATGATCTGCCGTGAGGTTGTTCCACGCACGATGGAATCATCTACCAGCAACACAATCTTATCCTGAAATTCGAGCGGGATCGGGTTGAGCTTTTGCTTCACCGATTTCTTCCGCTCATCCTGGCCCGGCATAATAAAGGTCCGGCCGATATAGCGGTTTTTCACAAACCCTTCACGGAACTTTACGTTCAGGTGATGGGCCAGTTCCATCGCGCTTGGGCGGGAGGATTCAGGAATGGGAATGACCACATCAATATCGTGATCTGGAAATTCATTTAGAATTTTTTGCGCCAGATATTCGCCCATCCGCACGCGGGTTTTATAGACCGAACTACCGTCAATCACGCTGTCGGGGCGGGCAAAATACACATATTCAAAAATGCACGGCGTGTGCATGTTTTTGGCTGCGCAGATTTTACTGTGAAACTCCCCGTTCTCATCAATAAAGATCGCTTCGCCGGGAGCGACATCGCGCACGGTTTCAAATCCAAGCGCATCCAGGGCCACGCTTTCAGAGGCAAACATATATTCTTCTTTTCCATTTTCATCCGTGCGCCGGCCAAAGATCAGCGGGCGAATGCCGTGCGGGTCACGAAAACCGAGAATACCGTGATCTGAAATCATGGCAACGACTGCATAGGCTCCTTCGCAGCGCGTATAGACCTCTTCCACGGCATTGAAAATATCCTCCGCGCCTGGTTCAAGTTTGTGTTGCTGCTGTAATTCATGGGCGAATACATTCAGGAGGACTTCTGAATCCGAACTTGTATTCAGGTGACGCAGGTCAGACTGGTAAATCTCTTCGGCCAGAGCGGCATGATTGGTCAGGTTGCCGTTATGGGCAAGCGCAATGCCGTAAGGTGAATTCACGTAAAGCGGCTGTGATTCCGTGCAGCTTGAACTGCCGGCTGTTGGGTAACGCACATGGCCGATTCCGATATGGCCTTTCAGGCTGCGCATATGGCGGGTGTGAAACACATCGCGGACAAGACCGTTGCTTTTGCGTAAGTAAAATTTGCCGTCATCCTGCGTCGCAATCCCGGCCGCGTCCTGGCCGCGATGCTGCAATACCGTCAGAGCGTCATAGAGCTCCTGATTAACCGGCCCGGACCCGAAAATGGCTATAATACCGCACATAAACTTCTTGCCCTCAAAAGGAAGCTATAAATACCAGTATTCTGCCATAAAATGCAAGACAATGCTGGTTTGTCTTTGTATATATAGGGCGGTAACGCACAGGATTTAAGATGATGTTAGAAGGTAAAACAGCTCTGATTACAGGGGCCAGCCGGGGGATTGGCCGGGCGGTCGCGCTGGCGTTCGCTGAGGAAGGCGCGCATGTGGTGGCGACAGCACGTACGGTCGGCGCACTTGAATCTCTGGATGATGAAATCAAGAAGCTTGGTGGCAGCGCGACGCTTATTCCGCTTGATCTCACCGATCTTGAAAATGTGGATAAGCTGGGGCCGGCGCTACTCGAGAAATTCGGTAGGCTGGATATTCTCATCGGCAATGCAGGCATGCTTGGCACGCTCGGGCCGCTGGCGCATACCAAACCCGATGAGTTTCATAAACTCATGACCGTGAATATTGAAGCCAATTTCCGCCTCATCCGCACGCTTGATCCTCTTTTGCGGGCGTCTGAAGCCGGGCGGGCGATCTTTGTCTCGACTGGATCGACAACGGTGCAGGGCAAGCGGGCCTATTGGGGACCCTATGCGATGAGCAAGGCGGCGCTGGATTCAATGGTGCGAAGTTACGCAGCCGAGACTGAAAAGACGAACCTGCGCGTAAACGGCATTCGTCCCGGTGGGGTACGTACCTCAATGCGGGCCAAAGCGTTCCCGGGCGAAGACCCGGATACTCTAACGCCGCCGGAAGAAGTGGCCCCGCTTTTTGTTGAACTGGCAGGGCCTGCCTGCACACGGCACGGAGAAATTGTGGATTTTGAAGATTGGCAGCCGCGCGAGAAAGCTGCTTAAGCTGCCTTGGCGGCGTCTTCGTTTCCGCCGATAACTTCCACAGTGCGGGTTGGGAATGGAATGGTGATTCCGTTTTTGTCGAAAGCTTCTTTAATCGCTTTATTGAGATCCCACTGTACATCGAAATAATCAGACGTCTTAGTCCAGACGCGCACAATCATGTTGATCGAGAAATCGGCCATCGCGATAACTTTGATGATGGGCTCTTTATCGCCGGTGCGAATGAGCCGCTCTTCTTTATCAAGAACATCCTGAAGCACTTTCATCGCTTTATTGATGTCGTCACTATAGGAAATACCGACCGGGATATCCTGGCGGCGCTGCGTGTTGCGCGAATAGTTGATAATTTCCGTTCCCCAGATCGCGCTGTTAGGTGCAAAGATATAAAGGTTATCAATCGTCGCTAGTTCCGTGCCAAACAGGCCGAGCGTTTTCACCGTGCCCATCTGCGCTCCGAAGGCAATAAAATCGCCGACTTTGAAGGGGCGTAAAATAAGGAGCATCACACCGGATGCAACATTGGCAAGTGTGCCCTGCAACGCCAGACCAATCGCCAGACCGGCCGCGCCCATAACGGCCAGAAGGCTGGCCATCGGAATGCCAAACAGGCCGATGACTGTCACAATCGAAACAATCAGGACAGAATATTTGATAAATCCGCCAAGAAAAGAGCGCAGCGTTTCATCCAGCTTGGTCAGGCCCATAAACCGTTTTTTGAAAAAATTCCCGATCACCCAGCCGGCGATGAGAATCAGGATCGCGCCTAAAAGCCGCGTGCCCCATTCAATGCCCATCTGGACGAGTTCTTGATGTTCAGCGAGATATTCGGTCATGTTATATTCTCCAAAAATTTATTTAGTCTTTTCATACGGATTTTTACTGGTCCTGACAAGCAGGCGAATCGGGATGCCCATCAGGCCGAAGCTTTCGCGCAGGCCGTTGGTAATATAACGCTTATAGTTCGCGGGCAGTTCCTTTGGCTGCGAAATCCAGAGTACAAAGGTTGGCGGGCGCGTATTGATCTGGGCGATATATTTCAGCCTGTTGGGCTTGCCGGAGACAAGGGGCGCGGGGTTTTTCTGTTCCATCCCGGTCAGCCAGCGATTGAGCTTGCCCGTGGCCACCCGCGCATTCCAGGTTTCATAAGTTCTTAAAGCGGTATCCATCAGCTTGCCGAGATGCCGTCCATGCAGCGCCGAAATCGGAACAACAGGCACACCGCGCACCTGCGCCATGCCGGTATCGAGCTTATATTGCAGTTCTTCAAGCGCTTCTTTTTTGTTTTTAATCTCATCCCATTTATTGACTGCGATGACCATCACCCGGCCTTCATTTAAAATGTGATCGGCGATTTGAAGGTCCTGCTTTTCCATCATCACATTGGCATCGACCATGAAAATCACAATCTGCGCCAAGCGAATCGCACGCATTGTATCTTCCACCGACATTTTTTCAATGGCGCCCTGCATGCGTGCTTTTTTGCGCAGGCCCGCCGTATCGACGAGCTTGAAATTGCGGCCTTCATAACTCCAGTCGACGGCAATGGCATCGCGGGTTAAGCCCGCTTCCGGCCCGACCATGACACGGTTATCTTCAATGAGAGCGTTTAAAAGGGTTGATTTACCTGCATTTGGCCGTCCGACAATGGCTACTTTGATCGGTTTTTCCGGATCATCCTCTTCGGCGGTGAGTTCAAAATCGAGATCGCCTTCGAGTGCATCAATTTGCGCATCAGACAGTATGGATGCTGAAGATGTATCTTCTTCATTGTCGTTTGCTTCTTCAGGAAAATAAGGCTCAAGTGCCTGGTACAGATCATGCAGGCCGTCGCCATGCGCGGCGGAGAGCATCACCGGGTCGCCAAACCCGAGCGCATAGGCTTCGGCAATGGTCGATTGGACGGCTTTTTCATTTTCAGATTTATTGACGCCGAGCAAAACCGGTTTTTTACTTTTGCGCAAAACGCCTGCGAAATGTTCATCAAGCGGCGTTAGCCCTGCGCGTCCATCAATCAGAAACAAAATCACATCGGCGCGGGCGATGGCTTCATCGGTTTGGGCGCGCATGCGCGATTCAATGGAGCCGTCCGTGCTGTCTTCCAGCCCGGCCGTATCGATAAGCGTAAGCGGCTGATCCAGAAGATAGCCTTCGGCTTCCCGCCAGTCACGGGTGACACCCGGCGTATCGTCAACAATCGCCAGGCGCTTTCCGGCCAGGCGGTTGAAAAGCGTGGATTTTCCGACATTCGGCCGTCCGACAATTGCAAGGCGTAAGATCATAACGGGGCTATGTATAGTGGATTACTTATAGGCGCTCAAGGTGCCGTCTTCAGAGAGCAGGAACAGCGTGCCGTCCGCAATCGCAGGTGCCAGCCGGACAGAGCGGCCCGTGCGCCATTCCCGGAGGAGCGAGCCTTGGACGGGGTCAATTTCAGCTGCCCGCCCGTCATCGGAAAAGGCGATAAGCCGTCCGCCCGCCATGACGGGGCCGGACCAGGTGATCGGGCCTTGCCTGCTTTCCCGGTCCCGGTATTGCGCAAGCTGGGAGACCCAGAGGATCGTGTCGCGGTTCCGTGTAAGGGCCACAATCTCATTGTTGGTTGTAATCACATAAATATGCGAACCTGCAACCCAGGGCGTGTTTGAGCTGCCGATATCGCGGGTCCAGACCCGCCGCCCGGAAAGCGCATCAATCGCCGCCATTTTTCCGCCAAAGCTAATCGCAATGACAAGACCCTTATCAATGACCGGCAGGCCTGTGATGTCAGAGAGGTCGGATAGACCGCCAAGACGCAGCACATTTGCCAGAGAATCGCTCCAGGCCACAGCGCCGTTCCCGGCCCGCAAAGCAACAACTTCACCGGAGGAAAAAGCAGGCACAACAAGGTCTTGCGTGGCTGCAGGCGCGGCCGCGCCTAAAAGTCCTGCATTTCCGCTCATCGCCGTATATTCCCACAAATTAGACCCGTCCGTGGCCGCAAACGCCATAAGAGAGTTATTCAATGTAGACACAAAAACGCGGCCATCCAGAATAGTTGGGGCTGCGCGGGACGGCGCATTTAATTTTGCCCGCCAGTAAATTTTGCCGTCTGCCGGATCAACGGCGAGGAGTTCATCATAACCGGAAGTCACATAAAGCACGCCGCCTGAAAAAGACACACCGCCTGTAATGACCGGGTCATCTTCTTCTTTCTTTTTGACGGAGATGCGCCAGAGCCTGTCACCATTCTCAGCATTAAAGGCGCTGAGCGTACTGTTTGTATCCAGTGTAAAGACACGTCCATCTGCAATCACGGGCTGGGCGGTCAGCGGTAAAGAGCTCCGGCTTCCATCGCCGATATCTGCGTTCCAGGCGCGCTGCGGCTGATCTGCCGTAAAGGCTAAGTTTTGCATGGAATGGTTCGGATAGCCGCCCGCCTGCGGCCAGAATTCATTTTTCCAGATTTCCGGCAAGGTGATGGCTTTGGCCGCTTCAGCTTCATCATCTGGCTGAAGCTGGTTTTGAAGTTCCAAAATGGAAATACGTTCCCCGGGCAAAGGCGGCTTATCTTCTTCCCCGCCCCCAAAAACATCCATCCCGCCGCAGGCGCTTAAGAAAAGTGCGCCGGAGAGTAAAGCAATAGATAAAGATGTTTTGAGAGATTTACGCATTATTGTGTCGGTTCGTTTTTCTCTGACGGTTGAGATTTTGTATTTTTAAAATAGATGGCAAGTTGAGCCGCTTTATCTTTTAAGCCCGGGTCCGCCGTTTCATGGTCTGCGATTTTATCTAAAAAAGCCAGGGCTGCGTCATGATCTTGTTCAAGTGTGCCTTTAATCATGGCGCTATCAAAATAACTTTGCAGTTGGTAGGGGCTGTTTTCGTTTTCCTGCACGGGCTGTAAAACACTTAAAAGCGCGGCGCTGTCAGGTGCTGTCGATTCATCGGATAAAGTCGCGCGGACATATAAAATACGGGCGAGGTCTTCCAGAGCATCGGGCGCTTTGCCGTTTTCAAAAAGAGATTTATAAACTTCCGCTGCCTGAGCATAGCCACCCTCCTGCAGCATCATGCTGGCGCGGGTAAGATCGGCAAGCGCTGCCTGCCCGCCGCGCATATTTTGTGCGGCCTGCTCAAGCGCGGGAAGAGGCTGCGGGGCCTGAAGCGCCCTTAAAAGTTTTGCCGTTTCTTTTTGATTATGCTGCACGCTCCAGGCTTGCCAGGCGACGCTTGCCGCCGTGCCGAGCACCAGCATCACAATCGCGCCGATAATGACAAGCCCGTAATCCTTCCAGAGCTTTTCAAGCTTGTCCTTTTGAAGCGCTTCATCGACTTCCTGAAAAATATCGGCCATTTTTTCTCTCGTTCTTAAATTTTAACCGTCTTTATGCTATACTTAATCTTATGAGTACAGGATTTTCCGGCCCCAAAATCGGCTACACGCGCCGTGAATTCGGCCTTATTTTCCAGATTTACAGCCAAAATGTCTATAGCGGATTGTTTAAAGACTTTTCCTTTACCGAGCTAAACGGGCGCTATTTCATCTCTTTTCGCGAAGAAGCGGGCAAAACCCCGTTGGTGAGCATTGAAAAACGCCGTTTAGGGCCGGATCGAAGTCTATTTGTGGCAACTATGCCGGGAGCCAAAAATACCCTCACCGAAATCGCCCGCAGCGAGAAAATCGAAAGTTTCGTTACTCAGCTCCGGGCGAAAATTGAAATGTTGCGGTCTGGGAAAAAGGGGGTCTCAGATGCAGCTCAGCGCAAAAAATAGTCCTGCGTCCTTTTTCTTTATTTTTGACACATTTTCGATATAGTCCTTTAAACCAAAGGACTCATATGCGCGCTGTATTGATTTTGACACTTGCTTTGATTGGCCTGCCTGCTTTTGCGCAGGCCAAAACCTATGAAGCTGATTATATCGGCGAGACGGAAACCATCCGGGCAAAGTTCGAAGATACGCTTGTGCATCTCGCACGCGATAATAATCTTGGTTTTGTGGAAATGCGTGCGGCCAATCCGGGACTTGATCCGTGGATTCCAGGTGCAGGTAAGCGCATTATTTTGCCAACACGTCACTTGTTGCCCGAAGCGCCGCGCAAAGGCGTCGTGATTAATCTGGCCGATATGCGGTTGTATCATTTCCCACCGCGCGGTGCGCCGCCCGTGACTTATTCCATCGGGATCGGCCGGGAAGGATTAAATACGCCGACCGGGTCGACCAAAATCGTGCGTAAAAAAGCAGGCCCTACCTGGACCCCGACCGCGCGTATGCGCAAAGAAGATCCGGAGCTGCCTGTCTCCGTCCCGCCGGGACCTGATAATCCGCTGGGCTCTCATGCGCTGTATCTTGGCTTCCCTCTGATTGCCGTGCACGGCACGAACAAACCGTACGGGATCGGCCGACGGGTCAGTTCAGGGTGTATCCGGCTTTACCCTGAAGGGATTAAAAGCCTGTTTCCGCGTGTACCAACGGGCACAAAAGTCACAGTGGTTGATCAGCCCGTGAAAGTCGGATGGATTGAAGATCGCATGTATGTCGAAGTACATCCGACGCAGGAACAATCTATCAAGATTGAAGAAGACGGCATTTTAAATGCCTATGAAATTACAAAAGAAGATTTAAAACGCATCACTGCCAAGGCAGGAGACCATGCCGATAAAATTGACTGGGCGAAAGTGCGTAAAGCTGTGCGCGAACATAAAGGCTATCCGATCGCCGTGCTTAATAAAAATCGCACGCCTGGGTCCCAGGCGCAAAATGAGCTTGAAGATCTGATGGAAGAGACCGATACAAAAACGGCCGAGCTCGATAAAGTGAAAGAAAAAACAGCGAAGAAAACATCACAAGAGTCTGAACAGACATCTGGTGAGGCTGCTGCGCCACGCCGAAGTTCCTATAATTTCAACAATTAAGCCGACATAAAGCCGAATTTTATTTCCCGTAATATTTTCCTTGATTTCCCTAAAAAGTTGGAATACATAGAAAATAACTTCATAAATTTTGAAATTATATTGTCTAAGTAAAAGAGAGGAAAAGTTATGGTTAATGGCGGGCCTCCAATAAGAAGCATGCGTAAAAGCGGACAAAAAGGTAGCCGCGGAGAAGGTAAGCGACGTGCTGTGAGTGAATCAATTGCACATGATGACGAAGCTCCGGCGAAGGCTTCTTCTGGAAAAGGGTTGGGAGCACTTGTCGTTGCAAAGAGAGCAGTGCACTCAAGAAATGCAGCTCTCGAAAATCCTGATACGAAAGCAGAGATTTGGATGCACGAAGATCCCCATGGAGCAGAGAGAGCAGGTGTTGTGCGTGGCATGATTGAGCAAGGAAAGCACATACCATGCGGTGATACAGTAGAACCTGTCAGTGAAGGAGAGCCTATTTTTCCTCATACACGAAAACCAAGCCGCATTGGATTTCGTAAAGCAAATTCTGTTTCGCCAGTGTGTCATGTTTGTATTCATACAGATCGTGATGAAGCTGATACAGGTAAAGTTTACGCTTTTTTAAAGCAAAAAGCTCAGGCACATGGCAGAGGATCAATTATTGTAGCTGAAAGAACTACACCTAACATCAACGGATCAATGCAACAAAGCACAAAGGTTATTGGCATATCTATTCCATTGAACAACATGGATGTTGCGCATTTGAGTGCCTTGGGTGCTGACGTCTTAAATGCATATGGACAGCCCTATGACGTAAAAGTCAAAGGCCCATCAGGTAAACGAAATCTTGATGCGGTAGCACCAACACCAACATTAGAGTCATATTAGAAAAAAACCGCTCTTTGGGGCGGTTTTTTTTATGATTGTAAGAGCACGAATAAAAACGCAAAGCTGCTCGGCGCATAAATCGGTGCAAGGATGAGAAGCCAGCGGAAAAACCCTTTGTCCATTAAGAACAAACCTGTTGCAGCGGCAATCATCGCAATCATCCAGGGATAGACGGCTTTTTCCGTCATCTGGTACCCAAGGGCTGTATCCATCGGCTCTGCGGGCATCAGCCCGCTTAAAACAAAAATATTTGCGCATAGGGCAAAGAGAAGAGCTCCGGCGCCACCGACAAGGGCAAACCCCAAAACTTTTCTTAAAGCTGTAAAGACACGTTCCATACTTCTTTTATTGTGCCCTGAAAAAGACCTTTCATACAAATCTTAAATAAAAAAAGACCCGCCAAATCAGGCGGGTCTTTTTATAAATGCTTTAAAAAAGCTTACTTCGTTTGTGTTTCAACGAAAACAGGCTCTGCACTGCGGACAACAGGAGCGCGCTGCTCTGGTCCAACTGTACGCTCTTCAGCGTAAGGAGCTTGTGTCAGTGTTTCATCCTGAGTGGACATGCCGTCTGATGCACATGCAGACAGAGCAACAACGCCTCCCAGAGCAAGAACAGAAGTCAGAAGTTTTTTCATTGTCATTTTCCTCTTCTTTTTGGTTAACCAATAGAGAAATATTGTTCGTAAATTCCCCTATATTCATTACTTGAAACCTACGTAGTTGAGCTCAGGTTTCAAATGCTTCCATCTGTTTTTCAGGATTTTTTGAAGTTTTTCAAGCCCTTTTGAGCGATTTACTCAAAAAATCAAGAAGATATGTCTAGCCGCTGTTGTTTTTTTGCACCCGGGCGAAATAGGCGTCGATCCCGCGCTGTAAGGCTTTGACGATCTTTTTGCGGTAAGCGGGAGAAGACAGATTGGCCACCTCTGTTTTGTTGGACATAAACCCGATTTCGGCCAGAACGGACGGGATATCAGGGGCTTTGAGAACTGCAAAGCCGGCATAGCGGTGCGGATTGGGCAGGGTTCTCACGCCGCCTTTTTTGAGATGATCTACAAGTGTATTTGCAAAAAATTTGGACTGGTTCATTGTATCGCGCATCGCCAGATCAATCAGGATATCGGCAACCTGTTCATCCTCATGTGTGAGGTCCACGCCACCGATTAAGTCCGCTTTGTTTTCACGTGCGGCAAGACGCGCCGTTTGCGCATCGGACGCTGTATTGGAGAGTGTATAGACAGAAGCGCCGCGCACATTTGGTTTATCAATGGAATCGGCATGAATGGAAATAAATAAATCGCCGCCCATATCGCGCGCTTTTTTGACGCGGTGAGACAGGCGAATAAATTTATCTGAATTGCGCGTAAGCTTGACGGTATAGCGTCCCGACGCTTCAAGTTGTTTTTTAAGTTCGCGGGCAGTGGCGAGCGTAATATTTTTTTCAAACATTCTATTTGCCCCGACCGCGCCTGGATCCTGCCCTCCATGGCCGGGATCAAGAACGATCACCGGTTTGGCCCGCGGCGGCTTATAAGATGGCGTTGGCGGCGCGCCAGAACCTGAAGCTGTATTAATATTACTGCGGGTTTGCGCCTGCGTGGTTGGCGCATTTGTTTTCAGTGAGCCGTGAATGGTTTTAAATCTTTGGGCGAAATCCTGTGCGCTGGCCGGGCCAAAATCAACGACAAGCCGGTTGGGCTGGCCTTGCGCCGCGGGCAAAAGAAACGCGTTTTGAATAAGCGTCGGGTTTTGCATGTCCACGACAATGCGCGAAATACCCGGTTCCAAAAGACCGTTGCGTACGGAGGATATACCTGCACTCGTGGGCTGTGTGATCGTATTCACCCGCCAGTCAAAGCTTTCCAGATCGACGACCAGCCGCACCGGGTCGGACAGCATAAAAGCCCGGAAACTGCTGACCCGGCTGAGCTCAATCACCATCCGGGTTTTATCTGCGTGCACGCCAAAGCGCAGGTCATTCACACTTAAATTCTGGGCCTGCACGGCAGGCGCGCAGACCAGGACGGTTAAAAATATGAAAATATGAAAGAAAAAGCGCTGCACGATTTTTAAAACAGAAATGATGAAACCCAGTTAGCATATTACCCTGAAAGCCGCGCGACGCAATGGCTGGAATGAACCGGGAATAAGGTCATTTCGGGGCAGGCGTTTTTTTTAATTGTGCCGCGCGGGGAAGATGTGTAATAACTATGCCAAGCGACCCGTTAACGCCGCGCACAGATCGAATTTATTTTTTATTTTCAAGAGTTTCGCAGGTGGCTAACGGAAGAATGGGAAGTCCTGATCCGGCTTTTTTCCGTGAGCGCGCGAGACACGAGCGAAGACATAAAACAGAAAGGCCAGGAAGACACAGCCATTGCGGGAAGAACAAACCAACGCAAAGCGCTGAGACTGGTTTCATGTCGTTAAAACGCCTGGCTCGCCCTCTGGTCACCAGATTTCCCATAAATAAAGATAAAACCAAGCGCATGGATGCGCCGCCTTTTGGTTTTCGATCTGTCGCTTGATCGACCCCAGGGGCAGGCAGCGCCGCGCGCCATATATTTTGAGGGATAAAATGACAAAACGCATGTTGATCGATGCAACCCACGCCGAAGAGACCAGGGTTGCGATCGCCGATAAAGAGTTTCTGGTTGAATTTGATTATGAAAGTAAACTCCGCAAACAGCTCAAAGGCTCTATCTTTCTGGCCAAGGTCACACGGGTCGAACCGTCTTTGCAGGCCGCCTTTGTGAATTTTGGCGGGAACCGTCACGGCTTTTTGCCTTTTTCTGAAATCCATCCTGATTATTTCCGAATTCCTGTCGCAGACCGGGAAGCGCTGATTGAAGCGCAGCGCGCTGCACTCGAAGAACGCGACCGCGATCTCGAAGAGGAAGATGATGATGACGCAGAATCTTCAGAAGACGAAAAAGATGTCACCGCAGAAGATGATCAGTCTGAAGAAGACTCTGGAGATGATGACTTTGTGGAAGAAGAGGAAGATGTTGTCGAGGTTGGCGGTGCAGACAAACCTGCCGATGATGAAGACGACGAAGATAACAGTGACGGTCAGGAAGATGTTGTAGAAGAAGAAGCCGAAGCATCTGCAGAGACGTCTGAGGAGGAGGGTGACTCTGAAGATGAAAGCGAAGAAGAAGCATCCGATAAACGAAAAGGCCGGCGCGGGCGCGGTGGACGTGGCCGGGGACGCGGGCGCCGTTATGCCTCTTCACGCAGCCGCCGGTCTGAAAAATATGATGATGAAGATAAGCCGTTCCGGTTTGATCTGCGCCGTCATTACAAAATCCAGGAAGTGGTCAAGCGCGGACAGATCGTGCTGGTACAAGCCTCGAAAGAAGAGCGCGGCAATAAAGGGGCTGCCGTTACAACCTATCTCTCTTTGCCGGGACGCTATTGCGTCTTAATGCCGAACTCTCCGCGCGGGGGCGGGGTCTCCCGCAAGATTGGATCTTATCAGGAGCGTAAACGTCTGAAGAAAGTTTTAGCGGATCTGAATATCCCGGACGGTATGAGTGTGATTTTGCGCACGGCGGGTGTTGGTCGCACAAAAGCGGAGATTAAGCGCGATCTCGATTACCTGCTGCGGCTTTGGAATAATATCCGCGAAGACACGCTGGCCTCTACGGCGCCGTCTTTGATTTATGAAGAAGGCAATCTGATTAAACGCTCTATCCGCGATCTCTATGACAAGGATATTGAAGAAGTGTTTGTGGCTGGCGAAGAAGGGACCAAAAATGCAAAAGCCTTCATGAAGATGCTGATGCCATCCCATGTGAAACGTGTGAAAGAATATAAGGATGATAAAATCCCGCTCTTTCACAAATATAATATTGAAAACCAGATCAGCGAGATTGGCAGAACAACTGTTACAATGAAATCCGGCGGGTATCTTGTTATTAATCCAACGGAAGCTTTGGTATCTGTCGATGTAAACTCGGGCCGGGCAACCAAGGAACGCCATATTGAAGAAACGGCGCTGAAAACGAATATGGAAGCTGCCGAAGAAGTTGCGCGCCAGATGCGCCTGCGGGATCTTGGCGGGCTGGTCGTGATTGATTTTATCGATATGGAAGACCGGCGCAATAACCGCAAAGTTGAAAATAAATTGCGCCAGGCGCTTTCAAAAGATCGTGCCCGTATCCAGGTTGGACGGATTTCATCGTTCGGTCTTTTGGAACTTTCCCGTCAAAGACTGAACCCGTCTCTGACCGAAATGCAGTTTGAAACCTGCCCGGAATGCGGCGGGCTTGGCCGCGTGCCGACGCTGGACTTTGCCGCTGTGAAAGTGATCCGTGCGCTGGAAGGCGAAGGGATTAAAGGCGGGGCAAAAGAACTATCTTTAACCGTGCCGTCAAAAATTTCGTTCTATCTGCTGAATCAAAAACGCGAAATGATGAGCGAACTTGAAAGCCGTTATGAGATGAAAGTCTTTGTCCGCGCTGATGATGAGATGGCGATTTCTGATTACACAATCGAGGCCTTGAAAAAACGCGGCAAAAAAGACAGCAGCGATGAGGAAGAAGCCCAGCCTTCTGATCAGGAAACGGAAGAAGAGGGTGAAGCTAAAAAGCAAGGTCGTGGTAGTCGCCGTCGGGGCCGCCGGGGCGGACGTAGTCGCCGGGGTCGTGGCAATGCAAAAGCAGACGATCAGACAGTAGAGGAAGAAACGGCAAGCAAAACTTCTGAAGAAGAAGGGGACACAAAAAAACCTGCACGTAAAAAACGTGCCACCAAAAAATCTTCTAAAAAGTCAAAAGCCAAGACGGAAGAGAAATCTGAGTCTGAAGCAAAAGAGCAGGCAGACTCTAAAGCAGAGAAAAAGGATCTGCCTAAACCGTCTAACGACATCAAGCCTGATGCATCTGCGCCCAAAGACTATGAAACGGTCAATGAAGCGCCCAAGCAAAAGAAGAAGGGTTGGTGGAGCAAGGTGACCGGCGAATAGCTTCCATCTTTTCATCCGGGCGGCGTTACATCGTCACTCGTGTATTAAACATACACGTCGCTCCTCATGCTTAGCCCGGATAAAAACCTGTTTGCTATTCAGTTTTTAGGAATTTTTTTTAAGGCAGGCAGATAGGTTTTCTATCCGCCTGTTTTTATTATATAAATTTTCTCAACTAGATAAAATTTGAACTAAATTTTTTCTAAATTTTACATCCTTTTCAATCTTTTGATTTAACATAAAATATATAACGTATTTGATCCGTCTTTGATGCAAATTTGGTTTGGTTTTAAGGCAAAAGAAAAAGGATCACCCGGGCAAACGGGAAAAGGAATAGAAGGGACGTTCGAGCAGGCCGATAGGTACTTTTGGGGGGGTAGCTTCGAACTGAAAAAGCAAGGCGGGAGACATGGGAAGGCGTCTCTCCGCCGCTAAAACAAAAAGGGGTGTCGTCAAAGGATATTTAAAGATTCGCTCATTTGTGGCCCATGGGCTTTTATGCCCCGCATTATCTCTCACCCTGGCTGGGCCTAATAAATGAGCGGGTTCGTCCCCTTAGCCGGAGGGTTTCCCTCCGGCTATTTTTTTGTGCTATACAGGCTCCATCGCGTACACTTAAAAGAAAATAGAGATAAAAGGATTTTGCTATGCGCCTATTGCCGCTTATTGCCGTCTTTTTGGTTTTATCCGGGCCTGCTTTGGCCGAAGAGAAAAAAGAAGATGCCAAAGAAACGCCGATCACCAAATGGATCGAGGCAGAGAATAAACTAATCGATACACTGCCCCGCCAGGGCAAGCGCAGCTTTTATGTGATGCGTAACAAGCATGGTGTGATCCGTAGCGTGCGTATCGTCCGGCGCGATGTCGGCAATGCGGTTAAAGCCTGTGGCAAAGAAAATCCGGATCTGAAAAAACCGATGCGTGACCGGTTTAAACAATGGGAAGAGGCGGTGGTTCCGGTTCTGGATCTAGCCGATAAATTTTTCAAAGAAGAAATCGAGACGCAGCAAATTGTTCATCCAGGCGATTTTCGCCATGTGTTAAAGCTCAATGATAAAGCTTATACCTATGGGGAAAAGCAGATTGAAAAACAGGTCGTGACAAGTAAAGAGGCCTGTGAAGGCTTGCTTGAAAGCATGGACCGGACAGAAGATAAAATGGTTGAATTGCTGCAGGATATGCTTCTGCCTGAAAGCGTCATCCGCGAGCGGGCCGAAAGAGCGAAAGCTGCCGGAGAGGCTGCACAAAAAGACGAGTAATTTTCATGAAAATTTTGCAGGTCATGGCGGGCGCAGCGCATGGCGGGGCTGAAATGGCCTTTGTCGATATGTGCATAGCGATGAAAGAGGCTGGCGAGGATATCATTGTCCTGACCCGTCCGAACAAAGTCCGTGTGCCTTTGCTGGAAGATTCCGGGCTGGAGGTTCATACGGCGCCCTTTGGCGGGCCTGTCGATGTTTATACGCCCTGGCGGATGGGCAAATTAATTAAACAGTTTGAACCGCAAATCGTGCAATGCTGGATGGCGCGGGCTGCGAAAAAAACACCGAACTGGAAAAACCTGAAAACACCGCAGCGTTATTTAAATGTCGCCCGGCTTGGCGGCTATTACAAAGTCAAAAATTTTAAAAGTATGAATTATTTCACGACTATCACACCGGATATTAAGCGGCACCTGGTCGATGGCGGTATTGAGACAAATGACGTCAAACACATAAACAATTTCGCTGAAACGGAAAGCAATGTTCTCCCGGTCAAACGCAGTGCGTTGGATACACCGGATGAGGCGACTGTTTTGCTGACACTTGCGCGTCTTCATAAAAACAAGGCGCTGGATGTCTTGCTGGAGGCAATTACAAATCAGCCGGATGTGTATCTGTGGATGGCGGGTGAAGGGCCTGACCGCGGCGCTTTAGAAAAGCAAGCGCAGGATTTGGGGATTGCAGATCGCGTGCGGTTTCTCGGCTGGCGCACGGACCGCGCAGCGCTCCTTCAGGCAGCAGATATCTGTATTTTTGCCTCCCGCATCGAACCGTTCGGAACAGTGTTTGCGCAAGCCTGGGCGCAGAAAATCCCTGTGATTGTCTCGGATGCGGACGGGCCGCGGCAATTTTGCCGCCACGAAGAAGATAGTCTGATGGTCCCACGTGATGATGCAAAAGCTTTGGGGGAAGCCATTGCCCGTTTGAAAGGGGATAAAGTCTTGCAGCTATCTTTGGTGAATGAAGGCTATCAGCGTTACATGAATGAATTCACTAAAGACAAATCCGTTTCTGCTTATCTCGAATGGTATCTGGAGATTTTAAAGCGCGAAAATCTTATTTAGTTTTACATCTTCTGAAAATATGTTCTTAACACTAGACAATTATAAGATATTTCCTATAGCTTGAAAGTTGAAGATAAAAAGAAAATTGTATAATGAATCCAAATCTTTCAGGAATCATAGCAATATTGATGTGGTCGATTTCGCCTTTATTAATTATTGGCGCAGGTGAAACTCCCCCTTTTCTTATGACGGCGATGGCTTTAATTATCGCTTCTATCGTACTTTTTTTTGAAGGGTTGATTAAGAAGCAAGATTTTAAAAAAATTATACGTCAACCTTTAACAGCCTATGTATTAACAATATATGGTATTGGAGGGTATGTTATTTTTTGGTTCTTAGGTTTCAAAAATGCTCCGGCCTTTGAAGCAAACACACTCAATTATTTATGGCCAATATTACTCGTGTTTTTTTCTTATCTTGTGTCTAAAGAAAAGTTATCAGGGAATAAAATAATTGGATTATTTCTGGGTTTTTTCGGCACTATACTTTTATTCTCACAGGGAAAAAATATAGATGTTAACCACAGTTTTTTCTGGGGATATATATTTGCATTGGTGGGCGCCATAATCTGGGCTACCTATTCAACTGCAACAAGATATGTAAGTTTTCCTAATAGGGCTATGATGGCATTCATGTTGGTGCCTGGCCTAATAAGCCTGGTAATTCATTTTAGTGTAGAGCAAATCTATATTCCTTCCTTAAAAGAGTTTCTTTTTGTGGTTTTATTAGGCTTAACACGAATATCTTTCTTATTCTGGGATTACGCCATGAAGCACGGGGAAATAACATTTATTAGCTCACTTTCATATTTTATTCCCATTATTTCAACAATATTACTAATATTGTTTGGGCATGCTCCCAGAAACGAAATAATTCTAGTTAGTACCCTTTTGGTATTGGCCGGCTGCCTGATTGTTAATATTGAAGCCATTACCAAAACGCTGGGCATGCATAAAAAAGTATAAAGTTAAATCTTCTTTAGCGAACTGCATGTAATCTCTGCAGATGATAAATCAAGATTGCAATCACAATGAGGGCACCAGCCTGGTGCAGGGCTGCGAGCGGAATCCAGACCTGGCTTAAAAGCGTGGCAATACCAAGTCCAACCTGAAGAAAAACAGCAAGCCCAAGCGCAAAAGATTTCATCCGCCATGCAAAGGTGAAAGCTATTAATGCAGCTGCAATGGCAATCCAGCGGTGGGTGAATTGCACGCCAACCGGGTCATTCAAGATGCTTGCAAATCCTATCACTTCGGGCGGGATCATGTGCGGGCCCATATGCGGCCAGGTATTATAGACCAGCCCACCATCAAGGCCTGCGACAAACGCCCCCCAGATAATAGTCGCAGAGAGCGCGGCCATCGTTACCCATCCATGGCGTTTCAGGCAAAATGAACTTATCTCCGCTTTATGTCCACGCAGGTCAAATGCCAGCCATAGCAAATAGGCGAAAATAATAAACGCCAGCCCAAGATGTGCGGCAAGGCGGAAATGGGACACGCTCGGCCGGTCTGACAGGCCGCTCACCACCATGTACCAGCCAAGTACGCCCTGCGCGCCCCCCAAAATCAGGGCGAGAAGGAGTTTAGGTTTATACCCTTGCGGGATCATATTTTTGACCCAAAAGAAAGCAAGGGGCAGGGCATAGACAAGCCCGATCAACCGCCCCCAGAACCTATGAAACCATTCCCAGAAAAAGATGTATTTGAAATCCTCTATCCCCATCCAAAAATTCTTTTTTTGATATTCAGGGGTTTCCTGGTAGAGCGCAAAGACGCGTTCCCATTCGGCCTGGCTCACAGGTGGCAGGGTCCCGATCAATGGGCGCCATTCCACCATCGACAACCCGCTTTCGGTCAGGCGCGTGATCGCGCCGATCACCGCCATGGCAAAGACCATAAAAGCGCAGAAAAACAGCCAGTACTGGATCGGTTTTGTGTTCATTGAGCCTATCTCATTGACAAGTCCTATATAAATGACATTTATAGCGTTCTATGAACGAAGCAAGCCCAAAGAATAGAAGCATAGTTACAGATGTTATTATTATCGGTGCAGGGCCCGTGGGGCTGTTCGCGGTCTTTGAGCTTGGGCTGCTCGATATGAAAGTACATCTGGTTGATATTCTCGATAAGCCCGGCGGGCAATGCGCGGAGCTCTATCCTGAAAAACCGATTTACGATATCCCGGGTTTCCCGGTGATTTCAGGGCAGGAGCTGACCGATAATTTGATGGATCAGATCAAACCCTTTGAGCCGACCTTCCATCTCGGCCAGATGGCAGAAAAATGCGAAAAGCTGGACAGCGGTAACTGGCAGATCACAACCGATGAAGGCACGGTACTTGAGGCGCCTGTTCTGGTGATCGCGGCGGGCGGCGGATCTTTCGTGCCCAAAAAACCATCCATTCCTGGTCTTGACGATTATGAAGGCACAAGTGTGTTTTACGCCGTACGTAAAATGGACAAGTTTAAAGGCAAAAATATCCTGATTGCCGGCGGCGGGGATAGCGCGCTGGACTGGACCTTAAATCTTCAGCCTTTGGCAAATTCCCTCAGTCTTATTCACCGCCGGGATGATTTCCGCGCCGCGCCGGACAGCGTCAATAAAATGCGCGCGCTGGTATCCGAAGGTAAAATGAATTTACACATTGCCGATATTAAAGGCCTGAACGGATCGGGTGGACAGCTTGAAAGCATGACGGTCCAGAAAAAAGGCGAAGAACCGTACGAAATAGACTGCGATACGCTTCTCGCCTTTTATGGTCTGACTATGAAACTCGGGCCGATTGCGAATTTCGGTCTCAACCTTCATGAAAATCTGATCCCGGTGGATACGGAAAAATTTGAAACCGATACACAAGGCATTTTCGCGATTGGCGATATCAATCATTATCCGGGCAAGCTGAAACTCATCCTCTCTGGCTTTCATGAATCAGCGCTCATGGCCCAGCAGGCCTTCCGCATTGTCTATCCGGATAAAAAGCTGCGCTTTCAATACACAACATCGTCCTCCTCGCTGCAGGAAAAGCTTGGCGTGAGCGATAAGGCCGCGTAAGAAGAGGGGATGATCCCGCAAGAGCAAAACAGTTTTGATATGATCGCCGCCTGCGGCCGGGCCTATATGGTGGTCTGGGCGGAGCGGCGCTATTTGATGGCGTTGTTGCTTGGCCCGATTATCATCAAGCTGGCCTGTTATACGGCAGCGCTTTCCCTTGGCTATGAAGATAACATTGCCCGGCTGACCTTGATTTTGCTCCCCGCATTGTTTGCCGAAGGCTGGATGCTGGCCCATTTCACACGGCTTTTAGTATTCAACCAACGCTGGCCGTTTAAACCAAGCGGTGATGAAGAGTCGGATATGGCTGCGCTTGAAGACCGGATGCGCGGCATTTTGCCCGGCATGATTGTCTATGTTCTGATCAATATTGTACTCGGCGCAATTTTTGCGCTGGTCGCTGCTTATGCCTTTCCGGATATGAGCGAGCCCGTCAGCCCGGAAGATCTCCCACCCGGCGCGCCGATCCTGATGATTTCCATGATTGTGGCGCTGGTTTTGGCCTTCCGGCTTTTATGGCTGTATATCCCGCTGGCCACGCGTTCCAGTGCGGATGAATTTTTAAAATCTTTTGCCGGCGGAAAAAACCTGCTCGCACTTTTAGGCCTATGGCTTTTGTGCAGCGTGCCTGCCTTTGTCGCTGTGCAAGTTGGAGGTGCCTTTATTTTAACACTGACCGGTGAAGGGGCTGTCGGTGCCTATCTGCTCGTGATTTTAAAAGTGCTGGCTGACAGCATTAAAAACATTATTTGCACGGCCGGGGTGGTTTATGCCTGGCGTGAACTTGTCACAGGCAAGGTGCAATAATTAAATTGCCCATACAGCCAGAGCGAATTGACCCTGCTCCCGGATTTTTGGGGAAGAGCGGTGAACGAAATCCTCTTTCCAAACAATAATATCGCCGGGCTGCGTTCTGTGTAATCTTCCTACCCATTGAGGGTCGTTAGAAACTCTTGACTCTAATAGCAGAGCTTCTTCGTCTTTTGATTTTGGTGATAGTAATCTTGCTATTTGCTCATCATCTACATGAGAGAGAAATTCTATGGTAGCACCTGATAAGGTCATATGTGCTGTAAGACCGTCAATATGAAAAGCGGGATAAAAGCCGGTTCCCCCTTTTTCACGAGACAGAGTATTTAATTCAAACCCCTCTTTTTCTATAGGAAAGGAAGATAGAATTCGAAAAAGGGAGCTAATTTGCCGCCACAAAAAAGGCGTAAGAGATTCTCGCTCTGGTTTTGAGATGCGGTTATTTTTTCTCTTTTTAAACGCTCCAGGATGGATAACCAATCGTCCTGACCTATCTCTAATGATAATTTCAGCTAACTCCTTAAGAGCCTCAATATGATGGTCTTGAATGTCCTGCACAAACCTATTAAAGGCATCCATATTGGAGCATGGAATAATTACGGCCTTCGCGATACCGGAATCCAATAACTGGCGCACGAGTTCCGGATCATAAGGTGCGTAGACAATGCTTTCATCGTCTGCGATATAAGGGGTAGCTGTGAATGTATCTTTTAGATTAGCCATAATGCAAATCTTTTAATTGAGAAAAATAATTATGTCAATGAAGATTTTTGTCACTGACCAAAACGGCAAAGAGCATGAACTCGAAGGTCTCGAAGGCTGGCGGGTCATGGAGATCATCAAAGATTACGGCCTGCCGATCAAAGCCGAATGTGGCGGGGCCTGTTGTTGCGCTACCTGTCATGTCTATGTGGATGAGGACTGGCTGGAGAAACTTTACCCGATGCGCGATGACGAAGAAGAGATGCTGGATGAAGCCCCGGATGTGCGGGACAATTCCCGCCTGTCCTGCCAGATCTTGATGAGTGAGGATTTAGATGGTTTAAAGGTGACCTTAGCCCCCGGAAGCGAGATTGATTAATGCAAAATGCCGCGCAGAAAAAAGATGAACGTTATGACGTCGACACCCATTTCGGGTTCGGCGAGAACTGGGCCGATTACGCCAAGCATATTGAAGAAGACAAAATTCAAAAAGCTGAAGAGGGTGTGTTTAAGCTTGTACCGAAAGAGACACTGTCTGGAAAAACATGGCTGGATATTGGCTGCGGGTCGGGCCTGCATTCCTTGGCCGCGTTGCGCGGGGGCATAAAAAGTGCGGTCTGTGTGGATTTTGATCCGAACTCTGTGGCGACAACCAAAAGTGTTTTGAATGCACATTGGGATCAGAAAAACTTTATCGCCTTTCAGCAAAATATTCTCGAAGACCCAGGCGATGAGTCTTTGAAAAAAGAAGGTTTTGAGATTGTGTATAGCTGGGGCGTGCTGCATCATACTGGCGATATGTGGGAGGCTATTACACGGGCGAGTGCGTATGTTGCGCCGGGCGGGTTGTTTGTGATTGCGCTCTATAAAAAGACACCTTTGTGCGGGGCGTGGGCGGTTGAGAAAAAACTTTATTCCGCCTTACCGAAATGGGCGCGTGTGCCGTTCGATTACCTTTATGCATGTGCATTTTGCTTGGCAAAACTTTTGCTGCGGCAAAATCCAGTTAAATATATCAACGAGTACCAAAAACAGCGCGGCATGCGTTTCATGACTGATGTGCGTGACTGGATGGGTGGATACCCTTATGAATCCGCCAGCCCGGAAGAAGTTGAGGCTTTTATGAAAGATAAAGGCTTTACCCTTCAATCTTCCTTTAATGCGGAACCGTCCAAAGGCCTCGGCCTGTTCGGCTCCGGCTGCGCGGAATATGTGTTTATAAAATCCTGATTACTGAATCGTAATTTCTGCGTCATAAAAACGCGCATCGGATGGTGTTATAATTTCCTTTGATGCGACATAAACAGAATGCAATTTGCCGTCAATCTCGCGGGTCCAGAATCCTAAGAAACTATGCAGCTCAGGAAATTTCGGGGCGAGGTCGTATTCCTGCCAGATATATTCTTGTAAAAATTTCGGGTAATCGGGCAGGTGATAGAGGATTTTCGCCGTGGTCAGGCGGTAATCCTTTAAAAGCTGTTGTTCCAAATCAGCCATAATATAAAAATTATAGCATAAAATTAGTAAAGAAATAAAAAACAGTCTTTTTTAGAGACAGCGATGAGTACTCTATTGAATAGCTGCTTTCAACCCGTCAATGAAAGCACCAGTAACAGGTGGATAGTTATCTGGGTGCGGGCGTTCACTATGATCTCCCCATGTTCCTACGATATGCGCATGTGGCTGAATATAAAGACCGTCTGTCTCTTCGAAATTTATATTGTGAAGCGTTGCTGTTGTAAGTGTTTTTGTTCCGTCAGAAGCTGTTTCGAATCTGATGATAAGACTATTGTGATTATCAACGACCCCTCTTTCTGCTAGCTCAGCAAAATCTTGATAAGGAAGATCAAATCGTACTGTTAATTGTCGATCTTCGCGTGGAACAATATTATATATTCTAAAATTTTCTTCATCCTTGAGGAGGTAAGCTGCTTCATAAAAGTCAATGAAAGGACATTCTCCAAAGGTTCTTTGATAGATTTCAGCTATCTCCAGTAACTGATCGTCTGTTATTGAGAAGTCAACACGAGTTCTGGGGTTGGTATAATACTCTAATCTGTCTGCAAATGCTTCTAACTCAGATAGTTCATTTTCTGACAAAGTAGATCCGCCTTCATACCTTTCTCTTAATCCTTTATAGGCAATAAGCTCTTCTTCGCTTAAAGGTGTGCCATCCGATATACTGCTTCGATTATCTATTGGACAAGCTTCTTGAGCAATTGCAGGGACAGTGTCTACCGTGCTTGCAACAAGACCCGCAGCCACCAAGGTTTTAAAGACTAATTTCACAATAAAGCTCCTAGTTTTTTTTAAATATATGTTTTTCATAACAAAAAAGTTATTTAGCGTCAATGAATATGTTATTTAATGAAAAATCTTGAAATTCACGGCGAGGGAGAGTATATATTTGGCACTCTCTGATGAGGAGTGCTAACACGTTCATGGTGAAGTGTTAGAAATTTAACAAAATCAACCCCTTAAGGAGGTAGATATGAAATTTCGTCCTTTGCATGACCGGGTGCTTTTGCGCCGCGTTGAGCAGGATAATAAAACCGCAGGCGGGATTATTATTCCGGATACGGCCCAGGAAAAGCCGATGGAAGGTGAAATCGTCGCTGTTGGATCAGGGCACATTAACGATAACGGGGATGTTCGTCCGTTAGACGTGAAAGCAGGAGACAAGGTTATTTTCTCCAAATGGTCCGGCACGGAAGTGACCGTAGACGGTGAAGATATGCTGGTGATGAAAGAGTCCGATATTATCGGCGTCATCGCGGCTTAAATTTAATTTAAGACATTTAAGGAGAAAAAATAATGTCAGCAAAAACAGTAGCGCACGGGTCAGACGCCCGTAAAAAGATGCTCGCAGGCGCGAATACGCTTGCCGATGCGGTGAAAGTGACATTGGGTCCCAAAGGCCGCAATGTGCTTATTGAGAAATCATTTGGCGCGCCGCGCTCCACCAAAGACGGTGTGACGGTTGCCAAGGAAATCGAACTGGCCGATAAGCAGGAAAATGCCGGCGCGCAAATTCTGCGTGAAGTGGCGTCCAAGCAAAACGACCATTCCGGTGACGGCACAACAACCGCCACCGTTCTGGCGCAAGCGATTGTCAACCAGGGCAACAAGGTCATCGAAGCCGGTGCCAACCCGATGGATGTCAAGCGCGGCATTGATAAAGCCGTTGCGGCCATCGTTGAAGAGCTGAAAAACAATGCCAAGCCGATCAAGACAAATGACGAGATCGCGCAGGTTGGTACAATCTCAGCCAACGGTGAAAAAGAAATCGGTGACTTTATTGCGGAAGCCATGGAAAAGGTCGGTAATGAAGGCGTCATCACGGTGGAAGAAGCCAAGTCTTTGGAAACAGAACTTGAAGTCGTTGAAGGCATGCAGTTCGACCGTGGGTACCTTTCCCCTTACTTCATCACCGATGCGGACAAGATGCAGGCTGTCTTGGAAAACCCATACATCTTGTTCCACGAAGCGAAACTGTCGAACCTGCAGGCCATGCTCCCGATTTTGGAAGCAGTGGTGCAGGCAGGACGTCCGCTTCTGATCGTGGCTGAAGATGTTGAAGGCGAAGCCCTTGCAACGCTTGTGGTGAACAAGCTGCGCGGCGGCCTGAAAATCGCGGCTGTGAAAGCGCCCGGCTTTGGCGATCGCCGTAAAGCGATGATCGAAGATATGGCGATCCTCACAGGCGGTCAGGTTGTCTCTGAAGATCTTGGCATCAAGCTTGAAAATGTCACGCTCGACATGCTCGGCACGGCCAAGAAGGTTCAGATCACGAAAGACGACACGACCATCGTGGACGGGTCCGGTGACAAAGGCGATATCGAAGCCCGCGTTGCGCAAATCCGTGCACAGATCGAGGAAACCTCTTCCGATTACGATAAGGAAAAACTGCAAGAACGTCTGGCCAAGCTGGCCGGCGGTGTTGCTGTGATCCGCGTCGGCGGGGCGACCGAGGTTGAAGTGAAAGAGCGTAAAGACCGCGTTGATGATGCGATGCATGCGACCCGTGCCGCCGTTGAAGAAGGCGTTGTTGCCGGTGGTGGTGCTGCACTTCTGTACGCAGGCCGCGCGCTTGAAAAACTGAAAGGTGATAATGACGATCAGCAATCCGGTATTGAGCTGATCAAAAAAGCCATTCAGGCGCCGATCCGCCAGATCGCTGAAAATGCGGGTGCGGAAGGCTCCATCATTGTCGGCAAAGTGTCCGAGAAAAATGATGCGACCTATGGCTATGATGCTCAGAACGATAATTACACCGACCTCGTCAAGGCCGGGATTATCGACCCTGCGAAAGTTGTGCGTACTGCGCTTCAGGATGCAGCCTCTGTGGCAGGTCTGTTGATCACAACGGAAGCTACTGTGACGGAAGCACCTGATGACAGCAAAGGCGGCGCGCCTGCCATGCCTGATATGGGTGGTATGGGCGGCATGGGTGGTATGATGTAATTTATCTTTGATATTTTCCGCCTGATGTCGTTGGACTGCGGCTCGTGTAGGTTAACCTACACGTCGCCTTGTCCGCCTAATCAGATCGAAAAATCTCTTCGATAAATACAAATACTGTCATCCTGACCCCGGACCTGATCCGGGGGAAGGATCTCATCGAAATAAATAAAAAGAAAAGCCGGGGCCCCAAACCCCGGCTTTTTTATAAAAAATAGATTGACATATTTTTTTACATATATATAGATGTCACATAAGGAGAAATTCATTATGACACACAGCTTTAAATTCAGCCGTTTATTTGCGGCATTGTCATTGTCAGCGCTTGCGGGAGGTGCCCAAGCTCAAGAAGTGGAGCATCCTTCGCTCATTATTTCTGATACACATTCGAGCGTGCAAGATTTATGTAGCTATTACGGTTCTTACAGCAGAGAACAAACAATACGGAATGAAATAGTATATAGAGCCTTTGTAAAAACCAATTCGGACATATATGTTTTTGAAAATAGAGATGATTTTTCAGAAGAATTATCACAAGAAAGCCTAGAAGGAGAAATAGAATACATCAATGGATTTATGGAGAGAAATCCGGAGCTCATGTCATATTTTGATCGTGTATTTATAAATAGCGAATTTGGTGAAATGGAACACTGGACTGGTAAAATTAATGAGATATCTGAAACAATAGATCAAAATCCAGATGATCTGGATTTGTATGATGCACGTCTTTTGGTGAATTTGTTGTATGGCATGAAAAACATGGACGAAGCATTAAAAGAGCAGGGTGCAAATTTGACAGAGTTTTACGGTGAG
This sequence comes from Alphaproteobacteria bacterium, assembly GCA_028289285.1. Taxonomy (GTDB): domain Bacteria; phylum Pseudomonadota; class Alphaproteobacteria; order Micavibrionales; family Micavibrionaceae. The sequence continues at coordinate 33,171 of JANQRF010000001.1, forward strand.
CAATCTGTAAATTACTGTGGTTTTGACCCACAGCTCAATGCTGAGCAAATGAGAAGTCTTTTGACAACAGGAAAAATTCCACAACAAGAACCCAGGTAATAATGAATTCATTATAAAAGCCGGGGCCTCAAACCCCGGCTTTTTTATCTCTTATTTTTAATAAGTTCTGTTATCCCGTCCGAAGACCTTTTTGAGAAGCAAACTTGTTTGTTTCATCGGGTCTTTGCGGATGGCGCGCTCTTCCTGCGCGATATAATAGAACAGCCCGTCTATCGCTTCCTGCGTCACGTAACCGGAAAGCTCGGCCTTCGGGTCGGGCAGCAAATTCGCATAGCCTTGCGTGGCGCGGCTGTAAGCCTGAAGAACGCCTGTCTGTTCAATCGTTTTTTCAACCGACGGGCGGAAAAGGTTTGCCAGCTGTGGGCCCATGGTTTTCTTAAAATATTGCGTGCCTGAATCTTCCGGGCCGTTATAAATCGCCATGATATCATCGAAAGTCATTTGCGAGATCGCATTTATAAATAAATCTTTCGCATAGGGTACGGCCTGCACGGCGGCATCATTCATCCGTGTTTCAAGCTCATCCAAAGGGCCAGACAGGCCGACTTTGCCCAGATGTCCCTGTAAGCTGGCCAGTGTCTGCGGCAGCGGGATATGAATTTTCGGATCGTTTAAAAACGCCCCTGTCTTTGAAAGCTGCGAGACGGTTTCACCTGTTCCAATGTTCAGGGCTTCTTTAAAAGCCGCGGCGACATCTGCGCGGGTCACAAGCGTGCTATGTGCATTGGTTGAGAATATCCCGTCCGTGACGGCTTTGACGCCTGCTGAAATATCGTCCGTCGTGCTTTGACAGGCGGTGAGGATCAGGAGAGATAAAAAAAAGCTGTAAAATATTTTCATGCTTCCTTTAAACCATATATATAAAGATAAGAATAGCGATATAGATGAGATATGCCTGAACTCCCCGAAGTGGAAACAGTCCGGCGGGGGCTGGAAACGGCCCTGAAAACGCCTGCGCAGATTGCCAAAGTCGATCAGCGGCGTAAGGATCTGCGCGTGCCGTTTCCCAAAAACCTTAAAAAGCGGCTGGAAGGGCATGAAATCACCCGCTTTGGCCGGCGGGCGAAATACCTCCTTATATATATGTCTTCCGGTGAGGTGATGATCCTGCATCTGGGTATGTCGGGCAGTATTCTCATTACCAAAGGCCACAGGCCTGAAAAGCACGATCACCTTATTTTGACCCTCAAAAACGGCCAGCAGATCGTTTTTAACGATCCGCGCCGCTTTGGCATGGTCTATCTGTGCCCGGAAGAAGATCTGGAGACCCATAAGGCGTTTGCCAATATCGGCCCTGAACCGCTCGGTAATGATTTTAACGGCCCTGTTTTAGCTGAAAAATTAAAGGGTAAAACAACCTCTGTTAAACAGGCGCTCCTCGATCAACGTGTTGTTGCCGGGGTTGGAAATATCTATGCCTGCGAAGCGCTTTTTGAGGCAGGCATTTCGCCAAAACGAAAAGCCAAAACCATTCAGGGGCAGCGCGCCGAAAAACTGGTTAACGCAATCCGGGGTGTTTTAAAGCGTGCCATTAAAGCTGGCGGCAGTTCACTCAAAGATCATAAACAGGTGAGTGGAGAGCTTGGATATTTTCAGCACAACTTTAAGGTGTATGATTGCGAGGGAGAAAACTGCCTCGGATGCGATTGTGATATTGCACAGACGAATGGTATAAAGAGGATGATACAATCAGGGCGTTCAACCTTTTATTGCCCGCGAAAGCAAAAATGACACATAATCTTTTTAATCTATGTCTGTTTTCTATTCTGATCTTGTTGACAGCACCCGTGCAGGCATCAGAATTTTTTCAGGGGCTTACAGATATTCCTGTCATGCCGGGCCTGACCCAGGAACCCGAACAAGCCGTGATTTTTGATACGCCCGGCGGGCGCGTTGTGCAGGCGCAGGCCTATGCAATGGATGGCCTGTCAGGCACGGATATTTTAAGCTTTTACAAGGCCGCGCTGCCCCAGCTTGGCTGGGCCGGGCAGGGGACGGAGCGCTATGTCAGGGACGGCGAACGCCTTGATATAGAAGCCTTTGAGGCGGGCGGGCTCTGGGCTGTGCGGCTGACGCTGGCGCCTTTATAGCCATACTCACCTAATTCCTTGACAATCAGAGCCTAAAACGCTTAAAACAGGGCCGAATTTAAAGAAAGAGATAAACATGGCCAATCATAAGTCAGCTCAAAAACGCATTCGCCGCAATGCCCGCCGCGCGACAATTAATGGCGCGCGCCGTGGCCGTATTCGTACCTTCCTGAAAAAGGTCGAAGAGGCTATTGCAAACGGCAAATCAGAAGATGCAAAAAAAGCCCTTCAGGCAGCCCAGCCTGAATTGCAGCGCGGTGTTGCCAAAGGCATCCTGCATAAGAATACAGTGGCGCGGAAATTGTCCCGTCTGTCTGCGCGCATCAAGGCCATTGCTTAAAAAATTAAACTTATTTTAGAGGGAAGCGCGGCTTAAAAATTGAGCCGCGTTTTTTTATGCCTGAGATATTCAAAAAAAGATTCTTGGAAAGAAATTTGAACGAAAATTTCTTTTTAAAATTTTTTGACTCATTCCTATTGATCCACATAAAAAATCTGTTTAGGGTCATTTCATTGTTGATAACAAATCAACAAGAAGCGGCCTAAAATTTCACTGAAAAATTTACCCGCAAAACTTAAATAAAGTAGTAGAGTGAGTGCGGTTATTTTTTACCGCGTGTGTTGGAGGGATTACGAACATAAATTTCATGCCGCGCAGTCGGCGTTTCAAAATTTAGTTCGGATCTAATTTAACTTTAATAGAGTCATTATGACCCGCTTTCCAAGTTTGCAAAGATTTTTGCGAACGGGTGTGTTTTGTTTTTAAGGGCGCGTCATAAAACTAATTTTAACGGTCAAGAACAGTTGAATGGAGTAAATAAAAAAATGTCTAAGTCATCGGGTTTATCTGCTGTTTCCAAAAAATCAAAGAATGCTGCTGAATCATTTGCCCCTGCGCCTGAGATTCTTTCTGTGTGGAAAGAGGTTTATAAAGCTCTGCGCAGTGAATTTGGCGAGGCGATTTTCCGCAGCTGGCTGAAACCGATGACGCTGCAGGCCTATTATCACGGTACGCTGGAAGTCTCCGTGCCGACTCGCTTTATGCGTGACTGGATCGGCACCCATTATGCTGCCCGCATTCTGGAAATGGCCTCCGAGAAGAATGCAGATATTAAGCGTCTGGAAGTTGTCGTGGTTCAAAACGCCATTCCGGCTGATGATGAAGCCGAAGACGATAAGCCGCTTAAAGCAAATGAGAATAAACAAAATGTCGATCCGATGCTGGAGGAAATTTCTTCCCCGCTGGATGCACGCTTTACATTCGACTCTTTTGTTGTTGGTAAACCAAATGCGCTTGCCCATGCCGCCGCGCGCCGTGTAGTCGAAAGTGCTGCTGTGCCGTTTAACCCGCTCTTTATTTATGGCGGGGTTGGTTTGGGGAAAACACATTTAATGCATGCTATTGCCCATGCGCTCAAAGAGCAGGCACCTGAAAAGACAGTGATGTATCTGTCAGCCGAAAAATTCATGTATCAGTTCGTGAAAGCACTGCGTGCGAATGAAACAATGGCTTTTAAAGAGTTTTTCCGTTCCGTTGATGTCTTAATGATGGATGATATTCAGTTCATCTCCGGCAAGGAAAGCACGCAGGAAGAGTTTTTCCATACGTTCAATGCGCTGGTGGATCAGAATAAACAAATCGTGATTTCCGCTGATCGCGCACCGAGCGACTTAACCGGTCTGGATGAGCGTTTACGTTCCCGTCTGGCCTGGGGGCTTGTGGCGGATATTCAGCCATCTACCTATGAATTGCGTCTTGGCATTCTGGAAGCCAAGAAAGCCCAGCTTCAGGCGGATGTGCCCCAGGCCGTGCTTGAATTCCTGGCGCTGAAAGTGACCTCCAATATCCGTGAGCTGGAAGGAGCTTTGAACCGCATCGTTGCTCATGCAGATGTAGCCCGTCAGGATATTACGCTGGAAAGCACGCAGGAAGTCCTGCAGGACCTTCTGCGCTCCCATGATCGCCGGATTACGATTGACGAGATCCAGCGCAAAGTGGCTGAGCATTACAACATCAAGCTGGCTGATATGCATTCTGCGCGCCGGGCGCGCAATGTTGCTCGCCCGCGTCAGGTAGCGATGTATCTGTCCAAGCAGCTTACGGCGCGCTCCTTGCCGGAGATTGGCCGTAAATTTGGTGGACGTGACCATACAACAGTGATGCATGCCGTGCGCAAGATCGAGGAGCTGACGGAAGAAGATCCGTCTTTTGCTCAGGATGTTGATGTCATCAAGCGTGCCCTGACAGGGTAAAGAAAGAAAAACAGCTAAGATTTAAAAGGGCCGAAAGGCCCTTTTTTATTTCTGAAACGCTTTTATAAAAGCCGCGACCATCAGGGATTTTACAAGACTGCCTGCAAGAAACGGCATAAAGCCTGCTGCAATGGCTGCCGTCCCGCCCATGGATGGAACGCCAAAGGCTAGCCATAGCGTGCCTAAAGACAGGATGAGCCCATGGCCTGCAGCCATCAGGCCGGTCAGATTAATGATCCCTTTATTTTCCAGCGCGTCGTAAATTTTCCCCGTCAGATACGCTGCGATGATAAAGCCAATTAAATAGCCGCCCGTCGGTCCTAAAAAATAAGCAGGTCCGGCCAGAGCGCCGATTGCAAAAACAGGTGCACCCAGAAAGCCGAGCGCAAGGTAACTGCCGATACTGCTAAGCGTCATACGCCAGCCAAACAGGCAGGGCAAAGCAAGGACAACTGCCGTTTGCAGCGTTATGGGAACAGGTACCATTGGGATTTGGACCTTGGCAGAGACAATCAGGAGTGCTAGCGTCCCCGCCCATGTCATCATGACACGCGGAGAAATTATGTCTTTGACAAAAGAAACAGCTTTTACAGTCATATTTTCAGTCCTTGTTGTTATGGGTCTTATCATACGCCCTTCGGTCGTCTTTGCAAATCCGGATGAACCAAGCTGGTTTTCTTATGAAGATGACACGCCGATGATTACCGTGCGCCGCGTCGCAGAACCAACGGCAAATGTGCCTGGCGTTGTTCAACTGATTGATGAAGACACATTAGATAATGCGGATATAAAATCGCCAACCGATCTCAGTGCACTTGTGCCCGCTTTTTCTTTTAACGATCCGTTCGGGCGATACAACCCGGCCCCGTCGATCCGCGGTCTTATTCAACCGGGGCTCGGTGATGATCCGTCGGTCGGGTTTTTTAATGACGGTCTATATATGTCCGGGCGCTCATCTATTAATTCTTTAAACTTTGATCTTGAGCGTGTGGAAGTCGCCAAGGGTCCTCAAAACGCGCTTTACGGACGCAATAGTTTTGGCGGGGCAATCAATGCCGTGAGCAAACGTCCCGAAGCTAATCTCGGTTTTTGGTTTGATGGCTTATATGGCACGAAAGACCGTAAGCAAATTGAAACCGGTTTTAATGCGCCCATCACGGATCAACTTCTTACACGCCTTGCGCTCTATTGGCGCGACTGGGGCGGGTATTTTGACAATAGCGTTGCAAACGGTCCTGATATCGGGCGCGAACAAATCCGCGCCGTGCGTGGGTCTGTTTCCTATACGCCAAGCTCCACCCGCGATATTCTGTTGCGCGTCACGCACATAGAAGATGAAGACGGCCAGCCGGCAGGGTTTTTGGTGCCTGCCAATTGCGGACCGCGGACAACAGATAATCAGCTGCGTCTCTTTTGCGGGGAAATCCCGGACCGCCCGGGCGGCGACCTGGCCGCCAATGATGTCGGCACCGAGCAACCGATGGGCTATAACCGCTCGCATTCCCGCGTAACATTGGAATGGGAAGAACGGCTTCGGCAAAACCTGACCTGGATAACTTTGATTGGCGGCGCGCTCGAAACCTCGACCTTTATCCGCGATGATGATTACCAGGCGGTGAATGCGTCCCGCGCCGGGATCGACACGGACCGGTTTGATTATCAGTTTGATACGCGTCTTAATGCAGGCACGAATTATTCCACGTGGCAGGGACTAGTTGGTTTATCAGGGTACCGATTTTTCAATCATGTCGACCGGATCGATCAAAATTATGTACTGGGTGCAACCTCTCCCGGCGGGGCAGAAGTCACAAATGCTACAAGTACGCTCGGTACATATGGCTCTCTTACGCGGCGCTGGGATAATGGCTTTGCCCTTACCGCCGATGCGCGCTTTCAGTGGGAGGAAAAAGATCTGAAATCAGATACAGTTGCCATCACAACCGGGCAGCAAATTCGCCAGAATGATCACTGGTATGCCTTTACCCCAAAACTGACCGCCTCCTGGACGGATCAGGGCACGAACCTGCTTGTCTATAGTTCAATCGCACGCGGATACAAAACAGGCGGGTTTAATGACCGGGCGAATATTCTCGATTCTGAACGCATTTATGACCCGGAAGAAAACATTACCTATGAGCTTGGAGTGAAAAATATCCGCGTGGCAGACAGGCTTGCTTTTGATGTTGGAGGCTTTTTCATCGACTGGAAAGACCAGCAGGTGATCGCTTATTCCAATGCAGGCGCGACCCAGAATTTTTTCATCGAGAATGTAGGCAGCACGGAAGTCAAAGGAATTGAAGCGGCCTTGCGCTGGCGGACTCTTCAGACAAAAAGGCATAATCTCGGCTTTGATCTCGCCTACACCTATGCCGATGCGCGCTATAAAGATTACCAGGATGAAGGCTTAACCAATGTCACGGGCTTTGCCCCGGACGGGGATGTGTCAGGTAATCAGCTTCCGCGCTATTCCCCGCATCAATTATCTTTGACCGGTCAGTATAAAACACCTTCTCCGATCAAAAACTGGGATTTTGTCGCGGGCGGGCAATTCACCTATGAAAGTTCTCAATATACGGATAATTCTGAAACCTCTGAAACAGGCTCACGGAGTTTATTGAACCTGCAGGCAGGCATTGAAAACGGCAATATGCATATCGGTCTATGGGTAGATAATGCATTGAATGAAAAAGACCCCGCCGTAGGCATTCCGTGGTTTGATGCCTCTGAAGGGTTTCGCCGCGAATGGCTGATCATCCCGCAGGACGGGCCAACGGGCGGTATCCGCGTCAAATTAAGCTGGTAACAGCCGCAATAAAACATTTGGCAAGAAGCCCCTGCCATTGCTATATTTCCGGTAGATTCATTTATTTTAGATACGGAAAAAAACACCATGAAGCTGAGTATTGCCCGCACTGATCTGTTACGCTCTCTAAGCCATGTGCAAAGCGCGGTAGAGCGCCGCAACACCATTCCCATTCTGGCCAATGTGCTGATGAAGGCTGAGGACGGGGTGCTCTCGCTCTCGACCACAGACATGGATATGGAGATTTCAGAATCCGTGGCAGCCCAGGTCGATAAGCCCGGTGCGACAACGGTTCCTGCAGCAACGCTCTTTGATATCGTCAAAAAGCTTCCCGATGATGCGCAGGTTGAATTAACGCTGGATGATAGCGGCAACCAGATGGCTGTCAAAGCAGGCCGGTCCAATTTCCGTCTGGCCTGCCTGCCGCCTGCCGATTTCCCAGAGCTGGGCCAGGGCGAGCTTCCGACAGAGTTTTCTATCCCTGCAAATGATCTGCGCGCGATTATCGATCGCACACGTTTTGCGATGAGCACGGAAGAAACCCGTTATTACCTGAATGGGATTTACCTGCACGCGGCTGAAAAAGACGGTGTTGCGGTCTTACGCGCCGTGGCAACAGACGGGCACCGTCTAGCGCGCTTTGAAATGCCTTTGCCCGATGGCGCAGGCGGCATGCCGGGCGTGATTATTCCACGTAAAGCCGTGGGTGAACTCCGCAAGCTGGTCGATGAAGCCGGCGATGCGATTAAGATTTCACTGTCTGAAAGCAAAATCCGGTTTGAATTTGATCATATTATTCTGGCCTCAAAACTGATTGACGGCACTTTCCCGGATTACCAGCGCGTGATCCCGCAGGGCAATGATAAAGTCGTTGAGGTAAACCCAAAGGTTTTCACCAGTGCAATTGACCGTGTGTCAATTATTTCTGACGGGAAATCCCGCGCGATCAAGATGACGCTGAACGGCAAGAATATGACCTTGTCGGCCAATTCGCCGGAAGCGGGCAGTTCTACCGAAGACCTTGAAGTCAACGGCAATGACAATATGGAGATCGGCTTTAACGCCAAATATCTGCTGGATATCACATCCCAGATCGAAGGGGATGGCTGCCGCCTGACACTTGCTGATCCCGCCAGCCCGACCATCATCGAAGATACAGGCGATGCCTCCTCGCTCTATGTCCTGATGCCGCTACGGGTGTAAAGCTCGCGTGAGCTGGATCCTGATCTCATGTATCCCGCCCTTTCTCTGGGCGTTTAATAATATTTTTGATGAATATATGGCTAAGACGGCATTTGCCCGGGCGGGCACGTTATTTATCTATTTATCCGGCTGTATGGAATTACTTCCGGCTCTGTTGTTTTTCTTTATATTTCCGCATGTCATTTCTGTTGCGCCTGTCGACGCGTTTTTTATGATGGCGCTCGGCTTTGGTCTGACAAGCTGTTTTGTGCCGTATATATTCGCGCTTCAGCACGACAATGCCGGGAATGCCGTACCGATTTACCAGACCGTGCCGGTGTTTGTCTTTTTGCTTGGTCTGCTTTTTTTGGGCGAAAGCGCTACCGCGATTCAAATCTTTGCCGGGCTTTTGATTATCTTTTCTTCCGTTCTGGTTGGTTATGATTTTCAGACCAAAACCATCAATCGAAAAGCTGTACTATTGATGTTGATCTCTTCTTTTGCAATCTCGGTCTTTGCCATTTGCGCGAAAGTCTACATTGTCGCTTATGACTGGCAGACCATGTCTTTTTGGGCATGGGCCGGTTCCAGCTTGTTTTCGCTGGTGCTTGTCATGGCCTTACCGGTCTGGCGGCAAAAAACGCGTGAGATTGCCGGACAGACAGGGATACGCATTTTTATCCTGTTTCTGTTTCAGGTAGCGTTTCAGACTTCGGCGATTGCTGTCTGGTACAAAGCGGTTTCTATTGGTCCTTCTGTCGCATTGGTACAAACGGTTGGTGGCCTGCAGCCTGCTTTTGTGTTGCTCTTGGCCATGATTGCCGGGCATTTTGCTCTGCAGGGTTTCCCAAAAATATCCATAGATAAAAACCTTTACTTTAAATTCACGATGGTCGCTGTGATGATTTTCGGTGTGTACCTGCTGTCCCTATAATCTGCGTGACCTTAATAGCCTGTGCGGTTAAAATCACTTTATGTCCTTTATCGAAACCTTAAATCTCACCAATTTCCGCTGTTATGGTTCAGCGAAGATAGATGGTTTGCCCTCCGGCCTGATTGTCCTGAGCGGACCGAACGGGGCGGGGAAGACAAATATTCTTGAAGCAGTGTCCTTACTCTCGCCCGGGCGGGGCTTGCGCGGGGCGCGGCTGGAAGAGATTCAAAACCAAAAAGCGCCGCAGGTCTGGGGTGTATCGGCGATTCTGCAAACCGATGTCGGGCCGGTGAAGCTCGGCACCGGGATGGACCCGGACAGGCCTGGCAAGCGCGCGGTGCGCATTAACGGCGCGCCTGCCAAAACACAAACGGCTCTGGCCGATTATGTATCCTGCATCTGGCTCACGCCGCAGATGGACCGGCTCTTTATTGACGGGGCGTCCGGGCGGCGGCGCTTTTTCGATAAGCTGGTCTTTACCTTTGATAGCGGCCATGCGGGCCGGGTCACCCGCTATGAGAATGCGATGCGTCAGCGGGCCAAGCTTTTGGCAGACGGCGGGTATGATCCGGCCTGGCTGGATGCCCTGGAATCGCAAATGGCGCAGACAGGGGTTGCGATTGCCGCGGCCCGTCTTGAATTTTGTCAAAAGCTGCAGCAGGCCTGCGACCAGGCAGATGCCGCGCAGGAGATGTTTTTTCCTAAAGCAAATTTGCGCATGGCGGGCGTGATTGAAGAGCTGCTTCAAAATGAACCGGCGCTCAAAGTTGAAGAAATGTTCGCCTACCAGCTTTTGGAATCACGCCTGATTGATGCAGAAAAAGGTGGGGCGGCCAGCGGGCCGCATAAGTCAGATTTAAATGTTTTCTTTGCAGCCAAGAACATGCCGGCGGATCAATGTTCGACAGGTGAGCAAAAAGCATTGCTTATCGGCATTGTCTTGGCTCATGCGGCTTTGATGGGGGCTGAGCGCGGCGCTCCGCCGATTTTGCTGATGGATGAAATTGCTGCGCATTTAGATGAAAAAAGACGCGCAGCACTCTTTGAAAAATTGCATTCTCTTGGCGGACAAACTTTCATGACCGGTACAGATCAATCGCTCTTTTCCGCCTGCCAGAACATGGCCCAGTTTTTCACCGTGAAAGATGCCCGCATCCTTTCCGCAAAAGAAAACCAGGCCGCATGACCTGGTTTATTTTTTCGCTGATTGCAACGATTTGTACGGCGGGTGTCAGGCTAATTAATCAATACTCTAAAGTAAGTGGATTTGATCTGACAGTTGCAAATAAATCTATTTTGGTTGTTCTTTCTTTGCCTTTTATTTTTGCTTATGGCTTGCCTGAAGACCCGCTTTTTTACTGCTTTGTTCTTGCAACAGTTCCGCTCTGTTTATATCAGGATGCACGTATATTTGATATTGCTGCAAAATATGGTGGCGGTGTTCTGACCCGTGTAACGCCTTTACATGTCCCAATTGTTTTTGTTTTTTGGATGATGCTTTCTCCGGCATTATTCTTGGAATATTTACAAACACCAGCTGTTTTTGCGGTCATGCTTGCCTGTATTTCTGGTTGCGTATTTTTTTCTGTCCGAATGCAAAATTGCGAGGTTAATGCTGCTGCGCTAAGAGATATCTTCCCTGTCCTGTTTTTAACAGCAGCAACTATTATTCTAAACAAATTGGCGATGGATTATTCCCCGCTCCATGCTGGTGTATATGCCTATATTTTCGTTCAGGCGGTTTGTATGTCCGGCGTAGGGCTTGGATGGATTGTTTTGAAACAAAAGCGCGCGCTAAAAAGTTTGTATGCACCGGCCTTAATGAAAGCATCTCTTTTTGTTGCCTTTGCTATATTGCTTCATCTTATTACAAAAAATTATGCGTTTTCTCTGGTTGAGGATCCGACCCTCCCATCAGTGATTTTATTGACGGCGCCCTTCTTTATTTTGGTCTTTTACAAGCTCACCGGGCATAAAGAAAAAGCCGATATTTGGCCGGGTATTGGGGTGGTTCTTTGTGTCCTTCTTTTGACGGCCGTAACCACCTTATAACCATCTGATTTTAAATACTAATTTATGTGCATAAGATGGGTTTTTTTCTGTCTTTTTTGAACCTGATTTGCTACAAAAAACCATTCATGAAAACGCGAAAAATTCGGGCGGTTTTCCAGCAAAAATAACGGTATGAAATATGAGTAAAGCAGCCAAAAAAGAAGATATGGATATGGCGACAAAAGAGTCAAAAAAGAAACCCAAATCCGCCTCGGGGAATACGGGGGATTACGGGGCGGATAGTATTAAAGTCCTGCGCGGGCTGGAGGCTGTGCGTAAGCGTCCGGGCATGTATATCGGCGATACCGATGACGGCACCGGCCTGCACCATATGGTCTATGAGGTTGTTGATAATGCGATTGACGAAAGCCTCGCCGGGCATTGTGACCGCATTGATGTGATGATTAATGCCGACGGCTCTGTCACCGTGAAAGATAACGGTCGCGGGATTCCGGTCGAAGAGCATAGCGAAGAAAAAGTGTCCGCCGCGCAGGTCATCATGACCCAGCTCCATGCGGGCGGAAAGTTCGACCAAAACTCTTATAAAGTTTCCGGTGGTTTGCACGGGGTCGGTGTATCTGTTGTGAACGCTTTGTCTGAATGGCTGGACCTGACCATCCGCCGCGACGGCAAAGAATGGACGATGCGCTTTACGCACGGCGAAGCGGGTGAAGACCTCAAACCTGTGCGTGATCTGGAAGAAGGCGAGCGCAACGGCACAACCGTGACCTTCCTGCCGTCGCCAGATACCTTCACTATGACAGAATTTGATTTTACGACGCTGGAAACGCGCCTGCGGGAACTCGCCTTTTTGAACTCAGGGGTGAATATCTACCTGACCGATAAGCGCGGCGAAGAGGAAAAGCAGGTTCATCTGAATTATGAGGGCGGGATTCAAAGCTTTGTTGAATATCTGGACCGGAATAAAAAACCGCTGATTAAATCACCTCTGGCTGTCACGTCTGAAGAAAAAGGCATTACGGTTGAAGCGGCGATGGAATGGACGGATGCCTATCATGAAACCATGCTGTGTTTTACCAACAACATCCCGCAGCGTGACGGCGGGACGCATTTGCAGGGTTTCAGAAGTGCGCTCACTCGCGTGATTTCAAAATATGCCGATGAAAAAGGTATTTCCAAAAAGGAAAAAATTAAACTGACCGGGGAAGATATGCGCGAAGGTCTGACCTGCGTTTTGTCGGTCAAAGTGCCGGACCCGAAATTTTCCTCTCAAACCAAAGATAAATTGGTTTCCTCTGAGGTCCGTCCGGTGGTTGAAGCGGCAATCAATGACAAGCTCGGGACCTGGTTTGAAGAAAACCCGGCTGAGGCTAAAATCATTGTCGGCAAGATCGTCGAAGCGGCCACGGCACGGGAAGCGGCCCGGAAAGCCCGCGATCTCACCCGCCGCAAAGGAGTAATGGATGTCTCCAACCTGCCGGGTAAGCTGGCCGATTGCCAATCAAAAGACCCGGCGGATTCTGAACTCTTTATCGTTGAGGGGGACAGTGCGGGTGGCTCGGCCAAGCAGGCCCGCGAGCGCGGTCATCAGGCGATCCTGCCTTTGCGCGGGAAGATTTTAAATACGGAGCGCGCGCGGTTTGACAAAATGCTGACCTCCGAACAGGTTGGCACGCTGATTACTGCGCTGGGCACCGGTATTGGATCAGAAGAATTTAATCTTGAGAAAATCCGCTACCATAAAATCATTATCATGACAGATGCGGATGTTGACGGATCGCATATCCGCACGCTTTTGCTCACTTTCTTTTTCCGTTATATGCCCGAAGTCATTGAAAGTGGGTATCTCTATATCGCCCAGCCGCCGCTTTATAAGGTGAAGCGCGGCAATAGTGGGGAGACTTATCTGAAAGACGATGCGGCCATGGAAGATTATCTCCTGGATGCTGTTATTTCCGATGTCACGCTGATGCATGAAGGCGGCGCGCAGCGCGCAGGCAATGATCTGCGCGATGTACTGACCCATAGCCGGACCTTGCGCGGGGCGATTGCATCGCTCGCGCAAAAGGTTGGAAGCCTCGATGCTGTTGAACAGGCGGCCATTGCGGGCGCGTTAAATAACGACATCTTTGAGGATGAAAAACTGGCCAAAGATTTATCCGCGGGGCTTGCAAAGCGCATGAACGCCATTGCCGCTAAAAACGAAGATACGTGGAAGGCGGAGTTCACACCAGTTGGCGGCTATATGCTTGAACGGTCCGTGCGGGGCGTGAAAGAAAGCCTTCGCATTTCTGCAGATCATATCCGTTCGGCTGATGCGCTGCGTCTTGTCAAAGACCACGCCTGGCTGGAAGAGCATTTCGCCGGGCCTGTGGCGCTCATGCAAGGTGATAAACAGGTTGCAAAATGTACAGGGCCTGCCGGGCTGTTCGACGCAGTTTTAGCCGCCGGCAAGAAAGGCTTGCAGATGCAGCGCTATAAGGGTCTTGGGGAAATGAACCCGGAACAGCTCTGGGAAACAACGCTTGATCCGGAAAGCCGTGTGCTTTTGCAGGTGACGGTCAAAGATGCCGAAAAAGCCTCTGAACTTTTCTCGACTTTGATGGGAGATATCGTTGAACCCCGGCGCGAATTTATTCAGGATAACGCCCTCAAGGCGCAACTGGATGCGTAAGCTATCCTGAGACGATGCTTTCTTTACTCGAAAAACTCTCGGCTGAAGTTGGTAAGACCTTTAGCTCTCTGGGGTTACCCGCAGAGCTTGGATCTGTGCGCGCTTCCGACCGGCCTGATCTGTGCCAGTTCCAGTGTAACGGGGCAATGGCGGCGGCAAAGCAGGCAAAAAAGAATCCACGGGAAATTGCGCAAAGCGTGGTGGAGGCACTGTCCGGGAATGAGATTTTCTCCAAAATAGAAATTGCCGGGCCCGGCTTTATCAATCTGGATGTCACGGATGAATTTTTATCTGCGCATTTAGCGGAAGGCATTTCTTTTCCGCAAATTGGCAATGGTGAAACGGTGATTGTTGATTATGGCGGGGCAAATATTGCTAAATCCATGCATGTCGGACATTTGCGTGCGGCCGTGATCGGCGAGGCGGTGAAACGGTCTTTAAATGCAGCCGGTTATAAGGCACTTGGTGATGTGCATATGGGGGACTGGGGAACGCATCTCGGAATGCTGATTGCTGATTATGTTCGCAAAGGAGAAGAGAACCTGGTTTTAAACACTGATCCGGACAATCCTGATGCGGTGGCAAGTCTTATGGAGGATATGGCGGCGCGCTATCCCAAGGCTTCTGCGGCTTGTAAAGAAGATGAGGCTCTTATGAAAGAAGCGCAGGAAACGACTGTAAAGCTTCAAAATAAAGAGGCGCCTTATTATCCAATTTGGGAAAAAATCTTTGCAACTTCTGTACGGGGCCTTAAGAAAACCTACGCCGACCTGAATGTCTTTTTTGAAATCTGGAAAGGTGAAGCCTGCGTGCATGATCTGATCGCGCCGATGGTTGAAGAGATGAAACAAAAAGGCTTTACCGAAGAAAGCGATGGCGCGCTGATTGTGCCTTTGGCAGAAGACAGTGATAAAAAAGAAATGCCGCCGCTTATTCTCTATAAGCGTGATGGCGGGGTGATGTACGGCACGACGGATTTAGCCACATTGGTTGACCGTATGACTGAGAATAAGCCGTCCAAAGTCATCTACGTTGTTGATCAGCGCCAGTCTTTACATTTCGAACAGGTTTTTCGCGCTGCTTATAAGACGGGCATTGTTCCGGACAATGTAGAACTCACCCATGCAGGCTTTGGCACAATGAACGGGACAGACGGCAAGCCGTTTAAAACCCGTGCAGGCGGTGTCATGAAGCTGGAAGATTTGATTGCCATGGCGGTCGATAAAGCCACGCAGCGCCTGATTGATGCACATCTGGCTGAAGACATGAATGCGAATGAAAAGGCAGAAGTGGCGCGCAAAGTTGCTGTGGCTGCGATAAAATTTGCCGATCTTCAAAATGCCCGCCAGGCTGATTACGTCTTTGACCTGGACCGTCTAACCTCTTTTGAAGGCAAGACCGGACCGTATTTGCTCTACCAGGCTGTGCGGATTAAATCCTTGCTGCGTAAAGCCAAGGAGCAGGGTATTCACGTTCCGGAAGAATCGAACATCATCATTGAAGACGAAAGCCGGGAACTGGCTCTGCTTTTAACGGAGCTGCCCGAGATGTTTGCACTTTCTATTAAAACCTATGCGCCGCATCATCTGTGCGAATATGTATACCGTCTGGCAAGCAGTTTCAGTTCTTTTTACGGGAATTGTCCTATTCTTCCTGAAAAGGATGAAACATTGCGGCAAAGCCGCCTTGCGCTCGCGCACATGACGCTTGCGCAAATTGAGCAGGTCCTTGATCTGCTGGCGATTGATATTCCGGATAGAATGTAGCTTAAGCTGCTTTTTGATCTTTGGGTTTACGCCCACGCTGACCAGCCCGGACAGGGCGGCCAATCATTTCTTCCACTGCATCTAAAAACATCTCCGATCCGCGCGGGCGGCCTGTTGATAGATGCGCCTGGATATCATCCATTTCACTTTGCGGCAGGCCAAGCGCAATAAACTCTTTCCATTCCGGGATGATATGTAAGAGGGGCTTGTGATCCATCACCCGGTCGGCGCGGCCTTTAATATGCGCGCAGGCGCTGGACCAGATATAATTTTCAGGCGCGGGCGCAATCTTTGCCATGGTGGGCAGATTTTCGATGAAGCTGGCTGCTTTGAGCAAGCAAGGCTCATCCATCGGATAAGAATAAAACCTGTTTTGAAAAAACGTGCCTTCGCTGCTGCTTTTCTCATTGCGGTGTTTGGTATATTGCCGGTGCGTTTCACCGATCGCTGAAGACAGTGCTCTTTCGCTTTGCGGCATCAGCAGCAAGTGAATCTGATTTGGCATCAAGCAGTAGCTTAGTATCATCACGTCTGCTTTTTCACATTGTGCTTTCAAAATTTCGCAATAGGTTTGGAAATCCTGTTTTTCATTGAAAATCTGCGCATCTTCCATGCTTTTTTGCATGATGTGATGCGGCGTATCTGGGAGAACGATTCGTGCCTGTCGTGCCATAGAGGCGATATTAAAGGGGCGTAGAAATGCCGTCAACGTTTTTATCCTGTCCCTGCATTAGCGTGCAAGGAGAACATGATAATAGGTATAAACACCCTCCCGAATGCACATTGAATTTATTCCGCTTGTATCTTCAATTTCGCCTTCCAGTGCATATGTATTGAAAAAATTTCCTGCAAACTTACAGGGGGCTAGAGAAGTAGGGCACTGTTGGTTGACTCTAACGGCGGCATCTCCGTCCAGCATTGCGGCAGTTGTAAATGTATCATGCTGTAAAAGCTTATTAATCTGAATGCAGGTTTCCAGCGGAATATCCCTGACTTTCAAAATGAGTTCAGAATTTGATGTTGATCCTATGTCCGGTACGTTCTGTCGCCCCGTGAATCCAAGTAAACCCTGGTAATTTGACTGACTAGTGAAAAAAGACATCCATGAAATATTACCCCCTGCCGTTTCGAAGATGTGGCATTTCTGACTGACTGGTGCGCTTGCATTCGTATAGCCGCTGACGGTAGCATTTTCGAAACTGATTTCATTTTCTGAACAGCGGTTTTTTGTTCGTACGCGGTTTACGGCATCTTCGACCCTTTGCGCGTAAGACAGAATTTCAGATGCCGTCAGGGAGGCCTCTTGATTTGAAATATCGCTGCTGCCTTGTTGCCCACTGCGCGTGAAAGTATAGGCAAGCGCTGCAAAGAGCGCGATCGCGATTAATACATAAATAAAGGCATTGCCGGATTGGGTCTGTTGCACGAGCAGCTTAATCTTTCTTATCTTCAGATTTGAAAATGGATTTACGCATATTCTCACCGGCATCTTTCAAAATACGTTCGACATCTGCATCAAGGGCGGCGCGGATATAATTTGCTCTCTTTTCTGTGGCAGGTACTTGCGTAGCGGTTGTTTCTTCAACAAGCTCATCCCATTTTTTAGGTTCGCGTGTTTGCGTTTGAACCGGTCCCTCTTCAGGCTGTTGTGAAGGTATTTGTTCCGGCGGCGGTGTTTGCGCTGCAGCGCTTTCTGCCCCTTCAGCTAAAGACTGAACGGCAGGTTCTGTGGCAGGCGGCGGTGCGGTTAAAGCCTCTATGGCTTGCTGTGCTTCGTCTGGATGCTGTCTCGCATGCAAAGAAGAAAGTGCAAAAATACCGGAATCAGAAACAGGGCCAAGCAGCTTTGTCCCTTCTTCAATGCCAAGCGCAAGTTCGCGCACCTCTTCGGGTGTTTCCACGGCCACATCTGCCTTCATGGTTGTCCATGTTTTGTGCACCATCAAATCACGTAAGGCCGTGATGTCTTCGGCATGTTTGGCGACGTGCCCATCGACTTGCGGCAGCGCCAGATAGCGGGTTACGCGCATGGCTTTGGCATTTCCGGGATTGGAATAGAAAATGTTAGCCTGAACCACATCCATGGCAAAAGAAACAATGGCTTCGCCTTCTTTCATTTCTTTCAAATCGTCATAATCTGCACGCGTTCCTGTATCGACGCTTGCCTGTTGTGTATCGTGATAAGACCCTGTGGACATACCGCCGCGCAACTGCACGCTTGAGACCTTAAAGACGTAATCCTTTCCAATATGATTTTCAAAAAATTCGCGGGTTTGAGTTGGGTCTTGCAGCTTTCCAAAAATTTTGATGTTACAGTTAGCCGTAATAGAACGTGCTTCTTCCTTTACCCGTTTTTCCATAGCTTGCAGATCCTGTCCGGCAAAGACCAGGCAAAAACCAAGAGAGCGTGCTTGCGCGGCCATCACAGCCATACCCGGTGCCGTATAATACCCAACCTCGTCAAAGATTGTCATGAAAGGTGTTGAAGAATGGGTTGGTTTATTTTCGATGACGGTAGAGCTTTCCCCTTCCAAAGTTGCACCGAGTGTAGATCCCATCATCCCTTTTAAAGTAGCAGCGATGATTTTACCAAGGTTTGCGGTTTCATCACCGGATTTTTCAAGCGCCGGAATCAAAGCCACGACAATCCGGCGGTTGAGGACAATATCCACCATATCAATATCGGCCTGCATGGCATCGAAGATATAGCCGTAATCATCGCCAAGAGATTGAAGCGCGCGGGTAAACTGCATGGTCAGATAACCGTGCTGCTGGCGGACCGTGGTCGTATCAACCATTGGCTGGTCCGGGCCCATCGGTTTTTCCTTGCCCATTTCATCAAAGGCATCTGCAACAAAGCCCGGTAGCGTATCGAGATAACCGACAATCCCCTCGCGCAGGCGTTCAGGGATTGCTTCATCGCGTGACATTTCGATCACACGGTTGAGATTGAGATATTCCCGGATGGTGGAAACGGAGAGAGGGAAGTCCTGGTGATCCCGCTTCCATGTCAGGGCAGGCATGAGTGCCTGGATCAAGGAAACCGCACGTTCTTTCCACATCGCGTTATCGCCTTCGGCTTCAGGCATAAGCGTAACCAGCATGTTCGACAGGTATGAGGCCGAGCCGCTTGAGAACGGATTCATGGTGTTGGATGGCGGGCGTTCGTCCGAGTTTCCGGTCATATAGTTCAAGACCATGAGGTCGTCATCGCGCCCGAAACGGCGGGCCAGAGAACATAAAGACGACCACAGATCCGTATCTGCTTTACCGTCGATATAGACAAAGCCGGAAGCCCAGCTGAGTGCATTGGCTGCAAAGGACTTTAGCCCTTCCGTTTTACCGGAACCTGTCGTTCCAAGATAAAGGATATGCGTTCTTGCATCGCTATTCGAGTACCAGAGCTGCTCACTGGTATTTTGATCATTTCCAACATATAAAATACCTTCTGCCTGCCCGCTTTTACCCGGACCCATATTATTCGGATCTTTGAATTTACTCCCCAAAGGCAGTTTTCCGGGAAGGCCGCGGCTGCGGGTTTTTAGCCACCAGAAAAACAGGAGATATATAATCAGAATAAGATCAGCGAATAAAATAGCTTGCGGGACAAAAATAAAACCGCCTGCGCCGATGACACATATGCCTAATGCGTTTGTTGGTTTCTGTAACCAGTCGCCAAAACGTACATAAAGCGGCCGGACATCCCGGACGATATCCTTTTTCCCGTATCCAAATCTTTTCCGGTCAAGAGCCATCTATTGCGCCCCCAAAAAAGCATCTGCCGAAATTGGCACGCCGGTCTGGCCTGAATCTGTACCGGCTATTCCTGTTTGTGAGACTTCATTCATAAAAGCAGTCGACGTTTGCGGTGTAATGGATGCCAGATAGATAAATAGTCCTGCCACAATCAAAACGCCCCCGGCAGCTAACGCCCATTTTGTAATTTCGCTTTGCGGGTATGTTGGTGATGATGAAGAGGTTGATGTTTTACCACCCTGAAGTGTCTCAGAGACATCCATGAGAATCTGCAGCGCCTCTTCTTTTTCTTCAAATGTAGCAATGGACGTTTCTTTATTGTCCTGATCTTTTTTGATAAGAGACCAGCCGGACTTTCCAGCTTCGCCAATGGTGAAAGAGGCCGCTCTGGCTTGCGCTAAATCCATACGCCAGACAACGGGCTCCTTTGCTTGCGGCAAAGACAGCACAAGAGAGTCTTTATTCAGGCTGACTGAATTTGTAGAAGCATTCTTTTTATTTTGTCCAAGCATACAATCTTATTTCCTTTTAGGTTGTCTTCAGCTTTTTAATACCGCGTTTTTGCGAACCAGAATAATCCAGTTGTGGGATTGGGCGCGCGCGGGTCTCTTGCATATATTCTGAAATAGTTTGCACGGCATCTTCGACTTTGGCTTTCGGGATTGGCCTGCGGGCCATTTTTTCAGCCTTGTAGTGGGCCATCGCGCCGAGTGCTTCCATATGATAGGTATGACGGCCGAGATTATTAAGAGGGTACCAGAGATTCCGGTTATGCCCGCGCAGCCAGACAAATTGGGCAGGCGCTAAAACACCACCTTCTTCGCGCGCTGTTACAAGCGCGCGCATCAAAGCCGTGGTCTCCCAAGCATGCTGATTACATTTTGAGAGTGTTTTTGCGGCTAAGTCTTTTGTGCGTAAAACCTTGCGGGCTACCTTAACAAGGTTTTTGTCTTTTGAAAGCTGTAAGCCTTTATCATGTGACCAGCATAAAGCAAGTCGCCCAAGCATGTCGTCCGAGTCATTTCTGCGCCGTGATGCTTTTAGGCAAGCGGCCGCAAGTAAGACCTGTTTATAGGGTTCAAGTTTTTTAGCCCCTTTCCAGCGTGGGCCAAGTTGACGGGCGAATTCTTTAAAGGCTGCGCTTTCATCGACTTTTCCGTCGGGCATTGGATTTTGAGTATAGGCGAGCCACTCTTCGGGGCCAAGCGCTTCAGCAAAAATCGGAAGCTCTACAGGTACGGGCGCACCCGGCGGACGCGGCGGCTGGTTGGAGGGATCAAATTTGACAAAGGGTGCAGTTGCCGGAAAAGCACCTGCCTGATGTTTGATCAGGCCATCCAGATCATAACGTGTGCGGTAATGTGTGCCTGGACCACGCAAATAGGTCCAGATGCCAATTGCCACGATAATGACGACAATAAACCACTTAACCGGCAAAAGCGCCGCAGCTGTCATTGTAATCAATAAACCAACGCTAATCTCTTCTGCCGGTATAGTAGCGACTCCATCACGCCATTGATGGATGTTAATTTCAAAATCATTCCAGGTGACAGTGTAATCTTCGCTTACAAATTGCGATACCAGCCAGATTTCAGCATATCTGATCCAGCGGATGAAATTGCTGATTTCTGCAGACATGAACCACCAGATAAGAAAGGCAACGGCCAGGAAAATAATACCCAGGATCCCCCAGCCCATTGCGACATCTGCTGCGCCTTCTTGCTTATCCGACATCTATAGTATTGTCCTTGTTAAACCCATTTGAAGAGCACTGTAAAAAATCTTCTAAATTATATCAAAGCACATTCAAAAAAGCGAACTTTTCCAGACTGTTAAGCGGAATGTTAAAAGGGCTTGAAAAAGCGGGTTTTTTTGCTAGGCTCCCTCAGATCTGAATTGGGGTCTTTATTGGGCCGGAGTAGCACAATGGTAGTGCAGTCGATTTGTAATCGAAAGGTTGGGGGTTCAAGTCCTCTCTCCGGCACCAGGCTTTAACAAGCTATGCCTGGCACAGCCATTCTTTTTCTTTATTTTCCATTTCATTCCAGTTAAACCCGGCTCTATGAGCTTAAAACCAATCGCTTTGACAATGGGAGAACCGGCAGGTATTGCACCGGAGATTACGGCGGCGGCCTGGCGGGACCGCGCCGAAAAAAACCTGCCGCCTTTCTTTGTGATCGGGGACCCGGGCCTGTATGCGGATCATGTCCCGGTGCAGGAAATTGAAAGCCCGCAAGAGGCAAGCGCTGTTTTTGAAGCGGCGCTGCCTGTTTTGCCGCTTTCTTTGAATAAGTCTGTAAAGGCAGGAACGCCTTTCGTGGAAAATGCACCATGTGTCATTGAGAGTATTGAAAAAGCGGTCCGGTATGCCCTTGAAGGCGAGGTGAGCGCGATTGTCACAAACCCGATCCAGAAATCTGTTTTGACGCAAGCCGGCTTTGCCTTTCCGGGCCATACGGAATTTTTAGCGGATTTATGCGCAGGAAATCTGCACCCCGTTATGATGTTGGCCTCGAAGGGTTTGAAAGTTGTGCCGCTCACGGTCCATACAGCGCTTGCCAATGTGCCTAGCCTGATTACGCAGGAAATAATTACCGAAACGGCCCGGATCGTATTAAATGCTTTAAAGTCTGATTTTGGGCTGAAATCCCCGCGATTGGCCGTGGCGGGATTAAATCCGCATGCGGGCGAAGCCGGGCAGTTTGGCCGGGAAGAAATAGATATCATCCAACCTGCAATCGAGACATTAAAAAATGAAGGACATGATGTCTCCGGCCCGCATTCCGCCGATACGATGTTTCATGAAGAGGCCCGGAAAAACTATGATGCGGCTTTATGCATGTATCATGATCAGGCGCTGATCCCGTTAAAAACACTCGATTTTCATGGTGGCGTAAATATTACACTCGGCCTGCCGATTGTGCGCACCTCGCCCGATCACGGTACCGCGTTGGAGATTTCAGGCAAAGGCCAGGCAAAGCCGGACAGTTTGATGGCCGCGCTTTTTAAATTGTCGGAGATTGTCCGGAACCGCTCGGCTTAGAAGGCGAAGCGCTGTCCTCTGCTTTCATACGTTGAAACCGTTCAATTTCATAATCGGACGCGCGTTGCACGTCGCTTCTTCTTACACCTGCGGCTTCGAATTTTTTGAGCAGCCCCAATTCGGTTGTGTCATCGCGTAGTGCTGCGCGGATGACAATTTCAATTTCCTGTAAATCAAGCGGCTTGTTGTAATCAGTTTTAGCATTTACTTTTCCGATTTGATCTTCCACACGTCTTAAGCGTCTAAATTGCTGAAAACAGATATAATCTAAGGCTCTTTCCAATTGCAGAGCTTGTGCAGGGTCTTTGAAAATAATATCGCCATATTCTGAATCAAACTCTTTGGCACGTTCTTGCATGTCTTCAAGAGAAACGTCAATGAAACCTGCATATGGTGTTTGTACAGAACGTGATCCGTTAGTTTCCATGCCTTCATACCTGACAAGGAGCCGGATCTTATTGTTATCATTCAACATAAAGCCGCAGCCATAATGGCGCAGTTTTTCTCTTGTTTTGGCAACGTGTTCAATTTCAGATAGTGAAAGATGACGCATAACAGATCCTTATTTTTCGTAATACTTAAAGAAAGCGGTTTTTTTTGTAAAGCTTTTTTTTCTGGTCACCGCTGTTTTTTTATTCTATAACCCCATCATTCCCTAAACATCGTGGAAAAGATCGAAAAGCCCCCGGGCTCTACGAACTGTGGGAAAAACGGACAAAAAAGGATTTTAAGACATGGCCGGATTTAAGCCGATTGAGTTCTTTAAACAGGTACGGGCAGAAACCAAAAAGGTGACCTGGCCGTCCCGTAAAGAAACAACCGTGAGTACGATTGCGGTATTCATAATGGTGTTTTTAGCTGCTGTGTTTTTGTTTTTATCGGATCAGGTTATCGCTTTTGTGATCCGGTTTATTTTGGGATTTGGAAGTTAAACGATTAAAGCATAAGGATCGAAGAAAATGGCACATCGCTGGTATGTTTTGCATGTTTATTCAGGCTTTGAAAATAAAGTTGCTGAAACCATTATGGACAAGGCCAAAAAGCAGGGCCTTGATGACCGCGTCGAAGAGATTATGGTACCGACCGAAGAAGTGGTTGAGGTCAAGCGCGGGCAGCGCGTGAATGCGGAGCGCAAATTTTTCCCGGGCTATGTGCTGGTGAAAGCGGATATGTCAGATAATGTCTGGCACATGATTAAAGATACACCGCGCGTGACAGGCTTTTTAGGCGCAAGCAACAAGCCTTCCCCGATCTCCGAAAAAGAAGCCGAAGCGCTGATGAAACAAATCCAGGAAGGAGTGGATCGTCCGCGTCCGTCCGTGACCTTCGATATTGGCGAGGAAGTCAAAGTGGCCGACGGGCCGTTCGCTTCTTTCAACGGCATTGTCGAGGAGATCGACGAGGAAAAAGCCAAGTTGAAAGTATCCGTGTCTATCTTTGGCCGCGCCACCCCTGTGGAACTTGAATACGGCCAGGTTGAGAAGCTGTAATTTTAGGGCTGCATCTCTCTAAATTAATATTTACATAATTTTATAGGTCTGCTACAAGTAGTCCCGGCATTTTGGGTAATGCAATTATGAGGATGATTTTATGCTCTCTAGATTGACTGGCTTTTTTAAGTGTGCAGTGTCACGCATACGCTTTTCTCATGACTTTTCTTATTCAAGATATGACATGCGGGCACAAGCTGCATTACGTTCTGACCCAACACTCACTTTGAACGGGCATATTGTAAGGTTATATCTGGAAGATATAGGGTACAACGCTGATTGGTTTAAAAGTGATATTCGGCAAAGTGGTATATTCCCTGCAAAAAGCACTATAAATCCGCTGGAAAGCGCACAGGTTATACATGCAGTTACTTTTCTTATAAGAAATGATACAGCTTTCTTCTCTGCGTCGCCGAGAAGATTAAAAGAGAATTTTCTGGGCAGCACAAAACCTAATCAGGACCAACAGGCAGTTAAAAATATCGTCGACTTTATCCGGCAAAGCTCTTATTACCAAGAAATGCGGAAAAAGTATTTTGAGAAAGAAAGTCCTGCGGGACCTGAAACTTCTCATTAGCAAAACCTAATAAAAACAAAGCGCTCTTTCTTGAGCGCTTTTTTTATGCTATTCTCTCTTTAATAAATAAAAAATATAACAGGGAGAAAACTATGCGTAATGACAGCCATGATGGGCTGGGACCATCTATATCACCACCATCTCACATTGAATCACTTAGCAACAAGCAAGTACAAGCTTCTATTCCCGGTTTTCGATCAGAAGCATTTGATAATGATATGGAGACAGCCTACGGAAACGGGAATATAGAAGGGCCGTATCGCGATGCAAGTTACAAGGTGCCCCTTGAGAGAGGTCAAACAGGCTTTACTCGTCATTACATCCCGGGTGATTAGGGATAAGGCTGTTAATAGTTTCGGGATAAACTTTGCCATACCGCCTTTTTAGGCACACCATATAGATAGATGGTCTCTAGGAAGAACAATCCTAAATCTCTATCCGCCCGGAACATATCTTCGCAAGGGCAGTTTAACGGCGCCGGAAATAATGGGTCTGAACAGATAATACAAGGATCTGTGGATTTGATTCCAATAGCTCCGGATCCGCATCTGCAAGGTTCCGATATTTTACATTTTCCCAATCCTGAGACAGGCGAATTTATCAGCATGACGGTTAAGGAATATCTGGAAGTATATCCACGCTCAGAGTCAGGGGCATGGACCGGTCCCTGGCCGCGGCCTTTTGGGTAATGAGATTTTCAATTAAAGCTTGCAAAAAACAGCTCAAATCCCTATAACCCCGCTCATTAGAAGTCTGTAGGAGGCTTTCTGCCAGCCAAGACCATTGGCGGAGCCGCACTACAGAACCTTTAAACTGTCTTTGTCATCCCTGCGAAAGCAGGGATCGCGTTCAACAAAACCCGATCCCGGATCAAGTCCGGGATGACAGGATGTCAAATATGGAGGTCAGAAATGGCAAAAGAAATCTCGGGTTTCATTAACCTGATTATCCCGGCGGGTGGCGCAAACCCGTCACCGCCTGTCGGCCCTGCTTTGGGTCAGCACGGCGTCAATATTATGGAGTTCTGTAAGGCCTTTAACGCGAAAACAGAAAGCGCGGAAAAAGGCATGCCGATTCCAGTGGTGATCACAGTCTATAAGGACAAGTCCTTTGACTTTATTACCAAGAAAGCGCCGAACAGCTATTACATTAAAAAAGCGCTGAAACTGAAATCCGGGGCGAATATGCCTGGCCGTGAAACGGTGGCTCAGATTTCAAAGAAGCAGGTACGTGCCATCGCTGAAGACAAAATGACGGATATGAACGCCAAGGATGTCGAAGGTGCGATGCGTATTATTGAAGGATCAGCCCGCTCGATGGGCATTGAAGTGGTGGAGGACTAATCATGAGCAAATCTAAAAACATGAAAGCCTTCGCTGAGAAGTTCGACCGGAACCAAAGCTATTCAATTGCTGAGGCTGTCGATATCATCAAGGACTGCGCCAAAGCGCGTAAATATGATGAGACGGTTGATATCGCCCTGAATTTGGGCATTGATCCAAAACATGCAGACCAGCAGGTCCGCGGCATGATTTCCCTTCCACATGGAACGGGTGCAAGCGTGCGTGTGGCGGTATTTGCAAAAGATGCCAAGGCGGATGAGGCCAAGGCAGCGGGCGCGGATATTGTTGGTGCGGAAGACCTGGTTGATCAGATCAAGGCCGGCAACATGGATTTTGACCGTTGTATTGCAACGCCGGATATGATGGCGCTGGTGGGACAGGTCGCTAAGGTTCTCGGACCAAAAGGCCTGATGCCGAACCCGAAACTGGGTACGGTGACACCGGATGTTGCCAAGGCTGTCAATGATGCCAAGGCGGGCGCGATTGAGTTCCGCGCTGAAAAGACCGGGATCATCCATGCAGGTGTCGGCAAGGCAAGCTTTGATGCCGGTAAGCTGGTGGACAATATTGCTGCCTTTATTGAGGCAATCCAAAAAGCCAAGCCGTCCGGCGCAAAAGGGACCTATATGAAGAAGGCGACGTTGTCTTCAACCATGGGCCCGGGCGTGAAGCTGGACCTATCTGCGGATGCAGATCAGAAAAAGGCTGCATAGAAATATGTTCGCTAAATGTTCCACGTGGAACATTATACGTAACTAAGAATTTTTAGAATAGGCGCCCCACGGCGCCTATTTTTATTGACATAAGATATTAGAAAGCCAGGTTCTTCTTCGGTTTTAGCTACCGCCGGGCGATCGATGATCCAATGTTGTTTTAATAACTGAAGAAATAGAAGGAGTGTCCAATTCTCTGATTGGCCTTCCTTCTTTTTCTGCTGTTATTGAAATCATTCTGTGTGGTCTGGAACTCACATCGGATTGGCTTAAAGAAGTTTTTGCTTCGATAGTCCTTGAGGCATTTTTTTCAAGAGATAAACCAAGACGGTCCTTGCCAATCCCCGTGACAATAGCAAAGTTTACATTGCCTGTTTCCGAGACCAAGCGAACCTGATCATTGACCAAGACTGGTCGGCCTTGAGAGTCATAAAAAACGGTTTCTTGAATACCGCCATTTCCATCAAAATTATGTTTTATTTTAGTAGGACCTTTGCTTTGTCCTAAAAGAGATCCTTTTAAACTGCTCATTTGTATATCTCCTGAAGGGATACGGTAACACAGGGTAAAATTTATGTAAATAATTTAAATGTTGACGGCGTGACAGGTTTTTCCTATAACGCCGTCACATTTCCTGTCCAAGACTGCGGGGACGTAAAGTTTAAACATCCCGCATAGATGAGGGTAATGTCATTCTGAGCGAAGCGAAGAATCTTTTATGAGATCCTTCAGTCGCTTACGCTCCTTCAGGATGACAGCATCATCGAGATTTTGGACAGGCGGCTTTTTAAGAGCCGCTTTTTTAATTTTTAGTGTTTTTAAAAAGAAGGATAAACACCATGGCAATGACCCGCGCACAAAAAGAAGCTGAAGTGGCAGCGCTGCATGAAACACTCTCTTCAACAGAGATTGTTGTTCTGACGCAAAATAAAGGCCTGGATTCAACATCAACCGCTGACCTGCGCGTGAAAATGCGCGAAGGCGGCGTGAATTATAAAGTTGCGAAAAATACACTGGCGAAAATCGCGATCAAGGGTACGCAATATGAAAGCCTGGCCGATATGCTTAAAGGCCCAACCGCGATGGCAACATCCAGTGATCCTGTTGCAGCAGCCAAAGCGGCAAATGATTTTGCCAAGAAGAATGACAACTTCGTGATTATCGGCGGCGCGATGGGTGAGGTGATGCTCGATGCCGATGCGATCAAGAAACTGGCCAGCCTGCCGAGCCTGGATGAGCTGCGCTCCAAGATCGTTGGTCTTTTGGTGGCTGCTCCGACCAAGCTTGCCGGCCTGATGCAGGCGCCTGCACGTGAGGTTGTTGGTGTCACGAAAGCGTATAGCGAAAAAGGGTAAGCTTTAGGAGGGTATTGATATGTCTGATTTGGCAGCAGAAAAAGTAAGAGGTTGGGCAAAGAAAGGTTTTACAGCTAAGACTGTGCCGTCGGCGTTTGAGAGAGTTAAGTTATATTTTAACCCTTCTATTTCTATACAAGAACTTAGAGATATAACTGAAAAATTTAGTGGTTTTGATACTGACTTCTCATTTGAAAAATCAAATTTAGATGAAATCGTTTCGGATAAATATTCAGACACTGCGGCATTTTTTATTTATAGGACTGACCATGATTACCCGCGTTTAGAAGATCATTTTCAGGCTCTGGTAGATAATCCAAAAGTTTTGGGCATTACAGTTGGCAATGGAGAAGGATATAAGGTGCTTCATCAAAAGCCTGGTTTTGAGTGTCAAGAAGTTGATTATGGTCGAAAAGATGCAGATGAGTGCACTGTATTTGGCAATACAAAAGTAAGAGTACCTGCTTCTATGGAGCAGCATGCGTAAACATTATTAGGTTTTTCAAAGTTCATTTTATTTAAAAAAGGAGAAAGAAAATGGCTGCAAATTTGGAAAAAATCGTTGAGGATCTCTCAGCACTGACAGTTTTGGAAGCGGCAGAGCTTTCAAAGCTTCTTGAAGAAAAATGGGGCGTAACAGCTGCTGCTGCTGCACCTGTTGCTGTTGCCGCTGCTGGTGGCGCGGCTGCCGGTGGTGACGCTGCAGAAGAAAAAGACGAGTTCGATATTGTTCTGGCCGATGCGGGTGGAAACAAGATCGCCGTTATTAAAGAGGTTCGTGCCATCACCGGTCTTGGCCTGAAAGAAGCCAAAGACATGGTTGAAAAAGGCGGCGAAGTGATCAAAGAAGGCGCCAAGAAAGACGAAGCCGAAGAAATCAAGAAGAAGCTTGAAGAAGCCGGCGCGAAAGTGGAATTGAAGTAACTTTCAATTCCATCCCGGAAAGCCCGTTTTAAGGGCTTATCCGGGATCTGGTGCCTTGGCCTTTTGGGATCAATTTCCCCTATCATCGTCATTACCCGGCTTGTCCGGGTAATCCATTAAAAAGATATCTGGATTGCCGGGATAAACCCGGCAATGACGTCAGTTGGACAGGGCATTAACTATTTTGGTTTAGGTGCTTGACAATTTTCAGGCTCTAGGCCATAACCACGCATACTTGCGGACGTGTCGGAATGATTGGAACGGATTTTACACCGGTAAAATTTTGAAAATTCAATGACTTAGACTGAATTTCCTGGAACAGGAAAAGTTATCAGTCTGAGCTTTTTGCGCTTTTGGATTCGGTTTTTGCGCTTTCAAAAAAACGGATAAGACATAAAACGAGATTTTTGATAAGAAGGTAGAGCCCAAAATGAACGCCAAAGCAGCCAATTCCCCCTTAAAGAAAAAAGCAAAACCAATGGCAAGATTGCCGGTGCGCTCGGCCCATGATGTGACGAGCTTTACGGGCAAGATGCGCGTCCGGCGCAATTTCGGCAAGATCCGCGAAGTCGCCGAAATGCCTAACCTGATTGAGGTACAGCGCGATTCTTACGAACAATTCCTGCAACAGGAAATAGAGTCTGCAGAACGTAACTTTCAGGGTCTTCATAAGGTCCTGGCAGAAGTTTTTCCGATTAAGGATTTTGGCGATAAGGCTGAGGTCGACTATGTGAAGTATGAGCTCGAAGAGCCTAAATATGACGTTGAAGAATGTCAGCAACGTGGCATGACATACGCAGCGCCTTTGCGTGTGACGATGCGCCTGTCCGTCTTTGATGTCGATGAGGAAACGGGCCTGCGCTCCATCCGCGATATTAAAGAACAAGATGTTTATATGGTCGACATGCCGCTCATGACCGATAACGGGACTTTTGTGGTCAACGGGACGGAGCGTGTCATTGTCTCCCAGATGCACCGCTCTCCGGGTGTGTTCTTTGACCATGATGGCGGAAAGACCCATGTCTCCGGGAAATATCTGTTTGCTGCGCGGGTGATCCCGTATCGCGGCTCCTGGCTGGATTTTGAATTCGATGCCAAAGACATTTTAAATGTCCGGATTGACCGCCGCCGGAAACTGCCTGTGACAACATTGCTGCGCGCTCTGGATAGTAAGTCTACGGCCGAATACCGCGCCGAGTGCGAAGCCAATGACAAGCCGGTTGATCAGATGCGCGTGCAGGGCATGAGCAATGAAGAGATTCTGGCGACCTTCTATAACGTCATGACCTTCAAGAAGGAAGAGAAAGGCTGGGTCACCGAATTTAATCCGGAGAGCTATCGCGGCGTGAAGCTGGCGACAGACCTTGTGAATGCCAAAACAGGTAAGACCGTTTTGGAAGCGGGCGAAAAAGTCACCCCGCGTAAAGCCAAGAAGCTTGTTGAAGATGGCATGACTCATATTCTGGTGAGTGATGAAGACCTGATCGGGCGGTTCCTGGCTGAAGATATTTTCGATGGCGAAACAGGCCAGGTTTATTTTGAGGCCGGACATGAGCTGGTAGAAGAAGATCTTGCCGAGCTGGAGAAATTCACGATTAAGCAAATCCCGCTTCTGGCGATTGACAATATTAATGTCGGCCCGTGGATTCGTAACACGATGATGGTTGATAAATGTGATACGCGTGAAGAAGCGCTGATCGATATTTACCGTGTGATGCGTCCGGGCGAGCCGCCAACAGTTGAGTCTGCCGAAGCCCTGTTCAATTCCCTGTTCTTTGATCCGGAACGTTACGATCTGTCTGACGTTGGCCGCGTGAAAATGAATGCGCGTCTTGATCTCGATACGCCGGACGATCTGCGTGTGCTGCGTAAAGAAGATATGCTCGCGATCCTGACATATCTGCACGGCCTGAAAGACGGGCAGGGCGAAGTTGATGATATTGACAATCTTGGAAACCGCCGTGTGCGTTCCGTTGGGGAGCTGATGGAAAACCAGGTCCGTGTTGGTCTGCTGCGTATGGAACGCGCAATCCGTGAGCGTATGAGCTCTGTCGAGATCGATACGTATATGCCGCATGATGTAATTAACGCCAAGCCAATGGCCGCTTCTGTGCGGGAATTTTTTGGCTCGTCTCAGCTGTCCCAGTTTATGGACCAGACGAACCCGCTCTCCGAGATTACACACAAGCGCCGTCTCTCCGCGCTTGGACCGGGCGGTCTGACACGCGAACGTGCAGGCTTTGAAGTGCGCGATGTGCACCCGACCCATTATGGGCGGATCTGTCCGATTGAAACACCTGAAGGACCGAATATTGGATTGATTAACTCGCTTTCGACGTTTGCGCGCGTCAATAAATACGGCTTCATCGAAAGCCCGTATCGCCGCGTGAATAACGGGAAAGTCACGGATGAGGTTGTGTACATGTCCGCGATGGAAGAAGCGAAATATATTATCGCGCAGGCGAATGCCGAGCTCGATGATAAAGGCGCCTTTACGAACGATCTTGTGTCCTGCCGTAAGGCCGGGGAGAACGTGATGTCGCATCCGGAAAATATCGAATTTATCGACGTGTCACCGAAACAGATGGTGTCTGTTGCTGCGTCTCTCATCCCGTTTCTTGAAAACGATGATGCGAACCGAGCGCTGATGGGCTCAAACATGATGCGTCAGGCCGTGCCGCTCTTGCGCGCCGAAGCGCCTTTGGTTGGGACAGGTATGGAAGCAACTGTTGCGCGCGACTCTGGCGCCGCTGTAGCTGCCCGCCGTGCCGGTGTTGTTGTGCAGGTTGATGCCACACGTATTGTTATCCGTGCAACCGAAGAACTGAAAGCCGATGAGCCTGTGGTTGATATTTACAAGCTCTCCAAATTCCAACGTTCCAATCAGTCTACCTGCATGCTTCAAAAGCCGCTGGTGAAAGTGAATGATGAGATTAAAGCGGGTGACATTATTGCTGATGGTCCGTCCACACAGTTCGGTGAGCTTGCGCTTGGCCGGAACGTGCTCGTCGCCTTCATGCCGTGGAACGGATATAACTTCGAAGATTCTATTCTTCTGTCCGAACGCATTGTGCGTGATGATGTCTTCACCTCTATTCACATTGAAGAATTTGAAGTGATGGCCCGCGATACGAAATTGGGGCCTGAAGAAATCACCCGCGATATCCCGAATGTCGGGGAAGAGGCGCTCAAGCATCTTGATGAATCCGGGATCGTGCATATCGGCGCGGAAGTCGGTCCGGGTGACATCCTGATCGGGAAAGTCACACCAAAGGGCGAGTCGCCCATGACGCCGGAAGAAAAACTGCTTCGTGCGATCTTCGGTGAAAAAGCAGCTGATGTAAAAGATACATCGCTTCGTCTGCCGCCGGGTGCAACAGGTACAATCGTGGATGTGCGTGTCTTTAACCGCCGCGGCGTGGATAAAGATTCTCGTGCGATGGCCATCGAACAGGCCGAGATTGAACGTCTGGCGAAAGACCGCGACGATGAGCGCCGCATTCTGGAAGAAGGCTTTTATGGCCGTTTGCATGAATTGCTGCACGGTAAGGTTTTTGCAAAAGGTCCAAAAGAGCTCAAGCTGAAAAAAGGTGAGAAGATCAAAAACGAAGATTTAGACACCATTAAGCGCGGCTTGTGGCGTCAGGTTGTTCTCGAAAATGACGATGTCATGGCCGAGATCGAAGCGATGGGCAAAACCTTTGACGAAGCGGTCGACAATCTGAAAGAGCGTTTTGAAAATAAGGTTGAAAAACTGCAACGCGGGGATGAAATGATGCCCGGCGTGATGAAGATGGTCAAAGTCTTCGTGGCGATCAAACGCAAAATGCAGCCCGGTGATAAAATGGCCGGCCGTCACGGGAACAAAGGGGTGGTTTCCAAGATCATGCCGATGGAAGATATGCCTTATACTGAAGATGGGACGCCGGTTGATATTGTGCTCAACCCGCTTGGGGTGCCGTCGCGGATGAATGTGGGACAGATCCTTGAAACGCATTTGGGCTTTGCCTCTGCCGGGCTTGGTCAGCAGATCGGCGAGATCATCGATACGTTCAAGGAAAAAGAAAGCCCGTCCGGTGCGGATGTCAAAAACCTGAAAGACAAGCTGAAAACCGTTTATGGCGAGCGCGAATTTAAAGAGCGTGTGTCTAAGCTGGATGATGAGCAGATTGTCTCTATGTCTGAAAATCTGCGCGGCGGTGTGCCGATGGCAACGCCTGTCTTTGATGGCGCGGTCGAAGCGGACATCGATGTGCTCCTCGATGAAGCCGGTCTGAACACAACAGGCCAGGTGACATTGATTGACGGGCGCACGGGGGAGAAATTCCACCGACCTGTGACCGTTGGATACATTTATATGCTGAAACTGCATCACCTGGTGGATGACAAGATTCACGCGCGTTCCATTGGGCCATACTCACTCGTGACGCAACAACCGCTCGGCGGGAAAGCCCAGTTCGGGGGTCAGCGCTTCGGGGAAATGGAAGTCTGGGCACTTCAGGCTTACGGCGCAGCCTACACGCTGCAGGAACTACTGACGGTCAAATCGGATGACGTGGCCGGACGTTCCAAGGTCTATGAAGCGATTGTCCGCGGGGAAGATAATTTCGAAATTGGTGTGCCGGAAAGCTTTAACGTTCTGACCAAAGAACTGAAAGCTCTTGGTCTCAATGTCGATATGAAACAAAGCGGGACGCGATAGGAGTAAGTATTATGGCACTAATTTTGGATAAATTGCCAAATGGTGATTTTTTAGTAGCGAAATCAACGGAAAAAGGAATTGTCACAGGAAAAGTAGGTGCTGATGGTTCGATCACTAACGATCTTGCAGCAGCATTTTTAGATGATGCCGCTGACACTTTAGAAACAAAAATAGAACCACATCCGGGTGGTGATAACGTTGTGAAGCTGTCTCCGGGTGATGATAAGACAGCTTCAGAGGCAAGAATTTTAGCTAATAAAACTCGTCTAGGGCTGTAAAAGAATTAGATTTTAAAAAAGGCAGGAAAATAAAATGAATGAATTGATGAACTTATTTGGGCAGCCGCAGGGCCCGCAAAGTTTCGACAGTATCCGGATTGCGATTGCCTCTCCGGAGCAGATCCTGTCCTGGTCGTTCGGCGAGGTGAAAAAGCCTGAAACGATCAACTACCGGACTTTTAAGCCCGAGCGTGACGGCCTGTTCTGTGCGCGCATCTTCGGCCCCGTGAAAGACTATGAATGTCTGTGCGGTAAATATAAACGCATGAAATATAAAGGGATCGTCTGTGAGAAATGCGGCGTTGAAGTCACGCTGACAAAAGTCCGCCGTGAGCGCATGGGCCACATTGAACTGGCGAGCCCGGTTGCGCATATCTGGTTCTTAAAATCATTGCCGTCCCGTATCGGTTTGATGCTGGACATGACTCTGAAAGAGATCGAAAAAGTTCTCTATTTTGAAGCTTATATCGTTCTTGAGCCGGGCATGACCGCGCTCAAACAGCACCAGGTTTTGAGCGAAGAAGAATATCTCAACGCACAGGATGAATTCGGTGAAGAAAATTTCCGTGCCGGAATCGGCGCCGAAGCGCTGAAAGAAATTCTGCAAGGCGTTGATCTTGAAGAAGAGCTGGCGAACGCAGAAGAAGATCTGCGCGAAACAGGCTCTGAAGCAAAACGCAAAAAACTTGTAAAGCGCGTTAAGCTTTTAGAAGCGTTCATTTCATCCGGGACACGTCCCGAATGGATGGTTTTAGATGTTGTGCCTGTGCTCCCGCCTGAATTGCGCCCGTTGGTACCGCTGGATGGAGGCCGCTTTGCAACATCTGATCTGAACGATCTCTACCGCCGGGTGATTAACCGGAATAACCGTTTGAAGCGCCTGATGGAACTGCGCGCACCTGACATTATTGTCCGGAACGAAAAGCGGATGTTGCAGGAATCTGTTGATGCGTTGTTTGATAATGGCCGCCGCGGCCGCGTGATTACAGGCGCGAATAAGCGTCCTCTGAAATCGCTGTCCGATATGCTCAAAGGAAAGCAGGGACGTTTCCGTCAAAACCTGCTTGGAAAGCGTGTCGACTATTCAGGACGTTCGGTGATTGTGGTCGGGCCGGAGCTGAAACTCCATCAATGCGGCTTGCCGAAAAAGATGGCGCTCGAGCTGTTTAAACCGTTCATCTATCACAAGCTTGAAATTTACGGTCTGGCTAATACGGTCAAAGCCGCCAAGAAGATGGTTGAAAAAGAACGTCCGGAAGTCTGGGACATTCTTGAAGAAGTGATCCGCGAACACCCCGTTCTTTTGAACCGTGCGCCGACACTGCACCGTCTTGGCATTCAGGCCTTTGAACCGGTTCTGATTGAAGGGAAGGCGATCCAGCTGCACCCGCTTGTCTGTACCGCTTTTAACGCCGACTTTGACGGCGACCAGATGGCCGTGCACGTGCCGCTGTCCGTTGAATCCCAGCTTGAAGCGCGCTGCCTGATGATGTCTACGAATAACA
This sequence comes from Alphaproteobacteria bacterium, assembly GCA_028289285.1. Classification (GTDB taxonomy): domain Bacteria; phylum Pseudomonadota; class Alphaproteobacteria; order Micavibrionales; family Micavibrionaceae. Next base: position 68,632 of record JANQRF010000001.1, read on the forward strand.
TCCTTTCGCCTGCGAACGGGAAGCCGATTATCGTGCCGTCCCAAGATATCGTTTTAGGTCTGTATTACCTGACGATTGCACTTGATGGGGAGCCGGGTGAAGGCATGATCTTCCGCGGACCTGGGGAAATCCAGCACGCGATCACCGAAGGGCACTTATCGCTGCACGCGAAAATAAAATGCCGTTATCACACGGTCGATGAGGACGGAAACAAGGTTCAGACACTGGTTGAATCAACCGCCGGCCGGATGATCCTGTCTGAATTCCTGCCGCGTCATCCGAACGTGCCGTTTGATGTGATCAACCGCGTTCTGACCAAAAAAGAACTGACCAATATGATCGATACGGTTTATCGCCATTGCGGTCAGAAAGAGACAGTCATTTTCTGTGACAAGATCATGAAGCTCGGGTTCCGTCAGGCTTGTACGGCCGGGATTTCGTTCGGAAAATCCGATCTGATTATTCCGGACGCCAAGCAAAACATGGTCGGTGAGGCCAAAGATAAAGTGGCTGAGTACGAACAGCAATATATGGACGGCCTGATCACCCAGGGTGAAAAATATAATAAGGTTGTCGATATCTGGTCGAAAGCCACGGATGATGTTGCCGATGAAATGATGAAGCACATTTCGGATGTCAATGAAGTCGGTCTCAACTCCGTTTATATGATGGCCCATTCAGGCGCGCGGGGGTCTGCAGCCCAGATCCGTCAGCTTGCCGGGATGCGCGGTCTGATGGCCAAGCCGTCAGGCGAGATCATCGAAACGCCGATTATTTCCAACTTTAAAGAAGGTCTGTCGGTGCTGGAATACTTTAACTCCACGCACGGCGCGCGGAAAGGTCTGGCCGATACAGCGCTGAAAACTGCAAACTCCGGGTACCTGACCCGCCGCCTGGTGGATGTGGCGCAGGATGCAGTGATCACCGAAGATGATTGCGGCACGGAAAACGGCATTACACTCGCGGCTGTGATGAACGGCGCGGATGTGGTTGTGTCTTTAGCCGAGCGCGTTCTTGGCCGGACGGCGCAGGGCGACATTAAAGACCCGCTGTCTGGTAAGGTCATTGTCAAAGATGGCGAGCTGATTGATGAAGTCACAGCTGAAGAAATTGAAACAGCCGGGATTGATCATATCAAAGTCCGCTCAGTGCTGACTTGTGAAACACGCGGCGGGGTTTGTGCCAAATGTTACGGACGTGATCTGGCCCGTGGAACGCCTGTGAATATGGGTGAAGCCGTTGGTGTTATGGCGGCCCAGTCGATTGGGGAGCCGGGCACGCAGCTGACCATGCGGACCTTCCACATTGGTGGGGCGGCGCAGCGCGGTGCGGAGAAGTCTTCTTATGAAGCAGCGCTTGATGGGAAAGTTGAAATCCGTCACGAAAATACGGTGAAAAATTCTGACGGGGTGTCCATCGTTATGGGCCGGAACACGGAAATGGTCCTGTTCGATGCGAAAGGCAAAGAGCGGGCAACACACCGTATTCCATACGGCGCACGTTTGATGGTTCAGGATGGTGCATCTGTGAAAGCTGGTGACAAGCTGGCCGAATGGGACCCGTTCACCATGCCGATCATCACGGAAAAAGACGGAACGGTGAAATTCTTCGATCTCGTTGAAAATATTTCTGTGGCCGAGCGTGTTGATGAAGCGACCGGGATTACATCCCGCGTTGTGATTGACTGGCGCAGTCAGCCAAAAGGCGGTGACCTGAAACCACGTATCGGCATTATCGGTGCGGGCGGCAAGGTCTTAAAACTGCCAAACGGCATGGATGCGAATTACCAGATGTCTACGGATGCGATTTTGTCTGTTGAAAACGGACAGGATGTCAAAGCCGGGGACATTATTGCGCGTATCCCACGCGAAACATCCAAGACCCGTGATATTACAGGGGGTCTGCCGCGCGTGGCTGAATTGTTCGAAGCCCGCCGTCCGAAGGATTTCGCCGTGATTTCTGAAATCGACGGCACGGTTGAATTCGGCAAAGACTATAAGGCCAAGCGCCGGATTATCGTGAACCCGACCGAAGCTGATCAAGAGTCGCGTGAATATCTCATTCCGAAAGGCCGTCACCTGGCCGTGCAGGAAGGGGACTTTGTCCGCGTCGGCGATCCGCTTCTCGATGGCGCTCTGGTACCGCACGATATTCTGGATGTTCTGGGCGTAGAAGCCCTGGCTGAATATCTGGTCAATGAAATCCAGGACGTGTATCGCCTGCAAGGGGTGAAGATCAATGATAAGCATATCGAAGTGATCGCCCGCCAGATGATGCAAAAAGTCGAGATCACAGGCGTTGGTGATACAACCTTCCTGATCGGCGAACATGTCGACCGGGAAGAGTTTGAAGCCGCCAACCGCAAATATATCGAAGACGGCAAGCAGGCAGCTGAAGGTAAGCCGGTTCTGCAGGGGATCACGAAAGCATCCCTGCAGACACGTTCCTTTATCTCCGCGGCGTCCTTCCAGGAGACCACACGCGTTCTGACCGAAGCGGCAACGCAGGGCAAAATGGATACGCTGAACGGCCTGAAGGAAAACGTCATCGTGGGTCGCCTGATCCCGGCCGGAACTGGGTCCTACGTGAACCAGATCCGTAAAGTGGCTGCCGACCGTGATGCAATCGCTCTGGCCGCCCAGCAACAGGCGGAAGCTCTTGCAGCAGAAGCGGCCGGCGTTGCCAATGATGAAGTCGGCGAAGACATGCCTGAGGCGGCCAACGGTTAATACTGAGACCAATAAAGATTTCAAAAAGGCCGCCCGAAGCGGCCTTTTTTCTTTTATATCAAGAGCTTAAAAATTCGTTAAAAAACCCTTGACGCTTAAGGCTGTGCATCATATAGTCCGCGCGAAATCAGGAGACTCGTTGGAATTCCTTGTTTTCGTGGCCGCTAACCCTCCCGGCTGTTTGAAGGCAGGAAAATTGATAAGTCCTTGATTTTGTAAAGCAAGGTAATCGCTTGTTTTTTTACGGCCAAGAGAGAATACAGCGCCGTATTGGGCAGGTGAGAAGCGCAGCTTACAGGATCCGCTGTATAACCCAGGATCTTTTGCTGCGCTCGCTTTATGTTTAGACCATATGAATTAAGGAGAAGGCTGGTATGCCAACCATTCAACAACTCATTCGCAAGCCCCGCGCTGTCGGCGGTAAAAAGGCGATGAAGTCGAAAAAGAACAAAGCCCTGAAAAGTAACCCTCAGGTGCGCGGCGTGTGTACACGTGTTTATACAACAACGCCGAAAAAGCCGAACTCGGCCCTTCGGAAAGTGGCCAAGGTTCGCCTGACCACGGGCTTTGAAGTAATTTGTTATATTCCGGGTGAAGGCCATAATTTGCAGGAACACTCCGTTGTCCTGATCCAGGGCGGCCGGGTGAAGGACTTGCCGGGTGTGCGTTACCGCATTATCCGCGGCGCGCTGGATACGCAAGGCGTGAAAGACAGAAAACAACAGCGCTCACTTTATGGGGCGAAGAGACCTAAATAATGAAAGATAAGTTTCTGGCAGCTGTAAGAGAATCAATCGCTGATTATTTTGCGCCTTTACGATTTGTGTATGACAGAGTGCGCGGCATAAAAAAACCTTTTAGCGAATATGAAACTCAAGAAGCAAGAAACAGCCTTTTTGGTTTGGACAAAAGATAAGGAAAGCAATTAATGAGCAGACGACACAGAGCAGAAAAAAGAGAAATTTTACCCGATCCGAAATTTGCGGATCTGGTCCTGTCCAAATTCATGAACAATGTCATGCTGGACGGTAAAAAATCCGTGGCTGAGCGCATTGTGTACGGCGCTTTGGATATTCTGGATTCAAAAGGCAAGGGCGTTGCCGAAGAAGAAGGTGAAACGGAAAGCGGCAAGGCCGGCTCCGTAGGTTTGCGCGTTTTTCACAAGGCGCTGAAAAAAGTCCGCCCGCAGGTTGAGGTCCGTTCCCGCCGGGTTGGTGGTGCGACATATCAGGTGCCGGTTGAAGTGAAGGCGGATCGCGGCACAGCCGTGGCGATGCGCTGGATCATCACGGCGGCCCGTAACCGCAATGAAAACACGATGATTGAGCGCCTGGCCAATGAATTGCTGGATGCGGCCAATGATCGCGGCACGGCGATCAAAAAGCGTGACGATACACACAAAATGGCGGAGGCCAACAAAGCCTTTGCACATTACAGATGGTAGGAATTTTACTTTAGAGGTTTTAGAGAGAAAAAATGTCAGAACATTACGAAATTAAAAACTACCGCAACTTTGGGATCATGGCGCATATTGATGCGGGAAAAACCACGACCACGGAGCGTGTGCTGTTTTATTCCGGGAAATCCCATAAAATCGGGGAAGTGCATGACGGCGCGGCGACCATGGACTGGATGGAGCAGGAGCAGGAACGCGGTATTACAATTACCTCTGCAGCGACAACAACTTTCTGGCAAGGCCCTAAGGGTGGTCAGTTTGAGGGTGAAGGCTTTCGTCTGAACATCATCGACACACCAGGTCACGTGGATTTCACGATTGAAGTGGAGCGTTCTTTGCGTGTGCTTGATGGCGCGATCTGCGTGCTGGATGGAAATGCGGGTGTTGAACCTCAGACAGAAACAGTCTGGCGTCAGGGCGATAAGTACGAAGTTCCACGTGTGATTTTCATTAACAAGATGGATAAAATCGGTGCGGATTTCTATGCATCTGTTGACTCTATTATTGATCGCCTGGGTGCGACACCGCTTTGTCTGCAGCTTCCAATCGGCGCCGAGAGTGATTTTGCAGGCGTCGTTGACCTTGTGAAAATGAAGGCGATTGTCTGGGATGGGGAGCAGCTTGGTGCGTCTTTCTCGGAGCAGGATATTCCTGCCGATCTTCAGGATAAGGCCGCCGAATACCGCGAAAAACTGATTGAGACAGCCGTTGAAATGGATGATGCGGCGATGGAAGCCTATCTTGAAGGCAATGAACCGGATGAGGTGACGCTGAAAAAATGTATCCGTGAAGGAACTGTGAAAAATGCGTTCTACCCGGTCATTTGTGGATCTGCGTTTAAGAATAAAGGCGTGCAGCCAATGCTGGATTGTGTGGTGGATTACCTGCCATCCCCGATCGATATCGGCGAAACAAAAGGTGTGAAGGTTGATAGCGACGAAGAAGAAAACCGTCCGCCATCTGTTGATGCACCGTTTTCAGCTCTGGCCTTTAAAATTATGAATGACCCGTTTGTCGGCTCTTTGACCTTTGCCCGGATTTATTCAGGTAAATTAGAGTCCGGCTCTTACGTGGTGAATTCAGTCAAAGATAAGAAAGAACGTATCGGCCGGATGCTGCTCATGCATTCCAATAACCGTGAAGAGATTAAGGAAGCCTCAGCCGGTGATATCGTCGCACTTGTCGGGATGAAAGATACGACAACAGGGGATACGCTCTGTGATCCGGCCAACCCGGTCGTTCTGGAACGTATGGAATTCCCCGAGCCGGTGATCGAGATTGCGGTTGAGCCGAAATCAAAAGCCGACCAGGAGAAAATGTCAACGGCGCTGCAACGTTTGGCAGCGGAAGATCCGTCTTTCCGCGTGTCTGTCGATCATGAATCCGGCCAGACGATCATTAAAGGGATGGGCGAACTTCACCTTGATATCCTGGTGGATCGTATGAAGCGTGAATTTAAAGTGGAAGCGAATATCGGTGCGCCGCAGGTGGCCTATCGTGAAACCATCACGCAGGAAGCCGAAGTCGATTACACCCACAAAAAGCAAACAGGTGGCTCCGGTCAGTTTGCGAAAATGCAGTTTAAAATCCGTCCGGGTGAGCAAGGCACAGGCTTTACCTTTATCAATAAAATTGTCGGCGGAAACATTCCAAAAGAATATATCCCGGGTGTTGAAAAAGGGATCGACATGGCCAAGGAAAGCGGGATTATTGCCGGCTTCCCGGTTATCGATTTTGAAGTTGAGCTGTTTGACGGTGCATATCACGATGTTGACTCGTCTGTGATGGCCTTTGAAATCGCTGCCCGCGCCGCCTTTAAAGAAGGCATGCAAAAAGCAGGCGCGCAGCTTCTGGAACCGATGATGAAGGTCGAAGTCGTCACGCCTGAAGACTATATGGGTGATATTATCGGTGACCTGAATTCACGCCGCGGGATCGTGCAGGGTATGGATGATCGTGGAAACGCGAAAGTCGTGAACGCGTTCGTGCCGCTCGCCAATATGTTTGGATATATTAACAATCTGCGCTCTATGTCTCAGGGCCGGGCGCAATATACAATGCTCTTCGATCACTATGAGCCGGTTCCGGCTGCCGTGGCAGAAGAAGTGAAAGAGAAACTTGCGGGGTAGATAATTAAAAGGAGTAAACTATGCACGGAGAAATAAAAGGTCATCGCCATATTATTACAGGAGGAACAAGGCCATTTCCTGGTAATCTGCAGGAAATAGAAGTGGACATGTTAAAAGCCTTTGGAGGAGAGAATATTACGCAACAAGGTCCCGATGAGGTTAAGGGGGTATGGTTTGTAGATGTTTTGCAAGAGGCTACACCGAATCAAAGGCAAGAAGTTAAAAAAGCAGGATATGAAATTAGTTAAGCGATTAGTGGAAAGGTAGTTTGAAAAATGTCTAAGGAAAAATTTGAGAGAAATAAGCCGCATGCGAATATCGGTACGATTGGTCACGTTGACCATGGGAAGACGACGCTGACGGCAGCGA
>JANQRF010000006.1 GCA_028289285.1 Alphaproteobacteria bacterium
GCAGATTTCCAGTTTCGAATTGGCATGGTCCATTTTTTTGCAGCGGCCTGGATAACCAGATAGACGACTTTGATAGCGGCTTCATCATTTGGAAACAACTTTCGCGTTTTAACAGATTTACGGATAACGCTGTTCAAAGATTCTATGGCATTGGTTGTGTAGATAGCCTTGCGAATGTCGTCCGGATAATCAAACAGGGTCATCAAATTCGGCCAATGGGCTCTCCAGGATTTGGAGATTTGCGGATATTTGTCATCCCAGTTTTCTGCAAAGTGTTCCAGTTCGGCGTAGCCTTCCGCTTCCGTTGCTGAGCGGTATATTTTTTTGAGATCAGCGGTGACTGCTTTATAATCTTTCCAGGCCACATATTTCAGAGAATTGCGCACCATGTGGATGATACATAACTGGATTTTAGCGTCTGGAAAAACCGCCTCTATCGCATCTGGAAAGCCTTTCAAACCATCAACACAGGCAATCAGAATGTGTTCAATGCCGCGGTTTTGCAACTCGGTCAAAACAGACAACCAGAATTTGGCGCCTTCCGTCTCAGAAAGCCAAAGGCCCAGTAACTCCTTATGTCCTTCCAGATTAACGCCCAGAGCTAAATAAACAGACTTGTTGATGACCTTTTTATCCTGGCGGATTTTGAGTACAATACAATCAAGATAAACAATAGGATATACGCTTTCCAAAGGGCGGGATTGCCATTCGGTTATCTCATTCATAACCGTATTGGTGACTTGAGAGATCAAACCCGGAGAAATCTCTGCTCCATACATCTCCTGAAAAGCGCCTACAATATCACGGGTGCTCATGCCTTTGGCGTAAAGGCTTAAGATCTGATCGTCCATGCCTGTAATACGGGTCTGACCTTTGGCAACAATCTGAGGTTCAAAGCTGCCCTTGCGGTCGCGCGGTGTTTTGATCGCGACTTCACCATGATCGCCTTTGAGCGTTTTGCTGGAATAGCCATTGCGGCTGTTGCCTGAGCCACGGCCCTGAGGCTCGTAACCAAGATGATGGTTCAATTCGCCCTTTAAAGCTGCCTCAACTGTCAGTTTGGTGATCTGCGCGCTCAAGGCACTCAGGTCTTCTGGAGGTTTTAAATCTTTGGCCAGCTCTTCTGCCAACGCTTGTAATTTGTCTGTATCTTGTCTCTTGCCCATAATAGTCCCCTTCGAATCAATGGGTTGTATTATAGGCAGTTACACAGTCTTGTTTACAGGCTC
>JANQRF010000004.1 GCA_028289285.1 Alphaproteobacteria bacterium
ATGTCATTCTCATCATGACCACCAATGCAGGCGCTGCCGAAATGGCCAAGCCGCCGATCGGATTTGAACGTGAAGTCCGCGTCGGAGAAGACAAAGAAGCGATCAATAAAATGTTTACCCCTGAGTTTAGAAACCGTCTTGATGCGATTGTGCCGTTTAAAGCACTCAAACCCGAAACGGTTGTACAGGTCGTTGATAAATTCATCGCCCAGCTGGAAGCCCAGCTCACCGAGAAAAATGTCACCATTCAGCTCTCTGATGCCGCACGCAAATGGCTGGCGGATAAGGGTTATGACCCTGCCATGGGTGCGCGGCCATTAGGACGTATCATTCAGGAACATGTTAAAAAGCCGCTCGCCGAGCAGCTTCTCTTTGGCGACCTGACGGGTGGTGGCATTGTCAAAATCGGCGTCAAAAAAGAGGAATTAAGCTTTGAGTTCGTCCCTGAAGACGAACCTTCCAAAAGCGATCCTGAAAAAGAAAAAGTGAAATAGATTTATTCGTCCGGCAGCTCAATCAGGAAAGAGGCGTCTTTATATTCTTTGACGATTCCTGTTTTCTTATAATACGCAATTAATTGATCTTTTAGCTGCATCATGGCTTTGAGGCCTTCTTCTTCAGGCAGTGGGAAGAAGAAATTATCAATGAAATATTCAATTGATTCCAAAGAAGTCGAAATAATTCCGATAATATCAGAATCAAACTGTTCCAGATCATCTAAAAATTCCAAAAGCCCGTCACAGAGATTCGTCAGATTATCATTTTCAAAAAACGACCCATTAGCTTTGAGATCCATGACAATCTCGATAATCCGTTCAGAGCGCTCAGGCGTAATCTCTGTTTTGGATTTTTCAACCAAATCCACCAGCTCATCAAAGCGCTCATTCGCCCATTGTTCATACTGCGGATCAATCTTTGTTGCATGATCTTCGGCCGCTTCAATTTTTGCCGGATCGATCGACCCCGATCCGACCAGGCTTTGCAGCAGGCGGTTGGCTTTGATGATAGAAGCTTTTTGATGTTCTAAATCCATAATGTTTAATCCTGGTCAGCTTCCCGGCGATACGGGCCCTCGAAATTCGGATCGGCGCGCCGGCGCCGGTCCGGTCCAAAAAAATCAGAGGTATAAATAAAATCACGCGGGTGATTAACCACATGCACAATACGTTTTGAAATATCGGCTGCCGTAAACGGTTTGACTAAAAATTCCGTAATACCTGAATCGCGCGCTTTCATCACACGGTTATAAGAGCTGTACCCGGACAGCATAATCACAGGTAAAAACCGGTTGGAAGAATCCGCACTTTTACGGATCATTTGTGTGAGCTCTAACCCATCGACAGGTTTCATCAGCCAGTCTGTGATGACAATATCAGGGCGTTCCTTGGCAAAAATCTGAAAAGCTTGCTCCCCGTCCATGGCGCGGTATATACGGCCACATCCAAGCGTATCCAACATATCAGCCAGAAGATCCTGCATCGGTTTACAATCTTCGGCAATTAGGATTCTAAGTTTCTTTAAATTAAGGGGCATGCAAAACCAGAATACGTTCGTATTAAAATCTGCAATCAGGCTATCATTAAAGCGGAATCAGTCAAGATATCTTATTAGAAATGGTATATATCTGATAGCGTTTCAAAAATGCAAAAATACTATTGTTCGAAGCAGTATAAGGATGCCAGTTCAAAACATCTTTCCCGGCTGTCATTTGTCCAGGATGCACTACTGGCAGATCCTATACCCATCATTGCCCGTGTAGAACCGGTATTATTTGTCCAATTACTACAATGAAAAGACGGATGTTCCAGCGTTCCGTCTGTGGATGTCGCCGTCCAGACAGAGTTATTCAGACTTGCTCCCGTTTCTGTAACATTTATGGCGCTGTCAATATCACCGTCTGTTAAGTCCGTCCAGTTATTAGCGATAACCGTATTATCGACTAAGATGTAATCACCCGTAAATTTTGTAAAACGTGTATCGGGACTGGATGTTGAATCTGACATCCAGGCCAGATAAGCGCCGCTTAGCCCGGCCGCACTTGCCCGCGCATTGCAAATCGCATCCGCGCCGGTTAACCCGCCAAGATTACCGTCATGAGACGTTGATGTGATAAAGACCCGTTTGCCGGACGGGCCGACATCGGGTCCCTGGAATTTCACCTGCCCGCCATTCAGCCGGAAGATATGACAACGCTCATTGGCAGGGGCATTCGGGTTGGCATTATTGCCCAGCGGCGTTTCATAGGAGATCTCGCTATCTTCACACCCCCGAAGCTTGAGGCGTTTGACTGCCGCATTCACAGTATTAGTGTATTCCTGCGCAGCATAGGCCAGCGCTTCGGCTTCTTCATCACTTAACATCGTGACACTGGACCGCGAGCCGAGCATCAGAGTCGCGCTTAGTGCTGCGAATAAAGCAATCGCAATCAGAATAAAGAAAATCGCATTCCCGGATTCGGAGGATCTTTGCATCATCATAAGCCTATCAGATCATGGCACGATTTCAAAAACCCCGTCCACCTCAACAGCAAAGCCTGCAGGTAAAGACGGCGCGCTGACAGCAAAACGGGCATGACGGCCGGCTTCACCCAGCGCGTCGACCATTAAATCAGATGCCCCGTTTAACACAACCGACTGGTCGGTAAAGTCCGGCCCGCTATTCACAAATCCGCCAAGCTTGACGCAGCGTTGAAGCCGGATCCAGTCACCGCCTACCGCGTCTTTAACCTGCGCGAGCAGATTAAGCGCGCATTGCGCGGCGGCCTCCTGTCCTTCTTCAAGCGTTAAATCCACGCCGACCTTGCCTTTATAGTCGCGGGCGCCGCCGATCGGCACTTGTCCTGCGACAAAAACCAGATTGCCGCTCACCACATAGGGCACATAATTAAATAAGGCGTCCGGCGGCTCTGGAAGCGTGTAGCCTTTTACGGCCAGCGTCTCTTCAACAGATGTCATAATATGTATGCCCTTTCATCTTGATTACGATCCCGTTTTACGTCATTTTTAACCATCTGAGAAGATTAAGAACAGGCGAAGCGAGAATCATGGGCATATTCAGTTTTTTGGGCGTTATATCCCCGGTGCATATAAGATGTGTCACGCTGTTTAGCGGCGCCAAAAAAATCGGTGAAGATTCTTACGGCAACCGCTATTACGAAGGCAAAATTCGCAAAGGATATAAACATCCGCGCCGCTGGGTTGTCTATAAAGGCGCGCCGGAAGCGTCCAGCGTCCCGCCTGAATGGCATGGATGGCTGCATCACCAAATGGCAGACCCGCCCTCCGATAAAGCCATGCGCCGTTCTTGGCAAAAACCGCATCAACCGAATTTAACAGGTACAGATCAAGCCTACCGCCCGCCGGGCCACATTCTCTCCGGCGGCACGCGTGAAAAAGCAACAGGCGATTACGAAGCCTGGCAACCGGAATAAAGGAGTAAAGAATGAAACACAACGTTATCGAAACAGGTCTCGGCGCAATCGTCATTGCTGTTGCGCTTGTCTTTTTGGTCTTCAGCTATTCAACGGCCAATGTCGGGCAAGTGTCCGGTTATGAAGTGACTGCGAATTTTTCAGGGATTGGCGGGCTGGCCATTGGCGATGATGTCCAAATTAGCGGTGTCAAAGTCGGTAGCGTAGCCAACGTGGATTTAGATCCGCAAACCTATCTGGCGCGTGTGACTTTAAGCATTGATGACTCAGTCAAACTGCCCGAAGATACGGCAGCCTTGATCTCCAGTGAAAGTCTTTTAGGTGGACGCTATATGGCTTTAGAACCGGGCGCTGCAGAAGAAAACATTGTGGCAGGCGGACGTATTCAATACACACAAGCACCGCAAAATCTGGAACAGCTTCTCGGTCAGTTCATCTTTTCCATGCAAGATGATGATGACGAAGATTCTGAACAATGATCTTTATAAGATTTTTTAAATTCTTTTTTATCCCGGCACTCGCCGGGATGATTTTATGGATCAGTCTACCGGCCTATGCCGAGCCCACCATGGAAGATCACCCGGAGGTTATTCTCAAAGCCCTGGATAAATCCACCGCGCGCACCAGCGAAATGACCGTCAAGGTCGGGGAGACGATTGAATTCGGACCGCTTTTTATCCGTATTCAGTCCTGCCGTAAAAATCCGCCGATCGAAACACCTGAAAGCGCCGCTTTTATACAAGTCTGGGAAGTTCCGCCTGAAACCGGCAAATCCGAATGGGTCTTTTCAGGCTGGATGTTTGCCTCCTCCCCGGGCCTGTCCGCCATGGATCACCCGGTCTACGATATCTGGGTGATTGACTGTACAGGCAGGGAAGCCCCTGCTGAAAACACGCAAGAGATTGAAAATAAAGAAGAAAAAGATACTTTAAAAACACCTCAGAACTAGTCCTCCTGCCTTTTTTATATTTGACATAATTTTAAAAATATATTAGTTTTCTTCGCATGCCTGAATCCGCGCCAAAGCACGATGAGCAAACAATGCTGACAATGCGAAATGCTTTTATGCGTTTTGTAACAGATCCGCAGGCTCCCATTCCTTTTATTGGGCACTTGTCAAAAGAAAATGCCATTAAGTTGGCGCTTTCAGGAATGCAGGCGGTGAGACAAACAAATCTTCTTAAGCGATGTTTACAAGCTTTACATTATGCGCAACAACAGATTGCGCAGTTAAGCAAAGAACGTGATCATTATAAAGAGCTCGCTTCTAAAGACAGCCTCACGGGACTTTTTAACCGACATATGTTCATGCAGATACTTGACCGTGAATTTGCGCGCGTTGAAAGATATGGCGTCGGAAGTGCGCTTATTTATGTGGACTTAGACTTTTTCAAAAATATTAATGATGTGCACGGGCATCCTGCCGCAGATGCCGCTCTTGAATTATTTGGCAAAAAACTTAGAAATGAAGGTCGTTCTTCAGATAGTTTTGGACGCTTAGGCGGGGATGAATTTGCAATTATTCTAACTGAAACAACACCTGAAAATGCAAAAACAGCTCTTGATAGATATCAGAAAATATTAGGAAATCTGAGCTTTTCATGGGAAGAGCAAAAAATTACTTTTGGTGCAAGTCTGGGGTTAGCCATATATAACCCGGATACTATGAAAGGCGTTAATGATTTCCTGTCGGCCGCGGATGCAGCTATGTATGCAGTTAAAGACGCAAAAAAAACCGAAATGCAGAAAAAACTAGCATAGATTACCCTTACTTATATATTCTTCTATCAAATCAAATTCGTTCAAATCAGAAAAATTGTTCAGCAGAAAATCACATTTTTTGTGCATGGCTGTTTTAATCGCTAGCTCATAGTCTTCCTGGCGGACATCATAGACACCGAATTGTTCCAGGTGCGCATTTGTAAATTGGGTATCCAGAATTTCAAATCTGGCTTTCCACAACCGCGCGCAGAGATGCACCAACGCAATTTTGCTGGCATCCGTATAGCGCGAGACCATGCTTTCCCCGCAAAAGACTCCGCCGATCGCAAGACCATAAAGACCACCCGCGAGCTCTTCTTCTCCCTCTTTGGTTTCTGCCCAACATTCAACCGAATGTGCAAAGCCTTTTCCATGCAGCGCAATAAAGACATTACGGATCGGTTTATTGATCCATGTGCTTGTCCGGTCATCGGCTTTTTCTGCGCACAGATCTATCACCTCTTCAAAAGCTTTATTTACGCTCACGCGGTACGGCATTTGCCGCACGGTTTTTTTTAGCCGCTTTGGGATATGCAGGTTTTCAATGGAAAGCTGGCCGCGTTTTTCCGGCCTGTAAAAGTCAAAAAATTTAGATTCCGCGCTTTCCGCCATCGGGAAAATCCCCTGGCGATACGCTTCTAAAATCAATTCCGGCGTTGCTTCTGTGTACATATCTCTTTGATTATATTCGAAAAATCTAATAATTACATAATTCTTGACTTACGGTAAAAATGCCTCTAAAAGTGCGCCCATATTGAAAATACTATTATAAAGAGGGGTTAAAATGCTTTCAAAAGAAAGTAACGATGAATCAAATGAAAAAGAAGGTGTCCTTTCCAAAGATTTTGTACCTTATTCCAAAGGAACGCCCGTGAAAATTCTTAGTGAAGAAATACGTGGAAACGGAGAGCAATCTTCGGCTTTAATTGTTCAGGTAGATAATGGCGCACCTTTTGAAGTCACCGGGCACGACATCACATACCCATAAAAATCGTTTTACCGCTCTGCTAATTTATTTTCCAGCCAGTGAATGGTGTAATCACCCTTGATGAAATCTTCCTGCTGGATGATCCAAAGATGCAGCGGCAGAGTGGTTTTCACACCATCGACAACGGTCTCGACAATCGCCCGGCGCAGGCGGCGCAAACATTCTTCGCGGTTGCGTCCATGGACAATAAGTTTTCCGACCATGGAATCGTAATAAGGCGGGATGGAATAGCCACCGTAAATCGCTGAATCAAACCGCACACCCAATCCGCCCGGCGCATGAAACTGGGTAATCTTGCCCGGCGAGGGAATAAAAGTTTCCGGATCTTCAGCGTTAATCCTGATTTCAATCGCATGCCCGCGGAACCGGATCCGGTCTTTTTGAATGGAGAGAGGCTCACCCGCCGCGACGCGGATTTGTTCGGCAATTAAATCAATCCCTGTGATCATTTCCGTCACAGGATGTTCAACCTGAATACGTGTATTCATTTCCATGAAATAGAACTGCCCGTCTTCATAGAGGAACTCAATCGTCCCGGCGCCGACATAGCCCATTTTGCGTATCACATCTGCCGCCAACGAGCCGATCGCATCACGTTCATCATCGGGAAGAACCGGAGACGGTGCTTCTTCGACCAGCTTTTGGTGTCTGCGTTGAATGGAACAATCCCGTTCGCCCAGATGGATTGCATTGCCATGTTTATCACCAAAAATCTGAATCTCGATATGGCGCGGTTTTTCCAAAAACTTTTCAAGATACACCGTATCATCGCCGAAATTCGCTTTGGCTTCGCGGCGCGCTGTTTGATACGCCTCTTCAAACGCGCTTTCTTCGCGCACGACCTGCATACCTTTTCCGCCGCCGCCGCTCGCCGCTTTAATCAGCACCGGAAAGCCTGCTTCCTTGGCAAATGCCAAGCCTTCTTCATAACTTTCCATCGCCCCGTCAGATCCGGGCACAACCGGCAAGCCAAGCTCTTTCACCGTTTGTTTGGCCGTGACTTTATCGCCCATTTTTTCAATATGCTCGGGCCTTGGGCCGATAAAGGTAAAACCGTGCTCTTCAATCATGCGCGCAAACTGTGCATTTTCAGACAAGAACCCATAGCCCGGATGAATTGCATCCGCGCCCGTCACAGCTGCGGCTGTTAAAATGGATGGAATATTCAGATAACTATCTTTAGCCTGCGGTGGACCAATGCAGACCGATTCATCGGCCAGACGCACCGCCATCGCATTGGCGTCCGCCGTGGAATGTACGGCCACGCTTTCAATCCCCATTTCCCGGCAAGCCCGGATAATACGGAGCGCGATTTCACCGCGATTGGCTATGAGAATTTTTTTGAACATGCTTTTATTCAATCACGAAGAGAACGTCGCCAAATTCAACCGGCTGGCCGTTTTCGACAAGAACCTGTGAGACAGCGCCGCTTTTATGCGCCTTGATCGGGTTCATGACTTTCATCGCTTCGATAATAAGAAGCGTATCACCTTCGGATACGTTATCACCTTTGGAGACAAAATTAGACGCGCCCGGTTCCGGCGCCGTATAAGCCGTGCCCACCATCGGTGAGGTCACCGCGCCCGGATGATCGCCTGTCACTGTATCCGGTGATTGCGTGCTGGCCGCCTGTGGTACGGTCGGATCGGACGGCATCACTGCCGAAGCTTGTGCAACCGGAGCTGACGCCGCAGGCAGGGCCGCGCCGCCTTTATTTACCCGGATCACCTGATCACCTTCGGCCACCTCGATCTCGCTCAAGCCGGTCTCATCCAAAAGCTCAGCGAGTTGTTTGATCGCTTTCTTGTCTATTTTCATAATACTATTCCGCTCTTTTCAATATTCAGACGTGTTTAGACAGAAATAGGGGAAAAGTCAAAAGGATCAGGCTTTTGACCCGGAAAGGCTTTCAGCCAGGAAATCCAACGCCATTTCATAGCCCGCAGCCTTATGGCCTTTAATGACTTTGGCTGCCAGCGGCTCAATATAAGAGGTATGGCGGAACGGCTCGCGCGTTTTGGGATCTGAATGATGCAGTTCCACGATCGGACAGTCCAGGAGTTTCAGCGCATCATGAATGGCAATGGAGGTATGGGTATAAGCGCCCGCGTTGATGATTACGCCGTCCACCTGATCCATTGCGTCCTGGATCCAGGTGACAAGTTCCCCTTCATGATTGGACTGATGAAAATCGATCTCCATATCATGACGCATCCCAATCTCCCGGCACATCGTTTCAATATCGCCCAGCGTTTCGACACCGTAAATTTCCGGCTCCCGGCGGCCAAGCATATTTAAATTGGGGCCGATAAGAATAAGAATTTTAATGGACATGGACCATTGATCCCGGCTTTTTGATCTTAACCTGCACGGTTTTTTCACCGGCACGCTCAAATATAAGTGCCAAATCAAAAGAGGCCCCTTCTTTAAGCGGCTCTTTTAAACGGATCAACATAATGTGATACCCCGCCGGTTTGAGTATGGTTTTTTCGCCTGCAGGAAGATCGATTCCGGCAATCTTGCGCATCATCATCATACCATCATCCGGATCGACATAATTCTCATGCACTTCAGTAAAATCTGCCACATTGGATTCAGCCGCAATAAGCCTGTCATCTTCCGGTCCATGATTTTCAATCACCATAAAGGCCGCCCCGCTGCGCGCGCTTTCTGCTGTGACAAAAGCGTATGGCTGTAAAATCCCAAGCCCCGTTTTCTGGGGTTCTTTCTCCAGACACGCGCCAAGCGGCAAAACCAATAAAGCCAGCAAAATTGTAAAAAGTTTCATATGATATCCTTTTAAGAAGCGTCTTCTACCAGCCGCACAAGATCCGCAGCTGTCGGCATTTTTTCAAAAGACTGAATAATTGTCTTATTTACAAAAACACTTGGGGTCGAATATACGCCAAGGGCCTGCGCATCATCAATATTATCTTGCAGCATCTCTTTTACTTTTTCGCTTTCACTATCGGCAAAAAGCTGGTCGACATTCAGCCCGTAAAGATTAGCTGTTTCGCGGATAAACGCGTCTGTAATCTCATTCGGATTACTTAAAAAAGCCTCGTGAAATTCCCAGTAGGCGTCCTGTAAGCCCGCCGCCATGGCAATCCGGGCAATACGTTCAGCCTCTTCCCCGAGCACCGGATAAGGCCTTGCGACAAAACGCACATCAGAACGGATATCCAGAAAATCCTCGATCGGTTGATGAATCTGCTTACAAAAGCCGCAGGTAAAATCCATAAATTCAACCATCACGATGGACGCTTCTTCCGGGCCTTTTTCAAAAAATGCCGCAGGCGCAGAATCAATCTTCGCATTCATCATTGAAAAACGAATAATTTCATAGCTTGCATAACCGGCCATAAGAACCAGAAAAACAATAAAGACCCGGTAGGTCATGGACATGGAAAAATCCTATTCGGTTTTGAGTTTACCGCGCGCCGCCGCAACCGCTTCTTTCATGCGCGCATGATCCAGATAACCGCGAACGGGTGTATCGTTGATCAAAAAGCCGGGCGTCCCTGTAAAGCCGAGCTCTGCAGCTTTATTGCGGTTATCTTCCAAAAACTCCTGAATATCCATCTTGTCTTTTTCGGATTTAATTTTTTCAACATCCAGGCCGACATCTTTGGCAATCTTTTCCAGCGTATCTGGTGTTTTCTGGCCTTTAAACTCCATCAATGCCTGGTGATATTCGAAATATTTTCCCTGACGCGAGGCGGCGACAGCCCATTGCGCGGTTTCCTGGGAAGACGGGCCGAGGATCGGCATTTCAAAAAAGGTCACATAAAGATTTTTATCTTCGTTTAAAAGTTTTTGAACTTCTTCAAAGGCCTTTTTGCAGTATCCGCAATTATAATCAAAAAATTCAATCACATGGACATCGCCGTCCGGATTACCGACGGAAAACGGCTTCATGCTCTCTGGAATATTCGCAACGAATTCCTGGATTTTCTGGTCTTGCTCTGCGCGCACCTCTTCTTCCTGACGTTCCTGGAATTGCTGCACGCTGTCCAGAAGCGTTTGCGGATTTTCCATGATCGACTCGATGACAAGCTCTTTAATCGCGGCTTTTTGCGCTTCGGAAAACTCTTCAGCTTGCGCTGCCATCGGCAAAACCATCACACTTAAAACAATCAGGCAAAAACGGATCACGAATCTCTCCTTCTTTTAAAATCAATATTTGGGCACTGTACTTGAAATATCTTTATTTTAACAGCCTTCAATACAAAATGGCAAAACGTTGAAAATTTGTTTCAAACAAAAAAGCGAATAGCGTTTTGACGGAAACAGGCGCGAGGAGCGACGTGTACAAATAGAGTACACGAGCGACGAAGCAACGCATTTCCGGTGAAACGATAAAAGCTATTTTTTACGATTTTCAATATAATTGAGAACATCCTTGGCTTTGAGCCATTCCCGGCTGCCTTCGGGGAGCGCCCTAAGCGCCGTATTGGCCTGGGTTTTTGCATAGTCAAACTTACGCTGCAGGACGGCTTCTTCAGCCAGATGCAGGCGTGCCTGCCCGTCTTGGCCAAGCCGTCCATAGGCCGTCGCCAAAAGCCTGTGAATACGGGTCGAGCGCGGTTCGGCGCGCTGCGCTGTCAGCAGGTTTTCAATCGCCTTACCTAAAAGGGCGCGGTCATTTTGTCCTGCCGTTTCAATTTGCGCATGCGCATACGCCGTGCGGATCAGCCCGGAATTGGGCCGCATTTTTGTCGCTTTCTCATAAGAAGGCAGAGCCTCACGCACACGCCCGAAATCAACCAGCATCTGCCCTTTTAATTCGTGATGATACGGATTGCCCGGCTCTTTTTCGATCAGCTGATCAATGAGGCCTAAAGCTTCCGGCACACGGTTTTGCCTGTAAGCAGCCACCGCGCGTGCCGTTAGGGCTCCGATCGACTTATCACGCTGGTCGTAAATCCAGTCCACCTGCTGCGGGGAAATAAACCCGATCAGCTTGGCTTTCATCCGCGCATGTTGATCGCGCCATTTGCCCGGCACCTCTTTATTATAATGGACTGATTTCTCTGCGCCCGCCCGGATCGTATCAATCCGGGTCCGGGTCAGCGGGTGGGTGCGTACATATTCAGATTGCTGCGACGCCGGCAAGGCTTCCTGATCGCCAAGTTTTTCCATGAAGGTGAGAAAGCCTTTGGCACTCATCTCCGCGCGGTCCAGCGCCGTCAGCGCATATTGATCTGCACTGGATTCATAGGTCCGCGCCGTTGATAAAAATTTGCGCTGCGCCATCGAGGTCGTGCCAGTCCCAATCGCCGCAGCCGCGCCGCCATCCCCTGCAGCAATCGCTGCACCGACCCCGATAATCATCCCGAGAATGGATTCGTAAGAAGCATGCTCTAAAGCTTCCCGGGCGCGCACCAAATGCCCGCCTGCAATATGGCCAAGCTCGTGCGCCATCACGCCGATCAATTCATCCGGCCCATCGGTTTTTTCAAGCAGGCCCGTATAAAAGAAAATGTTCGATCCGCCCGCAACAAACGCATTCACATCCGGGCTTTGCACTAAAATGATCTTCACCTGCGAAGGATCCATTCCCGCAGCTTTAAAAATAGGGGCAAACCATTCGGTCATATAGGTCTCTATTTCGGTATCACGGATAATCGTTTGCGCCTGCGCCGGCAGGGCAAAGAAAAAGATCAGCAAAAAGCTCAAAACAAAGCGCATCATCGTCTTTATATATAGACCTATATTGTGCCCGCACCATAGTTCTATAAAATGGCTTTATTATGGAGATTCTCCACGCATCGATGAACTGGCTTGATTTGCTCTGGATTCCAGCGGCCCTTCTAGCCCTGCATCAGGGCCAGCGCCTCAAAGCCTGCCTGTTTGTGCTAGCCTGTGCGATTATGCTGCGCCTGCAGATTCAGCTTATGCAGGAAATCGGGTATCCGACAGGGTTTTTCGATGTGCTTCAAAATGATCTCTACACACGTGGGCTCATCACTTACAGCGCCTTCATCCTGGTTTTCTTTTTACTGTCTTATGCCTCGCCCAAAGTCGATAAATTCGTGTTTGTCGCCGCCTCAATCACAACCTTCATCGCCGCCTTTTGCGTTTCTCTTGGCGTGATGGCGCTTTAGCCCTCACACGTCATTGCCCGATTTATTCGGGCAATCCAGAGAAATCAGACAATAGATTACCGGGACAAGCCCGGTAATGACGAAAAAGAAAAATCTTCGTCTCTTCGCACCTTCGTGGTTAAATATCTTTATGCCACGCAAGACAATCAGAGATCCAAAAACCAAAGTCAAAACCGCGCGCGGGCGGAAAAATTCTTCCACGCGCTGGCTCGACCGGCAACTCAATGATCCCTATGTCGCCAAAGCGCAGGTCGAAGGCTATCGCTCCCGCGCTGCCTTTAAACTTTTAGAGATCGATGAAAAGACAGAGATTTTAAAACCAGATCAGACCGTTCTTGATCTTGGCTCTGCCCCAGGTGGCTGGGCGCAGGTTGCCGCCGATAAAGGCTGCAAAGTTTTGGCCCTTGATATTCTCGATATGGATGAGTTACCGGGCGTAACATTTTTCAAACTCGATTTCATGGATGACCGCGCGCCTGAAATTCTCCTCGATGCCCTCAGCGGCGCCGGCGTAGATGTCGTGCTCTCCGATATGGCGCCAAACACGACCGGCCACAAAAATACCGACCACCTCAAAATCCTCGCCCTTGTTGAAGCGGCTTATGAGCTTGCCATCGAAATCCTCAAACCCGGCGGGACCTTCCTGGCCAAAGTCCGTCAGGGCGGCACGGAGGGCGATTTGCTGGCCCGGATGAAAAAAGATTTCACCAAGGTCAAACATTTCAAACCGCCTTCTTCGCGCAAAGAAAGCCCCGAAACCTTCGTCATCGCCCAAGGCTTTAGAGCAACAGGCTAAGTGCAATCGCCCACATAACCAGACCGATCAGAACATCCAGAATCTGCCAGGCACGTGGTTTTTCAAAAAGCGGGGCCAAAAACCGCGCGCCATATGCGAGCGCAAAAAACCAGATAAAAGAAGCTATCATTGCGCCTGCCCCGAAATAATATTTTCCGGTTTCTCCGTAAGAGGCGCTTAAGCCCCCGATTAAAATCACCGTATCCAGGTAGACATGCGGATTAAGAAAACTCACGCCCATTAAAAATATAATTGTGTGCCGGAGGGAATGGTCCTGAATTTTTCCTTTGGCTTTATCCTGATCCAGTTTTTTATTGGCAAAAGCATCGCGGAATGATTTTACGCCATACACAAATAAAAAGGCCGCGCCCACATATTTGACCGCATCTATAAGTCCCGGAAAATTTTCGAGGATGAGACCAAATCCTAAAACACCGGCCCCGATCAAAAATGCATCTATAGATGAAGCCGTCAGGGCGCTGGCAAAGACATGCCTGTTTTTAAGTCCTTGGCGCAGGATGAACGCATTTTGAACACCGATAGCAATAATGAGGGATGCGCCCAGAAAGGCGCCTTTTAAAAAGATCGTAAACATTGAATTTTCTTCCTGTAAAAAAGGGGTGGAACGCGCTCTAAACGGCGCGGACAAAATCAAAAGAACCGGTCAGGAAGTTACCGGCGCGTATATTTTTCAAGCCAGGCGGCAATAATAAGAACCATAATTTTTTATATCCGTAATTTGGACACTTGGCAAGGAAAGCTCTGGAACCTTTATAACCGCGCATGAGCTTCGGGTATTGAACGCCCTAATAGAAAATTTGGTAATGGCTGCGCATCACCAACATGAACAAGTTCCGGTTTTTGAGTCATGTTATAACCTGCATGATGATTAGCAAGTGGTTGGGCATGAACGCGGTATACAGGCACATAATATTTTCTTACCTCATCAAGCGTTTTATGACACCGGCCTATATACATATCCTTAATACCATATGTATCGCCCCTGCTTCGCCGAAAGCGCATTAAAACTATATTTAAAAGATCGCTAATATGCATTGGTTCAATCGCTGCATTTTTACTTTTCTCAAATCCATCAAAAATAATTTCTCCGTTCTTGCCGCGCCAAACCCAGCAATGTGCTGCAATATGGTCTGTTTCGTTATCGGCAATGATATAAAAATCGCTTTGCCGTGTCGTAACGGCATGCTGTGAAGTCAGACGACAATTTTCGTAGGAATCATTAATACGCTCACAGCTATTCGTGAATTCTCCTAAAAAGAAAATCCGCAAGTCATTGACATCAAGCTTACGAAAATGAAACCCCGGCAAGCCGAATTCATCGCCGTCGATATATATATCTGGAACTGATTTTGTATATGCAGGCGGTTTGCGGACTTGCTCAGCATAGCATCGAAAAATTTCCTGCAAATGCTTTGAGCGTATTTTCCATTTTCTAACATAATTAGATAGCTGCTCTTTATGCGTATCAGATAAATTCTGAATACATGCCGCCTGAACGAAAGCAGCCCATGTCTGACTTAAAGATAAATCTCCTTTTTCACTGCGTAAGGGGCGCACATAGTCACTGGCGCTTGTAAAAAGCCCCTTCACAGCTTCAGGCCCAAATTTTAAAAACATATCTCCCCAAGCCCTGAAGTTGCGTTGATCCCAATTTTTAGTTTCTGGAAAATCAATCGGGGTTATCATCTTTAAATGAGGTCTTTGAACATATTTTTCCCAATAGCGCCTTACATAAGTTTTAAATTTTTCAGCGCTTCCAAATAATAAAAACGCTTTATAGGCATATTCATTTCGGGATCTTACATGTTCACATTCATCATTTAACAGATCCGCTATTTGATAATATTGCCTTAATCTACCTTTAGGCTGAGGAAACCGTTCCAATCCGCATAAATAATGTCCCTGTATTTTAGGGTGCATGGCACAGAGGTCGGCATAATCCTGATACTCCTTTTGTTTAACTGAAAGAGGAACAGGCAAAAATGGATTCAGCCAATCAAATAGGTGGTATTGCTTGTTTTTAAGACTAAGATTTACAAGGTTTCTAAGCTGTTCTGCGTTCAGGTTTCCAGGTTTTATGTGCGAAAGCCAATGACCTTTTTCGACTTCTTTTTGTAAACGAATGAAATCCTGCCCGCCAATACCACGCTGGGAGTTTACTATCTCTCTTAATGCGGCAGGCGCATGATCAACTGGGGACTCCGCCATAAAGGTCCAATTCATACATATTTGTGTAAGGTATTATGACTATAAAAAGTATCGTCAAATTGCAAGCCCTAAATGTAATGGTTTCTTTTCTTTACATTTTCCCAAAAACCCGTATAACTGCCCTGCAAATTACCTGAACCAGCCTAAAGCAGGAGATTTGCGAGATGAGCGCCAAAAAAGCCCCCCCTAAAACCACGGAAACCATCCGCGAGGCCCTGACCTTCGACGATGTGCTTTTGGTGCCCGGCGCCTCTGATATTCTCCCCGATGCGGTCGATACATCCACACAGCTCACCAAGACCATCCGCCTGAATATCCCGCTTTTGTCTTCAGCCATGGATACGGTCACCGAAGCCGGGATGGCGATTGCGCTGGCCCAGCATGGCGGGCTCGGCATTTTGCACCGGAATATGAGCATCGAGGCACAGGCCGAGCAGGTCCGGCGCGTGAAACGCTATGAGAGCGGTATGGTCGTTAACCCAATCACAACCTCCCCCGAGGCCACGCTTGGCGATGCGCTCGCGCTGATGGATCATCATCATATTTCAGGTATTCCGGTCACCGAAGAGAGCGGCAAGCTGGTCGGCATTCTCACCAACCGCGATGTGCGCTTTGCAGAAAACCCGGACCAGCCCGTGCGGGAACTCATGACCGCCGAAGGTCTTGTGAAAGTGTATAACACGGTCGACAAAGACGAAGCGCGGAAACTTTTACACAAACACCGCATCGAAAAATTGTTGGTGGTCGACAATAATGAAAATTGTATCGGGCTTGTGACAGTAAAAGATATTGAAAAAGCCCAAAAATTTCCAAATGCCTGTAAAGACGATCAGGACCGGCTGCGTGTTGGCGCTGCGATCGGCACAGGTGCATCCAGTATTGAACGCGCAGAGGCGTTGGCCGCGGCAGAGCTGGATGTGATTGTCGTTGATACGGCGCACGGGCATTCCAAAGGCGTGATTAACATGGTCGAGCATGTGCGTAAAATCGCTTCCAATAACATGCAGATCATCGCAGGAAACATCGCCACGGGAGACGCGGCCAAAGCTCTCATTGATGCAGGCGCAGATGCGGTCAAAGTCGGGATCGGCCCGGGATCGATCTGTACAACCCGTATTGTCGCCGGGGTCGGTGTGCCGCAACTCACCGCCATTATGGATGTGGCCGAGGAAGCCAAAAAGCACGGCGTGCCCGTCATTGCCGATGGGGGCATTAAATATTCAGGCGATTACGCCAAGGCGATTGCCGCCGGCGCGGATGTTGCCATGATGGGCTCTGCCTTTGCAGGGACAGATGAAGCGCCGGGCGAAATTATTTTGTACCAAGGCCGCTCTTATAAATCCTATCGCGGTATGGGCTCTGTCGGGGCGATGGTGAAAGGTTCCGCCGATCGCTATTTTCAAGGAAATGTCGAAGAGAAAAACAAGCTTGTGCCTGAAGGCATTGAGGGCCGCGTGCCGTATAAAGGCCCTGTCGGGGCAGTTATTCATCAGATGGTGGGCGGTTTACGCGCGGCCATGGGCTATACGGGATGTGCCACCATTGCCGAGATGAAAGACAAGGCTGAATTTGTGCGCATGACCGGCGCAGGCTTTAAAGAATCCCACGCGCATAATATTACCATCACCCGCGAAGCGCCGAATTACCGGACGGAAAATTAGTGTCTATTCGTATTGCTTCTGTCCAGGACGCACAAACACTTGCCGACATTCACGTGCCGTCAAAGAAAAAGACGTATGTAGGTATTGTCGATGCGGATTACTTGAACGCAAAAACAATAGAGGAATACACGGAAAAATGGACGAGATGGATGCGGGACAATCCCATCACGGTCGCGATCTCCTATGAAGGGGATCGTCCTGCCGGATTTATTTGCTGGGGACCGCTTCAGACCCCGCCGCCGGGCACCTCAAATATCCGCCCGCAATATCCGGCTGAGATTTACTCCATTCACGTGCATCCCGACTTTTGGCGCAGCGGACACGGCACAAAACTCATGCGCTATGCCGCCGGGGAAATTCAAAAAGATCAAAAAAACGCGCTGTGTCTTTGGGTTTTAAAAGGTAATAAAAATGCCGATGCCTTTTACAGGAAGCTTGGCGGGCAAAAGCTCGGCAAGAAGAAAATGTTTTCAGGCCCCACAGAATGCCTTGAGTTTTGCTATGGCTGGCGGGATTTGTCTGTGTTACTAAACGCCGCATGAAACAAGCATCCCGCATTCAGACTGTTATTGAGGTTTTGGAAAAAATCGATCAAAGCAAAATCCCGATGGATAATACCATCCGCGATTATATGCAGCATCGCCGCTATATAGGCTCCAAGGACCGCAGTGCCATCGTTGAACGCGTCTATCAAATTGTACGCCATCATGCGCGCCTGACCTGGCTTTTAGAGCAATCCGGCGTTGAGCTCACCCCGCGTAACTACGTGATCGCGGATTTATCCTGGCACGGGCAGGACATGACTAATTTGTTTACAGGCGAAAAACATGCACCGGAGCCGCTGACCGATGCAGAAAAAAACTGGGCCAAAAATCTGATTGAACATAGCAAGATGCCGCTTTCCGTTCAGGTCGAATGCCCGGACTGGGCCCTGGAGAAATTGCAAACACTTTACGGCGATGCGTTTGAACGCCAGCTTCGCGCCATGCAGGACGCTGCGCCGCTCGACTTACGGGTCAATGCGCTGAAAACAACCCGCGAAGATGCACAGAAATTTTTGGCCGCCCAGGAGGTCAAAACAACGCACGCGCCTTATTCTCCCTGGGGCCTCAGGGTCGAGGGCAAAGCTTTCATGAGTGCAACCAAAGCCTTTTCAAAAGGCCATGTCGAAATCCAGGATGAAGGCTCGCAACTTATTGCCCTTGTCAGTGGGGCCGCGCCCGGCATGCGCGTTCTGGATTATTGCGCCGGCGCAGGTGGCAAAACGCTTGGCATTGCAGCCATGATGGAAAATAAAGGCAATATCGTTGCCATGGATATTGATGCACGCCGCCTTGAAAAAGGCCGTCCACGTTACCGCAAAGCGAGCGTACATAATGTTGAGCTACGCAGTCTTGAAGAAGATAAAAACCGGAAATGGCTTCGCCGTCAAAAGGAAACCATGGATGTGGTTTTGGTCGATGCGCCCTGTTCCTCATCGGGTACCTGGCGGCGCAACCCGGATTTACGCTGGAAGCAGTATGGCCCGTCTTTGGAGGATATTATCACCATGCAAACAGAGATTCTTGAAAAAGTGGCCGACAAGGTAAAGCCGGCTGGCAGACTTGTGTATGCAACCTGCTCTTTATTTAAAGAGGAAAATGAAGATCAGGTTGATCTTTTCCTCAAAAACCATCCGGGCTTTGACATCCTGCCGTTAGACCAGGCATGGCCCTTGGAGACCCCGCCCCCCTGCGCCGGGCCGTATCTGCGCCTGACACCTGCCGATCATAACACGGACGGGTTTTTCACAGCCATTCTCCAAAAGAAGTAAAAATATTTCTTGACAAAATATGCATGATGCCAACTATATGCATTAATAGTTGGTAACCACCATGTGTAAGGGGTTTTACATGTATATCTATTCTCTGTCCGGAACCATTCTCTATGAAGGCAATTTTAAAACCATGCGCCGCTGCGTTGAGGCAGCCGTGATTAAAGGTGTTGATTTATCTCGCGCCAATTTACGCGGGATCAATTTGCGCTATGCCAAACTTGATACAGCCAAACTTAACGGCGCCTGTTTATGGGGCGTCGATCTATCGCATGCGGATATAGCAGGCGCATATTTATACGAAACTGATTTCAGGGCTAGCGCGCTCCGGCAAACATGTCTTGCGGAAAGTGATGCGCGTGGGGCGGATTTTCGCGGGGCTTTTTTTGACCGGGCAATCTTCCGCGCCGGGCAATTTGACCGCGCGCAATTTTCCTGCCCGTCGCTTTTTTCCTGCGCCCTGGAAGAAGCGGAAAGTTTTGAAAGCGCCGTTTACTGGCATTTAGGCGAAACAGCCTGCCGCATCCGGACAGAGTCGACACCGTGTGATATTCCAGTCTTTTTGCCGGATTTATACAATCATAGATATGCATCTCTTGTATGAGATTTGCAAAATGCAAGACGCCCTATCCCTAAGATAATAGGGATCAGAAAGGATTTTAATCTTTCATTCACTATTAGTTGACATAACATTGTATTCAATAATCAATCATTGGTTGTACATATGAAAGGGGACGAACCATGACGAACATACATAATAAAAGGCTTGAACAGGAGGCAGCGAATGACATGGTGCCGCCTGAATTAAAAAACCCGCAGATCTTCGACTTAAAGCTCATGGCGGATATGGAGCACAGCTATAAGTGCAAAGCCCGCGAAGCGCTTTCATCTTACCGCTGCTGGCAAAAATTTCAGGCCCGGCAGACAGACAAGATCATGCAGTTTTACGGGACGATGGAAGGCCGGATGTTACGCCGCCAGGCGGCTGATGCCTGTGCCTTTTACTGGGTGATCCGCCGAGACCTACGGCGCTCACTCCGTCAGTATTTAAAGCAATCGGGCTGCAGCGCAGCATAATTTTAATGTGGGGATGGAAAAATGCAAATTTATATAAAACTTGGTCAAGTGCGGGCTATTTCGGTTGAATTCAATCAGGAGTTCGGGGTCTGGCCTTTATTTAAAAAAACAAGTTACCGTTGCGAAACCATTTTGGATGTGCCATATACGCAAATTATATTCACATCCGGTAAATGGACACCGCTGAGAAGAGCGGCAGAAATAAAGGCGGCAAATGATGACAAAAAAACTAAACCCAAAGCTGACAAAACTGACAAAGCTTTTGGAAGAGCTGACAAATGTTGATCCGGATTTTCCGATCTCCTGGGCGCTGGCCTTTATTGACATCGCGCAGCATGAAGGCTGTGCCTTAAAAGATGTCGCTGACCGCACAGGCATGTCCATGTCAGTCATGTCCCGGACGATTGGAGCGCTCTCCAATGCGCGCCGCATGGGCAAGCCGTACGGGCTGGTTTTGGTCAAAAGCGCAAAAGATGATAAACGCCGCAAAGAGCTTTTCTTAAGTGCAAAAGGCAAAAAGCTTATCGAAGCGCTCAAGCGCAAAATCTAATTAGTATCACCACTATCTTGTATAATTATACGAGATAGTGGCTTTTATATAGTATGGGGAACCCAGTCACGTCCATAAGTCGTGCATGTATTGCTGGCAAATCTGGCGGCTGAAGATACAGCTTCAGGGCTTATTGTATCCGCCTGGGCAAAGTGAAAACATAAAGCGCCTGTAAAAGCGTCTCCTGCACCCAGAGTATCTTTGACGTCAACAGGCGTAACAGGAATTGAATAGCCCGGCGATCCTTTTTGAGAGTAAAAAACAGGTCTTTCCCTATCTGTTCCGATAACAAGATCTATTCCCCGCCCGTGAAAAGCATTAATCGTTTCATTGATAACAGCACCATTCCCGTGCATTGAAAAGATAACCGCTTTTACATTTAAATCGGGATCAATCAGATTGGCATCTTCAGGAACTGCCTGCCCTGCATCAATAAGAACCGGAATTTGTTTTTCTTTTGCACCGCAGGCAAAAGGCTCAAATAGGAAAAAATAGCGTAAATCCGTTCTTATAAGTTGCGCTTGTGAAACGACCTCATCAATCTGCGAATCGGTGAGAGAGATACGATAGCTTTCCTCCATTTTTGGAGAACCGATAATACGCCGGTCTCCATTCTCCAAAATGACAAAAATATGAGAGTTGGAAATATGAGTGTGCCCGCCATTCACGGCAAGATCATAATGTCCTATCTTTTCGTCCCGAAGGGTTTCACAAATAATTTCGGGTTTCGCATAGCCCAAAGGGGCAAATATTTTAACGTCAGCTGGCTCAGGATCAGCATTTCTTAAATGATGCGCGAAACAAAAGGCGCTGTTGAAAGCCCCTCCGCCAAGCTGTGTATATTCATGCTGCGCGATAATCCTCGCTTCGGGATTTGTTATCAAGATTTCAAAGTCTCTACGTAGAATAACTTGAACGTGGTCGATTGAAAATTTTCCAAAAAAAGCGTACATCGCGGCACATTATAAGCGTTTACTTTTTATGTCAATAATTTTAAGCCGCGGCGGGACCGGGATGAATAAATAATGTTGAAGAAATCCCTGACACTATATATATAAGCATATGACAAACGCAGCGATAGATTTGACCCCCCAGCCTCAAAAAACCCATGACCACATATTGATCCTCGATTTCGGATCGCAGGTGACGCAATTAATTGCAAGGCGCTTACGCGAAAGCGGCGTCTATTGTGAAATCTGGCCCTTTAACGACGCTCCCCGTGATAAAATGGAAGCCTTTAACCCGCGCGGCATTATTCTTTCCGGCGGGCCGTGCAGCGTGCTCGATAAAGACAGCCCGCACGCCCCCGATTTTATCTATGAGATGGGCATTCCGCTGCTCGGCATTTGTTACGGCCAGCAGGTGATGGTACAACAGCTTGGCGGTGTGGTCGAAGCCGGTAACTCCCGCGAATTTGGCCGGGCCTATGTCGATGTGCTCGATGATGCCAGCCCGCTTCTCTCCGGGCCGTGGGCCAAGGGCGCGCATGAGCAGGTCTGGATGAGCCATGGCGATCATGTCGCCCATCTGCCCGCCGACTTTCATGTGATCGGCAAATCAGACGGCGCGCCCTATGCGATGATCGCCAATGAAGACAAACACTTTTACGGTGTGCAGTTTCACCCTGAAGTCGTGCACACGCCGCACGGGGCAGAGCTGTACCGCAACTTCACCCATAATATTTGCGGCTGTTCGGGTGACTGGACGATGGCCGCGTTCCGCGAAGAACAGATAGACAAAATCCGCGCACAGGTCGGCAAAGGAAAAGTTATTTGCGGCCTGTCCGGCGGCGTGGATAGTTCCGTCACCGCGATTTTGCTGCATGAAGCGATCGGTGATCAGCTCACCTGCATTTATGTTGATACCGGGCTGATGCGCGCAGGTGAAAGCGATCAGGTCGTGCAGCTGTTCCGGGAGCATTACAATATCCCGCTCATTCATGAAGAAGCCGAAGATCTTTTCCTCGGCGAACTGGACGGCGTTACCGACCCTGAAGAAAAACGCAAAATTATCGGGCGGCTTTTTATTGATGTGTTTGATAAATGCGCCAAAGAAGTCGGCGATGCGGAGTTCCTTGCCCAAGGCACGCTCTACCCGGATGTGATTGAAAGCGTTTCTTTCACCGGTGGACCAAGCGTTACCATTAAATCCCATCACAATGTTGGCGGACTACCTGAAAAAATGAATCTTAAATTGGTCGAGCCGATGCGCGAGCTGTTTAAAGATGAAGTCCGCGCTCTGGGCCGAGAGCTCGGCATGCCCGAAGATTTCATCAAGCGCCATCCGTTTCCGGGACCTGGCCTTGCGATCCGCATTCCGGGTGAGATCACCCGTGAGAAAATCGACATCCTGCGTAAAGCCGACACAATATATATAGAAGAGATTAAAAATGCAGGCCTCTATGATGCGATCTGGCAGGCCTTTGCCGTCTTATTGCCCGTCAAAACTGTTGGTGTGATGGGCGATGACCGCACTTATGATTATGTCTGCGCCTTACGCGCCGTCACATCAACCGACGGCATGACTGCCGATTACTTTCATTTCGATCACGAATTTCTCTCCCGCGTTTCCACCCGCATCATCAACGAGGTCCGCGGCATCAACCGCGTCACCTATGACATCACCTCCAAACCCCCTGGAACCATTGAGTGGGAGTAGGAAATGAGCGATCCAGAATTTGAACGTTGGAAAGCTGAATTAGAACGTTTTAAGATAAACGCAGATCTCTGGAAATCAGGAACAGAAGCTGCAATGGACTATGCAGCTTCAGCAATCAAAGCCCTATTAATACTTAATGGCGGTGCTGCATTAGCTTTTCTAGCTCTCATAGGTCATCTCTACGGAAAAGAAGGGACACCTGAACAACTTCCTTACATGCTTACCCCAGCTTTACTTCTCTTTGGATGGGGGGCTTTCTTTGGACCTCTAACAGCATTTCTTAGCTATGCTTGTCAGTTTCATTATTCTCAATGCAATACTGCAGATGAACCAGAAAAAAGCCCTCATTATAAGACAGCATGTCGTTATCATTTTTTTGCAGTCTTAACAGCCTGCGCAGGTCTCATTTGTTTTATTTTTGGAATGTATGCAGCAGTTGATGTTTTTAGTATGGGTACAAAATCTTAGAAATGACCTACGACTCCGCAATTCCTGTTCTCCCCTCTCTGGATATCAAAACATCCTGTGACTTCTTTGTCGACAAGCTTGGCTTTGATCTGAATTTCATCTGGCAGGAGGATGAGAGCGGGCCGCCGCCTTATGGCGGGGTGCATAAGGGGGATGTACATATTCACTTCGTCACCGTGCCGGATAAAAGCATTTGTGCTCAAACCATCTGCCGCATCTATGTCACGGACATTGAGGCGCATTATAAACGCGCGCAAGGTGCAGGCATTGTCCACCCCAACGGCGCGCTGGCTGAAAAGCCGTGGAATGAAATGGAATTTTCTGTCCTCGACCCGCACGGGGTCTGCCTGCATATCGCGCAGGAACTGCCCAGCGCATAAGGATGAAATACCGTCCTGAAATTGATGGCTTGCGCGCAGTGGCGGTCTTGCCCGTCATTTTGTTTCATGCGGGCTTTGCGCCTTTTTCCGGCGGCTATGTCGGGGTCGATGTGTTTTTTGTGATTAGCGGCTATCTCATCACCTCCATCCTGCTCAAAGATTTAAGCACCGGCACCTTCACCCTCACCCGTTTTTATGAGCGCCGGGCGCGGCGCATTCTCCCTGCTTTGTTTTTGATTTTCATGGTCAGCACGATCGCCGCGTGGATTTTGTTGCTGCCCGATGAAATGAAAGATTTTACGGGCAGCCTGGCCGCCGCCACGACCTTTTGGTCGAATATTTATTTCTGGCAGGGCAGCGGCTATTTCGGCGGCCCGGCAGAGCTCAAACCGCTGCTCCATACCTGGAGCCTTGGGGTGGAAGAGCAATATTATATTCTCTTCCCGCTTTTTTTAATGCTCGCCTGGGGGCTCGGGCGTAAAAAAATCATCATCATCCTGGCCAGCCTGTTTGGCCTCAGCCTCATCGGGGCCCATCTTGGCGCACTGAATGGCTCGAACGGGGTCTTCTTTCTCCTGCCCACCCGCATGTGGGAATTGCTCCTCGGTATTTTCGCCGCTTTTTACCTTGCCCGCACAGATATCAAGCAACTGTCTAAGCCCGTCAATGAAGCGCTGGGCCTCGCGGGCCTTGCCATGATCCTCGCGGCCGTTTTCCTGTTTGATGAAAACACGCCCACGCCCGGCCTGCCGCTGCTGCTGCCCACGCTCGGCGCGCTCCTGATTATCCTGTGCGGGCAAGATAAAAACACACTTATATATAAAGTGCTTAGTTTCACGCCCCTGGTCTGGATCGGGCTTATCTCCTATAGCGCCTATCTCTGGCACCAGCCGCTGCTCGCCTTTGCCCGGCATTACACCTATGAAGATACGCCGCCCTGGCTGCTTGGCGCGCTGTGTCTTGCCACCCTGCCGCTCTCTTATCTCAGCTGGCGCTTTGTTGAACAACCTTTCCGGCGCAAAGACGGGTTTTCCCGCCGCTTTATCTTCACGGCCTCGGCGATTGGCATTGTATTCTTCAGCGCCCTTGGCGCAGCGGGCTATTTTTCAAACGGGTTTGAAAAGCTCTGGCTCTCCCGTCACGACAACGTGACCCAAAAAACCTATCAGCTGTTAAAGCGCGATCCGCGCTATGATAATTTCCGCGCCAACGAGCATGGCTATTATGATGATGCCGCCTGCCGCTTTAATAAACCCGAGCTTTCCGCCGCCACACAAGAACGCCTCATCAAATGTGCCGCGCAGCACGGTCCCGGCCTTGCCGTCATCGGAGATTCGCATGCCATCGATACCTATGGCGTGATGGCTTCTTCCAGTGAGGCGCCGTTTCTGATCGGCCTGACCAAAGGCGGATGCCAGCTCCATACCTCCGAAGGCGAGCGCTGTTCTTATGAAACATTCTTATCTTTTATTCAGGACAATCCGGATGTTTTTTCGCAAGTCCTGTTTGAACAATCCGGGCAGCATCTTCTCAATCATCAAAAGGATGTCCATGCGCACGTGAAAGGTCTCAATGCCGGAAAAGAAAGCCCGGCGTTAAAAGAATTCACAAATCCGATTTTAAGTTATCTTGAAAAACTCGCGCACCATGTCCCCGTTTTATGGTTTGGTCCGCGCATCAGCATTCAGGCAGATAAAACTGAAATCCTCGCACGCGGCTGTGATTTCCCTTATATGCCCATCCCCGGACTTGAAGAGACACATAAAGCCGTTGATATCTACCTGGAAGAAACGCTCAAAACCGCAAACAACATTTCTTACCTGTCCCAGAACAAGGCGCTTGGCTTTACCTTCCCCGAAGATTTCATGAATTGCGAGAATATGTATTGGTCAGACAATACCCATCTGAGCGCCAAAGGAGAGGCGCGCTTTGGCGGGCGGTTTGATCTGGCGGGTTACCTGAAAAAACTACGCCATAACCCTTAAAGCAATATAAGGCGCCAGGTTAAAGGCCAGGATCAGGATTTTATAGCGCGCCAGATACTGGAAATAGAGTGGATACACATCCGCCTCTTTTAACCCGAACATCTTTGCATGCAGCGGGGCCACTTTGCTTTTCAGCATTATTAATAAAACTGTGCTGAAGATTAAAACGGCAATGTTAATCACACTGGTCCAGCCAAGAAATGTTGTGAATGTTTCAATATCCATGATGAAGCCCTCCTCATCTATATGTCACAAACAGTACTGTCGATTTTACGCCTGTTTTTTACATCCGTCGATACGGATATTTGACCTCAAAATCACCCCTTAATTTTCGTTAACAGATTATGTATTAAAGTGTTTTTTTACATACAGTTTTAATATATACTGTGATTCGGAGTAGTACTTTGATTTCCAACCTTTTCTTAACTTTTGTTTGTTTCAATCGATCAACAAAACTTTTTTTCAATCCAAATATAACCTAGGAGATGGAGTAGAAAAATGGCTACAGCTAAAAAGAAGAAACCGGCTGCCAAGAAGAAGGCACCGGCTAAGAAAAAGAAGAAAGTTGCTAAAATGGCAACTGCCGTCGTAAAGAAAGCCGCCGCGAAAAAGAAAAAGCCGGCAGCTAAGAAGAAAAAAGCAGGTTCAGCGGCCACCAAGAAGGCTGCTGCTGCAAGAAAGGCCGCTGCTAAAAAGAGAAAGCCGGCAGCCAAGAAGAAAACAGCTGCTAAAAAGAAGACAACAGCTAAAAAGAGAACCGTAAAGAAGACAGCCAAGAAAACTGTCAGAAAGACGGCCAAGAAAAAGGCAGCTCCTAAGAGAAAAACAGCTGCTAAGAAAAAGCCGGCAGCTAAGAAGAAAAAAGCCGTAAGAAAGACAGCCAAGAAAACTGTCAGAAAGACGGCTAAGAAAAAGGCAGCGCCTAAGAGAAAAACAGCTGCCAAGAAAAGAAAGCCAGCAGCTAAGAAGAAAAAAGCCGTAAGAAAGACAGCCAAGAAAACTGTCAGAAAGACGGCCAAGAAAAAGGCAGCTCCTAAGAGAAAAACAGCTGCTAAGAAAAAGCCGGCTGCGAAAAAGAGAAAGCCTGCAGCTAAAAAGAAGACAGCTGCGAAGCGGACCTCTGTAAAGCGTAAGGTCGCCAAGAAAAGACCTGCCGCGAAGAAAAAAACAACGGCTCGCAAGAAAAAGCGCTAGTTTTTTCTAAAGCTTAAGAAATTAAAGACCCCGCCCTTCCGGCGGGGTCTTTTTTATGGCTTAATGGAAGACAGGAGCGCACGCGCATGTCTTTTCTCACCTCTGTTCTTGATCACTTAAAATCTTTTTGGACCGAAAATCTTTTACCGGCCGCCAAGACCCTGATCCGCAAAACGCGTAAAGAAGAACCGCTGCGCCTGCCTGCCCCGTTCACACCCGACGAAGACGCCGACACCAAGCAATATGAAGCCCACCCGTCCAGCGCCTATATGATGCTGAAAATGATTTTCCGGGATATCGGACGTTATAACGCCGTGATTGAAACGCTTGGACGGGACTTCCTGACCGCCATGCCCAAAGGCGCGTATAAAAGCCGTCTTGGGCAGATCGGCTTTTTGCACCGGCGGCGCCATGAAGAAGTTGCGAACCCGCAAGTCGCTGCTTTTATTGAAGAAGCGCATGCCCATGAAAAATCCAGTCCGGAAAGCTGGGATGAGTGGGATCATGCCAATCTCCGCGAAATTGAAATCCTCTATCGTCATCACTGCCAGGTCGACCCGGAGCTGATTGAACGCCGCGCGCGCCTTGGCTACGAAGGCCGCCGTGTGCACCGGGATGTCATGCGTAATAATGACTGGGACACCGCCCGGCCGTTTTTAGAAGATATGATCGACCTTACCCGCCGCATTGCTGAAAGCAAATGCTTACGGGATAACGAACATGATACGGAAAGCCCGTATCAGGCGCTTATGCGTGAATATATTCCGGGCTTTCGCATTGCCGATATTGAAACGCTCTTTGGCCAGATGACCAAAAAGCTGGATGATCTTTTGCCCCAGATCCTTGATAAGCAGGCAAAGGAAGATGCGCCCATTCCATTGAAAGGCCCGTTCCCGGAAACCCAGCAAATGTGGCTGAATGAAACACTTTTGCGGGCTATTGGTTTTGATTTTTCCCGCGGCGGGCTTTATGAAACCGGCTTTAACCCGGTCGAGGGCGGCACGCCTGAAGATACCCACCTTGTCATTAAGTCCGTGAATGAAAGTAATTTTCTGATCTCTATGAAGTCCACCCTGCATGAGGGCGGGCACGGGCTTTATGTGCAGGGCCTGCCGCGTGATGTCTGGCGCTATCAGCCAGTTGGGCATGATATGGGCAATGCCTGGCATGAAAGTCAGGCGCTGATGATTGAAATGATTCTCGGACGCCGCCGCGAATTTTTTGAATACCTC
This sequence comes from Alphaproteobacteria bacterium, assembly GCA_028289285.1. Classification (GTDB taxonomy): domain Bacteria; phylum Pseudomonadota; class Alphaproteobacteria; order Micavibrionales; family Micavibrionaceae. The sequence goes on from JANQRF010000004.1 coordinate 28,330, forward strand.
GCCCCGCGCGTGGAAGGGCTGTTCCAGAAATTCGGCGATCCATCCATGAGCGCGGAAAATCTCTATAAGCTTAAAACCCGCGTGAGGAAAACCGCTGACCGCAAGACCGCAGATGAAGTCACCTATTTCCATCACATTAATTTGCGGTTTGAATTGGAACGCAAACTCTTTTCCGGCGCACTGGAAGTGAAAGACCTGCCCGAAGCCTGGGATGCACAAATGGATAAAACATTCGGCGACATGCCTGAAAGCTCCTGCATGGGATGTCTACAGGATGTGCATTGGTTTGTCGGAAAATTCGGCTATTTCCCCTCCTATGCGCTTGGCCATATGATCGCGGCCCAGCTTTATACAGTGATGCGTAAAGACATTCAGAATATCCCGGAGCTCTTAAGTGAAGGCAATCTGATCCCGGTGCGGGACTGGCTGAACCACAAAGTTCATAAGCAGGGCCGCCTGCGCCGTCCCGGCGCGCTGATTGAGGAAATTACCGGCGGCCCGCTCACGCCTGCGCCGCTTCTGGCCCATTTCGAAGAACGCTACCTGCACAGTGTTTAAAGTGCGCGTGACAGGGCCTTTAGGCCGCGCTATAAAATCCCCATGACAATCACCTATTTTTCAACCCGGGGCGGCGAAACCGGCCTGTCTTTTACGGATATTCTTCTTGGCGGGCTCGCCAAAGATGGCGGGCTGTATCTCCCTGAAAGCTGGCCGGACTTTTCGCCCGAAGATTTCAGGGCGCTGGCCGGCGCACCCTATAGTGACGTGGCCTACCAGGTGATTGCCCCTTTTATCGGGGATGATATCCCGCACAGCGATCTCAAAAAAATCATCGATAAAGTCTATGCGGATAATTTTTCCCATGCCGCCGTCGCACCGCTCGTGCAAATCGGGCCGGCCAGTTTTATCCTGGAATTGTTTCACGGCCCCACAATCGCGTTTAAAGATTATGCGCTTCAGCTTCTTGGCGCTTTATTTGATTATGTACTGGAACAACGCGGCGAGCGGGTGACGATTATCGGGGCGACCTCCGGCGATACGGGCAGCGCCGCCATTGAAGCCTGCAAATCCTGTAAGAATATCGACATTTTCATCCTGCATCCGCATGGCCGCACATCAGATATTCAGCGCCGTCAGATGACCAGCGTGATTGCCCCGAACGTCCATAATATCGCCCTTGAGGGCACGTTTGATGATTGCCAGGACCTCGTCAAAGCCATGTTCAATGACGCCCCGTTCCGCGACGAGATGAATCTCTCTGCGGTGAATTCCATTAACTGGGCGCGGATCATGGCCCAGATTGTTTACTATATTACCAGCGGCCTTAGCCTTGGCGCGCCGGACCGTCCGGTGGCTTTTGCCGTGCCGACGGGCAATTTCGGGAATGTCTTTGCAGCCTATGCCGCTGCCCAGATGGGCCTGCCGATTGATAAGCTTATTATCGGCTCCAACCGCAACGATATTCTCACCCGTTTCTTTGACAGCGGGGAAATGAAAACGGGAAGCGTTGAACCTTCTTTGTCACCTTCCATGGATATTCAAATCTCCAGTAATTTTGAACGTTATCTGTGTGACCTGCTTGGACGTGATACGGATGCGCTCAAAACCCTGATGGAGAAATTTAAAGAGACCGGCGCTTTCGATGTCGGCGAGAATATCATGGCCCAGGCCTGCAATGATTTCACCGCCTATAAATGTGATGACGAAAAAACGCTTGCCATGATGCGCGAGTGTTATGAGGCCACCGGTTATTCTATCGATCCGCACACCGCGGTCGGTCTTTATGCGGGCTGGAAAGCCCGTGAAGAGGGCGCGATTTCAGACCTCTCTATCCCGCTCATTGCCCTGGCTTGCGCTCATCCGGCCAAATTCCCTGATGCCGTGCAAAAAGCCATCGGCACACACCCGGCGCTTCCCGCGCATTTAAGCGACCTTGAAAGCCGGGATGAAAAATATGACGTGCTGGAAAATAATCTACAAACCATTCAAACCTATATCAAAGAAAGAGCCCCCAAATGACTCTGAACTTAACTACTCTACCAAACGGCTTACGCGTGGTAACAGATGCCGTGCCGGAGATGGACTCTGTTGCTGTCGGCATCTGGTGCGATGTTGGCACGCGCCATGAAGACCTCACCCATAACGGCGTTGCGCATATGGTCGAGCATATGATGTTTAACGGCACCCCGACCCGCAGCGCACAGGATATTGTTTCGACAATTGAAAATGTCGGCGGGCAGATGAATGCTTATACATCCCGCGAAATCACCGCCTATTATGTGCATCTGTTGAAAGAGGATTTGAATCTCGGTCTGGATATCTTATCCGATATGCTCCAGCGCCCGGTCTTTCCGGATAAGGAGCTTGAAAAAGAGCGCGGCGTGATCATCCAGGAAATCGGCATGACCAATGATACGCCCGATGATCTTGTCTTTGATTTTTACCAGGCTAGAGCCTATCCGGATCAGGCCCTGGGCGCGCCTATTCTTGGGACCTCTCAGATTATCGCAGGCATGGAAAAGCAAACCTTGTTTGATTACGTGCATCGTTTTTACACGCCGTCCAAGCTGGTGATTTCTGCGTCAGGGAATTTATCGCATGACGATGTTGTTAAACAGGTCGAAACGCTTTTCACGGACCTGCCTGCAGATGTAAACGGCAATTATGCGCCTGCCCGCTATGTCGGCGGCGAAATCCGCACCGAAAAAGATTTGGAGCAAACCCATATCGTGCTTGGCTTTCAGGGTATTCAACGCGACGATCCGGCCTATTATGCGGCCACATTGATGAGCATGATTATGGGCGGCGGTATGTCGTCGCGCCTGTTTCAGGAAGTGCGTGAAAAACGCGGCCTTGTCTATTCCGTTTACTCCGGCCATACCAGCTATCATGATGATGGACAGTTTGAAATTTACGCTGGCACAGGCCCGGATAAACTCCCTGAACTGATGCCCGTTCTGTGTGATGAAATCCGCAAAATGGAACAGGAAAATGTTTTAGAAACTGAGCTTGCCCGCGCCAAAGCCCAGATCAAGGCAGGTATTTTGATGGGCCGGGAATCAATGATGAGCCGCGCCAACCGCCAGGCCAAATATCTCATCAATTTTGGGCATGCGCTTGATATTCACGAGATCATTTCAAAAATAGAAGCGGTCACAGCAGAAGATATTCGCATCGCCGCCCAGAAAATCTTTACAGGTGCACCGACTCTCTCTGCCCTTGGACCGCTCTCCCATCTGGAAGAGTTCAGCACAACGCAAGAGCGGCTTGCCGCCTAAACTCATGCTCTGGCCGAAAAAGAAATTCCCAAGTCCGGACAGCATCCCGCTGACACTGGAAGGGTTTCGGGTGCGATTGCGTCCGCCTGTGCTATCCGATTACCCGCATTGGAACGAGGTCCGCCTGCGCAATAAAGACTATCTCACCCCGTTTGAACCGCGCTGGAACCCCAAAGCCTTGGAAAAAGAGTTTTTCCGCCGCAAACTCGCCCGCCAGCAAAAAGACTGGGAGCAGGATCGCGGCTATAGTTTTCTCATCTTAAACAAGGCGGATGATACGCTGATTGGCGGGGTGAATATCAATCATGTCTGCCGCGGCTCGGCGCAAAATGCCAGTCTCGGCTACTGGATTGATGAAGATCTGCAAGGCCAGGGTCTCATGACCGAAAGCCTGCGGCTCATTATAGAATATAGTTTTAGTATCTTAAAATTACACCGCTTAAGCGCAGCGACCATGCCGCACAATGCCCGTAGTATCAGCGTCCTTAAACGTCTTGGCTTTGTCGAGGAAGGCTTTGCAAAGCGCTATATTCAGATTAACGGCACATGGGAAGATCACGTTTTATTCGGCCTTACGGCACCAGAAGAATAACCCCCCAGCAAAAAGCCGCCAGTAATAAACTCAAAAACACGGCGGCACTCCCCATATCTTTGGCTTCTTTGGAAAGCTCATGGCGTTCAAAGGAAATCCGGTCGATCGCCCGTTCAATCGCACTGTTTAAAATTTCAACGATTAAAATGATAAAAATAGTACCTGACAGAATCACTTTTTCTGCAGCTGTTTCTCCAAGCCATATGCCCAGCGGAATTAATATGAGCGCTAAAACAACTTCCTGGCGGAAAGCTTCTTCGGTTTTAAAGCAAGTTCCGATTCCATGCATGGAAAAGAAAAAAGAATTCAGCAGACGCCGCACACCCTTATTATTTTCCGGTTTTGCCATCGGGTTTACGCCCGTCCGGAAACATGCGAGAGCATGTCAGGAGATACCCCGATCGAATTCATCGCGCTTTCCCACATCAGATCGGTCGGCGTATCAAAGACAAGCGCATCTGTGGCAGGCGCCGTCAGCCAGGCATTATCCTGAATTTCGCTTTCAAGCTGGCCTGCATTCCAGCCCGCATAGCCAAGCGCAAAAGCCCGTTTTTTCGGGCCCTGCCCGCGGGCAACGGCTTTTAAAGCCGCGAGCGTCGTGCTCACAGATAAATCGCGGTTTAAAGAACTCGTATCATTGGTGATAAATTCGCGGCTATGGATTAAAAACCCGCGCTCTGTCTCCACCGGCCCGCCGGCAAAAACAGGCATCGTCATCAAGGAGTCTTTCATCTCCTCATCAATCTCGACATCAAACTGTGCCAGCAGCCCGCCAAATTTTAAAGACGGGAGGATGGTGTTCACTGTAATCCCCATCGCGCCTTTCTCATCATGATGCGCCATGAGAATCACCGCTTTATGAAAGCGCGGATCGCTCATAGACGGCATCGCAATCAGAAGCTTGCCCTTTAAGGAATGATTGTCTTTTTGTCCCATGATGGTCTATCATCCCCCAGGATTTCATTTTTTGCAATCACCTAAAGAGGAGAACCCCCATGACAATTCAAACCGGAGAAACGATCCCTTCCGTGACATTAAAAAAACTTGGTACCGATGGCATGGAAGATGTCCAGATGCCCGATTATATCAAAGGTAAAAAAGTTGTAATTTTTGCCGTGCCGGGTGCCTTCACCCCGACATGCGCGCAGCAACATTTGCCCGGCTATGTCGCACAGGCCGAGGAAATTAAATCCAAAGGCGTGGATGAAATTATCTGCCTGTCTGTGAATGACCCGTTTGTGATGCAGCATTGGGGCGAGGAAGCCGGCGCAGCAGGTAAAGTGACCATGATGCCTGACGGCAATGGCGAGCTGACCAAAGCGATGGGACTTGAAATGGATGGATCCGGCTTCGGACTTGGCTTTCGTTCCAAGCGTTATGTGATGATCTGCGAAGACGGCATTGTTAAAGATTTACAAATCGAAAACGATCCGGGCGCAGTGGAGCTGTCCGGCGCAGAAGTTTGTGCCACGCGGCTTTAAAGATCAAAACTATCGAAATTTTGTTTAAAAAATTCCGCAGTAGCTTTTTGTAAAGCGGCGACATGCATAACCTCATCATAGTCAAAATCAGGAAAATCTTTGATAATAAGGTCGGGGTCAAATTCAGCTGAATCTAAAAATCCACGTCTTATATATTCATTCACTTTTAAAGCGCTTACCTGGTGTTCTCCGTAAAATAAAAGCCCTCTTTCAAGCGCTTGATCGGCCCCTATCTCAAGAATTTTATCGCTGGCGGCTTCGTCGTAATATATATTAAATTTTCCAATACGCTCACCATCTTCCTCACCGAATGTTAGGAGACAGATTCTGTCATCGTAATCATAGTCACCAGCAAGTGAGATATCATAGGCTGTTAAAACAAAAGGAAAAATCTTACTTCTAAAATCAAGATCTTGTGCAGGCCAGGATGTTACTGGATTTAGGATAAGGAAAACGATGTTTTCAGGAACTTTGTCGTCTTCAACACTGACAAAATCAATCGCCAAGGCCACTGCACAATTCAGGCGCCCAAGTTCCGGATGATTGCCTGTTGCAAAAAAAACATGTCCCAGCCGTTCTTCTGCTTTTTTATAGTTCATATTAATCTCCAGCGAAGGAGATATACTCAATACTTATACATTATGTCAATAATTATCTGTATAGCGGGCAGGCGCGGCTGTTCAGGAAACCGTCTGTCAGGCGGGCATGACCGGCGCGGTTGGGGTGGTTAAAATCGATCTTATCCCCTTTATTATAAACGAAAAAATCGCCTGCCTGCGCGCTGTCTTTCAGACCCTCAAACGCGGCCAGCCCGTCATAAATATGCCGGACCTCCAGCGCATCTTTGATCAGCTTTTGCGTGCTGCCATCCTCAAACCCCTCTTCCCAGTCCACACCGAGATGGCGGTAAATTTGCGCCGCATGACCCGAGACCTGCATTTCATAGGGCAGCAAAATCACACAAAATGGGATGCCCCGCGCGCGTAGCGCTTTGCCGGTTGCATTCACCCGCGCAGCGACATCTTCAAGCACATCTTTATTTTGAGAGGGAAAAAGCTCTGCTGCCTGAAAACCCGTATCACTCACCCCGAAACGGGTCAGCGCATTTTTCACCGTCGTGCGCAGCCAGGTATACAAGTATGACGTGCCGCGCAGATATTGATCCGGCACAGTGCGCACCCACATTTGCAGGCGGTAAAGCAGCGGGGGGCGGTCTATATTTTGTGTTTCATCTTTGGCTTCAACCGTCGGCAGAAGATCATTTAAGTTCAGCGCATAGACAACCCCATCCAGCCCGTGACTTTCGACCATATCGACAATGGCCTGGTCCTGAATCCCGTTCGCCAGCATCGAAAAGGTCCAGTGATCATAAGAGGGGAATTTTTCTTCCAGCAAATCGCTGAAACGATATCCGCGGCCTGCACCAACACCGAACGTGACGGAATCCCCAAAATACCCGATACGTTTTTTACGCCCGTCCAGGTCAAATTCCGTATCCGGGAATCCTTCCGAATTCATAATGATTTCACCGTACGGATATGTGTAAACACCTTTATCGCGTACCGCGACGTAATAACCGATATCGTAGGGCACGATAAAGCGCAGTGCGATTTCCAACAGGCCCGCTATAAGCAGGGCAAACACAAACAGGAAAACACTTAAGGTGAGTTTGGGATGACGCTCAAAGGCAGACACGGCGGTTTAATCCAGTTCAAAGGCGTCTTTATAATCCTGCGCCAGCGCCTGGTCCTGCTCTTCTTTATAGAGCACGCAGTTTCCAACCACGAGCATATCCAGCTCTGTGCCCATAAAACAGCGGAACGCATCTTCAGGCGTGCAGACAATCGGCTCCCCGCGCACATTAAAGGACGTATTCACAATCACCGGGCACCCGGTTAAATCTTTGAACCTGGAAATCAGCGCGTAATATTTCGGGTTCGTATCTTTATGCACGGTTTGCACGCGCGCTGAATAATCAACATGTGTTACGGCCGGAATCTCCGAACGCGGGATATTCAGTTTTTCAATCCCGAATAATTTTTCCTGTTCTGCCGTCATCGGCGTAACTTTATTGTCATTCACCGGCGCGACCAAAAGCATATACGGGCTATCGGTATTGAGATCGAACCAGCCATCCACATCTTCACGCAGCACGGATGGCGCAAAGGGGCGGAACGATTCGCGATACTTAACCTTTAGATTTAATGTTTTTTGCATCGACGGTGAACGTGCATCTCCAATAATCGACCGGCCGCCCAGCGCGCGTGGACCAAATTCCATCCGCCCCTGAAACCAGCCGATCGCTTTTTCATCCGCCAGTGCCTTCGCGGTAATTTCCACCACCTCATCATCATTGGCGTGGCGTTTAAATTTTGCGCCCGCCGCTTCAAGGCGTTTTTCAATTTCACTATCATCGTAAACAGGCCCGAGATAAGAGCCTTTCATCGCATCGTTTTGATTAGTTTTCTTGCGCTCGCCGTTTAAATGCAGGTAATAGGCCGCCAGAGCTGCGCCCAGCGATCCGCCTGCATCCCCGGCAGCAGGCTGCACCCAGATATTTTTGAAATAATTTTTCTTCAGGATTTTCCCGTTCGCGACACAGTTCAAAGCCACCCCGCCAGCCAGACACAAATTTTCAATGTCTTTATATTCTTCAGACAGGCTGCGCACCATTTTTTCCATCACCTCTTCGGTCACGGCCTGCACGGAGGCCGCAAGGTCCATTTCGCGCTGGGTGATGCGATCCTCACCGACGCGCGGCGGCCCGCCAAAGACCGCGTCGAATTTTTTCGTGGTCATGGTCAGACCCGTGGCAAAATCGAAATAGTCCATATTGAGGCGGAACGAGCCATCCTCTTTCACATCAATCAGATGTTCTAAAATCAGATCTTTATATTTCGGCTCTCCATAGGGGGCAAGACCCATCACTTTATATTCGCCTGAATTCACCTTAAAACCTGTGTAATAAGTAAAGGCCGAATAGAGCAGACCCAATGAATGCGGAAACTGAATTTCTTTTTCAATGTTCAGCTCATTGCCTTTGCCGATACACACAGAGGCGGACGCCCATTCGCCGACCCCGTCCATCGTCAGCACAACGGCTTCATCAAAAGGCGAGGGGAAAAATGCACTCGCCGCATGACTTTGGTGATGTTCGGCAAAAAGCAATTTACCTTTCATAGATTTTTTAAGCTCTTTAGATGGTTTTTCTTCCACCATCTCTGCCAGGAAATCTGTGAGCAGGGATTTTTGAAAAAGCTTTTCTTTGAGCCACAGCGGCATGGCTTTTCTGAAGGAGGTAAAGCCTCGCGGTGCAAAGGCCAGATAAGTTTCAAGAAGCCGTTCAAACTTCACCAGCGGCTTTTCAAAAAAGACGACATGATCGACCTCTTCCAAAGACACGCCTGCCTGTTTCAAACAAAACGCAATCGCTTCCTTTGGAAAATTGGAATCATGTTTAATGCGTGTAAAGCGCTCTTCCTGCGCAGCCGCCACAATATCTCCATCGCGGATCAAAGCCGCAGCGGAATCGTGATAAAACGCAGATATGCCAAGAATAATCATCGATTAGAAAACAGTATAAATAAACGGTGCAACGGCAGAGCCTTTGGACAGGACGATCAGACCGCCAAACATCACCATGATCACCAAAATCGGCAGCAGCCAGAATTTCTTACGCACCTTTAAAAACATCCAGAGCTCTTTTAAAAAATCCATTTTTCTTTCCTTCTTCCTTTTTGTCATCCTGAGCACAGCGAAGGATCTCATTTGCAGCAAGGAGATTCTTCGGGCTGCGCCCTCAGAATGACAGTGTACCTAAAACTGGTATTTCATCGGATCGGGCAGGTCCGTCTCTTTTTTCTCCACCCAGTAACTTTTTGCATCTTTATCAAATTTCCGGTGCATCGGATCATATCTGACAATTTTCATGATAATCCCGCCCGGAATGAAACAGATCGCATACATCAAAAACATAATCACCGGATTGACGATATGAAACAAAATCATCGCCAGCTTCATCCAGGCTTTGTTTAAGGGTGTCAGCCAGGCCGGTTTCACCGCAGCGCCGCCGACCAAAACCGCGCACAGCCCGAAAAAGATCATCGAGATTATGCTGATATGGCCGACAATCAGCCATTTAATCAAACCGATCGCGCCGAAAATCCCGCCAACCGTAAAGCCGAAATTCTTGTTTGACGGGCCTTTAATCTCGTCATGCTCTTTAAAGCTTTCGTGAAAATTCTGTTTTTTGGCCATGCGCCTTAAAGCCCCTTTTCATTATGCCGCCTTTAAATAGCGGAAAACCGGGCTTAATACAACCCGCCAGTGCCGGTTAAAGACGGGTCGGTTTGCGGCGGTGGCGGCGGATTTTGCGGGATTCCAAGCCGCGGACGGCGGTCCTGATAAATAGGGACATTTTCTTCGCCGGCCGCAGGCGCTGTGCGCTGCCCGCTAAAGGAGGTAAACGGATCATATACATCCACTCCGCCCGAAGAATAGACAGGCTCAGCCTGTTCATAAGACTCATAGCTTTGAGCCGCATAATCGCCGTACCCAAACTGCCCGTAGCCGTAAGGATCTTCCCCGTACGGATCAATCATCTCCCCGCCGGCAATCACGCCCGTATCCAGAACATAATCATCGATATTGGGCTCCGTCCCCGGGACGAACGCTTCCCAGATAATATTGGCATCACCCGGCATCGCCGTGCGCCCTGTTTTCGCATTTACCCGGATGAGTTTCACCCCCGGCGGAATTCGAAACGGCATCGGCGAGACATCTTTGAGCGCATCTTTCATAAAGCTTTTAAAAATCGGCGCCGCGGCAGACGATCCGGTTTCGCGTTTACCAAGAGATTTCGGATCATCAAACCCGACAAACACCCCGACCACAAGATCAGGCGAAAACCCGATAAACCAGGCATCTTTAGACTCATTTGTCGTCCCCGTCTTTCCGCCCAGAGGTAATCCCAGTTCTTTGAGCCTGCGCGCCGTGCCGCGTTCCACAACGCCCTCAAGAATGGACACAATTTGATAGGCCGTGCGCGGATCGGCAATCTGTTCACGCTCATCAGGCACATCCGGGACATTCTGCCCGTCCCAGCGGATCAGGTCTCCGCAATTCGGACAAGGCCGCGCATCATGCGCAAAAACGGTTTTGCCCCAACGATCTTGCACCCGGTCGATAAAGGTCGGATCAATTTGTTTGCCGCCATTGACCAGCATGCCATAGGCAGCCGTCAGGCGCAGCAACGTGGTTTCGCCAGCCCCCAGCGCGTAAGAGAGAAATGGTTTCATATTTTCAGCAATGCCGAACTTGTCTGCATAGCCTATGACTTTTTCCATCCCGACATGATCGGCAAGCCGCACCGTCATCAGGTTCCTGGATTTTTCAACGCCAACCCGAATCGGCGTCGGTCCGTAAAATTCCCCTGAATAATTTTTCGGCCGCCAGAAATCACCCGGCGCCTGTTCAATCACGAACGGCGCATCCAGCACACGCGTGGCCGGTGTAAAGCCTTCATCCAGCGCGGCCAGATAAACGAATGGCTTAAACGCGGACCCCGGCTGACGCTTGGCCTGCGTTGCCCGGTTAAAGCTTGAAACACCTGCGCGCCAACCGCCCTGCATCGCCAGCACGCGCCCCGTATGCGGGTCGAGCGCAATCAGCGCGCCCTGCACCGCCGGGATTTGCCGCAAGACATAGTCTTTATCGACTCTCTCAACGGCAACGACATCGCCTTTATCCAGAACCTGTCCGACGGCGGCAATTTCAGGCCCAAGCGCATAACACTCATCCAGACATTTGCGCGCCCATGTAACGCCGGATAAAGGCATGTCGGCCTGCATCTTATCTTCAAACCCGATCACGGCTTTTTCATTTTCAACCTTTAAAACCACAGCCATCTGCCAGCCGCTGATAAGACCGTCCGGCGTTTCCAAGTCTGCAAGCTGGTCCGCCCAGCCATCGAAGTTTTCCAGTTTCGCGATCGGTCCACGCCAGCCATGGCGGCGGTCATAGGCCATCAACCCTTCGCGCAAGGTCTGCGTTGCAATCTCCTGCAGGCGCGGATCAACCGATGTCCGCACGGCCAAGCCTCCCTGATACAGGCTTGGATCGCCGTATTTTTTGACAATCTCGCGCCGGACTTCTTCAGCAAAATAGCGCGCGGTCACCGTATCTTCGCGGCCCGTATGCATGCGCAAAGGTTTCGCGCGCGCAATCTCCGCCTGCCCCTCGGTGATATGCCCGTCTTCTTCCATGCGCCCGATCACCCAGTTCCGGCGGGCAAGCGCCGCGTCATGATCGCGCACCGGGTGGTAATTATTCGGCGCTTTGGGAAGCGCCGCCAGGTAAGCCGCCTCTTCAATGGATAAATCTTCCAGCGATTTGCCGAAATAGGTAAGCGCCGCAGCCGCAACGCCATAGGCCCGCTGGCCCAGATAAATTTCATTCATATAAAGCTCGAGAAGCTGATCTTTGGTCAGCGCTTTTTCCATCCGAAAAGCTAAAATCGCTTCCTTAATCTTGCGCTCATAGGAGACTTCATTGGTCAGCAAAAAGTTTTTCGCCACCTGCTGCGTAATTGTCGAGGCGCCGACCAGCCTGCGCCCGCTGCCCCGGTTGCGGATATTGACCACCACCGCGCGGGCAACCGCCATAAAATCGACCCCCGGATGCGTATAGAAATTTTTATCTTCAGCAGAGAGAAACGCGTATTTCACATGATCCGGGATAATCTCGATCGGGATAAAAATTCGCCGTTCCTGCGCATATTCGGCCAGAAGCCGCCCGTCCCCGGCATAAATCCGGGAGACAATCGGCGGTTCATATTCTTTCAGCTGGGAGTAATCAGGCAGGCCCTGACTATAATGATTGATCATATAGCCGACAAAGGCAACGCCCCCGATCCCGGCGACAAAGCCGATCGATACCAGCGCCAATATGCTCATCCATAGCCACCGCATGACGCGTCTTTATAGCGAACCTTTCCGGCAATTTGAAGGCAGGAGTTTACGCCGCTTTAAAAGCTGCATTCTTGGTGATCGGTCCGTCAGCACGGCCATGAATAAACTGATCAACAAACGGGTTGCCTGAATTATCGAGCGCATGGACGGAGCCATGCCAGATAATTTTGCCTTCGTAAATCATCGCCACATGATCAGCAATTTTTCGGGCCGAGGCCATATCATGTGTAATGGTGAGCGCCGTTGCGCCGAGATCCTTCACAGAATCGACAATTAAGTCATTGATCACATCGGCCATAATCGGGTCGAGACCCGTGGTCGGCTCATCAAAGAAAATAACCTCCGGCGTGGTGGCAATCGCGCGGGCCAGACCGACACGTTTTTGCATCCCGCCGGAAAGCTCTGCCGGATGCAAATCCCCAACTTGCGGGGCCAGTCCGACACGGCTCAGTTTTTCAAGTGCAATATCATGTGCATCTTTACGGTTCATCTTCTTGGCGTGAATAAGACCGAACGCCACATTCTCCCACACAGGCAGCGAGTCAAACAACGCTGCGCCCTGAAACAGCATGCCAAAGCGGTTCATCATTTTATGATGCTCTTGTGAATCCATTTTGGATGTTTCTTTCCCGTCCACTTTAATGGATCCGCTTGTCGCTTTAAGGATTCCAAGCACGCATTTAAGTGTCACGGATTTACCGGACCCGGAGCCGCCGATAATCACCAAAGATTGGCCTTTGCCAACTTTTAGATCAACGCCGTCTAAAACCACTTTTGGACCGAACGCTTTTTTGACATTCGTCATTTCGATCATGCAAGGAGGCTCAATGGTTGATCCGCTCATGAGAAAAAGACTTTCGTCAAAATGAAGTTACTCATCAGGATCAGGATCGAGGCAGAGACCACCGCATAGGTTGTTGCTGCGCCAACGCCTTGCGCGCCGCGCCCCGAGTTAAAGCCGTGGTAACAGCCCATCAGCGTGACGATGAACCCGAAGGCCGCCGCCTTCCACAGGCCCGAGACCACATCCATATATTCTAAAATATCCCAGGTCTGGGTCAAGTAGCTTCCGGGCGAAAAGCCAAGCGTATAGATACTGACGATATAGCCGCCGAAGACACCGATAATATCCCCGATCAGAACCAAAATCGGGAGCATCAATGTGCCTGCCAGAACTCTTGGAACGATCAGATATTTAAACGGGTTCACAGATAAAGTCGTCAGCGCATCAATTTGTTCGGTGACGCGCATCGTGCCGATCTCAGCTGCAATGGCTGCGCCGACCCGGCCAGCGACCATTAGCCCGGCCAGCACAGGTGCCAGCTCGCGTGTGACAGAGAGCACCACAACGGCCGCCACAGCGCTTTCGGCATTAAAGCGCGTAAAGCCCGTATAGCTTTGAAGCGCCAGCACCATCCCTGTAAACAAAGCGGTTAAACCGACCACAGGCAGGGAGTAATAACCGATATCCAGGCATTGGCGCAGGAACAGCCGCGGATACCAGGGCGGGCGTACCACATGGCCCAGAGCCTTGCCGGTAAAACCGGCCACCCGCCCGACCACGGCAAAAAACCCCATCACCGTACGGCCTGTAGTTTCACAGATATCCATCGCCGCATTTGGCAAATGTTTCAAAGATGTCAAAACCTTATCCGTCATGATCTTTTCTTGTAACCTGTTTGCAGCGCGCTGAAAAGGGTGAAAGCAGGCTTTTAGACATACGAGCGGCGGTAACGCGTCCCAAGGGCCGTCAGCACCTCATACCCGATTGTCCCTGCAGCTTCGGCCAGATCATCGACGCTTTGATGAGCCCCCAGAATTTCTATCATATCGCCCGGCTGCGGTTTTTCTTGCAAAGAACCAATATCGATACTCGTTAAATCCATTGAAATCCGCCCTAATACCGGGCAGGCCTGCCCTTTAAAAAAGACGTTCGCCCGCCCCGATCCGGACCGCAGGAAACCGTCCGCATAGCCAAGCGCCAGCGTTGCCGTTTGCGTATCCTTATCAAATCTATGGCCTGCGCCGTAGCCGATTGTTTCTCCCTTTTTGACGTCCCGTATTTGCAGCACGGGCACATCCAGACGCACGACCGGACGCACAGGATTGTCTGTTTCAGGTGTCGGGTTGCCGCCATAGAGCGCATAGCCGGGCCGAACGAGATCATAGTGATAGTCTTGCGCGCGGAACAGGCCGGGAGAGTTTGCCAGTGATTTCCGTGCTCCCGGAAATACTGCAGCAATTTTTGCAAATCGTTCATTTTGATGCGCCGTAAGCGGATGATCTTTTTCATCCGCGCAGGCAAAATGGCTCATAACGATCTGCACATCCAGACCTTCAAGATGTGTTTTATCTTCCAGAATCTTTTGCGTTTCCTGCGCGCCGAACCCAAGCCGGTTCATGCCCGTATCAAAATGCAATATCGCCGGCAGGCTTTGATTTTTTTGCTGCGCCAGAGTTTGCCAGCGCTGTGTCATCTCTAATGAATTTAAAACAGGTATAATGTCCTGCTGCAAAAAGTCCTGCGCATATCCCGGCCACAGCCCGCCGAGCACGGCGATCTGTGCCTCATCCTCCAGCGCACGCAGGGCGAATGCCTCTTCGGGCGTGGCAACAAAAAACTCTGTGCAGCCTTCCTGCCAGAGCGCTTTAAAAACCTGCTCCGCGCCAAGCCCGTACGCATCGGCCTTCACCACACCGGCCACCGCCACATCCGGCCCGGCCAAGGCACGAAACTGCCTGTAATTGGCCGCTAACGCCTTCAAATCTATGGTCAAAACCCCGGACATTCTTTATGCTTGCATCTTTCTTTTAACTGTTATATTTTACGTAACTTTTTAATTTTAGAAGGTTGTTACTATGTCAGATTTTATAAGGCGAATACTTTGCCCGATCTTTCACGCCGGAACAACTAATCCGTGGGATGCGCTACATAATACGTTTTTACACAGGACTCCGCGCGACCGGAAAATCATTGCTGATTTCCCGCAAGCCCTGGCACAACGCATGTACGGTTCACTGGAAGACAGCTTTGAAGCCTTGAGAGGTCAGTCCGATCTTCTCGACATATTCAGAGAACCGCTGGAAGAATCTCTCGCGGCGCAACTGCAAGGACTAAAGCAAGAACTAGACCTCGATATGAATAATTCTCGTACAAATCTGCTAAACAGACTTGGCATAATACGAAATAAATTTCATGAATTGGCTGTCCGGCAATCTGGCGTCATAATAAGCAAGGCACAGGAGAGGCAAAAGGCAGCTGTTGAAGCAGATAGACAAAGAATGGGTTTAATGCCAACACAGCAAGTAAAAGGTTTAATGCTCGCATAAATAAGTACAGATATCCTGTTAATTGTTGAGGAAGTTTTTTTTATGAGCGATCTCTCCCCCGGCGCAAGAAGAAGATCTTGGGAAAACTTGTTCTGGCAGGTCGTTGAAGAAAACTGGCCGCCTTACTTCCGCAGAGAATTGGCAAATTTAGATGATAAGCAAATTGCCTTTTTTGCCTATAAAATCTCTATAGATGCGCTTAACAAACTCAAACGAAGTCCCCGAAATCCTATAAAGTTTCCTGACTTCTTTAGAGGTTATTTAGCATCCGCTCTCTCACTAGAGATAAAAAGAGAGCGCGCAGCCCTCAACCATCCGCAAAACCGGGATACATGGCTAGAGTGTACTGATAAATTGGAAAGATCTTTTGTTCAAACTGCCACAACCCTGGTAATGCATCCGGAAGAAAGCCCGGAAACATGGGTTGAGGTGATGAAGGGCCTGCAGGAAAGTAATGACCCTGAAAAAATTTCTTTGCGAATGAAATTCGTGGCGTGCGGTGTCAGTATTAATTACGATCCGCCCCCTGTAAAAACAGAGCAGGGTGTAGATTGGAACTTGGTAGCGGATATGATGGAAAACCACCCGGACGGATTAGTAGAGGCTGGCCTGCCCTCCGAAGAAGAATCCAGAAAAGCGCTTGCTAGTCTCCATACCTCTGATCAAGGTCCGAGAAACGGGTAATATTCGAATCAAAGTAAAGCTTCACCGTGCCGATCGGGCCGTGACGTTGTTTCGCAACAATAATATCGGCCGTATTCGCACATTCGCCCAGCGTTTGCTGCCATTGCGCGTACCGATCATTGAATTTCGTGTCATCCTCGCCCGCTTTACGTTGAGGTTCTTCGCGGGACATATAATATTCCTGCCGGTAAATAAACATCACCGCGTCCGCATCCTGTTCAATCGAGCCTGATTCCCGAAGGTCTGCCAGTTGCGGGCGTTTATCTTCGCGCTGCTCCACCGCCCGGGAAAGCTGGGAGAGCGCAATCACCGGAATGGACAATTCTTTTGCAATCGCTTTGAGCCCGCGCGTGATTTCAGAAATTTCCAACACCCGGTTGCCTTCCGATTGCCGCGAGCCTGACCCCTGCAAAAGCTGGAGATAGTCAACAATCAGCAAATCCAGCCCGTGCTGTCGCTGCAATCTGCGCGCCCGCGTACGCAACGCGCCGATCGATAGCGCAGGCGTATCATCAATATACAAAGGCACCTGTGAAAGTTTCTGGCTGGCCTCGACAAAGCGGCGAAACTCATCCTGCTTGATCTGGCCTTTCCGGATGGCATCACCGGAGATACCGGATTGCTCGGCCAGGATACGTGTTGCCAGCTGATCGGCAGACATCTCAAGCGAGAAAAACCCGACCCGCGCGCCGTTCATATTATTGTCCGCATAGGCTTTTGCGGCATTAAAGGCGACATTTACGGCCAGCGATGTTTTTCCCATGGACGGCCTTGCCGCAAGAATAAGCAAATCAGAATCATGCAGGCCTCCCAGCTTTTGATCAAGATCGGTAAGGCCCGTGGTCACGCCCGTCACATGACTGTCTGAGTGATAGGCTTTTTCAGCAATTTCAATCGCGGTTAAAACCGAATCGCGCAGCGTGATAAACCCGCCTTGCACCTGCCCGGTTTCAGCCAGTGAAAATAATTTTTCTTCTGCTGTTTCAATCGCATTGACCGCATCGCGTTCGACTTTTTGGGTATAGGCATCGGTGACGATATCCTGTCCAAGCAAAATCAGCTCCCGGCGCAAAAACAGATCATAAATCGTCTGGGCGTAATCTTTGGCATCATTTAAAAGCGGGGTTTCATTTTGAAGCATATCCAGATAGCCCGCTCCGCCGACCGGCTCCAGCGCATCGTCTTTTTCAAAATAGCCTTTCAGCGTAACGGAGGTGGCACTTTGTCCGCGCTCCACCACCCGGATAATCGCATGATAGATTCGCTGATGCGCAGGCTCAAAGAAATGCTCTTCTTTGAGCATATCCTGCACGCGTTCTAAGTGCCGGTTATCGACCAGCATCATGCCGATCAGGCCCTGCTCCGCATCAATATTATGTGGCAGGACGCGCTGCGTGTCTTCGTCTTTAGGCGTAAGGCCCGTATCGATCAGTGATAAATCCGCTGTCATGATTCTTTGATGCTAGCACGGACTAAAAATAAAAAGGCAGCTTTTTATGGCAGGCCCGATTGTGAAGATCGGGGAAAAGTTATTTGCCCGTCACAATTAACCAGACACTCACAAGACCGAGTCCCATCCCGATCAATGTCTGAAGGGTGATCATTTCCTTAAAGTATAAAACCCCCATCACAGCCACCAAAACCGTACTGCCGATCGTCCAGAAAAGTTGGGATGGAATTATGCCGCCTTGTTTAACCGCCAGGAAAAACCCGATATCAATAACAACAACGGCCAGACCCGCTATGATCGCCATCCAGATTGAAAGAGGCGTTGATTTAAGACTTTCTCCACCGGCAAAACCGTATTTATAAATAAGAAGAATAATGAAATGGCCGATAAAGGCCGCGATCGTTAAATAGGTCGTAAACAAGAAAACGTTAATATGGTCACCAGACATTTTAACCGCAAAATTATAGGCGGTCGCACCGATAACTGTCATAGACGCAAAAAAGAGCCAGATCATAGACATTGTTTTTCCCCTCTATTGTCCGAACCGGTCTTCGACGACAGGCATATCTTCAACCAGTAATTCTTCATTGGATAAAGAGACAAGGCCTTGCGGCGTGACATGGACCGCGCTCTCAAAGAGCGAATCCTTAAACATCATATTGGCGCGCAGGTGAAACGTCCCGTCCGGATCGCGCGCAGTAACCTCAATCGGTTTAATCATCGACGCAATGGCTTTGCGTGCGGCGGGCGCGGGATCATCTTTCCAGGCAATATCATCTACCCCTTCGCAGATTAGGAAACGTCCATGACGCCCGGCTATATAAGTGAAAAAGAATTTCACAAAAGATTTGACGGTTTCTTGCGTAATATTGACCGGCACGGTTTCATTTAATTTATAGACAGGCCCGTTGGTCCAATCGAGCACATGCACATCTTTATCTTTAATAATCGCAACTGCGCTTTGCGCCGGCTGTACGGCATGATCTGTAATTTCAACAAGCTCATGGCCCGCATAGAACGGCAATTCTATGGTGAGCACCTGCGCTCCGCCGGGAAATGGACCGCGCTCCAGCTTTGGATTAATCAGGTCCAGATAGGGTTTAGCCGCATCGCCTTCCCGCTTTTCAAATGCCGTATCAAACATAACGCCCATAGTCTTGCGCGTTTTTGAGGTGATTCGCAAGAGGGGGTTTAAAAAGGGTCACTCAAGGACATTCTTTTCAGATGTTCTTAGTATGATCCTGTGTGAAAGCCTCTTGAGAAATTGTCTGATAAAACCGGGATGAAAAAAATCACCACCTTATGCTTTTTTATTTTGAGGTTATGAGTCTGTGTAAAAGGGGTTTTAAACAAATCTGAATAAAATCAGTTTCAGCAAAAGCGACTCGTTTTATTTCTGCAAAAATTTGTATGCAGGCTTTGTGTGTATAAAAAGACACGAAGTGTCTAATCCACGATATTCACAGGTACAACAAAGAACAAAAACCTTTTCTTTTCTTTATAAAATATATTTTTTTATGCGGAGTTTCGTGCTTTGATCCGAGCTTGCGAAGGATCATGATAAAAAAATTACGAAGCTATGAAACCAATCTTGCAAGCTTATAAAAAACAAAACCCATCGACTGTCCCGTTCTGGTGCATGCGTCAGGCAGGACGGTATTTGCCTGAATATCGTGAGCTGCGCAAAGAAGCCGGCGGGTTTTTAGAAATGGTCTATAACCCTGAAAGGGCCAGTGAGATTACGCTACAGCCGATCCGCAGATATCAGATGAATGGCGCCATTTTATTTTCGGATATTCTTGTAATCCCGCAGGCGCTTGGACAAAAGCTTTGGTTTGAAGCAGGTGAAGGACCGAAACTTGGAGAGCTGAATGTCGATCAGCTCCATCTTGAAACAATCGATGAAACGCTTTCCCCGATTTATGAAACGGTTGCCCAGGTTCGTCATAAACTCAAAACCGAAAATTTTGATCAGACGGCCTTGATCGGGTTTTGCGGCGGGCCCTGGACGGTAGCGTGTTACATGGTGGAAGGCGGGGGGTCGAAAGATTTTTCCAAAGTGAAATCTTTTGCAGCTTGCGATCCTGACGGGTTTTCAGATCTGATCGATCTGGTGACGGAAGCCAGCATTCACTATTTGTCCGAACAAATTGAAGCGGGCTGTGAAGCCGTACAGATTTTTGAAAGCTGGGCGGGTTTGCTGGATGAAGAGATGTTTGAAAAATTCGTTCTGCAGCCAACTTCTAAAATGGTCGATGCCCTCAAAAATAAGCACCCGGATATCCCGGTCATTGGGTTTCCGCGGGCGGCTGGTTATCTCATCCAGAATTATGCGGATCAGACGGGCATTGACTGTATCGGGCTGGATTTTACCGTCCCGCTGGAAACGGCCAAAACCCTTCAAAAATCAGGCTTATGTGTGCAGGGCAATCTGGACCCGGCCCGGCTTTTGGCGGGCGGCGAGGCGCTTGAAAGTCAGGCGCGAATAATTCTGGAAGCGCTCTCCGGCGGCCCGTTTGTGTTTAATCTCGGCCACGGGGTGATCAAGGAAACGCTGCCTGAGCACATGGAACAGCTTGCCAATCTCATTAAAAGCTATACATCGTAGGGCGTGATGGAAAGAAAAGCGATTATCCTCTTTAATCTTGGCGGCCCGGATTCAAAAGAATCGATTGCGCCTTTTTTAAAAAATTTTTTCATGGATAAAAATATTATCCGCGCGCCCTATTTCGTCCGGTTTTTCCTTTCCCGCCTGATTGCGTACCGGCGTTCCCGCAAAGAAGCCGGTGAAAGTTACGGGGAGCTTGGCGATAAATCTCCGCTGCTTGAAAATTCAACCGCGCAGGCAAAGGCGCTTGAAGATAAACTCAATGCAGACGGTATGGAATGTAAGGTATTTGTCTGTATGCGGTACTGGCATCCGATGGCGCCAGACATCGCGCAAGAAGTGAAAGAGTATGATCCGGATCATATTGTGCTCTTGCCGCTTTACCCGCAATTTTCAACCACCACCACGCGCTCCTCTTTGCAGGAATGGGATAAGGCCTGCGATGACATTGATCTGCTGGTCCCAACCTCGACCGTATGTTGCTATCCGTTTGAAGAGGGCTTCATTCAGGCAGGGGCCGAAAATATCAAAGAGCAATATGAAACCTGCCTTAAAGAAACGGGCAATGCCCCGCGTGTTTTGTTTTCCGCCCACGGGCTTCCGGAAAGCGTGATTACGGATGGCGATCCGTATCAGTGGCAGTGCGAGGAAACGGCTCAAAAGACTGTTGATCTTCTGGGCATTAAAGATCTGGACTGGACGGTTTGTTATCAATCAAAAGTCGGCCCGCAAAAATGGATCGGCCCGTCGACGGAAGAAGAGATTGAGCGTGCGGCCAATGACAATGTGCCGATTGTGATTTACCCGCATGCGTTTACACAAGAGCATGTCGAAACGCTGGTCGAGCTGGATATTGAATATAAAGAAGTCGCCGAAGAACATGGCCTACATGGGTATTACCGCGCGGGGTGTGTTGGTACGCACCCTAAATATATAGACGGGCTGGCCGAAATTGTCCGCCGCGAAGCCTACCGCACCTGGACGGCGCCTGATACCGGCAAGCGGCTGTGTGCGCAAAAACATTGCCGCTGCCCGGCCTGATATTTTATAGTCTGGCGGAAGTCAGCTAAGTGATTCACAAATCAGTGTTTTTTAAAGCTTGCGCAGTGATTCTTGTATTTGTTACAATAAGATAACAGGATTCGAAACATGCCATCCGACACACAGCTAGACGTAGATACGCAAAAAGAAGACAAGATAGAGGGAGAGGTTCCGGTAGAGGAGCCAGACCAAACAGACGAGCATCGTCCCTCCGTTTTTGACTTTATTGAGCTTTCCCGCGATGGAGATTTATCTATAAACCCGATTGATTTACTGCAAAGCCGTGAAGGACATGCGTCTTTTATGCGTGACCGCAGCGCTTTATCAAAATCACGCCGCAGAAAACGTTAAAAAACGCCCCGTAAAACATGACCTACCTGTTTTCAACCCTGATATTTCTTTTGCTCTCAGGGTATATCGCCAGTAACAGCACATTGCTGTTCAGATATATTACAGGCAAGCAGACCGGCTACAGGCTTATACTCACCACGCTGATTTTCGGCATTGGTATATATATATGTACCTACAGCCTGCAATATTTTTCAGGGGTTTTTTGTACGCCTTTCTATGTCTGCAATACCTTATATGAGAAAATTCTCGCCCCGTTTTTATCCTACTTTCATGCTTCCTTGTTGCCTATTGCTGCGGGTGAAAACTTCTCTCATGAACAAGAACAAGGCATAAAAAAACTCATCACAACCTCTATCAACAGTCTTGCCTTGTCTGTTGCTATATATCTCCTGATTGCTTATTTCCGGGCAATTTCAGGCGCAATTTTACCTGAAAGGCTTGTTTACTGGATAAAGAAGAATGCATCCATAACGAAGCGATTCATCCTGCATTCAGGCTATAAGGCTAAATTTTTATCGAAATCATTTGAAAAAGCGATGCCTGTTTTCATCACCCTGGACAGCCGCAAATCCTATGTTGGATATATACTGGCTTTGCCTAATCCCTATATCCGCGAGAGGGATGACTGGTCGATAAAAATACTGCCGCTTCAAAGCGGATACCGCGATAGCGATACACTTGATCTGGAACTTAACAATCATTACGACCAGATATGGGAGGAGTATGCCCGTCAAATTCATCAAGGCACTTTAACTGAAGATCTAAAAACCAGGATTTTAAATGCAGGCGTGATCATAAAATGGGACGATATTGAAACCATGTCGGAATGGATCCCCGAGCTATATCACGAACTCTATACAAACCGGACAAAGAACCAAGCCGGCGCCGTAAAGAAAAAATCCGCATCAGCAAAGAAGAAACCGGCTAAAAAGAAAAAGGGTTCTGCTGCGAAGAAAAAACCAGCCAAAAAGAAAAAACCCGCATCAGGAAAGAAAAAGCCGGTTAAAAAGAAAAAACAAAATGATTGATATTCTCGGAAGCTATTATGACTGGATCAAAGCGCTGCATGTGATTGCAGTGATGGCCTGGATGGCGGGCATGCTCTATCTGCCCCGGCTCTATGTCTATCATGCGGATGCGGCCAAAGGCACTGAGCTTTCCGAGACTCTCAAAATCATGGAGCGGCGCCTGTTGCGTTTTATCATCAATCCGGCAATGATTTTCGCCTTTGTCTTTGGCGGGTTGATGCTTTGGGTGAAATGGGACTATTTCATGGGGGAAGGCTGGATGCATGCCAAGCTGACACTGGTCATTCTCATGACCGCCGTGCACGGGCTTTATGCGCGCTGGCGCAAACAATTTGAGCGTGATGAAAACACCCGCCCCGCGAAATTCTACCGTATCTGGAATGAGGCCCCGACCGTGATGATGATTGCAATCGTCATCTTCGCGATCGTCGAACCGTTCTAATTTTCTATATATTTCAATAGGTTAAATGAAAAAGAGGAAAACCATGCGGGAGTTGTTGACTCCTGCCATCTGATTGGCTATAACGCGATTATCTTATTTAAGAGATTTTCCGCGACAGCACAGGATTTTAAGCCGATCTTTTAAAGATCACCCGCGAAGCAAAAGGGATATCCCTTTGGAAGGACTTAACAAAAAGGACATTTTACCAATAGCGCCCGCAAGGCTGCTTGGTTAAACCATAAAGCATATAATTTAAACGTTTTTTTAAAAGCTGAACTCTCACCCGACATGAATTTACAAGATTTAAAGACCCGCTCTCCTGCCGAGCTTCTCGCTTTTGCCGAGGAGCTTGAGATTGAAAATTGCGGCACGATGCGCAAACAGGACATGATGTTCTCGATCCTGAAACAGCTTGCGGATCAGGGTGTGCCGATTGCCGGCGGCGGTGTGCTGGAAGTGCTTCAGGACGGCTTTGGCTTTTTACGTTCCCCGGAAGAAAATTATCTGCCGGGCCCAGATGATATTTATGTCTCTCCCTCGCAAGTGCGCCGTTTTGGTTTACGGACGGGGGATATTGTTGCCGGCGGTATTCGCGCGCCAAAAGACAGCGAGCGCTATTTCGCGCTTTTAAAAGTCGATTCCATTAACGGGGAAGCACCGGAAAAAATCCGTCACCGGATTAACTTTGATAATTTGACCCCGCTTTACCCGGAGCGCAAGATCGGGCTTGAAATTGAAGACCCGACCAAGAAAGCCTTCACCCAGCGTATTATTGAGCTCACCTCGCCGCTTGGTTTTGGCCAGCGCGCGCTTTTGGTCGCCCCGCCGCGGACCGGGAAAACCGTGATGCTTCAAAATATTGCAACCTCGATTGCTGAAAATCACCCTGATGCCTATCTCATCGTTTTGCTGATTGATGAGCGTCCTGAAGAAGTGACCGACATGGCGCGCTCTGTGCGCGGGGAAGTCATTTCCTCGACCTTTGATGAACCGGCCTCCCGTCACGTGCAGGTGGCTGAAATGGTGCTCGAAAAAGCAAAACGCCTGGTCGAACATAAGCGCGATGTGGTGATCTTGCTCGATTCCATTACCCGTCTGGCCCGGGCCTATAATACCGTCGTGCCGTCTTCCGGGAAGGTTCTGACAGGCGGTGTGGATGCCAACGCGCTTCAGCGCCCGAAAAGATTTTTCGGGGCTGCGCGGAATATCGAGCAGGGCGGCTCTTTGACGATTATTGCGACGGCTTTGATTGATACGGGCTCCCGGATGGATGAAGTGATCTTTGAAGAATTTAAAGGGACCGGTAACGCCGAGATTGTTATGGATCGTAAGATCGCTGATAAGCGTGTCTTTCCGGCCATTGATATTCAAAAATCCGGCACGCGGAAAGAAGAGCTTCTGGTTGATAAAGATACGCTCCAGAAAATGTGGATCTTACGCCGTATTCTCAACCCGATGGGCACCGTGGATGCGATGGAATTCCTGCTCGATAAACTCAAAACATCCAAAACCAATAACGAGTTTTTCGACTCGATGAATCAGTAATCTTTATAGCCGAATTGCATGGATCACCATGCGCCCGTCTTCATCTGAAAATGCTTTTAAATATTCTTTCCCGGCTTTCTGAACGGCCTCTTGCATGGCCTCAACCGGGAATTTGAACGAGTTATCAATCACAAAATTATCGCCTGTACGAATCTCGATCTTTTCATCAAACATGTAAAAAGATTGATCTTCTAATGCTTGGGCGATGTGGCAAAACTGATAGCTTTTTGGAAACCATGCCATCGCATAGCGCCACGCATCCGGATCAAATCCGGGTTGATCGAACAGCACCTCTCTTTTAATGCCGTGCATCATCGCAATTTCGAACTCCTGGTGCGCCGGGTGGATATAATCCTGGTAGAGAAGCTGGCGGTCTTGTGTGGCTTCAAGCCCGATAAAAGCAATCGTGCCGCGCGGAAAGTTTTGAGCAAAATGTGTGATTTGCCGGGCCATAAGATCGATGGCATCTGGTGTTTCTGGCCGCGCTTCAAAATTACCGATCGTTCCGCCCATAAATAAAACGGCGATATCATCGCGGTGAGAGAGTGGCATGGACGGCGTCATAAAATCATGACAGACGGCAAGCCCGTTTATACCCGGGAAAAGACTTTCAATATCTTTTTTGCAGCTGCCTGCATAGGCGGCGTTTAAATCAACCGCGTTGTAACGCTTGATCGTTTTGTAAGATTCAATGAGCGGGGCGGTGTTTCTAAGCGCGGCCGTGCCGCAGCCAAGATCAACGATGGTCCCGCGCGGCGCGCTTAAAGCTGCCATTTCATCGCAGTAATTTTGAATAATGCCCTGCTGTTTTTTGAGCATGTTTGTCGGGCCTGAAATTTTCTCCCATTTCCGCCAGAGCACAGCGCCTTGCACCGGGTCGCCGTCATAAAGCGGTTCCAGATATTGATATTTTTCCATGTGCGCCCAGCGCTTTCTGCGAAACCAGTCATAGGTATCGCTATAGAACGCCGCTGGTCTGGCTGTTTGTTTAAGATGTTGAAGCTGCATCCGGGCTCCTTGCATGCGTCCAGCTTTGCGCAAATTGCGCGCGCTGGGCCTGGGCTATTTTTTTATCGTTAATAAGATGAACGGTGACATCCTCATCAAATAAAAGAAAAGCGAGATTATCTCCGAACACGTAAAACGGAACAGACTGAAACTCTTTTTCCGGGATCCATTTATACGCCGCATAATCGGATGCGATAAAATTCGTATCGCCTTCTTTGATTAAAATTTTGAAATTGTAATTACCTTTGATCCCGCGCATACGGTCCGAATAATCATCATCGGCCTCCTGTCCCATATGCTCGGTGAAAAGCGCTTCATCGACATTGGAGACACAAAATTCGCCGCCGACATCGCGCGCCGTTTCATAGACAAGATCCATAAATTCAATAAAGCCCGTCTGCCCGCGAAAGGTTTTTGTATTAAGCGTTTTGCGTTTCACGCCTTCATCGGGCGTAAAGGTGAGCCCTTCCAGATCTATATAATACGCAATCTTTTCGAGGTTCTGGGCGGACATCCCGCTTTTCCCGGACAGGTAATTGGAGATCATCTGCTTGGAAACGCCGACTTTTTCCGCCAGATCGCTGCCGCTCCAGCCGATCAGTCCGATGGCTGCACGCACCTGTGAGGGGGTAAAAAAGCTTGTCAAAGTCAATCTCCACTGGATTTTTTTAATTTTGTTAACACTTTTTTAAGAAAATAAGCGTAAAAAGTCAACTACTGTTTGACAAAGTATGGTGCGTATAGAGGAGAGAGACATGCTGAAACTGAATATGATTGGGCGAAAGGCCGTGAAGATTTTGACCCCGAATAACGACAATCAAAAGGAAATATCCTTTTTCGATGTCAAAGAGCTGTATGACGCGGCTTTTGCCGAAAAAGACCGGATCGGTGGCAATTTAAAGAGATTTGCCCGTCTTTTGGCCCAGGCGCAGGCTTTAGAAGCCAGATATCGTGCCCAGAGCGCACTGGCTGAAATAGATGCTTTTGAGAAAAAATGGGGGACAGGTTAATTTAAGAAGTTTCATCCCACACAGAATATAAGCTTTTCCCCACACAAAAATCCCCGCCGGAGACTTTCCCCCTTTCCGGCGGGGATTTTGTTAAAATTTAAAACAAACACATCCCAAATCCGAAACGAAAGTATTTGTCATAATTCATTAACCGTGATCTAATGAGTGAGTGCGGTTGCATGTTTAAAGCGGCTCCCTTGAAGAAAGCTGCAGGCATGACCGGGAAAAAATAAAACAAGATAAAAAAACGCCGCACGAACAACGAACCTGAAACAACATAGTTTGATGAAGGGGTGGGTGCCATGCTTCACAGGTCGTACGGATCGCTGGATCAGTATAAGCTCTGTCAACAGCCTCAGAAAACCAGCTGGGGCGTTCGCAAGATTATTCTCTGCGCAGTCTTTTTGGCTGCCTGCATTTATTTTGCGCTGATGGTGGTGTCTGCGGCTGCAGCGCCCATTCCGCCCCTTGATAAATACACATACAATTCTCCTTTCTCTTCCTCTTCAGGCGAAGCTTCTTCAGCAGATCCATGCCTTCCCCTTCTCTCCTCTGTCTCGATGGAAGTGGATTTGCCTTCGCCTGTACATCGTCCGTCTGCAATCATCCCCTCAAAGTCCTCAAAAGCCGGCGGATCAAAAAAGGCAGCCCGTGCTGTCATGGTACTTGGCCTGGTTCTGGGTAAACGCTATGCCCTCAAACCTGAAGTTTATCCGGACCTTAAAACAGCCAGTGCCACCGGCAAGGTGCAAAAACCGCCTAAGCCTGTCCGTAAGCCACAGCGCAGTTCAGCCCTTTCTGTCGCGGCTTATCGTCAGTGTAAGGCAGAGCACCTTCTTCAAAACGCAAATGCCGGTCACAGCCTTGTTCGAACCGGGCAGGGAGGTATGACGACGCATTAAAGCTGCCTTTAAAAAAACCGCGCACCATAGTCCCTCGCGCGAGCTTAAATATCCCCGGCCACCAAAAAGGATTGTCCTCTCCTTGTCCCCTTGGCCGGGGATATTTTATATCCGGTTTTCGTTCCGGTTTTTGTTTTCCGGGCCTGCCGGATTTGGTATGACTATGGAAGTGAAACAAAAAAGGGCAGATACATGGCGCAGTTTAAAAAAATCCTGTTTGTGATTGATGAAGGGAATATGCGTGATGAGGCTTTCACGCAGGCAGTGCAAACGGCTTCACAAAACGGCGCTGCTTTAAGCGTTCTCGCGCTGCATCCTGCTTTTCCGCAGGATATGGACCATGTTGCGCTGGCATTTCGCCAGGCGATGGAATCGAAATTTGCAAAAAAACTCGACGAGCTGGGGTTTGAAGGATCTTCCGCGCTGGAATTTTCCTGCGAAGGGCCGCACTTTATTACCATCATCCGCAAAGTCATTGAAGACGGGTACGATCTGCTTATAAAAGCGGCGCAGGACCCTGGCGGGCAAAAGCGGAGAGGCTTTAAGTCCTTGGATATGAGTCTCTTGCGCAAATGCCCCTGCCCGCTCTGGCTGTACCGCCCGCTTCAAAATGCGATCAGCCCGTCTCTTGCGGTCTGTATAGATCCTTTAAGTGAAGAACCTGAAGGGCGCGATCTTGGCGTACAGCTTTTAAAAAACGCAGCAGCCTTATCTGAAAATTTTAAAACGAACTATGTGGTTTTATCCTGCTGGGATTTTGAATATGAAGGTTTTGCGCGTAACGCCCCTTTTGCGAAAATGGAAGATTCCAAAGTAGATGCGATGATTGAAGACATACGCGTGCGTCATGAACAGGCTTTAAAAGAGATGATAACGCAAGCCGATGTGCCTGCCCCTGCGGACGTTATTTGTAAAAGAGGTGAACCCGGTGATGTTATTCCTGCTTACACAGATGCGGAAAATATTGATATTCTCATGATGGGAACGGTCGCCCGGACAGGTATTCCGGGCTTTTTCATTGGCAATACAGCTGAGAATATTATCCGTACCCTTAATTGCAGTTTATTTGCGATGAAGCCGGACGGGTTTATTTCCCCTGTTAAGGCTTAAAGAAAAACCGGCTGCGAAGGGGAGGGTCGCAACCGGTTTTTAGTTTCGGGGATGAAATTTTTTTAATGTCTATTATCGTTTGAATGACCGCCGTAATATTCACAGGCTAGCCGCACCAAATCCCGGTAATTGCGCATTGCATCCAGGTATAACGAAGCTTTGACGCGCGCCTGTTCACGCAACTGCCGACCTGTCTCAGCGCGCGTTGGTTGCAGCGCGCTGATGACGGCTTCATGTGCTTCCCATTGCCTGTAGTCCTGAATAGAAAGTCTTGCTGCCCGGCGCGCCCGGTCAAGAAGCTCAGAGGCTTCCTTAACTGCCATATAGTCAATTCGATGTTGTCCTGCCGCTTTTTTCAGCGTGCGGATCACGCGGTTTGCCTCTTCAGGCTTTAAGCGGTTTCTGATCCGCTCAAAGAATGTTTCCGTTGGTAGTTTCATAATGTGCCCCCACATCTCTCTTAAAAGTTAAAATATTAATACTTTTGTTCGAACCATTTATTTAATTACATAATCCAAACATGACGACGTTTATACTGGACAAACCCTTAATGAATGGTTAAGAACATAGAAAAATTATTCTATAGAATAAAAAAATGATTACACCAAACCAGATCAGAGCAGCCAGAGCCCTTCTGAATTTAGGCCAAGGCGATATTCATGAAGGCACAGGAATCACGGTTTCTGCGCTTTCAAATATTGAAAAGGGGAAGACCACCCCAACATCTACGACACTCGATACATTGCAAAAATATTTTGAAGGCAATGGAATTGAATTTCTTACAAATGACGGTGTGCATTTCAAGCCCGGAGAGAGAACCTACCGGGGCACGTCAGGCATTCAGAAATTCTTTGATGATGTTTATATTACAGCCAAAAACGAAGGCGGCGAAATATGCATTTTTAACGGCGTGCCCGATCTTTTGATTAAATGGCTTGGTGAAGGTTTCTACCAAATGCATGCAGAACGCATGTCTAAAATTAAAAAGAACTTTAAATTTAAAATTATCGTTGAAAAAGGCGAAGATAATTTGATCGCCTCAGGCTTTGCTGAATACAGAGCATTTCCAAAAGAGAAATTTTCAGATCAAACAATTTATATCTTTGGTAATAAAACAGGGTTTTTTGATTTTACCAATGACGATGTTTTTATATCTGTTTCAAAAGATATAAAACGGACGAAATCGCAGCGCGTGTTATTTGATTTTGCTTGGGAAAAAGCGGACAAAATCAAATGAATACGGTAACGCATTTAACAATTTCAAAGGAAGAATGGGATTCCAGAACATATCTAAGTTTTCCCAAGCCTTTTGAACTCACTAAAATCAAGCCGGATTTCGATGTATTTTTAACACAGACGGCACAGATAGAACCTGACTGGCCCTTGCGCAATGAATACCAGGAAAATGCCGCTAGAGCCCGGACAAATATTGAGGGCATGAATGCCCGCATGTGGATATTTGAAATAAGCGAAAACCCTGTTGGATTTTGCAGTCTTGTTGCAGATAATCTGAATGACGCCTTTAATGCTTGTGCAGACTTACAGCATCGCAAGGTCGCAGAGATACATAAAATAGGGGTTTACGAGGGCTTAACCGGGCAAAAGCTGGGACACCGCTTTGTGCCGGAAATAATGCGAAAAATATTCGGTGAACTTGACTATGCAGATATTTATCTCAATACGCGTAGCTCAAACCGGATTAACTCTGTACCTTTCTACCAGAGTTTGGGATACCGGATTGTAAAAACAGAAAATCTCTCGGAATTTAGGCCTAGTGAGCTTCATGCCGCCTAAAGCCCTAAAATCCCGCGCAGGGCGGTGTACCAGTGCGGCGTTGCGCTTGCGCCAATATGCACGGTCAGCTCGATCATAATCAAATACACAATCGCCCCGCCTGCATAACCCCACCAGCCGGACGATCTTGTTTTCGGCATAAGTTTTTTCTTTTGATTGGCATTGACCAGATGACCGAGCGCATTTTGAAGTGCGCGCTTGGCGGTCAGCTGAATAGAAAGCGTTGTGATGGTTCCGCCGATGAAAATAATAATAAGGTCGATCAGAATATGCAGGTTTTCATCTGGAATATGCGGCGCAATCAGGCCGCGTAAAGGCCCCAGATAATAGCTGCCGTAAAAGGCTGCGACCAAAACAAGTCCAAGCGCAAGACCTGTATAGCGGGGTTTCCGGGTAATAAGGGCCATGGCCTGATCGGCGTTTTTGGCAATCACCTTGGCTGTTTTTGCCTGTAAGCCTAAGCCGAATTTCTGGTGGAGCGCAGCCGCCGTTTCCCGCACGGATTTTTGGGCACCCATTAATAAAGCCTGTCCGATTAATCTGTATTTTGAGGCCAGGCGAATATTTTCACTGACATTGCCCTTACCTTGCGCGGCGGCCTGTAAGCGTGCCAGGCCGGGCGCAGTGATCTTTTCTAAAAAAGGCGACATATCTGAAAGCTGCGCATCATAGCCATATAAATTCGCTTTGATGGTTTTTTTGCCTTTCAGCGAGAATGAAATCTCTCCTGCCGGGAATTTTAAATCATAGAGAACGCCCAGCGTGTTCGGATCATCTTCAATAGGCGCAGAGCTAATTTTAACCGTTTCACTTTCGGTCAGTTTTTGCGGCGCGCGGTCCAGCGTTTCAATCAGGCCTTTGGGTAGATGCTTGCGGTCAAATTCAAAATGCGGGTCTGCCTGCACGGATAAATGCACAACATGGGTATGCCAGCCTGTGCCGCCACATGAGGTGCAGATTGCATAGCCCGTGCCCTTGCACTGCCGGCAGGTGATTTTGCCTGTGCCATGGCAAAGTGTGCAGCGTATTTGCCCGCGCCCCTGACATTTTGTGCAGGTTTGCATCTGTCCGTTTGCGCCTGTTATCTGTCCGCTGCCCCGGCAGGCCGGGCAGGTGATTGTCGTGGCGCCGTGGCATTGAGGGCATTTTTCCTGGCGCAGACCGTTGCAGCGCGGGCAGGCTGTCTTCCCCTGGCCATGGCAGGTCGTGCAGTTTTCACTCCAGCTGTAATCCTCGCTGATATCACTGATGGCGAAACTTTTTTGTTTCAGGCCAAACCCTGAATCATCACGATCTAAAAGATGTTTTAAAAGCGCGCTGCGTTTAGATGGCTGCCCGATTGAATCTAAAATCGTTTTATCGATCCGGCGCTGCATATCGGCTTTGCTTTGAACAACGGTGCCGATGGATTGTTTGCCATTCACCCTCTTTTCGCTTTGCCGGGGTTTGAGTTCCAGATAGGTCGCGGCTTGTGCATGGCGGACTTCCAGCGCGCTGCTTTCCACCGTTATTGAGTCTGCCTTCAGGCCATTCCCGGCGCATAAAGCCCGCACGCGTTTAAGCGCGCGGCCTAAAAGCGCAGGGTCTTCGGTTTTATCGAAAGGCGGTCCAGGAACATTCACGTGAATAGTTTAACTGATTAGGTGCTCTTTTAAAAATGCGATGCTGCGCGTATCGGCAAGCGCTGCCTTCTCTTCATCGTAATGGTCTCCGCCCTGGCGCGTAAAGGCATGGTCCATGCCCGGATAATCATGCAGCGTGATGCTTTCCTGTCCATCCAGCGCGGCGTGGATTTTTTCCTGCGCCTCTTTGGGGACGAACTTATCTTCGCCGGCAATATGCAGCATCAGCGCGCCTGTCATATTAGAGGCTTCCCCCGTCAGCTCTTCCAGCCCGACGCCGTAATATCCGATAGAGGCATCAATATCACTGCGGCATGCCAGTAGATAGGCGAGCTTCCCGCCAAGGCAATAACCAAGGCAGCCGACTTTGCCGTTGCCATGCGCATGACCGTGCAAAATATGTTTGGCCGCTTTTAAGTCTTCAATCCCCTGATCGACATCAAATCTGTTCATCAAATCGAACGCTCTCTCCCATTCTTCTTGTGTTTTATCGGTGAGCTGCACATTCGGCTCCAGGCGCCAGAACAAGTCAGGCGCGAGCGCTAAAAACCCTTCGGAGGCCAGCCAGTCGCATTTCCCGCGGATGCCTGCATTCACCCCGAATATTTCCTGGATAACAATAACGGTGCCAGCGGGTGTGCTGTCCGGCTCGGCCAGATAGGCTGAAAACTGTCCGCCATCTTTGGAAGGGACGATGATCCCGGTCATAACAGATCTCCTTTTTTCCGTGTTGCTTGGCGCCCCCAGACTACCAAGCCCTTGGCGGCGCGTCCATTTTGTTTTAAACCTATGGGCATGAAATTCAAATTCGATATAGACTGCACGCCTGAAGAAGCCCGCCGCTTTTTGGGCCTGCCCGATGTCACGCCGATGCAAGACCGGCTGATGGAGGAAATGGAAGAACGCCTGGCCGAGAATATCCGCTCCATGGACCCGGAAACCTTTATGAAAAGCTGGTTCCCGGCCGGTATGCAAGGCCTGCAGGAAATGCAAAAAATGTTCTGGTCCCAAATGGGCGTACAAATGCCCGGTGCAAACACATCAGACGAAGACGAAAAAAAGAAGGCTTAAGCAAAATCTTTTACAATATAGTGTTTGGTGTTTAAGCGACTTCGGCGGTTATAGGTAGAGGGCGGTCTTCCGGCTTTTGTTCCTTATCAATAACATTCATCCCGTTTTCCAGGTAAAACGGGATGACTTTAGGATGATTTGTGCTGCGGGACGTTAAATATACATAGTCACTTCCACAGTGATCGAATAAAATTTTGAACATAGATTGTAAAAAAGTATCCCCGTAACCTTTTTTTGTTTGGTCTTCCTTTAAACCAAAACCTTCAATGCGGGTGATATTCGCATTCTCAGGCACATTGCGTTCAGCTTTTGCACAATGCGCTCTTAAATCTTTTTCGGTCTCATTATGCGTTAAACAATAACCGATAGGGTACCCGTCTTTTTGCAACATAAATAACCTGATGCCGGACTTGGTAAGAATATCATTTTCAATAGCCTCAAGCGTGTACTGCTCGCGGTCGGGCCAGCCATAGGGGCCGCCGACTTGCTCTACCCAGTAACGCACAGTCTTTCAGTAATTGAGTGTATAAAAAAACCCCATCATGCTTCTCTTGCCACATTTTCACAGGCCAGATTAATGAGGATGCGAAGGCTGTCTGCAATATCAGGTTCTTTGGTTATCTTGATGAGAATTTCAGGGTCAAAACTCATAAAGGCAAACTTATCTCCGTAAACGTAAATCATTTTGCTTCTGAAAAATTCTTTGGGTACCCATTTATAAGAAGCAAAACTTTTCCCGATTAAATTCTTCTCCCCTTCTTTCAGGATATTTTTTGAAACGATATTCAGCTTTTGCATACGGGCGGCGTGATTTTGATACCATTCTTCCCCCGCAGCTTTCATTAACTCAGTCGGAAGACCGTTAAAAATCAGGATTTCTTTTTGGGTTTCTTTCGTCGTTTCATAGACATCATCGAAAAAAGCCCTGACTCCGTCTTCACCTTCTAGGGTTATTTGGAATAGGCCCAGCGCTCTTTTAACGCCGTCATCTTCAGTAAAAACAACACCCCCATTTTCGAGAGTTCTTGAGAGTTTCTCTAGGGACGTTCTGGACGGCGTACTTTTTTCTGATTCAAAATTACTGATTGTTTGTTTATTCATGCGTGCGCGTTTGGCTAACTCGGGCTGGCTCCAATTTAAAAGAGCGCGTGCCGCGCGGCATTGGGATGGTGTAATGATTTTCATGGATTTCTCCTTGATGTCATCCCGGACTTGATCCGGAATCTATAAAATTTAACAGCCTTTGTTAAAGGCTAAAAAATCGTCTGGATTCCCGCTTCCGCGGGAATGACAAAATTATATAGATTTTCCTGCAACAAGATATAGAAATTATATTTTTTATGCTTTCAATCATAGATTATAAAATATTATTCTATTGATTTTAAATGATTTTTTTGCTATTTTCTCTTTATCAAAAATACAGAAATAGGTGGTAACTGAGGGCCATCCCCACACAAAAAGAGCCGCTCATGAACAACTCTCATGGGCGGTTCTTTAAAAACACTTTTATGTATTATGTAATTAAATTAGCTGTGAGAAAAGGAATACATTATGAAACTACCAACGGAGACGTTTTTTGAACGTATTCGCAACCGGCTGTCCCCGGCCGAGGCGAATGATGCGATCCGCCAGCTGAAAAAAGCGGCGGGGCGGGCGGAAGTCAGCTATATGGCTGTGAAAGAGGCTTCGGAGCTACTTGACCGGATGCGGATGGAGGCGCGCAGTGCGATCCGCCATTACCGGGTCTGGCAGGCCGATCAGACGGTGAAGCGTGTTTTGGCCGCGTCTCATGCCGATCATGGCCGGATTTTGCACGATCAGGCGCGGATCAAGGCTTCGCTCTATCTGGATGCGATGCGCAATTACCGCGATCTGGTCCGGCTGTCCATCGCGCATTGCGAAGGTGTGAATGACAATATGAGATTTTAGGATTTCCCCCATAGTCCCCATTTTGCCCCTGATCCCTGCCGGCCAGGGTGAGAGAGTCCCGGCGCGTATTTCATCCCCAAACAAAATCGCGCCGGGCTTTCTTTTTTATTTCAACGGAAAGTAGATGGGCACAGGGTTTCGGCAATTTCCGGCTGACCGTTTGTCCGGCGGATACTATTTGCGTATATGCGGAGATGCTCCATGAGCGGCAGTTGACCGCTTTTACGACTGGTCCCGTTGCTGTAATAAGCTTGATGTGCGATGTCGGGTTCATGCATATTGGGTTGTTCTGTGATAACAAGCATAAGTTTCTGGTTTTGCTGCTCAATTTCATGCAAAAGCGTGCTTTTTGGGATAAATTTTAGATCTTCCAGAGGAAATAAGTCAGAAAAATTCGTTCTTTTTGTCACTGTCTCGTTGGCCTGTTCCAGTGTTTTTTCTGAAAAAAACCAGATTTCAATACGCAGATTCGCGAGCTCTTTTAAAAGATAGGCAAACTGCATCAAGTCCCCGCTTGCTGTTGTGACATCCATAAGTTCCACATAAATGCCGGGCCGTATATCTTTGGCTACCTTTGAGGCTGTTCTTTCTCCGCGCGCAAATGGAAGTATGTTCGACATAGCTTTATGAGGAGTTATCCTTGTTTTTTATGGTATCTGCATGCATATAGGCGCTATGGAAGCAAAAGTCGAGACTATTTATGCGCTTTCTTCTGCGCCCGGGAAAGCCGGGGTGGCGGTGGTGCGCGTGTCCGGCCCGGGGGCGTTTGGTTCCCTTTTTGCGCTCACGCGGGGCAAGGCCGACACAACCCCTAACTATGCTGCGCTGCACAATATTTATGCGGCAATGGGCAAGAGGCACGCCGCCGCCCACCCTGCCGGAGAAGAGGTTGCCTCTCCCCCCGAAATTACATTATATAAAAACAATATGACTAATGTTCCACGTGGAACATTATCCACAGATGCTCAGGATAAGAGCGGGGATGAGATCATCGACTCCGCACTGGTTCTTACTTTTCAGGCCCCGCGCAGTTTCACCGGGGAGGATGTGGTGGAGTATCACTGTCACGGCGCTCCCGCCGTGGTGCAGGCTCTACTGGATGTGTTATCCGGCCAGCCCGGTCACCGTCTGGCCGCGCCGGGGGAGTTCACCCGCCGGGCCTTTGAAAACGGCAAGATGGACCTCACCGAAGCTGAAGCGGTCGCCGATCTCATTGATGCCGAAACGGAGCTGCAGCGCCTTCAGGCGCTGGATCAGATGGGCGGCTCGTTGTCTGCTCTTTATATGAGATGGGCGGAAGAACTGAAGAAGGCGCTGGCCTATATCGAAGCCGTGATCGACTTTCCGGATGAAGATGTGCCCGATGACCAGATCGCTGAAGTCCGTCCGGCGCTGGAGGCTGTTTCACGTGAAATCGGCGCGCACCTGTCTGATAACCGCCGGGGAGAGCGTTTAAGAAACGGTGTGCAGGTCGCCGTTATCGGCGCGCCGAATGCGGGTAAATCCTCGCTGGTCAATGCGCTCGCTGCGCGGGATGTAGCGATTGTTTCCGACATGGCCGGGACCACCCGCGATGTCATCGAGGTTCATCTGGATATTGCCGGATACCCTGTGATTCTAGCCGATACGGCGGGTTTGCGCCCCGACCAGCTAACGGGTGAGAATGCCCATGACACCATTGAATCCGAGGGAATCCGCCGGGCGCTGGACCGCGCTCAAAACGCCGACATCAAGATCCTGATGTTCGATTCTAACGCCCCGGATATCGACCCTCATACGAAGGATCTGATTGATGAAAACAGCCTCATTATCTTCAACAAATCTGATGAGGCCAGCCCGCCTGACTTTGAGGGTGAGGTGATTTCTCTGTCTGTTTCGACTGGCGAAGGGCTGGATGATCTTTTGACGGCCCTGGCCGAAAAGCTTGAAAAGGCCTTTCATGTTCCACGTGGAACGCCGTCCCTCACCCGCCAGCGGCACCGCCAGAATGTGGAAGAGTCGCGGGATCATCTCGCCGCTGCTCTGGCAGGCATGAACTCCGGCGCCCTGCCTGAACTGATTGCGGAAGATCTCCGCCTGGCCGTCCGCGCGCTGGGCCGCATCACCGGCCGCGTCGATGTTGAAGATCTGCTCGATGTGATCTTCAAGGATTTCTGTATCGGGAAATAGCCGAATCTTCTGGCATTTCGGGTCTGACTTATACTATATAAGTCCACATGAAAAACACCTATGACGTCATTGTGATCGGGGGCGGGCACGCGGGCTGTGAGGCCGCGGCGGCGGCGGCGCGTATGGGCGCAGCGACGGCCTTGCTCACCCATAAAAAAGAGACGATCGGCGTCATGTCCTGCAACCCCGCAATCGGTGGTCTGGGCAAGGGGCATCTCGTACGGGAGATCGATGCGCTGGACGGGATCATGGCACGCGTCACCGATCAGGCCGGGATCCAGTTCCGGATGCTCAATGCCTCCAAAGGCCCGGCCGTGCGCGGACCCCGGACACAGGCTGACCGGAAACTCTATCGCGAAGGCATGCAGGCCCTTTTAAATGACTACCCAAACCTCACCATTTTAGAGGGCGGCGCCGAAGACCTGATTATCAAGGATGGGCGCTGTGCAGGGGTTGTGACAGGCACTGGCGAAGAGCTGCTTGCGGGCTCTGTCATTATCACGACGGGGACGTTTCTACGTGGAATAATTCATCGCGGCGAAGAGCAAATCTCCGCCGGCCGGGTGGGTGAAAAGCCGGCCATTGGCCTAGCCGTAGCCCTTGAAAAACTTGGGCTTCCGATGGGGCGCCTCAAAACCGGGACCCCTGCCCGGCTCGATGGCCGCACGATTGACTGGAAGGTTTTAGAGGTTCAGAAAGCCGATGAAAAGCCTGTGCCGTTTTCCTACATGACCGACAAAATCACTGTCCCTCAGATCGAGTGCGGGATTACTTATACCAGCGAAAAGACCCATGAGATTATCAAGGCCAACCTCCATCGCGCGCCGATGTATTCCGGCCAGATTGATGGCGAAGGCCCACGCTATTGCCCCTCCATCGAGGATAAGGTTGTGCGCTTTGCCGATAAGCCGCGTCATCAGATTTTCCTGGAGCCGGAAGGGCTGGACGACCCGACCATCTACCCGAACGGGATATCGAATGCCCTGCCGATTGAGGTTCAGGCGGAGATGCTCAAAACCATTCCGGGGCTGGAAAAGGCTGAGGTGATGGAATGGGCCTATGCGATTGAATATGACTATGTCGATCCGCGCAGCCTGAAAGCGACTCTGGAAGTCAAAGCCCTGCCGGGCCTGTATCTGGCCGGGCAGATTAATGGTACGACGGGCTATGAAGAAGCCGCTGCGCAGGGCCTGATGGCAGGCATTAATGCGGCTCTGGCCGCTTCTGTGGAAAATGTTCCACGTGGAACATTCAGTGGAGAAACCGGGGATAATCCTATGGATCATGGGGGGAAAACCTTCGTGCTGGACCGGGCAGAGGCCTATATCGGGGTGCTGATCGATGACCTGATTTCCCGCGGCGCGCCGGAGCCCTACCGCATGTTCACCAGCCGGGCGGAATACCGCCTCAAACTCCGCGCCGATAATGCCGACCAGCGCCTGACCGGCCGGGGGATTGAGATTGGCTGTGTTGGATCAGACAGACAGGCTGTCTGGGCGGAGAAGAAAGCGGCTTTGGAGCAGGCGAAATCACTCCTGACGGATCAGCTGCGGGCGACGCCGAATGAACTTGAAAAACAGGGCGTGCAGGTCAATAAAGACGGCCGCCGCCGGAGCGCATTCGACCTGCTCCGCTATCCGAATATCACATGGGACAGCCTTGCGCGCCTCTGGCCGGAGATGAACACGATCCGCCCTGATGTCCGCGAGCAGATGGAAATCGATGCGGGGTATGCGGGGTACATGGAACGCCAGGAAGCCGATATTCTGGCCTTCCGAAAAGATGAAGCGCTGGCCCTTCCAGCCGACCTGGATTATGGCGCGGTGGGGAGCCTGTCCAATGAAGTGCGGCAAAAACTGGAAACGGCCCGCCCGGAAACACTCGGCGCAGCAGCCCGGATTCCTGGGGTCACGCCAGCCGCGGTGACAGCGCTCTTGCGGTTTGTAAAGCGGAAGGCAGCCTAGAGCTTCTATCATTTTATTTGGTCTGCGTTGCTGCGTCGCTCGTGTATTTATTTATACACGTCGCTCCTTGCGCCTGACCCAAATAAAATGCTATTTGCTCTAGTGATTTTATGATTTTACAAAAGTTTTACACAAAATGTTCCACGTGGAACATTATACATAATAAAATAAGGTTAGAAGAGATGGATGCCTCTTTAAAGCTCGTTTCGGCTGAAGATATGGAGCGTAAGTCCTTTAAACAGCATCTTACTGATGCTGTTATCCTTACCCATGATCATCAGCTGCTTTTGCAACAAAGGCCTGAAAACTGGGGAAAACATGCCGGTGTACTTAATATATTTGGCGGGCATGTAGAGCAAAATGAAACGGTTCTTGAGGGGTTGGCCAGGGAACTGCACGAAGAGTTAGGGGCTATTGTCAGACCGGAAGAGGTGCTTTTTATAGGCGCGCTCACGGAAGATTGGACCGATCATGCAGAATGCGTTCACATCCACTTTTGGCATGATAAAAATCAAACAATTACAGGATGTTACGAAGCGGAGGCCCACTATTACAAGACT
Organism: Alphaproteobacteria bacterium; assembly: GCA_028289285.1. Taxonomy (GTDB): domain Bacteria; phylum Pseudomonadota; class Alphaproteobacteria; order Micavibrionales; family Micavibrionaceae. The sequence goes on from JANQRF010000004.1 coordinate 68,267, forward strand.
GTCGAAGAGGCATTACAGCATCCTAAAATAATGCCTTATGCTGCCTGGGCTTTGCAGGAATGTGTACGCCTGAGGCTGCTCCACCCAGAACATTAAACACATCTTCAATCCAGAGATTGATTGACTAATACGCAAAAATAAAGATATGTAAACAATTATAACATCAAAAGAAATGAGATCAAATCAATATGCGTCTGTTTAAAACAGAAGATATGCTACGAGATGCTTTTTCTTTGTACGCACAAATTGAGACGCTGGAAGGATCAGATGATCCGGATACTCAGACAAAAATAATACAGCTTTACGAAGAATTAGCAGAAAAATATCCAGAACTGGCCGCTATAGAACTGCTTCAAAGACAGCGGCTGACATCTCTAAAGCAACCTAAAATAGCTTTTTGTGATAGCGGTCTGGATTGGAAAGCTTATGTATTACAGGAGTTTTCAGAGGCTATAGAAGCAGGATTTTTGCCTGTTGATCAGATCGAAGATCCTGACTTACGTAAAATTATTTCCTCAGAAATATCCCGCGGCACGCTGCCCCCTGAATTAGAGGGTATCTGCCAAACAAAGCAACAGATGCTCGATGCCCGCAGAGAGGCAATTGCCCGCATTGCCGCTTTTGAAAATGGAATTTATACAAGAGATTACGCTCGGTTTGCACGAGGCCTTGTCTCACAAAGACGTCCCGATCAATAAGCTATCTAATTTCAGACCACAAAAGAAGCAATGCACCAAAAACTGAAACTTTATGAACAGATGCTGCGGGGTTGGCAGGGGCGGATGAACCTGGTGTCAAAGAGCACGCTGGAGACTGCCTGGGAACGGCATTTCGAGGATTCGCTGCAACTTTTACCATTGCTGCAGCGCACAAAAACACTCTATGATCTGGGCAGCGGGGCGGGCTTTCCGGGCCTTGTGATCGGCATTTGCCGCCCGGAGATTAAGGTGCATCTTATTGAATCTATTAGCAAAAAATGCAGTTTTCTGGAAGCTGTGGCCGAGGCTTGTAAGGCGGATAATGTGACTGTGCATAATGACCGCGTTGAAAATCTGAAGCTGGAGGCCCCGGATGTGATCACGGCGCGGGCGGTGACGGCTCTGGACGGGCTTTTAGGATATTGCGCGCCGTTTGCTAAGGAAAATCCGGATCTGACCATGATTTTCCCCAAGGGCCGCAAAGCGGAGGAAGAGATCACGCAGGCACGTACGGCTTGGGATTTTGATTTGGAAAAAGTCCCCAGCCAGACGGATCCCGAGGGTGTGATATTGGTTATAAAGAATTTGAGAAAATCATGAGGAATGAAACAGAGATGTCTATGCTTATAATCTTTAGCGGATTGCCGGGGTCAGGGAAATCAAGCGTTTCCCGGCATCTTGCCAAGCGGTTGGGGGCTTTCTATTTGCGGATAGATAGTATTGAAACAGCACTAAAAAATTCAACTCTCAAGGTAGAGCAAGCTGAAGATGCAGGCTATCTGGCGGCTTATGATATTGCTAAAGATAATCTTGCGCTTGGTTATACGGTCATCGCGGATAACGTCAATCCTGTCGAAATTTCCAGAGAAGGGTGGCGAAATGTGGCGATTAAACAGGACAAAACATTTTTGGAAATTGAAATAATCTGCTCTGATCAAAAAGAGCATAGGCGCAGACTGGAAGCCAGAAATGCGGATAGGCATGATGCGACGCCCATTGTAACGTGGGAGCAAGTGATGCAGCGTGAATATGATGATTGGGATAGGCCCGTCCTAAGACTGGATACATCTGAATTAACCATTGAAGAATGTGTTGAAAGGATTTGTACGCAATTAAAGCGTACAGATGTGTGAAGTCCTTTTGAGTGTGGGATAAAGCTCAAAATGAGAGAATGTGCATAAGGATGTTGTCAGATAAGGGTTTTTCTTGACTTCCGGGGCACTAAAAAGGCATAGTCCTGCAAGCTTTTCAAACATTTATAACCTAACTTTATAGAGGGGACAGGATAAAAATCCATGCGTACAGACGTGCCGACAAAATCACCTGCCCCGAAAATCTCCACCCGCGTGCCGCGCATCCTGGCTGTGGCCAACCAAAAAGGCGGAGTGGGCAAAACCACGACCTCCGTCAACTTGGCAACAGCTTTAAGTGCGATTGGTAAGCGTGTGCTTTTGGTTGATTTAGACCCGCAGGGCAATGCAAGTACGGGGCTTGGGATTCGCCGGGCGGGCCTGCGGGCGAGTTCCTATGATGTGATTTTCTTTGAAACCCCTGTGACCCAGGTCGCGCAGGAAACGCGCGTACCGAATTTGCATGTGCTGCCCTCTTCCATTCATCTCTCCGGCGCGGAGATTGAGCTGGTCAATGAAACCCGCCGCGAACATCGTCTGGAAACAACGTTGCGCACGCCCCTTCCCTATGACTATGTGATCATTGATTGTCCGCCGTCTTTGAGCTTGCTGACATTAAATGCGCTGGTGGCTGCGGACGCCGTGGTCGTGCCGTTGCAATGTGAGTTTTATGCGCTGGAAGGGTTGTCTCATTTGAGCAAAACCATTGAGCGCGTGAAGAAAACATTCAACCCGCGTTTAGAATTGCACGGCGTTGCGCTGACCATGTATGACGGGCGTAATAAACTCTCTGCGATGGTGGCCGAAGATGTGCGCGCTTATTTTAAAGATAAAGTCTATAAGACGATTATCCCGCGCAATGTGCGTTTATCCGAAGCGCCCTCGCACGGTCTGCCGGCCATTATTTATGATATGCGCTGTACGGGCGCGCAGGCCTATATTGCGCTCGCCAAAGAAATTTTAAAACGCGAAAAAGAAATGATTGGTAATCGCCAACAAAATACTGCTATAAAGGCGGCGTGAACGAGATGACACCGAAAACACGAGGATTGGGCCGCGGCCTCAATGCACTCTTTGAAGATGAAGAAACCGAAGAGCGTTTTGCATCCGTGATGGACACGGAAGATGCTGTGCCTTCTGCACGTAAGCTTGTTGGTATCGGCGATATTGTCCCGAACCAAAATCAGCCGCGCCAGTTTTTTGATGAAGCGGCGCTGAAAGAACTTGCCGCGTCCATCCGTGAGCATGGCATTATCCAGCCGCTGCTGGTGCGCCCCTTTGACGGGCCGCAGGGTAAATATGAAATTGTTGCAGGCGAGCGAAGATGGCGCGCCTCGCAAATGGCGCAGCTGCATGAGGTGCCGGTTGTTATCCGCGAGATGGATGACGGCACGATGCTGCAGATTGCGCTGATCGAAAACCTGCAGCGCGAAGATTTAAACCCGATTGAAGAAGCACGCTGTTATGAACGTCTGATGAGCGATTTCGGGCACAGCCAGGAAAGCATGGCGGAATCGGTTGGCAAGTCGCGCAGCTATATTGCGAATGTGACGCGGATTTTAAACCTGCCCGATAGCGTCCAGGCGATGATCGCTGAAGGGCAGCTCTCTGTCGGCCATGCGAAGGCTTTGCTCAGTGCAAAGAACCCGACCTTGCTCGCGCAGGAAATTGTGCAGCAAAAACTCTCCGTACGCGAAGCTGAAAAACGCGCTGCGCAGGATGTCGGGCGCCCTGCAAAATCATCGGGGGCCGGCGCAAAAGCCAAAGACCCGAACACGGCCGCGCTTGAAAACCAAATCTCCGAAGCGCTTGGATTAAATGTATCGCTTGATATGAAGACCCAGCATGCAGGCACGGTGAAAATCGAATTTAAAAATCTCGACCAGCTGGATGATGTGCTTCAACGCCTGACCCGTCCTTTATAATTTTACGGCCCGATTACACGCGGGTCATCTGCTCTGACAGTCATTGTGTTACGATTATAGAAGTCGTCCAGAATAGCGTCTATCAGGCCTAATTTAAGAGCTATTTGCGGATTAAGCCGCATATCGTAACCTCCACGCAGAAGAGCGTTCGCACAATCTTCTGACAGCCCGGTTGTCGAACGCTCGACAAAACTTTCTCTCATAAAGTTATTTGCCGAAATAAGAGTCTCTCTGACACTTTTTACAACGTCCTCATCATCTATAAATCCTTCCTCTTCGAAAATCTGCCTAATCTCATCAAAGTTTGGAAGGTCTTTTAAATCTTCTATTGTCTCAATATCGTCTATCGTCCGGCCAAGTTCCATATATGAGGCTTCATGCACCATCAGTTTCGTGTCATCATGGACGTACCTTTTCCCATAGTTGCCATGTATTAAAATTGTAAATGCAACAGAAAGAGCATAGTCGTAGGCTATTGTTGCCACTGGTGTTTGTGTTTCCGAAAGTTTTGGAAGCATCGCTTTTTCAATCGAAGTACTGCCCCCTATTGAATTTATAGCAACCATGCCAAACTCTACTTCATCAATCGTTTCTGCAAAATTTTTTGCGACTAAAGATTTTGAAAAAAGCCCGTCCATCAACATATAGGCAGACGGAATGTTGGAGTTAAATATCACATTAAAATGTTCGTCCTGCGTCACTGGTATTGTTTTAGTTTCTACAGTTGTAATTTGAGGACATGATTTTAAAACTTGAGCATCCTCAGCAGCATAGATATGAGGAATTACGTTTTTATCACTATCTTGTGAATGAGCTTGGCTGCTGCTTAGCAAAGGGGCTAGCGTATATGCTATGGCCGTAAAATATCTTGTAAGGGTATTTGCCTGTTTCATGCAGGCATCATAGCAGGGATAAACATTATGTCAATTAAATTATATTGCGGCGCTAATTGCTAAAATTGCCTGAGAACACAAAGTCTGCACAGGCGTGCAGGTTTGTTTGATCCTGGCCTCAAGGTCGGTAAGATAGCCTGATAAAGCTAATTTTATTCTAATTTTAATTTTACGTGCGGTGCAGGGTTTTCCGGATTGGTGATGATGCTTTCAACTTGTATCAGAATGCCCAAAATAATAGGCTTTATAACATTAAAATGTATATAAACAAGCTCTTCTCTTCGGCTTGCCAAATCCCATTTCTCTTGAAATAATTTATCATCGTCGATATCGGATATATACTTTGCAGTGATGGCCTTTTTGTCTGCTTTTACGCGTTCTTGACGAAGGTCAATATTATTAGCTAATCGCTCTAATTTCTTTTTTAGCTTTTTAGCTTCAGCCCTGCGACATTCAGGATCAGCCAGTCTTTGGACAGGAAAAATCGAATTTACAATACCAGCGATACTTTTAGCTCTACTCATCATAACCTCAGGCGGAATTCAAAAACTAAACATAGGACATATTTGAGAAATATGTCAACATTTATGCCGCGGCGCTAATTGCTAAAATTGCCTGAGAACACAAAGTCTGCACAGGCGTGCCGGTTTGTTTGGTCTGGGCTTCAAGGTCGGCAAGACGCTGGAGCGTGCTGCGGAGCTTGCCTTCGCCCCAGCGGGACATCTGGCCCTTAAAGGCCTGCTCATATTTAAAAAAGATCGGCGGCTGAAGAGATTTGAGCGCTGCATCGACAGGCGTGCCGCCCTGGACCTGCACTTTTGTGTAATGCAATCGGCGGAAATGATTTTGGAGGCTTCTTAAAATTGCAACCTCCGCCATCCCGTCCGCGATGAGTTTGTCAAAGAGAGAAAGTGCTTTTGCGCTTTGGCCCGCGCCGACGGCATAGATAAAATCATCCAGCGTGGCAACGCCCGCCGCGCCGCAGGCATTTTGAGCAGCCTCGAGTGTAATCGTGCCGCCCCCGGTTTCTTTATCGCCGCCCATATAAAGCATGAGCTTGTCTATTTCACTGCGCGCGCGCATCCGGTCACCCGCGATGTTTTGGGCAAGCCAGGCAGAGGCATCGCCGTTAATAGCAAAACCACCTTCGCGCACCATATCGCGAATGAGATTTGAAATGCCGCGTTCATCTTCGACGTAGCAAGGAAGCGCGGCCGCATTTTTAGATTTCTCACAGAGCTGGCGCAGGGATGATCGGGGTCCGAGTTCACCTGCTTCAAGGATCACAAGATTTTCAGCGCTCGGATCATTATCAAGATAGTCTTTTACAATGGGCGTGATTTTATCGGCGGCGTTTTCAACGCGGATCAAACGTGCCCCGCCCATCATCGACATGGCGCTGGCTTCATCAGACAGCCGCGCCGGGTCTTCGTTTAACTGGTCGGCAGACAGGACGGCAACATTGAACGGGTCGGAGAGATCGTCGACGATTGTTTTTCCGATAAGCTGCGCGCGCTCACGCATCAGCCCGTCATCGGGCCCGTAGATTAACACGACCCGCGCCTTCGGGTCGGGCGATTTCACAAACGGATCGATTTGTTTCCAGGTAAGTTTCATTCTTCTTACGCTCTCTTACGTCATTACCGGGTTTGTCCCGGTAATCCATATGGATTGCCCGAACAAGTCGGGCAATGACGATTTAATAGTAACTTAAACAAAAAACCGGGCGATGAGTAGCCCGGTTTTTCTTTTCCCTATCAATTCTTTTTTATGCAGCTTGTTTTTGAACTTGATAGGTTTGCGACAGAGCGCGGATATAATCGGGCGTTGTCCCGCAGCATCCGCCGATAAGTTTGAAACCCTGCTTGTTCCAGTTCAACGCGATTTGCACAAATTTCTCAATGCTATCGTCGTTATTTTCAAACTCCCAACCGAGATCGTCATGCGGTTTCCCAAAGCCGTTCGGGTAAATCCCCTTTGCCAGATCTGTGTTTTCAAGAAGCGTATGAGCAGCGCTGTCTAATACATCAATCGGGCGGCAATTTAAAGAAACGGCAAAACATTCTTCAAGAGTGGCCACCTTTAAAACATCTGTTAATGCACTGCCATCCAGAAGATTGGCTTTCGAATCCACCACAAAACTAATGATGTAAGGCAGGCCTGCATTAGAAGCTGATTGGGCCATTACTTGCGCTTCTTCAATATCATTGATTGTTTCAGCAATGAGAAAATCAACACCAGCCTCTTTCAGCCAGTCACAAATCAGACCGTGCTCATCTTCCAGCTCTTGGCGGGATGGAACAAGATCAGGCTCATAACAATCTTCCAAAGGTGCATAAGACCCGCCGCAAAAAACCGGGCGCCCTGCTTTTTCCTTCGCCCGCAAGGCAATCTCAACCGATTTGTTCAGCGCATCACGTGCATCTTTCTTGCGCCCAACCTTGTCATAGGCACGCGGTGTTGTACGAAACGTATTGGTGATGCATAAATCTGCGCCGGCATTAAAATAGTCGGTGTGAATTTGCTCCACCAGTTCCGGTGCATCTTCATTGGCAGACGCCGACCAGAGCGGCAATTTGGTTTTATAACCGCGCCGCTGCAGCTCCGTACCCATCGCTCCACCAAGAATGACGAAGTCTTTTTGGGTAAAGAAGTCTACAATGTTTGTCATGCCTATCTCCTTAGCCCTGGTGCGCTTATGACATAAATTTTATGGAAGACCGGATCTCCTGCAAGGCGCCTTTGTTCTGCACAAGCGGCAGAAATTTTATGTTGCGTATCCTCATCTTTAAAAAATTCAAAATCTTCATGCCCATTACCTTCAAGATCTGCAAGACTTTGAACAGATGTACCTGCGTGCTGCGGAACAGTTTCTGCGTGAATAATTTCAGGATTGCGTCCAAGCTCAAAGAAAAGCTCACGAAGTTTATCAATTCCCGGACGCCCTGAAAGATTAAGAGTTATACCAGTTTGAGAGGCTCTTACATTTGTTTTACGGATTAGCTTTTCGTTTAAACCCAAGCCGTAGAGATCCCAGTCACTGCCATTTGCTTTGTAGTAATGCGAATAATTGTCATCACACTCTAGATCTTCACCTGAAGGTACTTGTGGGATACATGCAAAAATATGATGTGCTTCCAATAGTGTTTGCTGATCTATATTTTGTAAAAGATTTGATTTAAGAACACGTCCTTTTAAACTATGGCGTTCAAATAAAATTCGTGAGGCTGTTACTGCAGGGTCAAAGATATCAACCCCAACAAAATCGGCTGGAGGTTTGTCGCATGTTAATAATCCGGCAGCATTAATACCGCCACCAATGCCGATTTCTATAACCTTAAGTCCTGTAAAGTCGAGTTGTTGGAGCCCTTTTGCAAGCGACAATGTCCATTCATCAGGGACAAAAACATTTTTTTCCAAGGGGACTTCTATGGGTTGTGCCGCTGGATAGAAGTCTGCTGCTATAACAGAGCCAAGTTCTTCATTGGTTTGGGTAATAATATTCATGATGAAAACATACCTTATCTCCCGAGTTTTTCGGGTTGTTCCAAAGTTTCAAATATGACGGGAAAATATATGCCCGCCGGGTCCAAGTTGTTTTAGGGACCACAGCGGTTCGTGTGCGCTGCAGCGCTCTTTAGCTTTGGTGACGCGGTGCAAGCTGCCCCTTCAAATGCCGCGACGCGATGCCGGATGAAAGCAAAGCGTGAAACAAGATGTACGCCTGTTCGTTTTTTTTGTCAATATATTTTTTATGTCAATTTTTATTGTGTGCGCAGCCTATATGACTTTGCATAAAGTCATTGACTTAGGCCCCAAAATGCTTACTGTGCGGTCTATATGTAAATTTTAAAACTGTGTGATGATCATGCGTTTGCCTGTTTTTTCTTTGATTTGGCTCTGTGCGCTTTTAGCTGCGCCATCTGTGGCATTTTCTACAGGTCCTCATACGGCGCCTGCGTTTCAAAGATTTCTGCCTGAACATGTACAAATGGAAAAAACCTTGTCGGCCGCGCCGCAAGGGTACAGATTTTTTAAAGAGCTTGAAGCCGACCTGCCCGTCTATCAACGCTGTATCGCTGTGCGGGCCTTTTGCCCGACTGAACGTTTGAAAGTCTGGTCGGATTTTGTCCGCGCAATTGAGGCCAAGCCGCAAAATATCCAGGCAGCTTACGTGAATGGCTGGTTTAACCGCCTGCCCTACCGCGAAGATGACTGGATTTACGGCAAGGATGATCACTGGGCGAGTTTTGAACAGTTTTTGCAATATTCGGGAGATTGCGAAGATTTCTCGGCAGCAAAATATCTGACCTTAAAACTGCTCGGCTTTTCTGAAGATCAACTTAAAATCACGATTGTCTATGATGTTTACAGTGGAACGGATCATGCGTTTCTTGTCGCCCGGATCGGGATGAATGATTTTATTCTCGATAACCGCGTTGCGGCGATGGAGCCGGTCCGTTTTATTGACCGTTACCAACCATATTATGCGTTCAATGAAACCGGTTTATTTGTCTATGATAAACCGCTGGTTGCCTCGCGTGTCCGGGGCGATGATCCGCAGGTTCTTCCCGGGAATAGATAAAAATTACTCAACATCCGCAATGCGCAGGACATTGGTTGTACCAGAAACACCAAAGGGAACGCCGGCGGTCATAACAATTTTATTGCCGCTTTGCGTGTAGCCTTTTTCTTTCGTCAATTTTATAGCGGCCTCAACCGTTTCGGCAAAGCTGTTGACGTTTGTAATATGAATGGAGCGCACGGCGTAAGACAGCATCAGGCGGCGCGCCGTGCTTTCATTTTGTGTCAGGCAGATCACCGGCACGGACGGGCGCTGACGCGCGGTGCGTAAGGTTGTTGACCCGGAGGTTGTGTAATTCACGATGCAGGCCGCTTCTATGTCATGGGCAACATGCACGGCAGACACTGTGATCGCATCGGATGCGTCACTTTCCGTTTCGGGCGTATCGGATTTCATGATGCGCCGGTAGGCTTTATCCGCTTCGGTGCGCTGGCAAATGCGGTCCATGATGGAAACGGCTTCCACCGGGTAGGCGCCTGTTGCCGTTTCGGCAGAGAGCATCACCGCATCCGCGCCGTCATACACAGCGGTCGCCACATCAGAAGCTTCGGCGCGGGTCGGGCGTGCATTTTCAATCATGGATTCAAGCATCTGCGTTGCAACAATAATTGGTTTACCTGCATGACGCACTTTGCGCACGATTTTCTTTTGCACAGCGGGCACATCTTCAGGTGGAAGCTCAACGCCTAAATCACCGCGGGCAAGCATGACACCGTCGATATGTTTCAGGATTTCTGTAATGTCTTCAACGGCGCTTGGCTTTTCAATCTTGGCCATCAGCGCCGCGCGGCCATCAATAATTTTACGTGTTTCAAGCACATCGTCCGCGCGCTGGACAAAACTCTGCGCGACCCAGTCCACGCCCATCTCCAGCGCTGCGTCGAGATCCGTGCGATCTTTTTCCGTGAGTGCAGGAATAGGCAAAATAATGCCGGGTACGTTAAAGCCTTTATTATTAGAGAGCGCCTGCCCGGCAATGACTTCAACGGCTAAAAAGTCTTTGCCTTTTTCTTTCACCCCGACATGGACTTTTCCATCATCGAGAAGAATAGAGTCACCAATATTCAGTGCCTCCATAATTTCAGGGTGAGGCAAACACACGCGGGTCTCATCGCCGTCGCTTTCATCCAGATCAAAGCGCAGCGTCTGACCTTTGGTTAAGACAATTTTGCCGTCTTTAAATTGCCCAACGCGCAACTTCGGGCCCTGAAGGTCGGCAAGAATCCCAATCGGGCGGTTAAATTCTTTTTCAAGTTTGCGCGCCGTTTCCAGGTTTTTGCGGTGCGCCTCATGCGTGCCGTGGGAAAAATTCATCCGGAACACATCCACCCCGGTTTCAAACAACGTGCGCATCACATCTTCGTCGCCTGAAGCTGGTCCAAGCGTGGCAACGATTTTGGTCTGGCGGTAACGGCGAATGGATGTGGTCATGCGGTTTCCTTTTTTAGATTTTAACCACAGAGCGCACAGAGATCACAGAGTTTATTTAAAAATGATGTTGTGCGCTTCGTTGAAAAAGGTTCTGACATGCCTGATATGAACGGCGAGGCGTTCATACAAATAATAGGGTACGTGCTCCTCCGAAAAATTTTCAATAATATAGGCAATATCTTCCAGAAAAATCAGCTCTGTTTCCAGTTGGTCAAGACTATTAAACGCATCTTGTCTTTGATCTTTTCCAAGATATAAAGCGTTTTTATTTTTGAATGAAAAAAACATGGATGGCTCCTTAATGTTGATATTTAAATAAAACCATCCTTAAAAAGTTTTTAACTTTTAAAAAAATGATATTATATTTTCTTATATAAATCAATTCTTTTTGTAAAAATATTCCTATTAAATTAGTAAATTTTACTAATTTTATTGTGAAGATGTTTTCGTGAAAAAGCTTTAAATTTATGTATGAGTTCTTCCAAAGCAAAACAGCTGGCCAAACGATTTAAGCAGGCGCGCGAACAAGCGGATTTATCCCAGACAGAGTTGGCGCATGCTCTTGGCGTTGTGCCACAAGCCGTTCAACATGTTGAAAGCGGCAGGGTTGCAAAACCTAAATTTTTGCCCGAAGCTGCAAAATATCTTGGTGTTTCTTATGACTGGTTGTTGTCAGGAGAACAAAAAGATGAACCATCATCCAAAAAAACAGAGCGTGTCGGGCTGGTTTTCAGCCCCGAAGAGGTCAAAGCCATTGATGACTGGCGCAGGAAACAGGAAGAGCTTCCTTCGCGTAGTGAGGCTATTCGACGCCTTATAAAAATGGCGCTGAAATCCAAAGCAAAATAATTTCAACAAAGATTCGAATCACCTGCGACTCACAGGAAAACCGCTGGCTGGAGCCTATTTTAATTAAGTCTCGACAGGGATTTTAAAGCGCGCTATAAAGAACATAGCATGAACATATGGGGGCAGGGTCTATATATAGGCCTGACAAGCGTCGCGCAGCGCGGGCAAAATTTGCGATAAGTTTGAAACAGAATTGCTTTTTTTATTTTTGAATCTTTCAAAAAGGGAGGAAAACACCCTCGGAAAAATGCGGACGTATGTGAAAAATTGAGAAAATTGAGGCGGTTATTGGGCTCATCCACAGGGCAGTTGCGCGGGTCAAACCGTGCGTGGAAAAAGTCCGATTTGACTGGACAGCCCCACGAGATATAGTATGATCTTAGAACGATAACCGCTAGGGGTTGTGGGTCAGGGTTTCTTCTTCCACAGCTCCTTCCACAGATTTATTCATATTTTCAACGTCTTGCTTAAAGGGAGCACAGGGGAATGTTTGACTATGCACAAATTGAAGGCGGCAACCGGGTTCAGATCGACCGGTCCCGCGATGAAAATCTCACAAAATTCGGGATTGAAACGCTTTATGACCGCTATTTGCTCCCCGAAGAGGCCCCGCAGGACCTTTTTGCGCGTGTTGCGCTGTATTATGGGGACGATTCGGCCCATTCCCAGCGTCTTTATGACTATATTTCCAAGCTTTGGTTCATGCCGGCCACACCTGTGCTGTCGAACGGGGGGACGAATCGCGGCCTGCCGATCTCTTGTTTCTTAAATGAAACACAAGATAGCCTCGATGACATCGTGTCCCTTTGGAATGAGAATGTCTGGCTGGCCTCTTTGGGCGGCGGGATCGGCTCTTACTGGGGCAATGTCCGCTCGATTGGTGAAAAAGTTGGCCGTAACGGCAAAACCTCCGGGATCGTGCCGTTCATCCGGGTGATGGATTCTTTGACGCTGGCGATTTCGCAAGGCTCTTTACGCCGCGGATCAGCCGCAATTTACCTGCCGATCTGGCATCCTGAAATTGAAGAGTTTATCGAGATCCGCCGTCCGACCGGCGGTGATCCGAACAGAAAAGCGCTGAACCTGCATCACGGCGTGCTCGTGAATAACAAATTCATGCAGGCGGTCGAAAATGATGAAGAATGGGCGCTGAAATCCCCCAAAGATAAAGCAGTTGTCTCTAAGGTTTCTGCGCGCGAATTGTGGATCCGCCTTCTGACCGCGCGGATTGAAACCGGCGAGCCATACATTATTTATGAAGATCATGTGAATGACCGTATTCCGGACCACCATAAGATGGCGGGGCTGAATGTGAAAATGTCGAATCTGTGCTCCGAGATCACGCTGCCGACAGGCCGTGACCATATGGGCAATGACCGCACAGCGGTGTGCTGCTTATCGTCGCTTAACCTGGAGACATGGGATGAGTGGCAGGACCATCCGACCTTTATCGAAGATATTATGCGGTTCCTGGATAATGTTTTGTCCGACTTTATTGAGAAAGCACCGGACAGTATGAAGCGCGCAAAATATTCTGCAATGCGCGAACGCTCTGTCGGGCTTGGCGTCATGGGATATCATTCTTTCTTACAATCAAAAATGATTCCAATGGAAGGGGTGATGGCCAAAGTCTGGAACCGCCGCATGTTCCAACATATTAAACGCGGCGTTGATGATGCCTCCCAGAAACTGGCTGAAGAGCGCGGCGCGTGCCCGGATGCAGCCGATTACGGGATTAATGAGCGTTTCTCGAACAAGATGGCGATTGCGCCAACGGCGTCGATTTCCATTATTTGCGGCGGGGCGTCCCCGGGGATTGAACCGAACGCAGCGAACGCTTACACGCATAAAACGCTGTCCGGGTCTTTTGAGGTCAAAAATAAATACCTCACACAATTGCTGGAAGAAAAAGGCCAGAACACGGACGATACCTGGTCGTCGATCTTTACCAATGAAGGCTCCGTGCAGCATCTCGACTTCTTATCGCAAGATGAAAAAGATGTGTTTAAAACAGCCTTTGAAATGGACCAGCGCTGGCTGATCGAACATGCCGCCGACCGCACACCGTTTGTGTGCCAGGCGCAGAGCCTGAACATCTTCCTGCCGGCCAACGTGCATAAGCGCGACCTGCACCAGATTCACTGGGAAGCCTGGAAGAAAGGCGTGAAGTCGCTTTATTACTGCCGCTCCAAATCGATCCAGCGCGCGGAAAGTAATGCCTCGTGGATTCGCAGCCGTGAATCCCAGGGCCGCGAACCCGAGCTGCCGGAACAGCCGCAGGAGGATAAATACGAAGAGTGCCTTGCCTGTCAGTAATTGCGTGATAAGAGAATGGAAAACAGACTCTATTTCATAGAGATTGCAGTTAAGAATGTTATTTTAGCCGCGCTCACATTCTATTCATACGGTCATATTGCGGATGCGTTTTCCGTTATTCAAGATCAGGGTGTTTTGAACACCCTGATTTTATTTGTCGGCCTGATTATCGTTGTACCGCTTTTCGGGTGTTTTGCCTTTACCTATGAGCTTATCAATCAAAACTCGATCTTTCAGAGAATGCTGGCTCATGTGATCGCGTTTACGATCATGCTCGCCACCTTCATGTTACTGCTCATGATTGATGTTTTATTTATCATGCTGGTTGGAGATATTCTTATTTTCAGATTTGTCCTGCTTTTGCTTTTAATCAGTATTTTCCTGTATGACTTCTGGGACGCGCTGCGGCTGACAAATAAAAAATAGATAAAGTCTGGGTTTGCATTGACCCGGCCTTATAATTATGTTAAAAGAATAGAAAAATCAGGGAGAGTAAAATGTTTTACAGAGAATATGATCGAAGATTAACCAGTCCATTTAATCGAAATTTTTTCGGTGATAAGCTGGACAGGCTTACCCGCGCGAGGAGCATTTTTAGCGATCTAACAGCTATAGATAACAGGGAAAAGATCGACCCATTAGGGGCACTTGGTGAAAGCTTTTTGAAAAGTTCCTGGGGGCAGTTCCTTCTTACACCGCTGCGTGGAATTAACTATGCGTTTGATATAGCTACAGACCCGGCGTTAATACATGCACGTCAATGTGATCGCCGGGGTGATGTTCGCAGCGCTGAGCAGCACCGGCGCACTCTGAGAGATAGATATCCACCAAAAGACATTTTTTAATCTAACGCTTAAAATAGAGCACAATCTGCTGTTCGATCTGGCGGGCGAGGTCGGAAAGGGCGGCTTCGCGCACATCCTGCTCGGCAACGCGGGTTGTGAATTGAGAGCCAAGTACGTCATAAGACGATGAAGCTTTGAGCGCACGTTGAAGCACAATTTCAGATGTGCGTTTATCAATCAGGGTCATGGGCGCAGCAACGGTAAGCTGGCGGCGCGTGGCTTCAGAGTCTACCGTGATATCAAAATCAAATTCATTCTGGACGATTTTGCCGACCACAAGCGTATAGGCCGGATCGCTTGGGTAACCTTTGGAATAAAACCGGTCAATCAGCGCATTGCGCAAATAGACCCCTTCCGCATCGGGGATGGCGTTAATCTCAATACTGTCGAGACCGCCGCGCACGGAGGAAAAGTTCAGCGGAACGGAGGCTCCAACCCCAATCTCTCCGCCGCCGCTTGATCCGATCGACCCGCCATACATCGGCTGCCAGCCGCAGGCAGAGAGCAGGAGCAGGGCGCAGGGCGCAAGATGTATGAAAAGAAACCGCATATGCTTTTTAATCATGAATAAAACAAGTTGGATACGGGTTTTTTTGCTTTTTTACCGGCGGTCTTGCGTTGTCCAGGAAATCGAACAGCCATCCTCGCCAAATGTAATGCCCGCCTGTTTTAAAATCGTATAAATCGCCCTGTAAGCGGAACTTTGAATATCCACCCCTTTTTCAAAACGGCTGATATAGCGGTAATCCTCTATGTCCGCTGCCGCAGCCAGTTTCTTATAGCTCCACTGCAAGGCCCCGCGGGCGGCTGAACATTGTCTTGGTGTCATGCAAAGGACAATAACTCTTAAAAAACCGCCATTACATTGCAAAAAAAGGCTTTATTATGATATAATATCAATTAAAAGATTTTATATCATTAGGAAGAGCACTCTTAAAGATGAAACAGATCATCCACCTGCGCCGGTATGCGCTTCAAACCATGTTGGTTTTGGGGGTTCTTTTCATGTTTACGGCCCCCGGCAATGCCTTTGCGCAGGAGATTTTCCGGGTCAATCCGGGGCAAACTGTTGAGATCGACCGGCACGGCGTGTGCCAGCGTGTGACGAATTCCGGCGGTGCGGGTGTTATGGTGCCAACCCGCCAGGCGGCGGCCTGGAGCAGTTTCCGGTCAAGCCCGCCGCCGGGGGTCAGTCTTTCAAATTGTGCGCCTGCTTGTGGCGGTGTGTCGATAGGCGGGTATTGCTGGTATGCCGGCGCGCGGGCGCAATCCTGCACCACTGTCTGTTCAGGAAGGGGCGGTGTTAATATAACCGGGACAAGGAATTATGCCGGTTCCGGCGGGGCTGCCGGTAATTGTTATGCGGTTGCTGCTGCGCTTGGATTATCTAACTCGCCGGGAGGAAACCTTAGCGGTGGCTCTTGTACAACTGGGAACACTACGATTGGTATTGGCGGTTCACCAACAGGACTTGGTTGTATGCAGACGGAAAATTCATGGTTTCCCGGATTTTTTACAATAGTGCATTGCTCTTCACCGACAACAACAGCCAGTGCACTTGGTGTAGGAAATCAATATAATAGCCACGTTCGCCGAGTGTGTGCCTGTAGTAATTAAAACCTATCCCGCAACGACATTGACGATCCTTCCAGGCACAACGATAACTTTTTTGATTTGCCCGTCACCGATGGCTTTTTGAACACCCGGATCGGCCAGCGCCATTTTTTCAGCTTCTTCTTTCGGCGCATTCGGAGAAAGCGTAATCGTCGCGCGGACTTTACCGTTTACCTGCACACCGATCGTCACTGTGTCATTTTCAAGCAGGCTCTCTTCGGCTTTGGGCCAGTCTGTTTCTGCGAGTATCTGATCATGACCAAGCTCTGCCCAAAGCTCTTCGGCCAGATGCGGGGTCATTGGATTGATCAGGATGGTGAGTGCTTCCCAGCCTTCCCGTAAAACCCATTTATCCGCATCATCTTTAGGTACAAACGAAATCAGATCATTCGATAGTTCACGAATTTTCGCGACCGATTTATTCATGTGAAAATCTTCGATCTCATCTTCAACCGCTTTGATGGTCTGATGCACCGCGCGGCGGAGTTTCAGGGCGCTCTCTGAAAACGCTTTTGGCATTGCGGCTTCTTTTGCAGGCAGCGTGTCTTTCACATCCATGAGAGAGCGGTGCAGCTTATTGATATATTTCCAGGCGCCTTCAATACCGGCTTCGGACCATTCCAGATCACGGTCCGGCGGGGAGTCGGACAGGATAAAAAGACGCGCTGCATCTGCGCCGTACGTGTCGATAATATCCTGCGGGTCGATCACATTCTTTTTGGATTTGGACATTTTCACAACCGCGCCGATTGTCACCTTGCTGCCATCTGCGATTTTTGCCCAGCCATCGTCTTTCTTTTCAACCTCTGCCGGGAAGACCCATTTGCCGTCTGCATCTTCAAAGGTGGCGTGCGTGACCATACCTTGCGTGAACAGGCCGGAGAACGGTTCATCTGCCGGGATCGGGTATCCGCAGGCTTTGAGCGCGCGCGTCCAGAAACGGGAATAAAGAAGGTGCAGGACGGCGTGCTCCACCCCGCCAATATATTGATCGACCGCGCCCCAGTAATCGGTGGCTTTTTTACTGAAGGCTTCTTCATCATTTTGCGCATCGAGATAGCGCAGATAATACCAGCTGGAATCCACGAACGTATCCATTGTGTCGGTTTCACGGATCGCGGGCGCGCCTGTTTCAGGGCAGGTTGTGTGTTTCCAGGTCGGGTGACGATCGAGCGGATTGCCGGGCTCATCGTAATTAATATCCATCGGCAGCTCGACCGGGAGCTGATCTGCGGGCACGGGAATACAGGCCCCGTCACTTTCCCGGTAGACGACCGGGATCGGGCAGCCCCAATAGCGCTGGCGCACCGCGCCCCAGTCACGCAGGCGGAAATTCGTCACGCCTTTCCCTGCGCCGATCTCTTCAAGCTTTTTAATCGCCGCAGCGATACCGTCTTCAACACTTAAACCATCTAGAAAATCCGAATTGATGATTTTACCTGGGCCGACATACGGCAACTCTTCGCCGCCGCTGTCAATGACAGGTAAAATATCTAAACCGTATTTTGTGGCAAAGGCAAAGTCGCGTTCATCATGGCCCGGACAGCCGAAAATCGCGCCGGTTCCGTAATCCATGAGAATAAAGTTGGCGAGATACACCGGAAGCTCTTGCCCTTCGATAAAAGGATGAGCAACTTTGTGACCTGTATCAAACCCAAGTTTCTCCGCTTTTTCAATCGCTTCTTCAGACGTGCCTGTAGACTGGCATTGCTGGATGAAATCGTCAAAACCTTCCTTGCCGCCTGCCAACTGTTTTGCCAAAGGATGATCGGCTGCGAGAGCGACAAAGCTTGCGCCAAAAAGCGTATCGGGCCGGGTTGTATAAACATCGACCGTGTCATCACTGGTGGTGAAATTAAATCTAAATTGCGCGCCTTTGGATTTCCCGATCCAGTTGCGCTGCATGATGCGGACTTTTTCCGGCCAGCGCTCCAGCCCGTCAATCGCGTTTAACAAATCTTCGGCATAGTCTGTGATTTTGAAAAACCATTGATTAAGCTTGCGCCGTTCAACTGGTGCGCCTGTGCGCCAGCCTTTCCCATCGACGACCTGTTCATTGGCGAGCACGGTGTTATCAACCGGGTCCCAGTTCACGACAGATTCTTTCCGGTAGGCAAGATCGTTTTTATACAGATCTAAAAACATTTTTTGCTGATGCTTATAATAAGACGGATCGCAGGTCGCAACTTCGCGGGACCAGTCAATCGCAAGGCCCATAGAGAGAAGTTGTGCTTTCATTTGGGCGATATTTTCATAGGTCCAATCTTTCGGATGGGCGCCGCGTTCCATCGCCGCATTTTCCGCCGGCAATCCCATTGCATCCCAGCCCATCGGGTTGAGGACGTTATATCCCTGCGCCTTGCGGTAGCGGGCCACCACATCGGAAAGCGTGTAATTCCTCACATGACCGACATGAATACGCCCGCTTGGATAGGGCAGCATCGCCAGCACGTAATATTTTTCCTTAGACGAATCTTCGGTGACGGTAAACGCGCCGCGCTCTTCCCAGACCTTCTGCCACTTGGCTTCGGTTTCTTTAATATTATATCTCGTATTCTCGCTCATTCCGCTGTTTTAGCGGGATGAAGCCTCGAGGCCAAGAGAATTTTACGTTAATCATCCTGGAGGTCGGCAACGCGGAGTTGTCGGGCGCGGGTGAGGATCGCATCTTCCATCTTGCGCGTGGTGTCATCGGCGACAGTGCTGTCTATCCAGCGATTGCCGGATTTTCTCTGGCGGAAGGTTTTGACTTTGACGCCGCTTGATCTTAACTGGCGGTCGAGAATAAAGACATTCACTTTAAAGCGCTCATCGGGTTTTTCTTCCGGCGAATACCAATCGGTGATGATCACCCCGCCAAACGGATCGGCGCTGGCCAGCGGCATAAAGGAAACAGTATCAAGGGACGCGCGCCAGAGATACGCATTCACCCCGATCCCGGTCGAGCCGTCATCTGCTCTGTCGTCATCTTTCCCGCCGAGAATGCCCAAACCGCCCTCGCCGAAAATGCTTTCACGCTCACCATAAATATCGCCGCCTGTCGTCGTGCGGTCAGCCCCTGTCGGATATTTGGCTTCCCCGCCAATATAGTCGGGATTACCACAAGCAGATAAAACCAAAACGCTTGCCGCGAGAATGGAAAAGAAAACAGAAACTCTCATATATATACCCTCAACTTAAAATCCGCACTTTATGTAGCATGCGGGGCGGCCAAGCTCAAGATGAGTGATATCCTCACCCACGCCTCTTATTGTATGCGCAGCGTATCCAATAAGACTTGTCTTACCCGCCATCTATGGCAAAATTGAGAACAGTAATCCTGTTTTCCCCTTAAAAATTCCATCCGGAGACTTTATCCATGCCCCGCTTTGCCGCTTTTTCTTTTATATGTGCTGCTGTCTGTATGACAGCTTTCCCCGCTACCGCCCAGATTGACCTGACAATCAGCGGCTATACCAAGAATTACCTTGGCTGGATGAGCCAGGATGATTCGGCGGCGGCCACCGAAGAAAACAATTTTGACATGCTGCGCCGCTCTAACCTGAAATTCACAGCAGAAGGCACAGCCGATAACGGTTTGGTCTACGGGTTTTACACGGAGCTTTTTGTCGATGGCGGAGATGATGCCAATACGATCGATGAAAGCTATCTCTATCTGAAATCCAATATGGGGAAAATCATTGCCGGAAGCGAAAACGGCGCCGCTTATCTGCTTCAGGTCGGTGCGCCCGGGGCCGATCCGGCCACGCTGGACGGGAAGAAACAGCATATCCAGCCTGTGAATTACGCGATTACGACGACGCCTGCTATTGGGACCACCTTGTTTGGTGGCGGCGTTGACTATGACAATGATATCACCGGGAAAAGCGAGAAAATTACTTATTTCTCGCCCAACTGGAACGGGCTTCAGTTCGGCCTGTCTTATACATTTGAAGTCGGAGACCCCCAATCCGCAAGCGGTCTTGTCGGCTTTACCACGGATGACCAGGAAGATGATTTAGGAGAGGCTTACGAAGCGGCGGTGCGCTGGGAAGTGCCTGTCAATAATATGAAGCTGAAGCTGGGTGCGGGCTATGCGCATATTGAGCGCGAAGCCGAAACCACGGTTCCGGCCGTCTTTGACGATTCCACCGAGTGGAATGTGGCCGTGGATGCAGATATCGGTGCCTTTGGCATCGGCGTCGTCTATACAGAGCAGGATAACGGCCAGGAAGTGCTGGATAAGGATGAAACCATCGTGGTCGGGGTGGATTACACCACCGGGCCCTATACATTCGGGGCCAGTTGGTTTAACAATGACACCAATCTTTTAGGCGTGGCCAGCGAGGTGGAAACAAACCGCTATATGGCCGGTGTGACCTATAAAGTGGCAGACGGGCTGAATTTCCATGCCTCGGCGATGCAGATCGAGCATGAGGTCGAAAATGCAGCCGATGTCGAAGCCACAGCCGTTTTGACCGGATTTGTGCTTAGTTTTTAACATAACTCATATCTTGTGACAAAAATGTCACGTCGTTCAAAAAATTTCTTCCAAAAAGCGGTTGACGCGTTGAGAAACATCCCCGGCCGCGATTAAATGACATGGTAAATCGCATTTCGCGGTTCACGTTTCATTTATTCAATTGGAGGAATGACAATGAAAAAACTTCTACTTTGCGGTGTCGCCGCTGGTGTCATTGGTTTCGCTGCAGCTCCTGCTATGGCGCAAATCGATGTAACTGTTGGCGGTCACACGAAAAACTACGTTGGCTGGCTGGATCAAGATGATTCACCTGCCGCTACTGAAGAAAATTCATTCGACATGCTGCGTGAATCTGAACTGCACATCAACGCCGAAGGTACTGCCGATAACGGTATGGTCTACGGTTTCCATCTTGAGATGGAAGTTGATGGTGGTGATGACTCAAACACTGTTGAAGAATCATACCTATACTTGGCATCTAACATGGGCCGTGTAAATCTCGGTTCTGAAGATGGTGCGAACTACCTGCTTCAGGTGGCTGCGCCTTCTGCTGATTCCAACATCGATGGTATCCGTCAGTACATTCAACCTGTTAACTACGGTATTGCTTCCGGTAATGCTGCCTTTACCAACTACTTAACTGGTACGGTTGCTGCTGCTGGTGCTGCCGGTCAGGTGCCTTTAGCTGCTATGGGTGCTGCGACAGACGGTTGGGACTATGACAACGACATCACAGGTAAAGATGAAAAAATCACATACCTGTCACCTGTCTGGAATGGTTTCCAATTCGGTTTGTCTTACACACCTGAAGTTGCCGGCGACCCGAACGGTGATGTTAACTCAGCTTCCGGTCTCGTTGGTTTCACAACACGTGACTCTGACAATGGTTGGGACCAGGCCTACGAAGGTGCTGTGCGCTATGAAGGTACATTCAACAATGTTGGATTTGCTGTTGGTGCCGGTTACACCCACGTAGAAGTTGAAGAAACAACTGTTCCTAACGTTCTGGATGATTTCCAGGAGTGGAACGTTGGTGCAGACCTTGACATTGGTGCCTTCGGTATCGGTGCGATCTGGACAGAAAACAACAACGGCTTAGAAGCTGGCGATGAAGACCGTACAATCGTTCTCGGTGTTGACTACACAACTGGACCTTTCCAGCTGGGTGCGTCTTACTATGACCGTGACGATGAGCAAGGTCTTGCCAACGGTGAGTTCGAGACCACACGTTACACAGGTGGTGTAATCTACACTGCTGCACCTGGTCTGAGCTTCCGCGGTTCTATCAGCCACATCGAGCACGAATCTCCAACAGCTGGTGTTAGCGACGTTGAAGCGACATCTGTTCTTGGTGGTGTTCAGTTGAACTTCTAATTTGAAGTCCTATTGATTTAAGAAGAGGCGCCTTTTACGGCGCCTCTTTTTTAT
This sequence comes from Alphaproteobacteria bacterium, assembly GCA_028289285.1. Classification (GTDB taxonomy): domain Bacteria; phylum Pseudomonadota; class Alphaproteobacteria; order Micavibrionales; family Micavibrionaceae. Next base: position 90,443 of record JANQRF010000004.1, read on the forward strand.
GCTTTAAAGAACTATGTCTGTTTCAGAAAATATCGACTTTATCCGGTCAAAGATCGACAAAGCTGCTTCTGCCGCCGGGCGGGATGTCGGCGGGATTGAATTGGTCGCTGTCAGCAAAAAGCAGCCCGAGGCGCGTATTGAAGAGGCGCTGAAAGCAGGTCATCGCGTCTTTGGGGAAAACCGGGTGGCCGAAGCCAGAACACGCTGGCTGGAACGCCGTATGAAATATCGGGATTTAAGACTTCATCTCATCGGTCCACTTCAAACCAATAAGGTCAAGGATGCGGTTGCATTGTTCGACGTGATTGAAACGCTCGACCGGCCAAAGCTCATTCATGCGCTGGCAGAAGAGATGAGCAACCAAGGCAAAGATCTCCCCTGTTTTATTCAGGTCAATATCGGCGCAGAAGATCAAAAGGCGGGCTGTGCCATTGAAGATGTGCCAATGCTTTTAGAAGAAGCTTTTGATATTGGATTGGATATACAAGGCCTGATGTGCATTCCACCTGTGAATGAAAGTCCGGTGCCATATTTTTCTCTTTTGAAAAAACTTGGCCAGCGCCATCAATTAAAGTCTTTAAGCATGGGGATGAGCGGGGATTTTGAAGACGCAATCAAGCTCGGCGCAACCCATATTCGCATCGGGACAGCTTTATTTGGTGCGCGGGACTATTAGTAAATCGGCGGCAGATCGCTTAAGGAAAGCGTTGTAATCGGCTCCCGGGCAGGCAGGGCAGATGCCACTAACGCACGGGCATCAAAGCTTTGAGACGCGGTAGAGGCTGCGGCTTTTTCTCCCCAATACCATCCGGCCGTGCGTCCGTCTGCCATAGAGGCTTTCTCATAGGCGCGCGCGGCCTGCTGTGTATCCGCAAAGCTCATCGCTGTGCCCGGCAGATCCTGATTTAATTTTGTACCGAGCTGTTCCCCAGTTTCAAGCCCGTGCATTTGCGCGGCAAAGGCCAGCTGCGTTTCAGGGTCATCTTGCAAATCACTTTCTGCAAAAAGCGTATTCTGACCATCCTCTGTTTCTTCCCCGCGGACAATCGCAAAGACATTGCCTGCGATATCTTTGCCGGTTTCTTCCTGGACGACGGCATTTACAACGCCGCTGGCAGCGCCCATCGGTCCGCCGAAAATACCGCCGCCAATAATCGAGGCCATCGGTTTAATCGTATCACCCGTCAGGCTGCGATAGACCATGCCGACAACCGGCAGGTGATGAAGCGGGTTAATGATGTCGATCACATCTTCAAACTCAAACGCGCCCTGTGTTTCCTGCGCGGCATTCCTGTCCGCTTCAGCCATTGCAGCTTCAAAGCCGCGCGGCGCCGGCTGCGCTTCTGCAAACATGGAGTCGAATGTGTTTTCCCCACGGTTTAAAACGACGGGCGCACTTGCCGTGCGTGCGTGCACGGCGTGACCTGCCTGCACGTTTTTGGAAGTCTTCCAGGCCTGAACCGTTTTGACAGGCGCCAAAGCACTGTCATGGCGGTCGGCGGGTATGGGTACAATGTGGCTCATAAAGTTTTGTCCGTGATCAAAAAGTCATACACAGAAAGAAACTTTGCAAGCGATGTGCCAAACAGATAACTAAATTTATATATTTATATCAGTTAGTTAGAATATTTTTTGAAGCTTTTTCAAGCCATAAACAGGCGCAAAAGCTTGCAAAATCATCCAAAGGGATGGATAGTTTTACCCATGTCAGGCCCGGAAATACTCTATTACGCCCCGGATGCAGCCTCTTCCCGCCTTGTTGAGACGGCCCTGGCGGCTTTGGATGCGGCGCCTGTAAAACTCAAAGATTCCAAAGAGTTAGATGGAACATCCCAGGCCGAAGCCTGTTTAATCTGGCCCGATGCTGATTTCTGGACCGCGCCCGGCGGGGCTTTTTACGACCCGGTTTTTCGCAGTAAAACCATTTTCCTGAAAGGCGAAAGCCTCCTGGATTCTGCGGATCTCAGCGGATTTTCCGCGGTGATGGATCTCCCTTTACGCGCCGGCACCCTGATTGACAAGCTGCGCCAATATTTTAAATCCGGCCCGGTTTATGCGGCGCCGGAAGAAATTATGCTGGGCGCTGCCCTGTTTTATCCCAGGGAACTGCGCTTTCTTGCTGAAAAAGAAGGTCCGGCTGTCGCGCTCACGGAAAAAGAGCGGGATATCCTGCTGGTGCTGTATCAGGCAGGCACGCCCGGGCTGGAGCGTCAGGCCCTGCTCGATCAGGTCTGGGCGTACGCGCAAGGGGTCGAAACACATACACTTGAAACCCATATTTACCGCCTGCGGCAAAAAATTGAAGCCGATCCAGCGGCCCCAAAGCTTTTGGTCAATGAAGACGGGGTCTATAAGCTGGCCGGGATTTAGCGGCCTTTGACAAGATTGACGGCGTTTTCCAGGCTTTGCAGGAAGCTGTCAGCGCGTTCAATGGTAAGGGTCTCAACCCCTTGATTTGAAAGCGTTTCCAGATCCGTAATTAGCCTGTGCATGAGGCGGACTTCATCAGACTGGACCAGATCTGCTTCTGAGATAAGCGCCGGGTCTTCAGCCGGGGGAGACGGCTCACTCTGCCCCAGTTTTTCAGCCATGGACTGATAGGCCCCAAGCGCGCGGGCCGTATGTGTATTGGCAGGAAGGCGCTGTTCAGGTGTACGTATATCTATATTTTCTGAACCTTCGGTCTTTTGGCGGATTTTATCTGTCAAAGTCGTGCCTTTTAAGAAATTGATCAAAAAGGTGCGTAGCGCATCGACAGACACGGCCGTGCTGTCTTCCCAGAACGTATCATCCTGATCCTGGCGGTTAGACTCATCGTCTTTACGGCGATGTTCCTTTTCCTCACGCCGAATGGCCTGGCGCGTATCCGTGTGTTCCGCCTGGCGAAATTCAGCTTTAAAGAGAGGCCCCAAATTCGAAAACATGTCTCGTCATTTCCTTTTATTTTTTCAGTGCGTTGCTGCACTCCTCGGGTAGGAAATCTACCCGTCGTCGTTTGCGCCTGCTGAAAAAACAAAATCAAACGACGATATTTTGCAAAAAACTCTATATTTTTCTTATTTTAAAGCAATTCGCAGGCCAAAAGAAAGAAAACACCCTCTTTTAAGCTGTTTTTGGTTTGATTTAAGGTAATAATCTTACGTTTTCAGTTTCTTCCCAGAGTAAAGCGCCGGTTTCATCCCATAAGCTGCGGACGATGATATTCACCGTAAAGGCCCAATATTTGACGCCATCCACATCATGCAGCTGTGAAATATCGGCTTTTTGGGGGGCGAGCTCAACAATAAGCGTATAGCTCCGTCCCTGTTTTAAGGCGTTCCGCAAAAACGCGGTCTCGGTTGTTTGAAGAGCTGCACCGGAGAGCTTTTCAGGATTGGACGGGATGAGCGCAAAGTGATGCTCTAAAAACGGAAAAGGGAAAAAGCCGGCCTCCTGCCCGGGAAAGACAAATGTAAGAAAAGGCATCCCGTCTCGTTCGTTTAAAACCGCCTGCGTATTTATCCGCACAGCAAGCGTATCGCTGGCCGGATCAAAATCGTCATAGCGTTTTTCAAGCCGGGCTTTTTCCTCTGCCAAAACACCGGGGCGTAAAAACGGCGCGGTTGAGATGTAGGGCTCTTGCGGTTTAATCCAGTTTGTAAAAGCAGGCTTGATGCCCGCCGTTTTGTAAAAGGCAATGGCGACATCTTCGGCACTGGCAAGTGTGATGCGCGGCGAGAGGCTTTGCGCAAAGACGGCGGCGCTGCAGGAAATAAGACACAAAACCAGGAGTAAAAATCTCATAGGATTTAGTATGACTGAAAGCAAGCTGAAAAGCCAAATGGCTGTGCTAAGATGCGCCTATGACAGGTAACGGAAAAGATGGCGGCGGGTCTAAAGGGCGCGGACCGGGCATTCAGGATCTGCTTTTGTGGAAGGCCTTCACAAAAGATGTTGATCCTTTAAAAGACGATCCGGACTGGGCGGCCCTCGAAGAAGAAGCTAAAGAAGTAGCTGCAAAAGAAAAACCAAACTCAAAAGAACGCGCCGTCTTGTCACATAAAAAACAACCTGAAAGAAAACCGTCACCGGACCAGCCGGCGCAACTTGACCGGCGCACGGAGGAAAAATTCAGGAAAGGCAAAATGCTGATCGAAGCCCGGCTTGATCTGCACGGCTATACACAAGATGAAGCGCACGCGGCTCTGGTTAAATTTATTCAGGGTGCGCACAGCGCAGGTAAACGCTGCGTGCTTGTGATTACGGGCAAGGGCACACCGCGATCACGCGCGGAAGAAGAAGAGATGCGCGGCTCTGGTACACGGCGCGGGATTTTAAAGGCACGCGTGCCGGACTGGTTATCGGCGCCGCCGCTGGGCAATATTGTCTTGAAAACCGCATCTGCCAGGCCTAAAGATGGGGGCGACGGCGCCTTTTATGTGTATTTAAAGCGCTTAAGATAAATAATTTGACATAATTATACAACCATGGTTAAACATATCGTATGAACAAGCGTGTTGAATTGCCGGATGTAGCAGGCCCCGCCACTCTTTTTGATTGGGCAGAAGTCGCTGCGGCTGCGGCTGGCGCGGATACATCTAAAGAGCTTGCGCGCGAAGTTATTCAAGTGCGCCGTGCCGCTGATGGTGTAACGTTCGTGGCTTCTCATGTTTTACGCCAAATCCAAGAAAACTGGGATAACCGTGAACAAATCGATCTAAAATTTGGAGATGCTGACCCAGTTCCGCTTACAGACGTTTTATGCGATTCAAATAATCCAGAACGTTTATTTGAGCTTTGCCAAAAAATATATGCATCCGGACAAGAAACTGAAGCAGGTACAGGGCATGCTATAAAATTTGACTTGCCTGTGATTTTTATAACACCTCACCAATTTTTTCGTGACGTAGGCCATTTTCAAGCCCCCGATGCCTATCACGGTGACAAAAGAATAAATGTAAAAATTTTTCCGCAAGAAGGATACAGACCCTATATGCGTGAAAACGGGCATGCACAAATTATGATGCTCTATGGTATGTCATTGGGAAATCCGCACGGGGTTAACCTGACGTCTCCTGATTTTCTCGATGCGTGTTGTGATCTGCGTTTTAAAGTTGAAGTTGCGCACCAACTGGCCTTGCCTTTATCTGTTTACCCAAGACTGGCTGCGCAAGATTATTCTCCGCCTGCAGCTCACCCAGCTCTTGAAGTGCTTTTTTAATCCATGTCTGAAGATACAAAATATCTTCTGAAAGCTGTGCAGTATGACCTCGTCCGCAAGAAGGTCGTCGGGTCGGTCCGTGCTGATGCAGATGCAGAAAATTTCGACCCGGATAAGTATCAGCTTTATTGCCCGGATTGTTGGGAACACGGCCATTTCTGCCGCGTTAAAAGAGAGCCTCCGGATATTCATGGGAATCGTGCACGTTTCACCAGTGTTGACCGTGAAATTTCAACGCATCAGCGTTGTGACAACCACTCAAGATACCAAGATCTCGATAGCCGTGCTTTTCGGTATGGCGGTCGCCTTTTGGCGCCGCATAGCTATAGAATCCCGTTTCAGCGTCCGCATCCGGGCGTAGATTATAAAGATGATTTTATAAGGATCGTTCACCGTGCCAGCCGTGTGGCCAAGCTGTCTTATGCGACAATGTTTGATCCGGAATTACTGGCGATGCAAGAAGCTTTTATTGATGGCGTTACGGTACCACTTCGTGAAGCGATTACAGATCATAGCGATCTGGGTGATATTTATGACCGGCTGGCACAAACGGGAACCGATATGACATTTGCTGGCATAGTTTATATGAACGGCACCCCAAAAGTACAAAACCAATATCAAGGGCGCCATATTCTTCCGGGCCAGCCCGGAAAGCATGTTCACTATCGCGGGCAGGATTTTATAACGGCTGTGCATCTGAGATGTGCAAGTGGAGATGTTTATAAGGAGATTAGGGAGCAAGCCGATGCATATAGCAAAGCAGAGCATGAGAAGGCCGGTAATAAAGGCCCAAGACCGGCGGCAGCCTTTGTTGTTTTTGCCCGTGCACGGCTGGACCGTGACAGAATGGAAGGCGCGCTATCGCAGATTAAAAGCGGTCAAAGGAAGGTTGAGAAAGTAGCACCGATCAGTTGTGATATCCACGATGTAAATCAGGTGTATCTCTGGACGCATGCGCGGACTTTTCAGGCTGCCGTTGACGGCCAACTCATAGGCCCGCCAATGTATAAAAAATCTTCAAAGAGGCATGTTCCTCAAGGACAGAAAGCACAGCTAGAGCTGATTTAAATCTAAAGAATAAACTTACTCAGATCGGCGTTGCTGGCAAGATCGGCGACGTTTTTCAAAACATCTTCCTGTGTAATGGTAATTTCTTCGCCTGCGCGGTCGGACGCGGTGAAAGAAATTTCATCCAGCAGCTTTTCCATGACGGTGAGTAAACGCCGCGCGCCGATATTTTCAACCGTCTCATTGACCTCAAAGGCGATGCGGGCAATTTCATCGATTGCATCCTCGGTGAAATCAAGCGTGACCTCTTCGGTGCCGATCAGCGCTTTATATTGCTTGATCAGACAGGCATCGGTTTCGGTGAGGATACGGCGGAAATCTTCCTGGGTGAGTGCGCGCAGCTCCACGCGGATCGGCAGGCGGCCCTGAAGCTCGGCCAAAAGATCGGACGGTTTCGCGTAATGAAAGGCGCCGGAGGCAATGAACAAAATATGATCTGTCTTGACGGGTCCATGCTTGGTGGAGACGGTTGTGCCTTCAATCAGCGGGAGGAGATCACGCTGCACCCCTTCGCGGGAGACATCCCCGCCGCGCGCATCAGATCGCGCGGCGATCTTATCAATCTCATCGACAAAGACGATGCCGTTATTTTGAACAAGCTCGAGCGCATCGCCGACAATTTTATCTTCATCCAAAAGCTTGTCTGCTTCTTCGGCCATCAGGATTTCATAGGAATCGGCAACCGTCATTTTCTTGCGCTTGGTTTTCCCGCCCATACCTTTTCCGAACATATCACCGATTGAGACCATGGACATGCTGGCTCCCGGCATGCCCGGAATATCAAACATATCGGCCAGCGGGTTTTTGGTATCGGCAATATCCAGCTCAATCTCTTTATCGTTAAACTCACCTGCCCTGAGTTTATCGCGGAAAGAATCGCGCGTGGCCGTGCCTGCGCCTTCGCCAACCAGCGCATCCAGCACACGTTCTTCGGCATAAATCTCTGCCTGCGCCTGCACGGATTTACGCAGCTTGTCGCGAGTCATATGAATAGCCATTTCAACCAGATCGCGGATAATGCTTTCGACATCCTTGCCGACATAACCAACCTCGGTGAATTTGGTGGCTTCGACTTTGACAAAGGGCGCGCCGGCCAGTTTGGCCAGGCGGCGGGCGATTTCTGTTTTCCCGACACCGGTCGGGCCGATCATCAGAATGTTTTTCGGGTAAACCTCTTCCTGCAAGTCAGGATCAAGCTGCATACGGCGCCAGCGATTGCGCAGGGCAATCGACACGGCGCGCTTGGCGTCTTTCTGGCCGATAATAAACCGGTCGAGCTCATGGACGATTTCCCGCGGGCTCATCGCAGAGACATTCGTTTTGGCAGAAGATATCGGCGTGCTGTCAGTCATGCGCCTTTAGATGCGTTTTTTAAAAGCAAAAATCAAGAGGGCTTTGCTGTTTGTCCAATAGGCATCACTATAGTTTCACGGCCATCTGGTGTTTTGACTTTAGTACCACGAAATCCTGCAATTTCTGCAGGTTCTGTCTCTACATTTTCTTGTGACGCACCGAGCGCTGTAATGGCCCGTCTTAAAGAGGCGTTTTCATTTTTGGTTTCACTCATGGCACACCCGATAATTATATTATGTAATTATAACTTTTCTAACACGATCTCATCATTTGTGTAAACACAAATATCAGCGGCGATTTCCAGCCCTTTGCGGGCGATATCTTCGGCGGAAAGATCATCCCGGTCCATGAGCGCGCGGGCGGCGGCCAGCGCAAAATTTCCGCCCGATCCAATGCCGATAATGCCATCCTCGGGTTCCACCACATCGCCTGTGCCCGACAGGATGAGCGACACATCTTTGTCACAGACAGCCATCAGGGCTTCAAGCCGGCGCAGATATTTATCCGTGCGCCAGTCTTTGGCAAGCTCCACGCAGGCGCGGGTGAGCTGTCCCGGATGGGCTTCGAGTTTTCCTTCAAGCCGTTCAAACAGCGTGAAGGCATCGGCGGTCGCGCCTGCAAAGCCTGCAATGATTTTCCCATCCTTGCCAAGCCGTCGCACTTTGCGTGCATTGGATTTCATCACGGTCTGGCCGAGCGAGACCTGCCCGTCCCCGGCCACGACGACATCATCGTTTTTACGAATCGCTAATATAGTGGTCATGCCCCATCATATGCGCTTTCTGCTTTACTGCGTCAAGTCCACACTTTTTACTGGAAAAATTTTGAAAATATGGTAGAGTGGAAGCAATTATAAAATAAAAAACAAAATATAAAAAACAGGGAACTTGAATGTATGATTATCTTCCGGACATCATAACGCATTTTTCAAACGCATCGCAGACAATCGGGCCGATGATGCGGCCTGTAATTGAGCAAGTTTCTGAGAATGCAAAAGACGTCATTGCAGCTTTAGGACCGGACAGTCCTCTCAGCTTGTCAGAAAAACTTTACCATACCGGTAAGGCTACGGCTTTTTTCGGATTGTTAAGCTTGTCCGCGATCACGGCGAATATGGAAGCGGCTATTCCAAGCGGGTTTGTTGTTGGAGAAGAGCTCTATACGCTTGACAGGCTTGGTGCGAGGATTCGTACGCTGCATGGGGATGACGTGCAGCCGAGGCTATTCTAAATGAATATCCAGCTCTTTTAATACATCCTTTATTGGATTGAAGAAGTTAAGCTCGACAGCAATGCCACCATCTGTGCGCGCTAAAACAGCCTGACCAACAATGTTCCCGTTTTCATCTAAAAGCGGGCCGCCTGAATTTCCGCCATGCACCGTCACATCACTTTGCAGATAATGTTGCTTCCTGCGCTTATCATAGAAATAGCGGCTCATAATCCCCTTTGTCACTGTATCTTGCATATTCTTACCAAGAGGGGCGCCGATTGCATAAAGCTGCTCTCCAATTTCCGGGATATCGTTACGGATCGGCAAAGTGTGAATCTCATATCCTTCCGGAATATCAATCAGCTTTAAAAGCGCAACATCGCGTTTACGGTCAACGCGCAAAACTTCAGCAATGGCTTTGGTTCTGCGTCCCGACATCATAATCCGCGCGCGGTCGGCATAGCCCACCACATGCGCATTTGTCAGGATATGCCCTTCCTTTGTGATGAAAAAACCAGACCCGTGCCCTTGCGTCTGGACCCGCACCGCCGTTTTTAAAATAGGGGCAAAACGTTTTGCGGCCGGCTCTTTGCTTAATGTTTTATTATCAATGACCACTTCTTCATCGGCTTTATACTTGCCCGGTGTTTCCTCAGCCGGGTCGACGCGCGTGCGGTATTTTTGCGGCGGCAATTTGCCGTTGATCAAAAGATCATGCACGAACGGGTCCGCGCCGAAATTATGCGCAGCAACCGCAAAAGCTTCTTCAAGCACAAGCGGCACCCCTTCCATATTGTAGAAATTAGCTTTGGAATAGCCCTGCGTGGTGGTTTTATAAACGGTCTTCCAGTTCAGCATATCAAACACCGTCCAGATCACGGTAATCTCACCTGCGCCCCGCTCTTTACTCAGACCATAGAGCCAGGGCCGACGCGCACAGATATTCATCTTGATATCGGTAATGCGGGCGCCGATTGAAAAAACAGCGCGCATTTCTTCTTCCACTTCATCAAAGACAAAACCCGGATCGCCGGTGACATCATAGCCCTGACTGCGCAGCGTATCACCGAAGACACGCTTTGCATCTGCGCCGCCCATTTGTTTGGCAAACCCGCCATGCTCGACAATTTCACGAAACAGCCCGTTACAGCCGTAAGAGGCGACTGTCGTTCCGGTCGGGATTTCATATTTTAAGCGGCGAAAGCCGATCGGGGTCGGGTTGGCGTCTTCAGGGATTAATTTAGCGTCCTGAAGGTCGTGTTCTTTTATAGAAAGTTGCGGCGTGCAGGCAGCCAGCAGAAAAACAAAAACAAAAAGCCATGAAAACCGCATTGTGCTGCCTTGCCCTGGTGATGAGGAAAAGAAACTCAGGAATGCGTGAAAGACCTCACGCGCATACGATTATATGCTGTTTTTAATGGGGGCTCAAGATAACGCCAGCGGGTCCGGACGGCAAAAAGAAGAATCCGGCTCAGGCATTTTCATCTCTATTTCAAGATACATTTGAATTTGCCCTAAATAATCCAGATTTCCGGTGATACCGGGGACACCCCACTCTTCGGGTTGCGGATCGAAATGATCCGATAGAAAACAGACAAATTCTCTATATCCTTTAATCAATTCATATTTTTCATTGTTATTCATATTATATGTTGTCTCACCATGCAGATAATATAAATGCCCTGCCTCGGCAAAGTGATCTAACATATTGCCGATATCGTCCGGGTTCGGCATGCCTGTCTGCGGATCGGTGAAATGGTAGTAAGCTTCCTCCATCATCCCGTCGCTAATAAACCCACTATTTTGCAAACCTTTAGAAACCTGCTTCATAGCCTCGTTGATTGCATCCATGGCTATATTATCATCGTTCTGGACGGAAGCGGTGGTTTGCGCCATGATGGGACCGGGTACAAAGCCCGTGGCAAAAGCTGCAGTCGCAGCGGCCACTAAACTAAGACGGGCATAAGAACGAGGCTTGGAAAACATAAGTTTTTCTTTTTATTTTTGTAAGTAAGGGCATAAGGTTAGACTTGTCTGATATAGAAAGTCAAGATAATATGACAATATGATGCAGCGCAGCGCAAAAACAGAGCGGACGACGAAGGAAACACAGATCACGATTTCCGTGGGGCTGGACGGCACCGGGCAGTCCGAAATTGATACCGGGATCGGGTTTTTCGACCATATGCTGGAACAGCTTGCCCGGCACGGGCTGTTTGACCTGGAGATTACGGTTAAAGGCGATCTGCATATCGATGCCCATCACAGCGTGGAAGATTGCGGGATCGTGCTCGGCCAGGCGATCAAAGAGGCGCTGGGGGATAAAAAAGGCATACACAGGTACGGCCATGCGTACGTGCCGATGGATGAAGCTTTGAGCCGGGTGGCGCTGGATCTGTCTAACCGTCCTACCCTCGTCTGGAAGGTTGATTTCACGGTCGACCGGCTGGGCGAGCAGATGGAAACCGAGCTGTTTCGCGAATTTTTCCATGCCTTAAGCCAGAGCGTAGGAATGACGCTGCACATCGAAAATCTCTACGGGGAGAATAATCACCACATGATTGAAAGCGTCTTCAAGGCTTTTGCCAAGGCGCTGCGCATGGCGGTTTCCAGTGATCCCCGCGCGGAAGGTATTCTCCCGAGCACCAAGGAAAGCCTATAGGTTATGATAAACGATGGCCTTTTGTAGCCTTGAGGCATCTTTCATAAAGCTCAAGCACTTCAGTAGCACTGTTCACTTCTTGAAAAATACGCGCCTCATAGAAGAGTTTAAGAGCGACCTCCTCGGGTGTTCCTGATTCAAGCTTAACTTCAGACATCTTTACATCCTCCTTATTGAAGTAGACTAAATAAAGAAATTGTTACAACGATTCGTCTGTTCTTTCAATGTTCTTAAATATTCTATTTTCGTTCTGATATTACCCGGCCATGCGCCGGGAAACCTTCATAGTCTGTGAGGGTGGTGACATCGTCTTTAAGCGCGGCGAAGCCTTCGGGCGTGACTTGTGCGAAGGATGTACGTTTCAGGAAATCCCAGACAGACGTACAGTTGTATGTATGGGCCATGCCGCCGGTCGGGAGCACGTGATTAACCCCAATCCCGTAATTTCCAAGGGAAGACGGCGTGCTCTCGCCGATCAGGATTTCGCCTGCATTTTGAAGCTTTGAGACCACATCTCCGGGGTTTTTGACCTTCACTAAAAGATGCTCGGTGGCATAGTCATTACAAAAATCAATTGAAGCCTGCAGGCTGTCTGTCAGGATCACACCGCTGTAGGACGCCATATTGGTTTCAAGCCAGCCTTTTTGAGGCTCCGGCAGGCTTTCAATCGCTTTGGGAAGAGCCTCATGGACCGCGCGGGCAAGGGCTTCATCATGGGTGACAAGAAGCGCTGCGCTATCGGGTCCGTGTTCAGCTTCGTTCAGCACATCCCAGACAGTGTTATGCGGGTCCGCCGTTTCATCACACAGAATAAGTGATTCAGATGGTCCGGCGGGCATACCGGGATCAATCACACCGGAGAGAATTTGTTTGGCAGCTGCTACATATGGGCTTCCGGGGCCTAAAACTTTTTTGACAGCAGGAATTGTCTGCGTACCATAGGCAAGCGCAGCAATGGCCCCTGCGCCGCCTGTTTTATAAATTTGGCTGATACCACTTATTTGTGCGGCATAAAGTAAAGCTTCGCCGATTGTTCCATCTTCGCGCGGCGGTGTGACCATGACAATCTCCGGCACGCCCGCAAGCACGGCGGGAATGCCCAGCATGTAAACGGCAGACGGGTACTGGTTTTTCCCACCGGGGACATACAGACCGACAGAGGAGATCGGTGTAATTTTTTCGCCTGCAAAGACACCGGGTTCGACTTCATAGAGCCAGTGCCGTTCGACGCGGCGTAATTGTTCTTCATGAAATTTACGGACATTGCCGGCGCAGTGATCGATGGCTTGTTTCACGGCCGGGTCGAGGGTTTTTTCGGCTTCTTCAAATTCTTCTTCGCAGACCTTTAAAGAGGTTAAATCCGCTCCATCAAATTTTTGCGCATAGTCCAGTAAAGCCGCATCCCCGCGCGTTTTGACATCTTCTATGATTGGATGCACCTGATCTATAACCGCGCCGATATCTGCTTGTGCGCGGGCAAAAAGCCGTTCTTTGTCCTCTGCTTTAGTCTCTGACCATTTGTAAAAGCCGATTTTCATGGGTATAAGCTTTAACGGCTCTACAGGCATGAGTAAATGACCGAAAATATTATCATTATTGATTACGGCTCCGGCAATCTGCGCAGCGCGGAAAAGGCCTTTGCACACGTGATTTCTGAAAAGGACCTGGATGCGCAGGTCCGTGTGAGCGGGCATGCAGAAGATATTCTGGCCGCAGACCGGATTATCCTGCCCGGCCAGGGAGCTTTTGCGGACTGTATTACGAATTTGCGCGCCGTCGATGGCATGACCCAGGCACTGGAAGAGCGTGTTTTAAAAGGCGGCGTCCCCTTTTTAGGGATATGCGTGGGCATGCAGCTTTTGGTCTCTGAAGGGCTGGAGCACGGCCATCATGAAGGGCTTGGCTGGATTGACGGGCAGTGTGTCCCCTTAGAGCTTTCTGATCCGGCGCTGAAAATCCCGCATATGGGCTGGAATGAGGTGCACAGCAATTCAGCCCATTTTATGTTGCAGGGCATCACAGAAAAGACTGGTAATTCCCCGCCACATTTTTATTTTGTTCACTCTTTTATGGTGGAATGTAAAGATCAGGATCATATATTGGCACAGGCAGAGTATGGCGGAAATGTCACCGCCATTATCGGACGGGCGAATATGATCGGGGTGCAGTTTCATCCTGAAAAAAGCCAGGCGGCCGGGCTGGATTTAATTGAACGGTTTTTAAAATGGACGCCTTAAAAATTTTTGTGATGGGGATATCATGAGCGAAAGCCAGTTAAAAACACAAACACCAACGTTACAGGTAGATCATATTACCGAAGCTTTAAGCGCGCAGGATTTAAATGATCTATGCGATGCAACCGATGCAGCCATTGAAGGCGGCGGGGGGTTTGGCTGGGTCGATCTCCCGGCCCGCGAAAGCCTGGAGCGGTACTGGCAGGGCGTGGTGACGGCCCCGACGCGGGAGCTGTTTGTCGCCCGCCTGGATGATGTGATATGTGGTACAACGCAAGTTGTTTTGCCGCCGGGCAATAACGAAGCGCAGGCGCATGTTGTACGACTGACTACGAATTTTGTGGCGCCCTGGGCGCGCGGGCACGGTCTTGCAAAGCTTTTATTAGAAACGGTTGAGGCTTACTGCAAGAAGGAAGGCTATGCGGTCATCAATCTGGATGTGCGTGAAACCATGGACCGCGCGATTGAGGTCTATGAAGGGCTTGGCTATGAGAAATTCGGCGAACACCCCTATTCCGTGCGGGTCAAAGACAAGACTGTAAAAAGCATTTATTACTGCAAAGTGATAAACCCGGACTTTTTCAGCTAGAGATTCCATCGTTTCATTTAGGGCTGCGTTGCATCGTCGCTCGTGTATTATTCATACACGTCACTCCTCGCGCCTAGCCTAAATAAAACGCTGTTTGCTCTATGGACGCGAAGATTTTTCCGCGTGGCCGGAGATGCCGGCGCGCTTTTCTAAAATGTCATAGATGTCTTCCGGTGTAATGCTTATGTGGGCCCAAAGCACCATCAGGTGAAAAAGCAGGTCGGCGCTTTCAGTTTTAAGCTTTTCAGGATCGTTCTTATGGGCTTCGACGATCGTTTCGACAGCTTCTTCAATCACCTTATTGCCGATAAAGCCTGTGCCTTTGGCATAGAGGGAGGCTACGTAAGAGTCTTTTGGATCGGTGTTTTTACGATCTTCGAGTGTTTCAAAAAGTTGGTTTAAGACATGTTTTTCCATTTTTATATCCTCACCGGTACGCCGGCTTCCTGCATATGCGCTTTGGCTTGCGCGATTGTATAAGTGCCAAAATGAAAGATTGAGGCGGCGAGAACTGCGCTGGCCTGTCCGTCTGTGATTCCTTCGACCATATGATCGAGCGTACCCGCGCCGCCGGACGCAATGACGGGCACGGAGACACGGTCTGTAATGGCACGGGTGAGAGAGATATCAAACCCTTCTTTGGTGCCGTCGCGATCCATGGAAGTGACCAGCAATTCCCCTGCCCCGTCGCCTGCCATCCGCGCCGCCCAGTCTATGGCATCAATGCCAGTTGGTTTCCGCCCGCCATGGGTATAAATTTCATACCCGTTTTTCATGTCTTTATTGCTGCGCGCATCAATCGCCACCACGATGCACTGGCTGCCGCATTTCGTCGCGGCCTCTTTGACAAAATCCGGATTTTGAATGGCGGCGCTGTTGATCGCAATTTTATCTGCGCCTGCTTCCAGCAGCATACGAATATCCTCCAGCGTACGCACACCTCCACCGACCGTGAGCGGCATAAACACGCTTTCCGCCGTGCGCCGGACAATATCAAGCAGCGTGCCGCGATTTTCATGGGTGGCAGTAATGTCCAGAAAGCAGAGCTCATCCGCGCCCTGATCATTATAGATTTTGGCCTGTTCAACCGGGTCGCCCGCATCGATGAGATCAACGAAATTTACGCCCTTCACGGTACGGCCATCTTTGACGTCTAAACAGGGAATAATTCTAGTTTTCAACATAAAAGCGGTTTACAGGATAATTTTCAAAATTTCGATAGCTGAATTTAAATAATCTTGTTGACAAATGAGAACTGTTTCGTGTAAAGCAGCACGAAAAATAGAGGAATGTGTAATGGTTTTAAAACCAAATGATGTAATAATAGCAAAATGCCTTGCTCGGGGCTGGATTAAGGCGGTCTTGGATAAAGGGTATAAGGATGCAAAAGGTTCAAGAATAAGTCCAAAAGAGGATTTCGCGGTTGTTCGTGATCTTGCCAAGCGTCACTCAAACTCAGATGATGCAGTTGCAAAATACGCGGCGCGTATTATGGCTAAACTAGCTGACCGTTATCAGGGCGCACCAGGATTAAATAAAATAGCAGCTTAAATCTGTAACGCTTCCTGTGCGCTGAGACGCCCGTCATAGAGGGCTTTGCCGATTATGGCGCCGGCTACGCCGAAACTCCCGGCAGCACGTACAGCGCGTACGTCTTGAATAGAGCCCACCCCGCCGGACGCAATCACCGGAATCGCGGTATGTTGAGCCAAAGCGATGGTGGAAGCCATATTCAGCCCCTCGCCTGTGCCGTCGCGGTTGATATCCGTATAGATAATGGCACTCACGCCTGCCTCCTCGAAACGGGCTGCCAGATCTGTAACGGCCATGTCAGACTCTTCCACCCAGCCTTCCACAGCCACGCGCGCGCCGCGGGCATCAATGCCAACAACAATTTGATCCGGGAAGAGGCGGCAAGCCTCAAAAACAATGTCCGGGTCTTTGACGGCTGCTGTGCCGAGAATAACACGGTTAATGCCTTCCGATAGCCAATATTCGATTTGATCGATGGAGCGGATTCCGCCGCCAAGCTGGATCGGTAGATCGACGGCTTTGACAATAGATTTTACGGCATCCGCATTGACGGGCTTGCCTTCTATGGCACCATTGAGATCGACAAGGTGAATCCAGCTAAAGCCTGCCTGCGCCCAGGTCAGTGCCTGCGCCGCCGGGTCATCGTTATAGATTGTCTCGGCGTCCATATCGCCTTTATGCAGGCGCACGCAGTTACCGTCTTTCAAATCTATTGCAGGATATAAAATCATGTTTTACGGATGTATAGAGCTTGCAAGCCGATGTAAAGAAGGATCAAGAAAATGGCTTATGACGATCAGAATATTTTTGCAAAAATTTTGCGCGGGGACATTCCATGCACGAAACTTTATGAGGATGAGTTTGCGCTCGCTTTTCCGGATATCAATCCACAAAGACAAATTCATATTCTTGTGATTCCAAAAGGGCCTTATCTATCGCTGGAAGATTTTGGTGCCAATGCAAGCACAGAAGAGATCACAGGGTTTTACCGGGCAGTTTCAAAAATCGTGCAGGAAAACGGTCTCAGCGAAAACGGTTTCCGGGCGATTGCCAATACGGGGGATCATGGCGGGCAGGAAGTCCCGCATTTTCACGTGCATCTCTTAGGCGGTGAACCTGCCGGAAAGATGGTGTCTTAAGACGACCGTACGCGGTGGATCGGAAACAAGATCACGTTATCGGCTTTATCGGGCACCATATGCACGGAATAAGATCCGGCCTGGCTTTCCCCGTCTTCATAGGCAATTTCATTTAAAATGAAATCTGCAATCTCCATATGGGCGCGTGCCTGGATGGACAAAATATCGCAAAGCTGTTTCACTGTATCTTCCGGATCTCTGACCGCGGCGCTAATTGAATCCAATAACTCGGCCAGGCTTTCCAGGTCTTCAGGAATATGCTGGAGCATATCAAAGAGCTTGTCTTCATCGACCGGGCCCTTGTGATAGTTAGATAGCCAGTCCGGACCGTATTCATCTAAAATGCGATCACATTCAATGAGCAGCGCTGCAGAAAGCGGGTGCTCGTCTTTTAAGCTTTCGCAAATATGACGTGCGCCGATTGCAATTGCCAAAAGGGCTGAATCCGGATCAACTTCACTTAAGGCTGCATGCAGTTCGTAATGCACATCATCGGTGAGCTGTAAATCTCCATAGAGTACATCGCCAACGGCCAGCGGCACTACAAGATGCGTGTGGAGCAGGGCCAGCTGCGTGTCGTTCAAAGCACGTGTCATTGTTATATCCCTCGTTTGAAAATCCCTGGCAGGGCGTTGTTCTGTCTCCCGTTATAGACCCTAGGAATGAACAAAGCTTTAAGGAGAAATGAACAAACTCTTAAAGCGCTTCTTTTTTGGATAAATCTATGCAATACAAGAAAAATGGTTGCCCGTGTCCAGACAATTGCTTTTTCAGGCGTTGATGTTCAGCCTGTCGATGTGCAGGTCCAGATATCTTCAGGCACAGTTGGATTCACGATTGTCGGCCTGCCCGATAAAGCCGTGGCTGAAAGCAAAGAGCGGGTACGCGCGGCTTTACATGCGCTGGGGATCGCCTTGCCTGCTAAGCGGCTGACAGTGAATTTGGCGCCGGCAGATCTCAATAAAGAAGGATCGCATTATGATCTCCCGATTGCGCTGGGGGTTTTGGCGGCCATGGAGATTTTACCCAAAGACGAGATCGAGGATTTTGTTGTTTTAGGGGAGCTGTCTCTGGATGCAGGCATTCGCAGCGTTACCGGGGTTCTCCCAGCAGCCATTCATGCAGCAAGTAATGATAATGCGCTGATCTGCCCGAAAGAGTGCGGCGCGGAAGCGACCTGGGCGGGCGATTTGAATATTGTGGCAGCGGCCAATCTTTTGCAGATCGTCAATCATATGAAAGGCACGCAAGTTCTAAGACGCCCGGATGCGGAGATAGAAGAAACGGAAAACATGCCTTTTTCCGTGCCTGATTTAAGTGCCGTCAAAGGACAGGAAAGCGCCAAGCGTGCGCTGGAGATCACAGCAGCTGGCGCACATAACATGCTGATGACCGGCCCGCCGGGCTCCGGGAAGTCCATGCTGGCATCCTGCTTGCCGGGCATATTGCCACCGCTAACGCCAAAAGAAGCGCTGGAAGTTTCCATGATCCATTCCCTGTCCGGAACGTTACCGGAAGGTGGTCTGATGAAAACGCGGCCCTATCGTGACCCGCATCATTCAGCCTCGCTGCCCGCGCTTATTGGCGGCGGCGTGCGGGTCAAGCCGGGGGAAATTTCCTTGGCGCATCACGGCGTTTTATTTTTGGATGAGCTACCCGAATTTGCACGTGGAACATTAGAGGCGCTGAGGCAACCTTTAGAAACCGGGCAGGCATTGGTGGCACGTGCCAACCATCATGTCACTTATCCGGCGCGCTTTCAATTGGTGGCGGCTATGAATCCGTGCCGCTGCGGGTATCTGGGCGATCCGGGACGTGAATGTACCAAAGCGCCAAGATGCGGGCTCGATTATCAGGCGAAGCTGTCAGGTCCTTTACTTGACCGGATTGATGTGCAGGTCGATGTGCCGCAAGTGGCGATCTCTGATTTATCGGCGCAAGGCGGAGAAAATTCCAAAACCGTTTCTGCGCGTGTTGCCCGCGCGCGCGATCTTCAGCAAGACCGGCAGGGTTGTACCAATGCGGCTTTATCGGGTGATGCGCTGGAAGAAGTTTGCGCCCTGGAAGGGGATATACAGGACTTTTTAACCGAGGCTGCGCAGAAAATGACCCTCTCCGCCCGGGCCTATCACCGGGTTTTACGGGTTGCGCGGACCATTGCAGACCTTAAAGAAACAGCCAAAATTAATAAAAATCACATGGCCGAAGCGCTCTCCTATCGGGGCCATAATTACCAATAGAATCAATTCGTTAATGTGATGCTGCGATGCAAAATTTGTATTCGCATTAACCAAACACGTATCCTTATATTAAGAGAATTATAAGAAAAATCCCGCAATATGAGAGGGTTAGGGAATTACCACTTATGGCTATCGAAGATGCTCAACTTGATGCGCACGATTCTGTTCTGGAGGAAATCAAACGCCAGGCAATGACGGAGGTCAGTGTTGCCCGCGAAGATATTTCTTTTGTAGATGCAGAGTCTCTCAAAGCGCAGGCTTGCGCGGATGAAGCTGACCGCAAAGCTGCCGGTGCCTCTGTGAATGGATCTACCGAAGCTGTTGTTTACGGCGAAGCGGCAATGGATGCGTGTGGTGTCAAAGCCGTTGCGGATACGTTTCAGGTTGGGCGCGAGATATTGGGTGGCGATCCTTCAGATCAGAATTTCAGCGGTCTTAAAAAAGAGATGATGCGTAAGCCGGGATTTTACGCAGAGAACTTAAACAGCAGCGGTGCTGGAAAATTCTGGAAAGGCCTAACCGGGAAAGATCTGTTTGGAGATGTAGGTCAAGCGGGAGATGCGGTTTCAAAAAACGCTGAAGAGACCGCCCGCACAGCAAATATAAATGCTGAAAATATTACGGCTCAATCGCGTGTGGTCAAAGAACTTACATTCTCACAGGAAATGGCCAGCAAGCAAAAATACGAAAATGCGGTTGCCATTCAGATGCAGCGCGGCGGACCGGCTGGCCCAGGAGCCTCCATGGGCGGGGATGGCGGTATGCAGCGCACGCTGGAACACACGCTTGCGATGGGACCAAAAGGCCCGAGTGATGACATGTTAACGGAAGAAGAAAAACAACAGGGAGCGATGGTGTAATGGTAGATGAAGTCAATCATGATTTAAAAGATGCTTCCATGCTGGAAAACGATATCAAACCGGCAGAACCGGAAGGGCAGCAAATTTCTTTGGACGGGCATAGACATCCTATGGTTACAGACAAGCAGGCTGAATTACAAAATACTGGATGGGGAGGAAATACACCTGTTTCTGAAATGGGTCAGGCTATGCAGGCGCAGCTTGATCCGGTTATGAATCCACAAGATCCCATTAATATAAACCAAGTTGATCAGGCTGGACCTATGTTGCATGTTACGGCTTATCAAATGTCGGAAGGGCAGACTATTGAGGACCCGTCTATGACTGATGGGCTAGGCCTATTGATGAAGAATACTCAAGAAGCCGGTGACTTAGTTAAAAGAGTCGGCTCTACACCTGACGCGCAAATGGAAATGGATGGACCAGCACCGCCTACACCTGCGCCTGTACCAAATGCATTTGCTTAGGACTTAATCCTTCTTCTTTAAATCATCATAGGAGAGCGCGCCGAGGGCAAGATCGGTGAGGTCTTCGGTATCTGCATGTTTTTTTTGAAGTTTCAGGAAATAGCGCACGGCAAACGGAATACTGACAAGATAGGCAATCGCCATCACGGTCAAAGTCGGCCATGGCGCCTGCACCAGCGCGGCGATCAGAAGGGCGGCAGCGGCAAGCGCGGGCATCGCCATTTTGGCAGGGAGTTTAAGTTGTTTGGTTGAAAAGGTCGGGATACGGCTGATCATCAGCGCCGCCACAGCAAGCACCCAAAAGCCGACAAGAAAGTTGGCAAACGCCAATTTTTCAAAAAATTCTGGATCCTGCAGCCAGATAAATATCGGCAGGAGAGACAGGCCTGCGCCTGCCGGGGCAGGGATACCTGCAAAAAAGCCGCGCTTCCAGACGGGGAGTTTTTTATGTTGCATGACATTATAGCGGGCAAGCCGTAAGGCGCAGGCGGCAGCGTAAGCCAGCATCGCAATCCAGCCGATCGGCCCGCTTTCTTCAAGGACCCAGGCATAGAGCACAAGAGCAGGCGCAACGCCAAAGGCCAGAAAGTCAGAGAGACTATCAAGCTGGGCCCCAAACTCACTTGTGGCTTTTAAAAGCCGCGCGGTCGCGCCGTCCAGCGCATCTAAAATGGCGGCAATGATAATGGCCAGCACCGCGCGGTCCCAATACCCGTCAAAGGCAAGCTGAATTGCCATGATGCCTGCAGCGAGTGCCGTCAATGTAATCAGATTTGGAATGAGTTTATGAATAGCAACGACGCGCTGTTTGTCTTTGGGCGCGCCGTTATCCTGATCCTGTTTTAAGGGGTGGATGTTCATGAATGCGCTTTTCCGCTGCGCGGGCTTTGCGTGCCATCCAGATCGGCCAGAACGGTTTCCCCGCCAATGCAGCGTTGGTCGAGACAGACAAGTGGTTCAATCCCATCCGGGATATAAATATCTGCGCGTGATCCAAACCGGATCATGCCGAATTTTGCGCCTGCTTCGATGTTTTGTCCGTCTTCGTGATCGGTCATGATACGCCGGGCGATCAGACCTGCAACTTGCACAAGCCCGATTTTTTTGCCGGCGGGTGTTTCAAGCAAAGCCATAGCGCGTTCATTCTGCTCACTTGCTTCAGGCAGCGCCGCATTCATAAACCGGCCCGGACGATAAGCTGTTTTGACAACGCTGCCGCTGACGGGATTACGGTTTACATGGACATCAATGGCTGACATAAAAATACTGATGCGGGTGTAAGGCGTATCGCGTTCCCCATCCGGGGCGATATCGGTTGGCAGGCTAACCTCTTTTTTGATCTCGCACACGCGCCCGTCAGCAGGAGAGATCACAAGAGTATCGCCTTGCGGGGTGACGCGCGGCGGATCGCGGAAGAAATAAAAGCTGAACAGCGTAAAACACAGCGCCAAAAAGCCCATAAAATCCCACAGCAAATAAAAAAGCAGCGTGGCAATAATACCTGCCACGATAAACGGGTAGCCCGCCGGGTGAAGCGGGTGAAAGACCGTCTTTTTTAAGGTGGTCATGAGGCTTTCATTTGGATGGGCGGCCATGGCTTTATATGAAATCCTTTTGTTTTTCTTCAAAAAGACATAAATTATCCTTCGAAATGTCTTTGTGCTAACGTATAAAAAGATAATGAAAAATTCAATTCTCATTCCTGTTTTTATGGTTTTTGCTTTTCTGCTGGTTTTAAGCGCTCCAGCGCGCGCGCAATCTGCTCATAGCGCCTATTGTGCCGGTATTGATAGCACCGCCAAGGTTTTGTCCTGTCTGAAGCGGCACCAGAAAAGCGCGGAGAAAGAATTAAACGAGATTTATGGCCTGATGACGGGCGCGCTGGAAGGCGAAGATTTAGAAAATCTGAAAGCCATTCACCAAAACTGGCTGAGCTACCGGGATGCGCAATGTGACTGGGAAACGGATCGCACGCAAACGGGGTCTTTAAAGCAAATCCATAAAATATCTTGTCTGGCGCGCATGACGGAAAACCGCGCCGCGCTTTTGAAAACGGCGCATATGGAAGAGGCTGATCCAGACAAGCAGCGCCAGTTCAGTAATTTCCCGCGCTGGATGAATGCGCTTGAAAAAGATTATCCGGATATTTTCTGGGATTACAGTGCGCGCCTGCGGGGTGATTTAAATTGTGACGGGGTTGATGAAGTGATCCTGCCGGGTCTCAAAATCGCTAAAGGCACACAGCTGGAAGGCGACGATAAAACCCATCATCCGGCAAGCTATCATGTGGCGATTTCCACCAATCCGCCGACGGGGCGCCCGCAAGCCCATCTTTTAGGGTTTACATTAGGCCAGGAAGAGGTCTGCGCCCTGCCTGTGCGCCTGCAGATGACAGAGCATAAGGACAGCGAAGAAGCACCGGAGAGCTGCACAGCCGAGCTTGTTCTGGAAAGTCCTGGATGCGATCCGGCACAGATCGTCTTGACGGATCAAGGCTATGGGCTTAAGACAAAGGCCGCGCCTGAAAAACGCGCAGACGTAAAATAATTTTTCATCTTTAAAAGAGTTTAAGAGTTCTCATGGGCGATGATATTCAATCCGTATGTGTTTATTGTGGGTCTTCTTCCAAAGTGGATGAAGTTCACAAGAAAAGCGCCGTTGATCTGGGCAAGGCGCTGGCAGGGCAAGGCTGGAGCGTTGTCTATGGCGGCGGGCGCGTCGGGCTGATGGGGCTTGCAGCAGATGCAGTGCTCGAAGCCGGCGCTAACGTTATCGGAATTATCCCATCCCATATCCAGGAACGTGAGATTGAACATACAGAGCTGACTGAACTGCATGTGGTGGATTCCATGCATACGCGCAAACAAATGATGGTCGATAAGTCTGATGCGTTTGTCATTCTGGCTGGAGGCTTAGGAACGCTGGATGAGTTTTTCGAGCTTTTGACCTGGAAGCAGCTTGGCCTGCATGATAAAGCCATTGTCGTGTGCAATATTGACGGGTACTGGGATAAATTGCTGGGGACGATCGATCATCTGGCCGAGAAAGGCTTTATGCGCCCTGAAGATAAGGCTTTTCGCATCGTGGAGCGTGTCGAGGATGTCATTGAGGCCCTCAAAAAAGCGCCAAAACAAACCATTGATCCTAAAACCAAGTGGATCTAGTGCGTTCAATTTAGCCGGTATTTTACGTATTGTTTTAAGGGTGTTTTAAGTCGGACCGTGTTTTAATACTATTTAGGAGTAGGGTCTTTATTCTCTTTCACCTGCCATACAGGTGTGTTTAATAAAAGAGCAATCGAAAACGCGGAAATTTAAGCCATGTATGATCACGATATTGATCAAGCCAAAGAAATTCACGCCAAGGTGCTCAAGCATCTTGAGGCGAATGACCTGCCTTGCTCGCCGCGCTTTTATGAAGTGCTCTATGTCTTTTTCGGCAGTCTGAATACAGATTTACGTGAAGAACTTTCAGGCGCTGTCAAAGGCGGATTTTTAGACGCAGAGATTCTGACCGATGCCTATGAAAGATATCTGAGCGACGGGCGTCATGAAGAGCTTGTCGAAAAAGCAGGCAATGAAATTCAAAATACGCTTTCCGATGTGACCGGTCTTGTCGGTAATATGCGCGGGGCGACAACCGAATATAGCGGGACCCTGAAAGATGTCTCCGAAAAAATCAGCCAGGTTGATAATACGGATGACATTAAAGCGCTGATGGAAAGTGTCGCTGAAGATACAACCAAAATGCTGGCGCATAACCAGGAACTTGAACTTCAGCTCGATCAATCCACGCAAGCGATGGAAACGCTGAAAAAAGACCTCGAACGGGTCAAGCGCGAAGCCATGACCGATGCGCTGACGGCTATTTCAAACCGGAAAGCTTTTGATGAAACATTAGATCGCATGCTTTCAAAAGCTGAAAATGAAGGTGAGACATTTTGCCTGCTTCTTTTGGATATTGATCATTTTAAAGCCTTTAATGATAATCACGGCCACCAGGTTGGAGACCAGGTCTTGCGTCTTGTTGCCAAAACACTCACGGATGGGATTAAAGGCCGGGATAAAGCTGCCCGTTATGGCGGGGAAGAGTTCGCAATTATCTTGCCCGAATCCAATCAAAAAACAGGCATGATTGTCGGCGAAAATTTACGCAAAGCGCTTGCCCAAAAAGAGATCATCAACCGTGCGACAGGCGAAGCGCTGGGGCGCATCACCATGTCGGTCGGTGTCGCTGAATATAAGAAAGGCGAAGTTGCTGATTCCCTGATCGCGCGCGCGGATACAGCGCTTTATAACGCCAAAAATAACGGCCGTAATCAGGTCAGCGCTGCGCTTTAAAATCAAAAATTTCTTATCTTGTTTTTTGGGTCTCGATAAAAAAGTCAGATAATTTCATGTTTAGTGCACTTGCAATGCGCGTAAGTTCTTCAAGCCTTAAAGCACCTTTTCCCATTTCATAACGGTCAAGTGTATTCGTGTGCAGTCCGGCTTTGTGCGCTAATTCTTGTAAAAGCATTTTTCTACCGTGCCGCTGAAGATGGATATGTGTTCCAATCGTTTTACGCAAAGTACGCAGTTGTTCGCGTGTTTTCAGCGTTGTCATGACAGCCTCCATTTTACGCCACATATGGCGTGTAATGCGAACTATATATCGTGCATTCTGGGCCTGCAAGAAGTAATATATTTTACATAATGAAAATAAAGAAAGAAACAGGCGCGCTGGTGCGCAAATACCGCATTCAGGCCGGTCTGGCCCAGGAACAGCTTGCGTCCGACGCAGGCATTTCGCACAGATTTTTGCAAAAGATTGAAGCGGGGAATAACCTGCCTTCTCTCGTTACTCTTTTAAAGCTTTCATATGCTTTAAAAATTACCCCGGAAAAATTTATTTCCCCTATCTGGAAAGAGTGGGTCAAGAGCCAAAAAAGTAAATAAATGGAAGATAACTGGCAAATTACAACGCAGGATGGTTTTACACTCCACGGGCTTTTAAATCACGCGGTAAGCGATGAAAAAACACCGGAGGCCTGTATCATTATTATTCACGGCCTGGCCGGGAATCCCCATGAATATCTGCATGAACGCGCTGCGCGGTTTTTCGTAGAAGAAGGCTATGATGTGATCCGGCCATATCTGTATGGCGGAGAAAACGGCCGCGCGCTGGTTGATTGCACGCTTCAGACCCATGCGCAGGATGTCAAAACCGTTTTAGACAATATCAAAGGAAAGTATAAAAAACTTTTCCTGATCGGTCACAGCTATGGCGGCCCGTCTATTATGATCGCTCAGCCTGAAAATATTACAGCGGTGTCGCTATGGGATCCAAGCTTTAACCTGCCTGCCCTGTGGGAGATGAGCCCGCCGCAGGAAGTTTTGGGCTTAAATGTTGTGCGCTTTGGCGGTGTCGATCATTTACTTGGACAGGAGCTGATCGAAGAAGGGCGAAGCCGGTATAACGAAGCAGAATGTCTGGAACTGTCTAAAAGTTTTTCAGCCCCTATTCAGGTGATCGGCGCGGATGAAAGTGATGAAGCGCATCTCTATGCGCAATGTGAACTGAGCTGGCATTCAGGCTATGAAGGTCAAAAAGAATGTATCAAGATTGCAGGCGCAGATCATATGTTCGTGCGGGGCCGGAGCTGTGATGAACTTTTAGATGCCACGCTGAAATGGTTTAAGCAGTTTTAGCATGTCTGATTTTGTTCTGAGTGAAGATCCGTATCACGCCCCTGCCTATATGGAGGGGTTAAACCCGCCGCAGCGTGAAGCGGTGGAAACACTGGACGGGCCTTTGCTGGTGCTGGCGGGGGCAGGGACAGGCAAGACCCGCGTTCTCACCACACGGCTGGCCCATTTAATGCGCACGCGCAATGTATTTCCCGGGCAGATTCTAGCCGTGACCTTTACCAATAAAGCGGCGCAGGAAATGAAGAGCCGAGTGAGTGATTTGCTTGGCGGGCAACCTGTCGAAGGCTGGTGGCTGGGGACGTTTCATGCGCTGGCAGCAAGAATGCTGCGCAATCATGCCGATTTAGTCGGGCTTGAAAGCGGGTATACGATTCTTGATCAGGATGATTCTGTCCGGCTGATGAAACAGCTGATGGAAGCAGAAAATATTGATACCAAAAAATATCCGCCGAAAGTTGCCGCCGATATCATTTCGGGCTGGAAAGATAAAGCCAAAATCCCGGCCGATATCACGGCGGGTGATGCCGGCGAGTTTGCAAACGGCAAGCTGCACATTCTTTATGCGCGTTACCAGGAGCGGCTAAAAACGCTCAATGCCTGTGATTTTGGTGATTTGCTATTGCATATGATCACCATTTTAAAAGACCCAAGACATGCCGATATTCTGGCCGATTATCACCGCCGCTTTCAGTATCTTCTGGTCGATGAATATCAGGATACAAACACGGCGCAATATTTGTGGCTGCGGTTATTGGCGCAGGGATCAAATAATATTTGCTGCGTCGGGGATGACGATCAGTCCATCTATGGCTGGCGCGGAGCGGAGGTTGATAACATCCTGCGGTTTGAAAAAGATTTTCCAGGTGCAAAGATTATCCGCCTTGAAGAAAATTACCGTTCAACCGGGCATATCTTAAATGCGGCCAATAATATCATCGCCAATAATGAAGGTCGGCTTGGCAAAAACCTGTTCACGAGCGCAGGGCAAGGGGAAAAGATTACGCTGCGGGGCCTCTGGGATGGGGAAGCCGAAGCGCGCTGGATCGGGGAAGAGATTGAAAATCTTCAAAGCAAAGGGCGCGCTTTAAACGAAATTGCGGTTCTGGTCCGGGCAGGGTTTCAAACAAGGGAATTTGAAGAACGCTTTATCCAGCTTGGGCTGGCTTACAGGGTTATCGGCGGCCCACGCTTTTATGAGCGCGCGGAGATTCGCGATGCGCTGGCTTATTTGCGGGTGGTCAATCAAAAGGCGGATGATCTGGCGCTGGAGCGGATTATCAATGTGCCTAAACGCGGTATTGGCGATGCGACTGTGCAAACGCTTTACACCCATGCGCGCAGTAAAGGGATTTGCCTGTATGATGCAGTGCTTGATCTGACCCAAACAGATGAGCTGCGCCCGAAGGTTAAAACCACATTGATGAAACTCATTGATGATTTTGAGCGCTGGCACTCGCTGGTCACGACCATGCATCACGGCGAGCTGTGCGGTATGATTTTGGATGAGGCGGGGTATACGGCGATGTGGAAGGCGGATAAATCTCCTGATGCGCCGGGCCGTCTTGAAAACCTCAAAGAACTGACAAGCGGGATGGAAGAATATGAAAGCCTTCCGGCCTTTTTAGAACATGTCGCGCTGGTTCTTGAAAATAATAATAACGCGGCGCTGGATGCCGTCACGCTGATGACCTTGCATGGTGCAAAAGGTCTTGAATTTAATGTCGTGTTTTTGCCTGGATGGGAAGACGGGCTGTTTCCTTCCCAGCGCACCATGGATGAAAACGGAATGAAGGGCCTGGAAGAAGAGCGCCGCCTTGCCTATGTCGGGATTACGCGCGCGCGCGAAAAGTCTTATATCTCTTATGCGGCGAACCGGCGTATGTACGGGCAGTGGGTGAACGCTATTCCATCACGTTTTGTCGATGAGTTGCCCGAAGATCATATCGAGGCGGAAGTGGAAAGCGGGCTCTATGATCCGGGCCGTTCCGCGCACTGGGATTCAAAAGGCTTTGAAGGTCATATTCAGACCGCCCGGCGGGTGCAGCCAGAGCAAAGTCATTCAGAGCAGGGCTATGGCCGCGGCGATAGGGTGTTTCATGACAAATTCGGGATGGGGACGGTGATCCATGTTGAGGGATCAAAGATAGATATTAATTTTGACAAAGCCGGACACAAACGTGTTGTTGATAGTTTTATTCAGCCTGCGGATTCTCTTTAGACCTGCCATCGTTTTATTTATGCTGCGTTGCTGCGTTGCTGCGTCGCTGCGTCGCTCATGTACCACTTGTACACTTCGCTCCTTGCGCCTAGCCTAAATAAAACGCTGTTTGGTCTAGGGATTTAAGTCAATTTGTTCTGAGTCTTTTCCGGATTGGGTTTCTTTTTCTTCCGGTTTTTTGCGCAGGCGGTAATCGCTTAATTTTCCGGCGGCATAAATATCAGAGCCGTTTGTTTCGTGAATAAGGACAACATAGCCGCCGCGTTCGTTATCTTGCGGCGGTTCGGGCACAGCCACTTCAATCGTGCGGGATTCGCCATGCCATTTGGCAATATGCTTTGCTTTTTTCACGACATTTGAAAAACGTAAAACACGTTCCTGGTCATCCCCGTCACGGACTTTTTGAATCATGTAATCCTGATAGCGGATCAGCCAGACACTGAATGAATCCTGTAAATCTATACGAAAGCCGCGCGGCGCCTGTGGAAGTGTTACAAGGACCTTGTCTTTGGCCCCCCAGCGTAAATCCACCCAAAGTGGATGAAAGAGCGCATTTTCGCGTATGGCCAAAAGCCGCTCATAAAAGACATGCAGGCGGTTATTGTTAATCTGATTTGCGCCGTCAATGACGGTGTAGGGGATTTTGATATCCGCACTATCCATCCGGCCTGCGCTTTTATAGGCCCATTGCCGGTACGTGCAGGCTTCCAGGCCTGTTGGATTATTTAGCGTATTTTCATCCCAGTATTTTACATGACAACTCAGCGCAATCACATTCGGGTTTTTGGCGATATCATATAAAATCCGGTCGGCGATCATGCAGGCGCTGCAGTTCGATGAAGTGAAAACTTCGATAATCACCGGATGGTTTTCATCAATCCAGGCCCCCTCTGTCGTATCTTCAATGGCGGCGCGGACATGCGTGCCTATGCCAAAGGTTAAAAACACACAGAAAAAAGCGCCGAGAAGAAAAAAGACTTTTCGAATGGGAAAGCTCATGGTTCTATTGTGCCATAAAAGAGGATGAAAAAGCACGTTTTTCGTGCCTATATCCCTAAATTTAAAGGATTTTTGGCCATGACACTCTCTTCCAGAACAGCCTGTATTTTCGGCGGGACCGGTTTTATCGGCCGTCAGATTGTGCGCGAACTGGCCCGCCAGGGCGTGCGTATTAAAGTCGCCAGCCGGGTGCCCGAGCGTGCTTATGATCTGCGGCCATCCGGAACAGTCGGGCAGATCGTGCCGTTTGCCTGTGATTACAAAGATGAAGGTTCCGTCCGTGCAGCGGTGCAAGGATGTGATTTTGTCGTTAATTGTATCGGGATTTTATTCGAAAAAGGAAAATCAAACCGGTTTGATAAAATTCATACGGAATTGCCCGCCCGCATTGCAGGCGCGTGCGCAGATGAAAAAGTAGACCGCTTTGTTCATATCTCTGCACTTGGCGCCGACGAAAGCCAGTCCAAATATGCGAAAAGCAAACTGGCCGGAGAGCAGGCGGTTTTAGAAGCCTTTCCAAAGGCCACGATTTTACGGCCAAGCGTGGTGTTTGGCCCGGATGATAATTTCTTTAACATGTTTGCAAAGCTTGCTGTGATCGCCCCGGCGCTGCCTTTGATCGGCGGCGGGCAGACAAAGTTTCAGCCGGTTTATGTTGGTGATGTCGCTGATGCGGTAATGGCTGCGCTCACCCGCGCGGCGATCGGTGATCAAAACCCGCAAGGTAAAATTTACGAACTTGGCGGGCCGGATATACTGAGCTTTAAAGAAATTTATGAAACGTTATTTGAACAAACGGCGCGGCGGCGCGCGCTGATTTCCCTGCCCTGGGGGCTGGCGAAATTTCAGGGCGCGGTGATGAATGCGTTTATGCCCACGCCTTTGCTGACGGCCGACCAGGTTGTATCGCTGAAAACCGATAATGTCGTGGCAGAAGGTGCGCTGACACTGGCGGATCTGGGCGTGGAATCCACAGCTTTATCAACCATTTTGCCCACATATCTGGCCCGCTTTAAGCCGGGCGGGCGCTTTCACGGCAAAAAGGCCGCATAAAATTGCCTTAATCCTGCCCTTGGCAGGCAGAGGCTGTTTAGGCTATTTATATCCTTATGAAATATCTCTTTGGGTTCATGAGTATCTGCTTCATCTGTCTGGCCGTTCTTCCGGCGCAGGCACGCGATATGCGCATTGCGGCCATTGTTAATGAAGATGCGGTTTCTCATGCAGATGTGGAAGATCGGATGCGGATGATTATTGCCTCCTCCGGCCTGCCCAATTCAAAAGATGTGCGTGCACGGGTTGAACCGCAGGTGGTTGATTCCCTGATTGAAGAACAGCTTAAATTACAGGAAGCTGCACGCAATGATCTGGATGTAACAGATGAAGAAGTAGCAAGTGGCTTTAAAACCATTGCCGATCAAAATAAATTCAGCGTGGAACAATTTACAGATATTATGCGCCAGCAAGGCGTGAATAAAGCTACACTGGAACGGCAAATCCGCGCACAAATCGCCTGGACGAAAGTGGTGCGGGAAGTTTTGCGCCCGCGCGTGCGGGTCTCGGCCAATGATGTCGAAGCGCGTATGAACCGGATGCGCCAGAATGTCGGCAAGACAGAATATCTCACAGCTGAAATTTTCCTGCCGATTGAAGAGGCCAAAAAAGAAAAAGAAATCCGGGATCTGGCCGTGCAGCTTGTCCGGGAAATCAGGCAGAATAAAGCGCCGTTCCCGGCTGTCGCTGCCCAGTTTTCAAAAGCGCCGGGCGCCGCTGAAACAGGCGGGATGATCGGCTGGATACAGGAAGGCCAGCTTGAAGATAAGTTGAATGATAAACTGGCAACACTCGGCCCCGGTCAGGTGAGCGATCCTGTCAAATCAACACTTGGATATCATATTCTTTTGCTGCGCGAAAAACGCGTGATTTCCGAAGAGACATTTCCCCAGCAAGATGTGTTGATGAATCAGATCGGCCTGGAACGTCTTGACCGTGTGCAGCGCCGTTACCTTTCCGATCTAAAGGCAGCAGCCTATATTGACCGCCGTGGATGATTTGCCGCCGCTGCGCGATGTGATCGCCGCGCATGATTTGCGCGCAGAAAAAAAGCTGGGACAGAATTTTCTTCTCGATCTTAACCTGACAGAAAAAATCGCCCGCCAAGCCGGTGATCTCTCGGGCGTGCATGTCTTTGAAATCGGGCCCGGCCCGGGCGGACTGACCCGCGCGCTGGTGAAGAGTGACGCAGCCCATATCACAGCGATTGAATTTGACCCGCGCGCGGTAGAGGCGCTTCAAGACTTAAAAGAAGCTGCACAAGGGCGGCTAGATATTGTTGAGGCAGATGCGCTTAAAGCAGACCTTTTACCTTTGGCCAAAACAGGTCAGATCGCGGTTGCCGCCAACCTGCCTTACAACATCGCAACGCCTTTACTGATTCAATGGCTGGAGATGATATATGATCATCCGGGCCGTGTGCGCTCTATGACGCTGATGTTTCAAAAGGAAGTCGCGCAGCGCATTACAGCGCAGGTAAAAACAAAATCTTACGGACGTCTCTCTGTTCTTTCGCAATGGCTGTGTGAGACAAAAATCTGTTTTGACCTGCCGCCTGCTGCTTTTACACCTGCCCCAAAAGTCACATCCTCTGTTGTCCAGTTTGTGCCAAAGGAAAAAGAACAAGATGCGCCTGCTTTTAAGGCAGTCGAGAAAATCACGGAAGCAGCCTTTGGGCAGAGGCGTAAGATGATCCGCTCCTCTTTGAAAGACTATGCCGATCTTTTTGAGGATTGCGGGTTGGATGAAACGAAACGCGCGGAAGAATTGAGCGTGGATGATTTTATAAAGCTGGCTAAAGCCCGTCTTTAAGGCCCCGGACAAAATCATTGAGACCGACAAGACGCGGGCGTTTCAGGCGCTCCGCATCTAAAATCAACTGGGCCTGTGCAATCGCCTTATCGATATCGGTATTGATCAACACATAATCATATTCGGAATAATGGGTGACTTCATCAGAGGCTTTTTCCATGCGTCCGCGAATTTGCGCATCGGTTTCCAAGGTTTGTTCCGCGCGCCCTCGAAGGCGTTGTTCAAGTTCCCGCGCGGACGGGGGAAGAATAAAGACGGTGACGAGATCATCACGCGCCATTTCGCGGAGTTGCTGCGTGCCCTGCCAGTCAATATCGAAGATCACATCACGGCCCTGTTCGAGAGCTTTTTCGACAGGTCCGCGCGGCGTGCCGTAATAATGATCAAACACTTTGGCGTGCTCTAAAAGCTCGCCATTATCGACCATCTCGTTAAATTCCTGAATGTCGACGAAAAAATAATCCTGCCCGTGCACTTCGCCTGCGCGGCGCGGGCGGGTGGTCGCCGAAATAGAAATTTCCAGATTTTCATTTTCCTTTAAAAGGGCGCGCGTAATGGTGGTTTTCCCGGCGCCCGAGGGAGAAGAGAGCACATACATCAGGCCGCGGCGCTGTATCCCGGTGATATCCATGGGGCTATTGTACCTTGTCTTTGCCGCTGCGCAATGCAAAGTTAGGGCGCATGAAAAATCCAAAGAACATATTGATTACCGGGGCCAGCAGCGGGATTGGCGAAGCTTTGGCCCTTGAATATGCCGGGCCGGATATTTTTTTGGCAATCACCGGCAGGGATACAGCGCGGCTTGAAGGGGCACGTCAAAAACTTGAAAGCAAGGGTGCGCAGGTTGAGGCAAAAATTCTGGATGTCACAAAGCAAGATGAGATGGAGTCATGGATCAAAGAAATGGATGAAGAACATCCGCTTGATCTTGTGATCGCCAATGCAGGGATTGGTGGAGGCAGTGGCGGTCATGCACATGGCGAACCTGTTTCCCAGGCACGCAGAATTTTTGATGTAAATCTAACCGGTGTTCTGAATACGATTGATCCTGTTTTAGACAAGATGATTTCCCGCGGGCGCGGGCAGATTGCGATTATCAGTTCGCTTGCAGGGTTTCGGGGCTGGCCGGGCGCACCATCTTACAGTGCATCCAAAGGTGCAGTACGGTTTTACGGCGAATCTTTGCGCGGCAGTATCCGCCATACGGGCGTGCAAGTGAATGTCGTATGCCCCGGCTTTGTTGTATCACGTATGACAGATGTGAATGATTTTCCGATGCCGTTTCTGGTGGAAACACAAAAAGCGGCGCACATTATCAAACGCGGTCTTGAAAAAGATAAAAGCCGGATTTGTTTCCCGCTGCCAATTCATTTCTTTTCCTGGTTGATCGGTATTTTACCCGACCCTCTCGCACAAAGGCTTCTTGGGCGCCTTCCCCAGAAAACCGGACAATAAATCCGGTTTTGCTTTTCTGAGGCCCGTTTTTGAGGTATATTGGGTCTAAGTAATAAAGAAAAAAATATATAACAGGGAGTAAATGATGATGACCCAGATCTGTTCAGGGTCTTTGGAGCAGGCATCTGTCTTGCTCAAAGCCCTTTCCAATGAAAGCCGTTTATTGATTTTATGTATCTTGCGTGCAAACGGGGAAAAGAATGTGACCGAGCTTGAAAAGCTGGTCGGGCTTAGCCAGTCCGCCTTGTCGCAGCATCTTGCCCGTCTTCGCCGTGATGAGCTTGTGACCACGCGCCGGGATGCACAAACAATTTACTATAGCTTTCGCGTAAGCCATGCTGATGCGGTGATTGATTTGCTCTGTAATACTTACGGCCCGCCGGTAAATGAAGATAAGGTTGCATAAACCTCTTCAGGGGACAGGTCGTTCAGATCATTTTTTTGAATCGTTTTAACATGCGGTCCTAAAGGGGCATGGCGCACAGGGTTGCTGTCATCTGAAAACAGGACAAGTGTCTTGCATCCTGTCGGCGCGATCATATGGGCAGGGCCTGTATCATTGGTTACACATGCGTCGGCCCCGCGGGCCAGATCCGGAAGATCAAATAAGGCTGTTTTACCTGTTAGGTCGAGCGATTGCGGACAAGCTTGCTTTATCTGCGCGGTAACATCTGCTTCATCCTGCGTGCCGATCAGAACGGGCTGATACCCGTCACCTGTAATTTTTTGGCACAGCGCGGCGTAATGCGGCCAGCGTTTGAGCGGGCGTGACGGCGCGCTGCCCGGGACGATCAGGATGTAAGGAAGCGTCAGGCCAAAACCGGAGAGATTCCCTTTCAGCCAGTCCATCGGATCAATCTCTATATTGTTTATGCCTGCCAGTCCAAGCGTTTGGACATGGCCGTGAAAGGCAAGGCCCTTGGTGCGCTCAGAGGAAGTATTGCGGTGAGACGCGCCCTTGGCAACGCCGACCCAGTCAGGTTTTGGGGATTTTAAAAGCTTAAAATAAAAACCTGTCCGGTCATTATTCTGAAGATCGTAAATGCGGGTAAATTGTCCGTCATTTAAAAATGTCCTTAGCGCACACCATTTGGAGAGCTGATAAAATTTTGGCCGCGTGTCCAGGTGAATAGCGTTAAAGTAACCGGATTTTTCAGCTAAAGCCTGAAACGGTTTTGTTGTCAGGAGCGTGATATGCGCCTGCGGGTGATGGGTGCGGATCGCTTTCATGGGTCCGAGCGCCTGAATAAAATCACCCAGCGCGCCAAGTTTAATGACAAGAATATGTCCGGGCGTGCTCACTATTCTGCAGCGTCTTTAAGGGCGCCTGCGCGCGGCAGATCGCGCCCGTATTTTTCTTCGAGAAGTTCGGCATAGACATTGAGTGTTTCATCAGCCATTTTCTCGCGGGTGAAATTCTGCGCGACATGATTCATGGCGCGGGTCGCCAGCACAGCGCGCTGTTGCGGTTTTAACTGAAGTGCTTCGCGGATGGCTGCGCATAAGGCTGCCGGATCATTTGGCGGGACCAGCCAGCCTGTTTCTCCGCGCAAAATGGTTTCCTGTGCGCCGCCATGGTCGGTCGCAACAATGGGGCGTCCCATGGCCTGCGCTTCCACAGGGATGCGGCCAAATCCTTCCGGGTCGGTGGAGGCGGAAACGACAATCGTGGCCAGCATATAGGCGGCGGGCATATCGTTACAGTGATCGACAATGCGCACGCGCCCTTCAAGACCTTTTTCCGTGATGGCTTTTTCAAGCTCTTCGCGGTACGCGCTGCGCCCCTGATCAGAGCCGATCATAACGCAGACAACATCTTTACGATCCAGACGGGTCATTGCATCAATCAGTACATGATGGCCTTTCCAGCGCGTAAGCCGTCCCGGCATCATGACAACAGGCGCGCCGTCCGGGATTCGCCAGTCATTGGTCAGCTGAATAAGTTGCGTGGCTTTGACGGCGGTCGGGTGGAATTTTTCAAGGGCAATACCACGATGAATGACGCGAATATCACGCGGATCGATTTTGTAATTTTTCTTGAGATACTCCGCAACGTAATTGGAGATCGCAATCACGCGTTTACCTTTGGCAATGGCTGAATTGTAAAACCTTTTGGCGCGCCCGGAGATATTATAGGGCGCATGGCAGGTTGTCATGAAAACGGCCTGCGTGCCTTTGCAGGCCCTTAAGGCCGACCAGGCAGGCGCGCGGGAGCGCACATGCACGATATCCACGCCGCTGTCTTCAATCACTTTGCGCAGGCGTTTGATATTCTTATACATCGTCACCGGGTTTTTGGAATGAACCGGGAGATTGATATGTTCTGCGCCTGCGCGCGCGAGCTCATGGATGCGCGTGCCTCCATTGGATGCAACAATCGCGCGGCTGCCTGCACGGACGAGCTCTGCGGCGATATCAATACAGCCCTGCTCGGCGCCGCCGGCGCTGAGTTCAGGGATTATCTGCAAAATCACAGGTTGTTTTGTCATGGCCCTCTACTGTAAGCTAGGCGCGCTATTGCAGCAAAGGATTTTTCAAAGATGAATGTACAAAAAACAAACGGTCCAAACGGCTATGATCTGGCTTATATGCAGGTGGATGGCGATGCGCCGACAGTTATTTTTCTGGGCGGGTACAGGTCCGATATGGAAGGGACCAAGGCGCTGCATCTTGAAGCGCTTGCACAGGAAAAAGGGTTTGGGTTTTTACGCTTTGATTATGGCGGGCATGGTATTTCCGGCGGAGTGTTTAAAGACGGAACGATTTCAAGCTGGGCCGAAGACACGTTGCATATGATTGACCATCACACAAAGGGCGATGTGATTTTGGTGGGCTCGTCCATGGGCGGGTGGATTGCGCTTCTCTGCGCATTGAAACGTCCTGATCGTATAAAGGCGCTGGTCGGTATTGCCGCCGCGCCGGATTTTACAGGCTGGATTGAAGACAGGCTCACCGGTCAAAATAAAAAAGATTTAGAGGAACAAGGCTATTTTGAAGAGCCGAATGACTACTCCGATGAGCCTTATATGTTCACAAAAGCATTATTGGAAGATGGGCGGGCAAATAGTCTTTTAGAGGGGGACATCGCGATCGATATCCCGGTGCGGCTTTTACAAGGCATGAAAGATGAGGATGTGCCCTGGCAAACCGCGCACCGCATCAAAAACGCCATTACAGGCGGGGATGTGGAGGTTTTGCTGTCCGAGAGCGGGGATCACCGGTTTTCAAGGGAGGAAGACCTCAAAATCCTGACCGAGACGGTTCTTGATCTGACCGGGCGCATTTGATATCAAGGCCCTGTTTTTAATGCTTGCCCGCCGTCGCCAAGGCTATGGCGGGCGTAATGTTTTCTAAATTTTGCTGTGCAAAATATAAGAAAACTTAACGGACAGATGGCCGAGCGGCTTAAGGCGCACGCCTGGAAAGCGTGTTGGGGGCAACCCCTCGCGGGTTCGAATCCCGCTCTGTCCGCCACTTTAAAGGTTGATAACAGTAAAGGTGTACAACAGGCACGGTGAGGCGAACCCGCGGTCTTTAAATATTCATGCCGCGCAAGCGCGGCATGTGGGGTTCGAATCCCGCTCTGTCCGCCACTTAAAATATCACATCTTCATCCCAGATGCGGGCCCATAGCTTGGACAGGCGGGACATATCACGCTCTGAGCGCACCATATAATTTGGAATTTCAGCGATTTGAGGGCTTTGACGCGCGCCGACAGC
Source organism: Alphaproteobacteria bacterium (assembly GCA_028289285.1). Taxonomy (GTDB): domain Bacteria; phylum Pseudomonadota; class Alphaproteobacteria; order Micavibrionales; family Micavibrionaceae. The sequence continues at coordinate 127,947 of JANQRF010000004.1, forward strand.
AAAGGAAAATACATATTGGTCCGGCTCCAGCCCCATGCGTAAGTCCCGTATAATGACGATGCCGCCTTGTTCTTCAACACCGTAAAAGCCTTTGGAAAACCATTGCAGACGCCGGACGGCAAAACTGCCTTTGATCTGATCTAAAAGTTCTGGCGCTCTTGGATAGGTTTTAAAGGCGATGTTTTTATCTTCATCAAAGAGTGAATAATACCCGACCTTGTATTGATCTTCTTCCATGATCAAAACACGCCAAAGCAGAGAGTTAAATGGCGTGGTTTGCACAAGTATTTTTTCAGGCGGACTTTGCAGGTCTGCTTGTGTGATATTCTGAACATGATGCTGTGCGCCTAATCCCCAAAGCAGATATAGGGTTGTTATGAGAAGTGTTAGTGTATTCGTGCGGTGGGATTTGAAAATTAAAAATCCCAAAAGACCGGCTATAAGTGGAAGCGTATAAAGCGGATCAATAATGAAAATGGACCCTGCGCCTGAAGGCGGTGCGGGCAGCGGCCAGAATATCTGTGTGCCGTAAATTGTCAGCGCATCCAGAAAAATATGCGTAAGGAGAATTAAAAGTAGCGCCGCATGAAGCGTTTTATCTTTAAAACTTGCCCCAAACCATTTGATCTTTGAAAAGAGGAACGAAAGAAGCGGCGTTGCAAGTACGCAAAACAGGATTGAATGTGTAAAAGCACGGTGATAGGTGAAGTCAGAGACAGGATCGCCAAGCGGGACAAACACATCAAGGTCCGGAATTGTCCCAACCACAGCGCCCATTAAGGCGGCTTTGCGCCCGTAACGGCGTCCGGCAACCGCGCTTCCAACAGCGGCGCCAAGCGCCATTTGAGTTAAGGAATCCATGTCTCTAAAAGCATATAGGCTCTTTTTAAGAGGCGTAAAGCCTTGTTATTACTTATGTGTAAAATCTTATTTCTGTTTATCGAAAAGCTGCAGAGAAAACAGGCTAAAAAGGATAATGGCAATGCCGATATATTGTCCCGTCGTCAAAAAGTCGCCGATCAGCATAATTCCGAAGAGTGTTGTGAAAACAGGCTCTAGCTTCATGATCATGCTGAATTTATAAGCGCCAAGATAAGCAATGCCATAAAACATCCCAAAGCTGCCGACCGTGAGAGCCAGCGCGCAAACAGCCATCATAAGATATCCGGATTGTGTTTCAGGCAAAACAGGCATGTCCCAAAGCAACAGAAGTAAAAGCAGCATAAATGCAACGAAGAAAGTTTCTACCCCAGTCACAATCGGGTGCCTGGATTTGCTTTGTTGACCGAAAATATAAGAGCGCGCAAAAGTCGCAATCGCAGCCATAAAGGCAAGTGCAATGCCGATAAGGGGATAAGCAATGCCGTGCTGGCCTATATTTAAAACCATTCCCAGCCCGGCAAGAGCTGCGAGCGTTGAAAGAATATTGACGGCGTTTAATGTTATCTCCCGACGCCAGGCCGAAAATAAAAGCAGCATCAGGCTGTATGTGAACATGATGATGATGACAACGGCGCCCGGCATAAAAAATGATCCGCCTAAAATGCCGATAATGCTAAGTGCCTGAAATATTCCGGCATAGAGGCTGGTTTTATATTCGGTAAAAGAATCAAACGGTTTTAAATTTTTGAGTAAGGCAAAAAGATATAATCCGGCAAACCGGCAAAAGGTTGTCACCAGAATAACAAAAACGATATTTCCGCCATCTTGATACACTCCTCTTGCCGCCGGAGGGTATAATCCAAAAATTACAGCCGCACCAAGACAGATCAAGATGCCTGTCAGTTCTTTGCAGTCTTTAAAAAAGGTCATACTTATCTATACTATAATTATATTCTTATCTATAGTAAGCCCGGTTATGAAAGATGCTCTTTTCTTATGACGAAACGTAAAAACATATTGGTGACAGGCGGCGCCGGATATATCGGCAGCCATATTGTTTTAGCACTGCGCGAAAACGGCTATGTGCCGGTTATCCTGGATGATCTATCTTCCGGCCATGCGGAGCTGGCCGGGGATGAAATTTTTGTGCAGGGGGATATTGCCGATACGGCTTGCGTCAGTGAGATTTTAAAAACGCACGATATTTGCTCTGTCATTCATATGGCGGCGCTGGTCTCTGTGCCTGAATCTGTTGAATGTCCGGCGCGGTATTTTGAAACCAATGTCCATAAGATGAAAACGTTCCTGGAAACATGCAAAGCCCGTGATGTTGAGAATGTCTTGTTTTCTTCTTCGGCGGCTGTGTACGGGCAACCGGAGATGACTATTATTGATGAAAACACACCGGAAAACCCGATTAATCCGTACGGAGAAACGAAGCTTGAAGGAGAAAAGCTGGTGCGGGAATCGGGTCTAAGACATGTGAATTTGCGTTATTTTAATGTCGCGGGCTGTGATTCCAAAGGGCGCACGGGCCAGATGAATAAGACACAATCACTTGTACGCATGATTGCGGAAACGGCGATCGGTCAACATGAAAAGTTTCAGATTTTTGGCACGGATTATGATACGCCGGACGGTACGGCAGTCAGAGATTATATTCATGTCAGCGATCTTGCGACTGCGCATATTGCCGCACTTGAATATCTTCAAGAAGGAAAAGACTCTGTGACACTGAATTGCGGCTATGGGCGCGGTTATAGCGTGCGGGAGGTCGTTGATACGGCGCAGGAGGTTTTAGGCATTGATTTAAATGTCATTGAGGCGCCGCGCCGCGCGGGCGATCCGGCTGCATTGATAGCAAATGTCGATCAAATGAAAGCCTATTTAAACTGGACGCCAAAGCATGATGATTTAAAGAAGATGATTATATCCAGCTATAATTGGATGAAGCGTCTTCAGAACACGCCTTTATCCGAAATGCGCCGCGCTTCCTGATGAATAAGGAGAATGCCGATAAAGATGAGCGTAATGCCGATCATCTGCAATGAGGCAAACGGCATATTTAATACAAAATAATCAATAATCTGTGTCGCGATAATCAAGCTGCCTGCCGCAATGGCATAGGCTTTGGACAGTGGATTGAGTTTCATAAAAACAATCCAGACGCCATAACTAGCCACATAAGATGCAAAACCAACATAGAAAATAAGCTCATGAAAACCGGCAAGTTTGATTTGATAAATACCATATAGGGTCAGCGTGAGATATAGACTTATCAGGGCAATATTGATGAAGGCGCGGTGTTTCAGCATTTAATTTGCCGGTTTTTGTGCGACAATGCTCCAGCTATAGCCGCGCCGGTGATGAATCTGGATGTTTTCAAAGCCTGAATTTTTAAAGAGGTCTTCTGTCTCTTCGCGTGTGTAAAAACGCACATAAGAAGGGTTAAGCTGATCGTAAATAGTCAGCTTACGTTTTTGCCAGGAGACACGGCCAAGGGTGTTCACCATATAATCTTTCATCGGCAGCGGCAGAATTTTACACAGATAGATGTAGGCGGTGAGAAAGATGTTCAAAAAAGAGCACAGAGCAGACAGCACCGCATGCGGTAATTTTGTTGTAAAAGAGCGTAAAGCGGTGAGTAAAATGCGGTACAGGCCAATCCCCTCTTTGGAATACATCCAGACAATGACTTTGCCGCCGGGTTTTAGGGCGTTAAAGCTTGCGTCCATCACAGGTTTGGGCTCCGGAATAAAGGGAATAACACCGATATTGGTGACAAAATCATAACTGGAATCGCCGGGAACTTTCTCCCCGCGCCCGTGAATGATATCAAACTTGCCTTCATGGGCTGCAAGATTTTCAGGGATGGCATTTGCAGCGTCCGAAGGCTCCACGGCTGTGACATGCGCTGCACGTGCTTCAAGTAGCATTTTCACAATGCGTCCGGTGCCACTGCCGATATCTGCTATTTTTGATCCTTTAAAATCTTTGGCCTCCATGAGGGGCCCGAGCATATCCTGTAAAAGATCAACGGAAGCATAAAAGCCGTCATTGACGCTGTCATAGTTCCATTGTTCACCAAAGTCATTAATGGTTTGATCCTGAATATTCTCTGCCGGCTTGCCCATTTTTTTATCCCGTTTTTTGAAATCCTATATACATCGTATCAAAGAAATTTACCGGTATGTATAAAGTGTTGAGCGCAGAAAAGCCATGCCCTGTTTGCCTGCCAAGCACAAAATCAAAGAAATAGCGTACGATATACCCGGCCGATTGCACACGTCCGCGGCGGGCAAAGCATTTTTCTTCAAAGCCCAAAGACCGGCAGAGAGCAGATAAACGCTCATGTGAAAAGAAAGACATGTGATATTTGTTATAGTGATGCCAGTGTTTGCCGATAGTTTTGGGCAGGAAGCTTCCTGCATCGGGCAGGGATAAAAACAAATATCCGCCGGGCTTTAAAAGCGTTTCAATGTCTTTTAGAAAATTTTGCGGATCGCCGATATGCTCTAAGACATCAAAGCAGGTAATGATATCGAAGGTTTGACCCGGGTGCTTTTCAAGAAATTCTGTAGTTGTTGCGTGCGTAAAATAATCTTTATCTTCTTTTAGGAAATAATCATATAAATATTGTGCGGGTTCAAGACCGCTTGCTTGAATGTTTTGAGTGTTTAAAAACCGCACCCATTTGCCGCTGCCGGCGCCGATATCTAAAACTGTTTTGGATTGCGTAGGTGTAATTTTTTCCATCCAGTTCAAAAGATTTTGATGATTTTTGAGATCCGCCGGACTGTTTTCAAAATAATCAATGTAAGAGACTTCATAGCTCTCTAAAGAGTCCGGGAAATTCGCATTCTCTGCTGGTTTAGAAAATGTGAACCCGCAAGCATTGCAGGCGTAATAGGGTACTTTCTCTTTCATAAAGAGCGGCTTTTCACAAACAGTGCTGCAAAGCGGGCAGGAAGCGGACACGTATAAGGCCTTTCAGGTTTTTATAATCTTTAAGGGTCTAGCAGTTTTTGCTATGGTCTTTCAATGGGTCTTGGCTTTCAGATAGGAATGATTTTGGCGGTCTATGTGCTAGCCAACAGTACGGCGAATTATTTGCTGAAATGCGCGCCGAATCTATGGTCTGCGCGCTTTATGGCTGGGCTCATTTTTCAAATTGCCGGGTTTTTATTTTTATTGATTCTCATCAAGCTGTTGCCGCTCTCTATTGCAATCCCGATCACGACAGGCTTGCTGATCATGTCCAATAGCCTAATTGGTCATTTTTCCTTGCGGGAGCATATTTCAAGGGTCAATATTTTAGGCTACGGCCTTGTGATCCTCGGTGTGTGCCTGGTCTATCTGACACTCTGAGGTTTTTTGCCACAAGGTGAGCGTGGCCCAGGAAAATTTCCGCCCGATCCAGTTCCGCATAAAGAGCTTATCCAGCGCAAAGACAGATTTGACCATGCGCGTGCCGCCAATATTCAGCGCCGGAAACGCATCGGGGTTATAATACATGATGTAAGATAAAAGGCCGGGGTAGATTTGATCTTTAATTTCAAATCCGTTTTGTTGAAAGAAACCGTTCAGGCTTTTTAACGGAAACCCTTCTTCCGTGTCCTCATCAAAGAGATCATTCTTATTATAGATCTGTTTTCTGACATAAGCGTAAAGCGGGTTATCATGCGTGGGTTCAAAATTGATCAGATATCCGCCCGGTTTCAGCGCTTTGTTTAAAAGCTGAATAACATGCTCTGTATGGCGGTAAACATGGTGAAGTCCGCCAATCAGGATCATGATATCGTATGTATCCTGCGGGCTGTAGGTGGTGATGTCCTGGACATAGACATTCAGATCCGGGTCTTGCTGTTTGACCTTTTCAATCAGCGTATCGCTGTAATCAAAGCCGGTATACTCACCTGTGAGGTCCAGATATTTTTCAAGAATTTTTTTGCCTTCAGCATAGCCACACATCGGTTCCAAAATTTTGAAGTCATCATTTTTTAAATATGATTTATCTTTGAAAAACTCCTGCCAGATTAAATCTTTTAACAAAAGGTGATTTTTATTCTGGCGCTGCTCAAAATAATATTCTGAAATGGATTCAAAATGCGCGCGCTGCTGTTCGACTTTATCCATATTTACTCCAGCTCCGTTTGTTTGATATAGCGCGGCCGGTTTTTAGCTTCCATGTAAATACGGGCAATATATTCACCGAGAATGCCAATACAAATAATCTGTATACCACCCAGAAAGTAAATTGGTAAAACAGTTGAGGCCCAGCCGGGTGCAATATTTTCAGTTAAAATCGCGGATGCAAACACATAAAAGCCCATGCCTGCGCTAAAGAGAAATATCAAAAAGCCGGTAATGGTGACAAAGCGCAAAGGCGCCGTACTAAAGGCCGTAATACCCTTGAACGCAAAGGAAAACATGGAATACCAGCAATATTTGGAATCGCCTGCAAATCTGTCTTTGACAGTGAAATGTACTTCGGCGGTCTTAAAGCCAAGATCGGCAAACAGGCCACGTAAAAATAAATTCACTTCCGGATAATCTAAAAAGGCCTTGAGCGCTTTTGCCGAGGTCAGGCGGTAATCTGCATGGTTTTTTATGATTTTTACGCCCATGACATGCATCAGGTTATAAAAGAAAAGGGCTGTGAATTTTTTCAAAAAAGAGTCTGTGTTTCGGCTGTCGCGCACGCCAAAGACGATATCCGCGCCGCTCTGATATTTTTTGACAAACTCAGGCAGCGCGGTTTCATCATGCTGCAAATCCGCATCCATGGTGATAAAAATATCCGCTTTATCCTGTAGCTCTGATAGGCCTGCATAAAGTGCGTTTTGATGCCCAAAATTGCGGGATAGCTTCAAGCCTTTTACATGAGAGTGATCTTTATGGAATGATTGAATCTGATCCCAGGTGCCGTCCTTGCTGCCGTCATCGACAAAATAAATAAAGCTGGACGAATCGATCAGATCATCCCGGATCATATCTGCACGCACGGCACTTAAACGTTTGACCGTTTCGGATAAAACGTCGGCCTCGTTAAAACAAGGCAGGATAAGGGCCAGAACGGGTTTAGAAGGTCTTTCGCTCATAACGCGGCTAATATAGCTCTCTCATATCTATTTTAAAACTTCTATTTGAAGGGGTTTGACCGGCCGGAAAGCGGCCTTGTTCAATTGTGTATTCTGTTTCATCCTGGCCAAGTGTCCGCAAAGCCACCTGGGTCATCTGTACACCCCTGTCAGTCATGCTGACCATACTGCCAAATTCGCTGTAATAAACTGTTTTGCGGGCAATCAAATCCTGGTCGGGCAGGATAACAAAGATCCTGTTTTGCTTTGTTTCGACAGCTTCAGCGGTTTTGGCGAGGACAAGATCCCATTCCGCTTTACGCTGATCGACGATCCATGTCTTGGTGTTGTAGATGCATACGGCCAGAAAAATAACTGTTAAGCCAATGAGTGCTTTTTGCGCATATTGCGTCCAGCTTGTGAGAGCGAAGTATAAAAGAACAAGAGTGCAGGAAAACAGCGCATATTGCGTGCGGTACGGGGTAAACAGCATATCGATGACGATGTTTGGCAAGTAACTTAAAATTAAAATGCCGAATATAAAACCAGCAGTGATAATTTTGTGAAGCGCTGTAAAATTTTTATAATATCTGTTCAGCCCCAAAAGAATAAAAAGCCCAACGGCAAGAGCGCTTATATAATAGGGGATAAAGCTCCAGTAATTTTCAGCCGAGAGAAGCGGGCCGTAATGTGAGAGCATGAATAAATTCAGGCAATCGCGCAGCGGGCGCAGGATAAAGTAGGCGAGATTATAAAGGGGATTGTCCGTCAGGCCAGTACGCTCTGCGATGTCATACTCAAGCAGGGCCGGCAAAAGAATACCTGCAAAGCTGTAATAGAAAATAAGTCCGGCGCCAAAGATCAGGCCATATTGAAACAGTCTTTTAAATTGGTCCTGCGGTGATTTTTTTTGCTGTAAAAGCTCTGCCAATACAAGCGCCCAAAAGATAAACGGGTAAATCTGGTATATACAAAGGCCTGCGATTAAAATTATCCAGCAGCCGATGAGAGAAAAAACTCTTTGTTTGGGGGCTTCAATAAAATGCCGGGCAAGTAGGAAAGCGATTACGCCCGCAATACCGCCAAGGGGGAAAAACCCGACAATTGAAAATCCTGCCACGACTTGAATGGAGGGCGATAAGGCTACAATCAGGCTGATGCAAAAGGCGGGGATACGCAGGATATCAATTTTTTGCAGGGCATAGAAAAAGAAGCAGCAAAAAAGGGCCAGCATCAAAAGATGTAAAAGTCTTATAGCCCAAAAATATTCAAAAGAAGCATTTGTGAGGATATATCCCACTTCAGCCTGAAGCCCCCCGAGCGGGCGCATAGAACCGAGCCAGACCGGTATTTGTGTGTGTTTTTCCCAGTACAGGGTCAGAAGATCGAAATCATCTGCCATGCCAAAGCTGTTGATCAGGATCGGCAGATAGCCAAGACATAAAAGTCCAAAGAAAAACAACGGGGCGCGCCACAACATTCTTGTGTTTTACAAATAATTGATGTTCATGGAAACAGAAAAGAATTTATAGGTCTCACAGACACTTAAAAGAATGATGCAGCATAAAAGCCGTCCAAAAGTCCTTTTTGTTTTACCGTCTTTGGTCGCGGGTGGTGCTGAGCGCATGTTACTGACATATGCCGGCGGCATTGATCATACGCGTTATGAAAGTGTTTTCCTAAGTATTTCCGGGGACGGGCCGCTCAAAAGCATGATAACGAAAAATGTGCAGTATGAACGCCTGAACCGTCCGTCTGTCTTGTGGTCGCTATGGCCGCTTTACCAAAAGATAAAGGGGGTTAAGCCGGATATCATTGTCTCTACTTTGCCGCATATGAATTTCGCGGTTTTATTTCTTTCTTTTTTTCTGCCAAAGGCAAAATATATTGTCCGCGAAGCAATTACCCCATCTTATCTTCTGGATAAGTACGGCGTGGCCGGAGTCCTTATCAAATTTTTATATTGTACACTTTTTCCCCGCGCGGATATTGTGCTGAGCCCAAGTCAGATTATTTTAGACGAGCTATCACAATTTTTAAAACAGACATCAAAGTTTAAAGTCCTTCATAACCCTGTTGATGTTGCCTCTCTTCAGTCTGATATAGAACAAGCAGCTTTTGAGAAGGCGGATACGGGTATTGTGAATTTTCTGGCGTGCGGCCGGCTTGTTCATCAAAAAGGATTTGACCGGCTCATAAAAGCCTGTGCAGATCTCAATATATCCTCTGACTGGCATCTTACAATTTTAGGCGAAGGTCCTGATCGCGATACTCTTGAAGAACTTATTAAAGAGCTAGGGCTTGAAAAAAAGATTGAGCTTTTCGGCAGGGTGGATAAGGCGGCACCCTACTATGAATGTGCAGATTGTTTCTTGTTGCCGTCACGCTATGAGGGATTACCGAATGTCGTTTTGGAAAGCCTTGCCTGTGGCACACCTGTTATTGCTACCCGCGAATCCGGCGGAATTCATGAAATTGAGGCATATACACAGGGTGGGGATTTAAGAATCGTGAATGATATGAGTGCCTTTTTAAAAGAAATGGAGCGTGTCATTCCATATACAGGCGATCGGCCTAAAAAAACTTTATTGCCGGATCATTTTAAAAAAGAACGTATTTTAAAAGAGTTTAATGCGCTTTTAGATGCGCTTAGATGAGAGTTTTTCAATTTCTTCATCCCATTGCCTGCATATCTTTTCAGGATCAAGAATGCCCTTCACTTTCTTTGCTTGCTCGCCCAGGGCTTGTGCCTGTTCTCGATCAGTCAAAAGCGCGCGCATTTTTTCCACCAGATGATCACTGGACCCTGTTTCAAATAAAAGAGCGTTTTCACCATCCCGGATAAAATCCAGCGCGCCCGCTGCGCCATGAGAGGCGATGACCGGCAGGCCGCATATCATGGCTTCACAAAGAGCGTTGGGAAAGCCTTCAAAATAAGACGGCATCACATAAAGATCTGCACGCTGCGCAATTGAAAAAGGATGTTTATGTTCGCCGATCAGGTGTACACGCTCTTTTAAATTTCTCCTGTGAATATGATTTTTAAGAAGTGCTTTATCTTCTCCATCACCAATAAGGACAAGGTGATGATCGGGGAACTCTTCGCTTATATCTGCAAAAGCCTTTATCAAAAGATCTTTACCTTTTTCCGCTCCCAGGCGGCCAAGCGCTACAATAAATTTTTCAGGCGGTGCCCAGTTTTCAGGGATAGCCTCTAAAGACGGCGGCGAAACAGGGTTGGGCAGGGCAATGGCATGTTTGTGCCATGTGAAAAAGGCGGCGGCCCGCGGTGTCTGGCAAATAACAGCGTCGGCAAAAGGATAGGCGATACGGCGTAAAAGACGCCATATTTTCTGTTTTGGGATAATACGCGGTTCTGAACGCTCTGAGACGAAAACCGGAAGATCATTCATAAAGCGCGTTGACAGAAGACCTAAAATATTTCCTTCCGGCATAAAAGCGATCAGCATATCCGGCGCGATGTCTTTATAAACACGGCGCAGAGTGCGAATGCGCTTTATATTGGCCGGAATGGTTTTCCAGATATTATTGCTGCCGCCTGATAGATCCAGGTTCTTAAGTGTCACGTCTGGGGGAAGTGGATAAAAAGAGTGCCCATTTTCCGGTGCAAAAGTAAGAAGTGTGACTTTATGTCCTTGTTTTGCCCAATGGGTGCAAAGAATTGACGCTACGCGCTGCGCACCGCCGGCAGCCATATCTGAGATTAAGAAAGCGATATGCCTTTTTTGTTTCATAAGCGTGAAATCACTTTCATCCACTCCCATATCCAAAATCCATTTGTCCTTGCATTTTCATGGCACCAGATTTCCCGGGCGCTTTGCGTTTTAGGTGCGTTCCACCAATCATCTAAATTATCCCAGACAGAGTTAATATGATTTGCGGCCTCTTTGGCCGTATTAAAAAAGATATTTTGTTCTCTGAGCAGGTTAAATATACGGTCGGCTTTTTCTGTCATTGGCGGAAAATCTGTCCAGTAGCATATAGTTGGAATATTGGCTGCCAAAGCCAGATGGAGTGTTGTTCCATAATGATTGGAGACATATAATTTACACCCCAGCAAAGCTTCATCCATGCTGTTTGAGTCCAGTATGCGGATATCATTGAAATATTTTTTTATAAAGCCGCGCTCATCGATGCCGGTGTGATGAATATGCGGCCTATATAATGTTTGTTTATAGGGGCCATCATGTAAGGTTTCTAAAAATATCTTTTTCTCATAACGGCGTCTTAAAGTATCCGTCGGCATGGGCTGGCCTGCCATACGGGCCGAGCGCAGATTAACAAGATTGTCAACAAACAGAAGGTCTTCTGAACGCGCAGCTTTTCGCCTGTTTGCTTTAAAGCGTGTCGGCATTGGTGAAGGAAGAGCTTTGTATCGGCCTTTTAAGGAATGGTCGCTCCAACCCCAGGAAAAGAAGGCGTATTGGGCATATTCTGTTGCGTGTGAGAAATCAATACAGCTCACGGTTCCGTACCAGCTTCCATGCTGGGACATGATAATTTTCTCTCCTGCTTCATGGGCAAGTGCGTGTTCAAGTTTTTTCACTTCATTAAAAACATCAGGAAGTGCAATGCGGATTTTATTTTTTTTATAAGTCTTTTTTTGTGCTGTTTTTAAATTCTCAGCAAAAACGGAAACTGATTTAAAACATTCCGGTTCTGTTTTTCCGGCAAGAAAATCCAGGCACTCTATATATTCTTCTTGAAAAAAAGAGAGATCAATTTGTTCTTTTAAAACCTTTCTAGCTTCTGTGCCTGTCTTATGAGGGCGTGCCGGGAGAAAAGATAGAAAGGCATTTAGAAAAATCTGGGACCGCCAGCATGTTCCATGAATATGCTCAAAGCGGCCTTTTTCAATCCATTTAAGAACAGCCTCTCTGATTTTGCATTTAAGGGCAGGATTATCATTATGCTGCACAGTATGTGTTTCGATCTCTGGCGGCGGCTCGGCCTTAAAATTTTCATCGTCAATCAGAGTCCAGTGCGGCGGTGCAATTTTACGAAGCAAAACAGAAGACAGCCAGTAATCAAAATCTCTGCGGGATGATAAATGTGAAAGAGAATGGCTGACGGGCAAAACCCAATCGGTATTTTCCGGCGCAAGTCTAACTTCGATTGTGTCCTCTTTATATTTTTCAACAAAAAGACGGATATGTTCAAAGCGTATATAAGACACCTGAATAAGGTGTAGATACCACCCGATCAGAATATGCCGCCAGGCAAAATCGCTTAAGGCAAGTGCATGTTTTTGATTGTAGTGCTCTGCTAGATCCTGAACGCGGTTTTCATATAGTGCTAGTGCCTGGGTAGAGGCATAGGTTAAATCGCCCGGGGAGGAGAACGGGTTCAGAAAATCCACCCGGTCCCATTCCGGATATATATGTTCAGCATCCTGAAAGCACCATGGCCCGATGCAGATATCTGTATCCGGATTAAAATCATCTGCAATCACATCTAAAATCAGACGTTTTGGCATAAAAAGCAGGCTTTCCAAGGGGTTTGTAAGGGTTTGTGCGTCTGCCTGGAGTTGTAAAACAGGCCTAATACTGCTAAAACCCCCGTAAATTCAAGCATTCAGGCACAGTAAAAAAACTTTATGACAGAGGCAATACAAAACACCGATGATCAAAATACGCCTGCACAGGGGAAAACACCCTCTGTGTCGTCAGCGCTCAATAAGGTACGTATTCTGTTAAATGTCTCAGATAAGCGTACGCTTGCTCTCATTGGCTGTTTCGCGCTTGCTGTGTCTGTTTTAGAAGTTGCCACAGCATCTACAGTGGTTTTGTTCGGGCAGGCCTTAAATGATCCGGAGGCCGGACGAGATATTTTGGCTAAGATTGGTCTTGGGCAGGACATGGATGCGGATAAAATTCTGGTCTTTACGGCGCTCTTGGTTGGAGGTGTTTATCTTATAAAAAGCGTTATCACAGCGGCCGAAGCTTTTTTCCAAAATTTTTCCATTCAAAATATGAGCTATAATTTTAAAAACAGATTGCTCGAAAAATATGCCTTTGCAGATTACGCATCCTATTTAATGCGTAATTCATCCTATAATTCACGTGTGGTCGGCGGAGACGCAGACCAGGTTTTTTCAGTCGCAATGTTATCTATTGCGACCCTTATCTCGGAATCGATTGTCTTTATCTGTCTTGTCGGGTTGATCATTTATATCAATCCATCTTTAGCTCTTGCCATTTTTTGCGTTGGAGGCCTTCTGGCATTTGGAGTGAGTAAATTTTTACTGCCGCATTTTTACAGATGGGGCATGGGCGCCCGTGATGCATCGCTCATGAGCTGGCAAAATCTGCTCCAGTTTTTTCATGGATTTAAAGACATTGTTTTATTTGGAAAGCGTACAGCATTTATCGATCAGTATAGATCATACGCGCGTCGTCATGCTCGGCTTTCCGCCATTCAGGCCAGTGCCAAAGCAATGCCGCGGATTGTCATCGAAATTTTATTTGTCGGGATGTTTGTCGGCGTTATTTGTTTTCTGGCCTATACCGGGCAGCCTTTAACATCCATGGTGGGAACGCTTGGTGCTTATCTGTATGCAGGTTTCCGTCTCATGCCGGGCCTTAACCGGATTATTACGCATCTTAATACATTCAAGTCGACAATTCCATCCATTGAACGGGTTTATGAAGAATATGTATCCGTCAGTACGCCTGAAAATTATCAGGATGTAAAAGAGTTTGAGTTTAAATCTGATATTAAGCTTACTGATATTCATTTCCAGTATAAGGGCACTGAACTGCAGGCGCTAAAAAATATTAATCTAGAGATTCAAAAAGGGGAGCGGATCGGCATTGCCGGGCAAACCGGATCAGGAAAATCAACTTTAGTTGATCTGATTTTAGGGCTTTTAAAACCCCAAAGCGGACAAATTTTGGTGGATGGAAAATATCCCGTATGTTCAAGGCAGTGGCATGCGCAGATCGGTTATGTGGCCCAAAGCCTGTATCTGACGGATGACACAATTGAGGCCAATATTGCTTTTGGAGAAAGGCCGGAGCAGGTTGATCGACGCCGCCTTGAAAAAGCCGTCGAAGATGCGCAGTTATCGGATCTTATTCAAAAACTCCCGGAAGGTTTGAAAACCATTGCAGGCGAGCGCGGCGTGCGGCTGTCCGGCGGAGAGCGTCAGCGGGTCGCGATTGCACGCGCTTTATACCGGGGGCCGGAAGTTTTGATTTTTGATGAGGCAACATCTGCGCTGGACCACGAAACGGAAAAGCGTTTGATGGAGACAATTGACCGGGTAAGCCGGAACCATACGGTGATTATGATTGCGCACCGTCTTTCGACCTTAAGAAATTGTGACCGGGTCGTAAAGATGAAGGACGGATCTATTGAGTCGATAGAACAGCAAGTAGAAAATCAAAAACAGGCTGGTTGATATGATCAATATTTTTATTCAGGCCCGCATGAGCTCAAAAAGATTTCCGGGTAAAATGCTGGCCGATTTTAAAGGGAAGCCATTGATTGATCATGTTGTTGAAAGATGCGCCGCGGCTTCCGGTGTAGACCAGGTTGTTGTTTTGACGAGCGCGGAAAGCTCGGATGATCTACTGGCTATGCATGTTGAAAAAGAAGGTCACAGGGTCTTTCGCGGTGATCTAGACAATGTGTTCTTACGGTTTCAAAAAGCGGCGCAGGAATATCCATGTGACGCTTTTGTACGTATTAATGGGGACAGCCCTTTAATCGCCCCTGAGCTGATTACGCATATGATAAAGACGGCAAATGAAAATGGGTGCGATTTTTTATCAAATGTGAAAGAAAAAACCTTTCCCAAGGGGCAGAGTATTGAGCTTATCAAAACGGATATATTTCAATCCGTTGATGCATCGTCTTTGACGCCGGAGCAGGCAGAACATGTGATGCCGTATTTTTATGAGCATACAGCAGATTATGTATGTTGTTTTCCGGCTTTAAAAAACAGTATGCGCCATCTCAATATGTGTGTTGATGTGCCCGAAGATATCAAAAGACTGTCTTCGGAGGAAATTGAATATAGGTTTAAAGCAGAGGATATATGCCAAGATCAGCTTTAAAATCTGCTGTTATCGGCCTCGGCGTTGGAGAGCAGCATGCACTTGCACTCCTGCGGGATCCGCGCTGTGAGCTTGCCTATGTGTCTGACTTGGATGAAGTGCGCGCACAGAATTTTATTCAAGCGCAGGGCGGGCAGAAAATCGAATTGCGGTCTTTTCCGAAGATTGTAAGCGATGAGTCCACACAGCTTGTCTCAATTGCTTCTTATGATGAAGATCATTTCGCGCAGGTTTCCGAGCTTTTAAAAACAGGTAAACATGTCTTTGTTGAAAAGCCGCTTTGCCAGACGCGCGCAGAGCTGGAAGATTTATTTCAGCTTTGGACGCGGCATCCAAAAGCGCTTGGGTCAAATCTGGTTTTACGCAAAGCGCCGCTTTATCTGAAGCTCAAAGAGATGATTGATACGGGCGATCTCGGTGAGATTTATGCCTTTGACGGGGATTATCTCTATGGGCGGCTGCATAAAATTACTGAAGGCTGGCGCGCCAAAACAGATAACTATTCCGTGATGGAAGGCGGCGGTATTCATATCATCGATCTGATGCTGTGGCTCACCGGGCAAAAACCGTCCCGTGTCAGTACGCTTGGTAATAAGATCGCCAGCCGGGAGACAGATTTTCAATATAATGATTATATGTGCAGCCAGTTTGAGTTTGAGAGCGGCCTGATCGGGCGGATTACAGCTAATTTCGGATGCGTCCACCGGCATCATCATGTGATCCGGATTTTTGGCACCAAGGGTACCTTTATCTATGATGATCAGGGTCCGCGCATTCACTGGAGCCGGGAAGAAGACAGCGCAGCCGAATCCTTAAATGATAATCCGCTGCCCGAACATAAGGGCGTTCTGCTCCCTGAATTTATTGATAAATTGCTCGAAAATGATATAAAAGACGCCGCTTACAGAGAATTTAACCTGATGAGCGTGGTGTTAAGTGCCAGTGAAGCACTTGGGGCCGACGCTCCGATACATATAGAGTATGTCACATGCTAAATGCGAAACCTGCTGAAGAGCAAAACCAAATAGCTGAAAATCAAAAAGAAATTCCTTTTGGCCGGCCATGGATTGAGGACGCCGAGCGCGCGGCCGTGATGAAGGTGCTGGAGGGGCATATCCTGACCCACGGGCCTTTATGCCATCAGTTTGAAGATGATTTTGCAGCCTATGTCGGCGGCGGTAAAGCGGTCACGACAAGCTCGTGCATGGCGGCGCTGCATTTAAGCGTGCTGCATTTCGGTCTTGGGCCGGGTGATGAAGTGCTTGTCCCGGCTCAAACCCATGTTGCGACCGTGCATGCGGTTGAGATTGTCGGCGCGACGCCTGTTTTTGTCGATTGCGAGCTTGAGACCGGCAATATGGATCTGGATATTTTGGAATCCAAAATCACGCCTAAAACAAAAGCGATTGTGCTTGTACATTATGTCGGCATTCCGATGCAAATGGACCGTGTGTGTGATTTGGCACAAAAGCATAATCTGCATGTGATTGAAGATTGCGCGCTGGCCGTTGGCAGTTTTTATAAAGGCAAACATGTCGGCCTTTGGGGGAATACCGGGTGTTTTTCGTTTTACCCGGTCAAACATATTACAACCGCTGAAGGCGGGATGCTGATTTCCAAAGATGAAAAAACAGCAACAGCCATTCAGAATTTCAGGGCCTTTAATTACGACCGCTCTTTTACCGAGCGGAAAATTCCAGGCGTCTATGATGTGATTGGGGTGGGCCTGAATTACCGGATGAGTGAGCTGCAGGCTGCGCTGGGCGTAACGCAGGTTGCCAAGCTTGACCGCATTCAGGCCAAGCGCGCTGAAAATTTTAAAGCGCTGAAAGCCTCACTGGAAAAGGTAAAAGGCGTACGGCATGTTCTGGACAGCAATCACCCGGAGGGGCAAAGCAGCTATTACTGTGTGATTGCTATTTTGGAAGAAGAGATTGCGCAAAAGCGAAACGATATCGTTTTGGCGCTTACTGCAGATAAAGTCGGTTGCAGTATTTATTATCCGCAGCCCGTGCCGCGCATGAAATATTATGCAGGCAAGTATGATACGGATGCAGGGGATTATAAAAATGCCGCCGTGATTAGTGATGCATCTATCGCGCTGCCGGTTGGACCGCATTTAGATACCGAAGATATGGCGGTTATTGCAGAGAATTTAAAACAGAAAATAGAAAGCATTTAAAATGACGCAAATGACACGAGTTAAAAATATGCGCATTGCGCTTGTCGGCGGGGCCGGCTTCATCGGTCATAATTTGGCGCTGGCGCTGAATAAAATGGGCGCGCATGTCGATATTATTGACAGTCTTCAGGTCAATAACATGTATTCCCTGTCGCAAAATTTTAAAGATCCGGACGATCAAAGGTTTTATATGGATATTTTAAATGAGCGTATGGACCTTTTACGCATTGCCGGGATCCAAACCCACATGCAGGACGCGCGCGATTATCACGCACTGAGCCGTATTCTCACAGATATTAAGCCGGATGTGGTTGTACAGCTCGCGGCGGTCTCGCATGCCAACCGGTCCAATAAAGACCCGTACAGCACGTTCGATCACAGTTTGCGCACACTTGAAAATGCGCTTGATGCATGCCGTGATGATATTAAACAATTTATCTTTTTCTCTTCGAGTATGGTATACGGCCATTTCCCGGAAGAGGCGGTAACAGAAGATACCGAATGTAATCCGCTGGGCATTTACGGTGCACTGAAATTTGCAGGTGAAAAAATCGTGATTGCCTATAACCAGGTTTTCGATATGCCCTATACGATTATCCGCCCGTCTGCCCTGTATGGGGAGCGCTGCATTAGCCGGCGTGTCGGCCAGATTTTTCTTGAAAATGCTTTGCGTGGAAAGAATGTGACTATTCATGGGGATGGAACGGACAAGCTTGATTTCACTTATATTCAGGATTTGATTCAAGGTGTTGTGAAATCGATTGAACATCCGGGCGGAAAAAACCAGATCTTTAATATTACAACCGGGCAGGGCCGGGAAATTAAAGAGATGGCAGAGCTTGTTCAAAAAAGCTTCCCGGGCATTGAGGTAGAATATCAGGCCAAAGATAACCTCACGCCTGATCGCGGGACGCTGTCGATTGAAAAGGCGCGTAAGCTGATTGGCTATGAGCCGGAGTTCTATCTTGAAAAAGGCTATCAGCGCTATATTGACTGGTATAAAGATTTCGGAGACCGTCAGCGTGCAGCTGCATAAGGATGACTGGCTGTCTCAGTTTTTTGAGCATGGTGCCTATACTCTAAAACCACCTTTATCTTGTGAAGATATAGACCTGCCTAATGCTTTTGTGAGTGCAAAAGTTCAAAGCGAAGATGAAAATATTCTTGATCATTTACAGCAAAAAGGTTTTCAGCACATAGAAACGCTAAATACCTACGCACAAAAAGAACTGGTACAAAAACAAAGTGGTAAGGTGTTTGATATCAGGTTTGCCCGCGCGGCGGATGAGGAACAAGTCAGGCAGATCGCAGGCGCGGCCTTTACCTCCTCTCGTTTTTATACAGATCCACACATTGCGAATGAGGTTGCATCAAAAATCAAATCGGACTGGGCCGGGAATTTTTTTAAAGGGATGCGTGGAGACAAGATGATTATCACCGAACAAGATGGTGAGCTGACAGGCTTCCTGCTTCTCATCGGTAATGTGATTGATTTGATTGCGGTCTCTGAGCAGCATCTGCAAAAGGGAAAAGCACGTGCGCTGATCGGATTTGCAAATGATGACGTTGGTCTTTTGAAAGCAGGTACACAGGCAAAAAATGGGGCCTCTTTGGCGCTATATAAAGCCTGTGGGTTTGAGCTTGAGAATATACAATATGTTCTGCATAAATATTACAACGAGGATATATAATGAACCTGTTTGGAAAAGATCTGACAAAAGATATTGCAATTATCGCCGAGATTGGTGTCAACCATGAGGGGGATTATGCGCAGGCTGAAAAAATGCTGCGCATGGCAGCGCAGGCAGGCGCTGATGCGGTTAAGTTTCAATCCTATACCTCTATGCGTTTTGTTGGATCGCGTGATCCCGACAGATTGGCG
This sequence comes from Alphaproteobacteria bacterium, assembly GCA_028289285.1. Lineage (GTDB taxonomy): Bacteria > Pseudomonadota > Alphaproteobacteria > Micavibrionales > Micavibrionaceae. Next base: position 147,054 of record JANQRF010000004.1, read on the forward strand.
CAGGTTGAAGGGCGCGCTTTGAGTCTGGAACAATTTCAGTCTTTGGCAAAACTGGCAGATGAGCTCGGCGTGTCTTTTATTTCAACACCTGTCACAGAAGATTGGATAGAAAAGCTAAATCCGTTTGTGCCGGCCTTCAAAATTGCAAGTGGAGATATTACATTTGAACCTGTTATTCGCGCAGCGGCAAAAACCGGAAAGCCTGTGATTATTTCGACGGGGTCAGCAACACTGGAAGAGGTGGATCAGGCTGTTTCCTGGATGAAGGATGAGGTTGGAGAAAATAATCTTAAGGATCGCCTTATCATCATGCAATGTATCTGTGCCTATCCGACACCTGTTGAGCAGGCCAATGTACGGACCGTTCCATTCTTTAAAGAGCGTTACGGATTATTTACGGGATATTCCAATCATATTATCGGCATGAACGCTGCGTTAGCTGCAGTTGCCGTTGGCGCAGATGTGATTGAGGTGCATTTCACAGATCAAAAAGAGGGACGCGACTTCAGGGATCATAGCTTATCTTTTGATGAAAAAGATCTCGGTGAATTTGTTGCGTGCGCACGGGATATACGCAGCGCGCTTGGATCTCAGGAAAAAACGATACAACCTTGCGAACTGGACCCTGCACTTGTGCGTAAAGGCATTATCGCAGCTCATGATCTTGAAGCCGGAAGCGTGCTCACCGAGGCTGATTTGATGTTTGCCCGCCCGGCCGATGAAATTCCGTCCGGGGAAATCAGCAGCTTGATTGGAAAGACCTTGAATGCCTCTTACAAAAAAGGCGAGCAGATTAAGCGCGGTGACGTGCAAGGTCTCACTGCAAAAGCTGCTTAAGTCTCTGATTTCTCTTTAAAAATATTCATATTCCGGGCTTGCAATTAAGGCGCGCAGCCGTACTATGGCCGCTATGTGCGGCATTGCTGGATATTTTGGCCCGAAAAAAATCGAACAGGGGCGGATTGACCGGGCGCTGGGGCTGATGGCCCGGCGTGGCCCGGATGGCCAAAATGCGCGCCAGATTGATCTGGATCAGGAGAAAAACTGCGCGCTTTTGCATTCACGCCTCAGCATCATTGATCTGGAGGCGCGTTCCGATCAGCCTTTTGCCTATAAAAATCTTATTCTGAGCTATAACGGCGAAATTTATAATTATCTTGAAGTGCGTACAGAGCTCCAAAAGCTTGGGCATGTGTTTGAAACGGAATCAGATACGGAAGTTCTTATTCATGCGCTTGAAGAATGGGGCAAAGAGGCGCTGAATAAAGTTGAAGGTATGTTCGCATTTGCCTTGTTGGATACGCGGACGGGCAAGCTGCTTTTGGCGCGTGATCCGTTTGGCGAGAAACCGCTTTTTATCTATCAACCTGCACCCGGTGAAATATATTTCGGCTCTGAAGTGAAATTGCTTGCTGCATTATCGGAGAAAAAATTCACACCAAATATCAACCATATCAGCCGTTTTCTCGTGAACGGCTATAAGGCGCTTTATAAAACGCCGGAACGGTTTTTTGTTGAGGTTAAAGATGTGCCTGCCGGGTCCTGTCTGGAAATAGATACGCGTGGAAATTTTGTTCAGCAACGTTACTGGCATCCGAATATGGATGTTGATCAGGATATGTCCTTTGAGCAGGCAACAGCACGTACCCGTGAGCTTTTCATCCGGTCCATGGAACTTAGATTGCGCGCGGATGTCCCGCTGGCCTTTTGTTTGAGCGGAGGCATTGACTCCAACTCTCTGATTAGTATCGCGCGCAGAGAGCTGGATTATGACGTGCATGGCTTTACGATCCTCAATAAAGACAGCCGCTATGAGGAACAGGATATGATTGATGTTGCGGTAAATGAGCTTGGTGTGAAACATCACGGTGAACCGATTTCAACAGATAACTTTCTTGGAAACCTAAAAGAACTTGTCCGGTATCAGGATGCACCGGTTGCAACGATTTCCTTTTATCTCAACTGGTTGCTTCAGGAAAAAATCGCTGCGCATAAATACCGGATATCTGTCAGCGGCACGGCGGCCGATGAAATTTTTTCAGGCTATTTTGATCACCAGCTTTTTTATATGCATGATATCAAAGATGATCCGGAGCATCTGAAATTAAGCATCGAAAACTGGAAGCGGGATGTCGGGCCGATTGTCCGTAATCCATTGTTGCAGGACCCGTACGCCTTTATTGAGCGCCCGTTTGAGCGCGGCCATGCCTATTTGGGCTGCGAAAAATATAGCAGCTATCTGGTTCAACCCTGGTCGGAACCCTTTGAAGAAATTTATTACCGCGACGGGCTTTTGCAAAACCGGATGATGAATGAAATTTTCCATGAAGTGACTCCGGTTGTAATGCATCAGGAAGATTTGAACGCGATGTATCATTCGATTGAAAATCGATCGCCGTTTTTAGATCGTGATTTGTTTGAATTCGCCCATTCCATTCCGGCAAAACATCTTGTGAAAGACGGCAAAGCCAAAATGGTTTTACGTGAAGCGATGCGTGGGATTGTGCCTGACCCAATTCTCGATAATAAACGTAAAGTCGGATTTAACGCGCCGATCCATGATTTGCTGGATGTTGATAATCAAGAGGTGCGGGAAGAAGTTTTAAAGGACAGTCCGATCTGGGATGTGGTGCGCAAAGAGCCGATTAAAGAGATGATTGAAAATAAAGACTCGCCTAATAGTGACAGTAAATTTATTTTTTCATTCTTGGGCTGTAAGATATTTTTGGAAGACTATGCATGATTAAATATTGTAAAAATTGTGTGCTGCCTGACAGCCGCCCCAATTTAGAAATTGGCGCTGATGGTATTTGTAATGCGTGTCATTCCTGGTCTGACAAAAAAGAAATAATTGACTGGGAGGCACGGCTTAAAGATTTCGAGAAGCTTGTTGAACATACAAAATCAAAAGCGGTGTCCTGGGATTGCGTGATCCCGGTATCTGGTGGTAAGGACAGCACCTGGCAGGTGATCAAAGCATTAGAGTTTGGGTTAAAGCCGCTTTGCGTCACCTGGCGCACACCGGCACGCAGCGCGCTTGGCCAGCGCAATCTGGATAATCTGATTGGCCTTGGCGTGGATCATATTGATGTGACGATTAATCCGGATGTTGAAAAACGTTTTACGATTGAAACATTCAAGAAAGCCGGAAGTCTTGCTATTCCCATGCATATGGCGATTTTCGCGATTCCGCTTCAAATGGCGATTAAATTTAAAATTCCGCTTGTGCTTTGGGGCGAAAATTCAGCTATGGAGTATGGCGGTAAGGGTGAAAATACGCTCGGCTTTAAAATGACGCGGGACTGGCTGAAAACGTACGGCGTGACGCAAGGGACGCTGGCACAGGACTGGGTATCAGATGATTTAAGTGAAAAAGACTTATCGGCTTATTACTGGCCGGACGATCATGAGCTGGAGGAGGCTGGTGTCACGGCCGCGTTTTTAGGATGGTATCTGCCGTGGGACCCGGAAGAGACATTTCGTGCCGCGAAAGAGCATGGGTTTGAAGCGCTTTCAGATAAACCGCTTACCGGTTATTACACATATGCAGATGTTGATGATGAATTTATTATTACGCTGCATCACTGGATGAAATGGTATAAGTTCGGCTTCACGCGGCTGTGGGATAACTTGTCTCTTGAGATCCGAAGCGGACGTATGAGCCGTGCGCAGGCGATTGAAATCATCAAAGAAAAAGGGGACGAGTATCCGAAAGAAGAAATTGATAAATTTTGTGTATGGGCCGGCATGAGTGAAAAGGAATTTTTAGAAATTGCGCAGACATTCAGGAATAAGGACATATGGTCAGAAAAATCAGGCAGTTGGGTAATTGATAGTTTTTTAATAGATGAGTGGAACTGGTCATGAAGCTGAATATTAAAGAGACTCCACGCAGCTTTAAAGTTGGGATGGATGGATCCATTACGCTGCATGATATGGGCTCGATTGATCTTGCACCCGATGAACAGGTGACATTCGTCAATGAAAACGGTCAGGAATATGATGTTTGCCGCAAGGCGTGGGGGTATTACGCTACACCATCCATTAATGACCGGCTGCGGCGGTTTGGCTATAAGACGGCGCTTGTGAAGAATGCCAAAGGCCAGGGTTTTATTATGCTGGTGGAAGACGGCAAAGAAGAGCTGTTTTTTGAATATCTCAAAGAAGAAGATAACATTCTTGTCTCCTGGCTGGATGAAGAGTTTGAACTTGGCCGCAGTGAGATAGAGGTTGCCAAAGGGAAGGTTTGTCCGGTTTGTAAATCAAGCGCCGTAGAAGAAGTTGCCGTCTTTGATAAAAAGCCGGATGATGAGAATGATTTTGCAATTGATCCTTATCACCGCAGTTTAAAGTGCTGTCAGTCCTGCGGGCATCTTTTTAATATTCATGACTATGATGTTGAAAGTTTTTACAGCGGACATTACGCGCAATCTGTTTATAGCGATGAGATGCAGGCAAAATTTGAGAAGATCATCAATTTGCCTGAAGACAAATCTGATAATAAAGCACGGGTACAGCGTGTGCAGGCGCTTCTTACAGATAGTGGTATCCAAAGAGACAATGAAGAGACTAAGGTTCTGGATATCGGGTCCGGACTATGTGTTTTCCTCCATGAGCTTAGCCGGCAAACGAGCTGGCAGTGCACGGCACTGGATCCGGATAAAAACCAGGCGGCGCATGCGCGTGACGTTTGCAAGGTAGAAGCTGTCACAACGGATGTCATGGAATATGCGCCGCAGAAACGATATGATTTTGTAAGTCTTAATAAGGTGCTGGAGCATTTTGAATACCCGGAGAAGCTTCTTGAGAAAATGCGTTCTTTCCTGCCAAAAGATGAGCCCGGATATGTATATATTGAAGTGCCGGACGGGGAATATGCTGCGCGCGAGTCATATGAACGGGAAGAATTTTTCATTGAGCATTTTCATGCTTTCAGCTTCAAATCGCTGTTTATGATTATGATGAAATCCGGCTATGAACCGCTTCAGCTTTCGCGTATAAGAGAGCCAAGCGGAAAATATACGCTCTATTGTTTTGCCGCGGCTAAAGGACTTTAAAAAATGGCGCATCAGAATAAGCAGATAGACACATATATAAATCAGCAAAGTGCATTGAAATATCATCAGCAGCGTACGCTTGAAAAGGTACAGCAATTTGATTTGCCTCAAGGGCCGATCCTGGAAATAGGCTGCGCAAGTGGGCTGATGACGGGCGCTCTGGCAGATGCTTTTCCGGACCGACAAATTGAAGGCATCGATATTTCAGCAGAATTGATTGATATCGCACAGAAAAATAATGCTGATAAAGATAATGCACGCTTTATGCAGGCTGATCTTCTGGAGTTTGAGCCAGATAAAAAATATGCCTGCGTTGTTGCAGAAGGTGTTCATTCGATTTTTGAAGATCCAATTGAGATGATTTTAAAATGGCTATCCTTTGTAGATGAAAACGGCGCCTTAATGGTTTTTGGCCTCTTTTCCCCCGGACAAATGGATTTCAAGTTTCATTACCGCAGTTTGTATAATGATTATGGATGGGAAAGCGGATTTAACGGAATGTCGGTTGAAACCGTCTCAAAGGCCCTTGAAAAAGAAAATGTTAATTTTCGTTTTTATCCGTTTGAGATCGATTTTACCTTGGATAAAACACAAGATCCTATTAAAACCTATACGCAAGAAATTGACGGGCAAACCAGAGTTGTGCTGGCAGACGTTATGATTGTGAATATGTATCATTTGGTCATTGAGAGGAAATAAAATGACAGCCTTAGCAGCAAATAAAGAAGACCTTCACGAAGATGTCTATGGCGAGAGCTTTGCGCTCTATAGCAAGCAGGATATGCTTGAGTTTATCGCACCGCTTGAAATTCGCTATGAGCGTAACAAGATTGATGCAAAAGCAGCTTTCGCCGGGAAGAAGTGCCTGGATGCAGGATGCGGAAACGGCCGGGGAAGTATTTTCATGTCTTCAAACGGCGCGACCAGCGTCGATTGCATTGATATCAGCCCGATGAATATTGAGAGCACGGAAAAGAATGCGAAGCTTTTTGGCTTTGAAGACCGGATCAGTTGTCACAATGCGAGCCTGGAAGAGATTCCGTTTGACGATGAAACATTTGATTTTGTCTGGTGTAACGGCGTGATTATGCACACGCATAACCCGGATAAATGTTTAAGCGAACTCTCCCGTGTTTTGAAAAAAGGCGGGCAGGCCTGGATTTATGTGTATGGTTCCGGCGGTGTGTACTGGCAAAGCGTCTATCGCGCGCGCGCAATTTTGGAGCCTTACAGCGAAAAAGACTGCGTCGATGTTTTAAAACATCTTCTGACGCCGAACGGGTTCTTAGCCGAATATATTGATGACTGGAAAGCGCCTTACCTGCGCAGCTATATCAAGGCTGATTTCAATACACGTCTTGCCGCACTTGGCTTTGAAACCCCCGCTCCGCTTGCGCTTGGCACGGATTATGATACCTCTCACCGTATTTCAAGCTATGCAGGCGATGTTGATTATCTGGGCGAGGGGGATCTCAGATATTTCATTACAAAGGCCGGTGATCCGAATTACGGCGAAAGCGGAATCAGCGATAGCATTTATGGGTCCGATTATACCTATCCGGATTTGTATAAGACACCACTCGATGAAAAATTCGATCAGTTAGAAAATGCGCTGAAAGATCAAAGCCTGATTGTCAAAATTTCTGCGTTGGCGCACATCCAACGTTATTTGCGGGATCAGATTTTTGCAAAAGCGCAGCCATTTGATTTCAATGCGTATTTAAACGTCTTTGAGGATGTTCAGGATATTTTAAAACGGGCTTAATTGACTATTTCAGAACGCACAGCAGGACTTATTCTCGACGGGATAGGCATCTATCCGGGAGATACGCTGGGCGGGCTTGAAAATTGTCCAGACAGTTTTCAAAAAGCCTGTGAAAGGCGCGGTATTATTGGCGCTTCAGCCGATACGGCAAAGCGCTCTATTCGTGTTTTGGAAGAAAGCCCGTCATGGATAGAATCCATTCGGCTTTATCTTTCACCGGAAAAGCAGGTTTATAAAATCGGTCTTGATGAAAGCGGATCGGTAAAGACTTTTTCATCTTACGGGCCTGTTCAAACATTTATTCATACATATCAGGACTCTGCTGCGCTTTTTCCAATCGCAGTTTTGGCGGCGCTTAAAAATGCACTTAAGCCCTATCCTTTTTATTCCATGATCGTGGTGACGTCATGATCCGGCTTTTGCGCAGTTCAAGTCATGGGAATGCAATTAGTGTCTTTGAAGATTCTGGTAGAGGTCTGATTTCTAAATGCAGTGAAAGCCCGTCAGGTATTGAACGTCTTCAAAAAGAAAAGGCAGGTTGGGACTGGTATAGAAAAGATGTTTTGGCCTATGAGTATTTTTCAAACACATATGCACGGTTAGATCTAAATAAAATCGCAGGCCAGAAAATTTTATATACAAAACCGTTTTTAAAAACGGCGCCTGTCCTCGAGCGCTGTTTGGCGCATTATATTGAGCGCTGGCCGAAAGAACAGAATGTACCGGTGCATGGTGATCTGACGCTCGATAATGTGATTATAGATGATGAAGATGCTCACTTCATTGACTGGGAGCATTTTTCGATGGAGTTGCACCCGTGGGGCTTTGATGCGCTGTATCTGTTGCTCTCTGCGCTTTTGCTGCCATTAAAAAAAGACCAGTTGCCAAGTAAAGAAGACTATACAAAATTTATGGAGCTTTTATTTACGCTCTTTGATCATGGTCTGTCAGCAGAGCTTGCAGAATATCCTTTGAGTAAATACAGAGAGATTTTTCAGACACGTTCGTGCTGGGCGGATATTATAAAATGCAGTCCAAACAAGCTTTTCCCGACGCAATATGATGAGCTGTATGTTGATATTGTGGATGACCAGATCACGCGCCGCATTCGTCATAAGCGCTATGATGAGTATAAAAAGACCGTTCAAAAGAAAGCGGCGTGATGCTTTATAAAATTTTATACTGGATCAATAAGTTTCTTTTGTCTTTTGGATTTGAAATTCGAAAGACGAGCGCCTTTCCACATTATTATATGCAGTCTTTTAAGACGCCAGATTATACGAATGATAACGGCGTTTATACTATTTCTATTGAAAATATGATCTCGCCGCATTTCTTTTCTTACGGACAGGAGAGCTGGCATTATTATACGGCGTGTCTCAAAGAATATCTGGGTAATCCTGGTATCTCTTATGATCGATCTGTTTTAAAAAAATATTATGATGCGTTTCAGCCAAAGAGCGTGGCCGATATTTTATTTTTTGATGATGTGGATTCTGCGCCGGATATTCTTAAAAAAATTCCGGCGCTTTTGATACGGGATTTTTGGCGTTTAGATGGATCTTTAGAAGAACTGAAACGCAGCCTGATTGACGAAGAAACGCAGCTCTACGGCCCGATTTCCGGGATGTATGGTGAGGAACAATTTATTCGCTGTGTGAATGCGCACCGGCTGATCAATAAGCATGGCTATATCCCGGAGCGCTTTGAAGACGGGTATATTGGCGGATATTTTTTCAAAAAAGGACAGGATTATAAATTCCTGGCAATGGCCGGAAAGCATCGCCTGGCAGCGTTAAGCGTACTCGGATTTCAGGATATCAAAGTGACCTGCCCCTATAACCTCAAGATACTTGATGCCGATAAGTTGGAGAGCTGGCCGATTATCCGCAGCGGGCTTTTTACAGAGCAGGAAATGGGGCTAATCATTGATAAATGTTTTGGTCAGTCTGGTCAGAATTTTGCGCAGTATTATCATTTAAATATTTCGGATGCAGGCCATGCTTAAAATTCCATTTTATCAACTAACTTGGAACGGTGTTGATTTAAAAGCGCTCGCGCAAGACATTAATCACCCGACCAATCAGGTGCCGACACCCGCTTTTTATGATGCGTATTACGCAAAAGTGAATGCAAGCCCGGATTTGATCGGGCAGGACTGGAAAGAGCGCAAACAAAAAAACCAAAGTCACTGGCTCAAAACACAGCTTGATGCATACGCAGGAAAATCTGCAAAGTCGATTTCTATCGGCGCCGGCTTTGGTTTAATCGAATTGCCTTTGATTGAAGACGGGTATCAGATTGAGCTGTATGATTTCCAATCGAGCTCTTTTGATCATTTATGCATGCAGGACAAAACAACATGTCATTCCGGTTCCTGGGATGATCTGCCAGATAGTACCTATGATATTTGTTTTACCATGGCCACGACCTATGCTTTTGACGAGCCGACCTTTAAAGACTTTGCAGCGATGGCGCAGCGCATTTTAAAACCCGGCGGAGTTTGCATGATTATGGATACTTCGATCGGCTGGCAGGAGATTTACGGGCAGTTGCGCAATTTTAAAAATTATGAAAAGAATTACATGTTATGGGGCTATAAGCGCAGTTTGGCCCGCTGGGCCTCGTCTTTTAAGAGGTTTGAGGTTTTAGAGCAACGCTATTACGCGCGCGGCATGAATGAAATTAACGTTAGAACATTTCTGGGCGTTCCCTATAATACGGTGCCTCACAGGCAATACATGGCGCTGAAGAAAAAAGGATAGGCAATGAAAACGGTTATTTTGGCAGGCGGATATGGCACGCGGATTCGGGATGTCTCTGAAAGCATCCCAAAGCCGATGATTCCTGTCGGTCACCGTCCGATCCTGTGGCACATAATGAAGGGTTATGCGCATCATGATTTAAAGGATTTTATTATTTGTCTTGGCTACAAAAGCGAAGAGATTAAAAATTATTTCCTGAATTATAAAATGTATCAAAGCGATCTCACGCTGGATATGAGTAGTGGACAGGTTAAGTATCATAATGAAGAGTCTCTGGATGACTGGAAAGTGACATTTGTACAAACGGGCCTTGATTCTGGTACCGGCACACGCCTGCAACGGATTCAAAAGTATATTGAGGGGGAAGAGTATTTTTGCCTGACTTATGGGGACGGCGTTGGCGATATTGATATTAAAAAGCTGATCGACTTTCACAAATCCCACGGAAAGATTGTCACAGTAACGGGCGTGCATCCACCTGGGCGGTTTGGTGATCTGGATATAGATGGGAACCAGGTTGTCGGGTTTAATGAAAAGCCCCAAACCCATGAAGGGCATATTTCAGCCGGCTATTTTGTGTGCAGTAAAAAGTTTTTTGACTATTTGCCGGAAGGTGATCCCTCTTTGATGTTTGAGAATGACCCCTTTAAAGAACTGGCCAGCGACGGTCAGATGATGGTCTATAAGCATGACGGTTTCTGGATGCCGATGGATACATCCCGCGATTACAATTATCTCAATACATTGTGGAAACAGGGTAGTGCGCCCTGGAAGGTTTGGTCATGAGCGCGGTCTTTGACCTGTTTCAAGGCAAGTCGGTTTTCATCACAGGGCATACAGGGTTTAAAGGCTCCTGGCTTGCTTTCTGGATGAAACAGCTCGGCGCCAATGTAACAGGATATGCACTTGCGCCCGATCATGAAAATGCGCTCTTTGATGCGCTTCAGCTGGAAGGCGACATTAATCATATCGTTGCCGATATTCGCGATGCGCAGCGCCTGGAAGAAGAAATGCAAAAAGCGAAGCCGGATTTTGTCTTTCATTTGGCGGCGCAGGCGCTTATTCGAAAATCTTATGCAGAACCTCTTTTGACGTTTGATACAAATGTGATGGGCTCGGCCAATCTTTTAAATGCGATCCGCACCTGTCCGTCTGCGCGCGCGCTTGTCTATATCACGTCCGATAAATGTTATTTTAATAAAGAGCTCAACCGCGGCTATCATGAAGATGATTTATTGGGGGGTTCTGATCCGTATAGCGGGTCAAAGGCGTGCGCAGAACTTGTCTTTCAAAGTTATTATTTGTCTTATTTTAAAGACCGTGAAAATTTTGGATGTGCCTCCACGCGGGCCGGCAATGTGATTGGCGGTGGAGACCGCTCTCACGACCGGATTGTACCCGATATTATCCGCGCGGCTGAAAGAGGAGAAGCTGTCACATTGCGTCATCCTGATGCCACGCGCCCCTGGCAGCATGTACTTGATCCGCTCTACGGGTATATGGTTTTGGCGGCGCGTTTATATGACGGCCCTGATGAGATAAACGGGCAGGGCTGGAATTTTGGGCCACCTGATAGTTCTATGCGTACGGTTTTAGATTTGACGCAGGGCCTGACAAAAATGTGGGAGAGCGTAGAGATTAATATCGACCGGCCTGAAGATGCACCGCATGAAGCAACGCTGCTGCATTTATCGATTGAAAAAGCAAAAGGCGCGCTTGGCTGGAGTCCCCATTACGAGTTTGATCAGGCTGTTGAAAAGACAGGCGCGTGGTATAAAGCTGTTATGGATGGAAAAGCACCAAAAGATATGACGGCCGCGCAGATCCAAGACTATATGGACGGTGTCTCATGAGTAATATTCCGGTCTTTTTACCCTATTTTACCGATGAAGAAATGGATATTGCCCGCGAGGCGCTGGAACTGCGATGGCTTGGGCCCGGCAGCTATGTGAAAGAGTTTGAACAAAAGCTTGCAGATTTTATCGGCATCGCGCCGTGGCAGGTCGTAGCTGTGAATACAGGTACATCTGCGGTGCATTTGGGTCTGGAGCTTTGTAGTGTCGGCGCAGGCGATGAGGTCATCACACCGTCTTTTAATAATATCTCCGATATTCAGATGATCCGCGCGCTCGGGGCCCAGCCTGTCTTTTGCGATGTCAAAGAAGATACGCTGACCATTGATCCGGATAAATTTGAAGACCTCATCACCGAAAAAACAAAAGCGATTATCTGTATTGATTATGGCTGCGCCTTAAGTGATTTTGATGCGGTTAAGAAAATAGCTGATCGACATAGTGTGCCAGTTTTATATGATGCGGCGCATAGTTTTGGGTCATCTTATGACGGCAAAAAGATCGGGTCTTTTGGCGATGTTGTCACCTTTAGTTTTGATCCGGTGAAAAACATTACCTGTATTGATGGTGGCGCCGTGATTGTACGTGATGAAGATCAGGGACAGCGGCTGCGGCATATGCGGCTTTTAGGGCAGGAACAAAATCAGGCGGTGCTCGATCAAAATCAACGCGGCTGGCGCTATGATGTGACAGGCCCGGGCTATCGCTATCATCTCGCCAATCTGCACGGCGCGATCGGTATTCAGCAGATGAACAAGATCGATGATATCTATGCAAACCGGCAGCGTATGTTTGATACTTATGACCGGGCGCTTGAAGGTATAGACGGCATCGTAAAACCGGTTAAGAATGCAGCGGATATCATGCCCTTTATTTATGTGATCCGTGTTTTGGGCGGGCAGAGGGAAGCTTTTATGGCCTATCTGGCCGAAAACGGCGTGGATACAGGCATTCACTGGCAGCCTAATCACGGATTTACGCTATTCAAGGATTGTCGTCGTGGCGATTTAAGCGTCACGGATATGATCGGCGATCAGATTGTGACACTGCCGTCCTACCCAGAACTTCAGGATGACCAGGTTGAATTTATTGCGCAAGTCATCAAGAATTTTTTCAAACAAAAAGCGGCGGCCTAGATGATAGAGGGCGTACATCATATTCCGCTCAAGCGCATAGAAAATCCGCAAGGCGATATCCTGCATATGCTGCGCGCGACCGACCCGCATTTTGATGCATTCGGCGAAATTTATTTTTCATGGATTAAACCGGGTGTAATTAAACCTTGGCGTAAGCATAGGTCCCAAATTTCAAATATCGCCGTGCCGGTCGGCAACGTGCGTTGCGTGATTTATGATGACCGCGAAGGCAGTAATACATCCGGACAGTTTCAAAGCTTTGATCTTGGAGAGAGTAATTATGCGCTTTTAAAAATTGAACCGGGCCTGTGGCATGCATTTACGGGTTTGGCTGAAGCGCCGGCGCTCATTGCCAATTGTACCTCTGCGCCGCATGATCCAGATGAGAGTGAGAAATGCGATCTCGATGCTATTGCGTATGAGTGGGGGGTGTAATGTCATCTGCGCCCCTTGTTTCCGTTATCGTTCCGACTTATAAGCGTCCAGATTTTCTCAAAAAGACCATTCAGTCTATTCTGGATCAGAGCTATCGCAATATAGAGCTGATCGTGATTTCAAACGGCGTGAACCCGGACAATGAATCTGTTGTAAAAGAGTTTAACGATTCACGCCTGACTTATGCAGACCAAGAAAATACAGGCGGGCCGTCCGCGCCGCGTAATCACGGTATTCGGTTGGCAAAAGGCGCATATATTGCGGTTTGTGACGATGATGATCTTTGGCTGCCTGATAAGCTGGAAAAACAAATCCAGGCTTTAGAATCTGATAATGATGCAGGCTTATGTTACACGAATGTGATTTCTTTTGATGATAGCGGGCGTGAATGGTCGGATGAACGCTATCTCACAAATTTTGATGTGATGCGTTTAAAAAATGCCGTGCCGATTTCGTCTGTGCTTGTACGCACAAATCTTATTCAAGCTGTCGGTGGGTTTGAAGAATCTAAAATTGTCGGAGATTCCGAAGATTACGAATTTGTCCTACGCTGCGCCGCCAATGCAAATTTTTCGTATGTTGATGAAAAGCTTGTAAAATATTGGGCGGGTACGAACCGGACAACGTCAACGGATGAAGAACGCACAATTGCCGATGCATGGGCGCATTTCACGGATGTAATGGGATGTCACTGGTGTGTGATTAAGAAAACAGATGTGAGCCCGTTTAAATTTATCCTGCCGGCTTTTTATCATTTTGGGATTTTCGCAAAGACAGCGGTCTATTTGATCTGCAAAAAGGTTGGGTTGAAATAGCCTTACATCCAACGCTGCGCCCAGCTTTGGGCGATAAGAATATCCCAGAGATAATAATTCCAGTCGCGCTTGCCGGAGATATGTTCGTCCCACAGGTTACGGATGGGCGCGGGGTGGAAGAGGTCCTGTTTTTCAAGCTCACTTTCAGAAAGCAAATCTTCGGCCCAGCCTTTTAACGGACCGCGCAGCCAGCCTGCCATCGGCACGCCAAAACCTTGTTTGGGTCTGTCGGTAATCTCTTGAGGCACATAACGGTTTAAAAGATGTTTAAGAATGCGCTTTTGATTGCCGTTTTCGTATTTAAATGCGGTCGGCAGGCGCCAGGCAAATTCAACCACATTTTTATCAAGAAGCGGCGCGCGGGCTTCAAGCGCATGATCCATGCTGGCGCGGTCGACTTTGACTAGAATGTCATCGGGTAGGTAGGCAATCGTATCAAAATATTGTGCGCGGGCGATGATATCCCGCATATCAATATCATTGGCCGGATCCGTTACAGGGCTGAGCGGTTCATGCCCGCCTTTAACGATGCTGCCCGGGTCTTTCCAGTGCGAAATAATCTGCATGAACAGATCATCAAAGTCTTTGGCCTGAATATAAGAGGCGGCGATATGAAGACGGTGGCCGGTGAGCTCACGCCCCAAGGCTTTTTTGAGCGGGTGATACACCGGAGACATGAGGACATCCCAGGTGCGCGCCGGGAAAAGCCGGATTAGAGCCGCTGCTGGCAGGCGCATCAAGGCCGGGTATCTAAGAATATTTGCACATAGGCGCTGCGCCCATTTATAACGGTCATAACCTGCAAAGCTTTCATCCCCGCCGTCTCCGCTTAAAGCAACGGTGACTTCCTGCCGGGCCAGGCGGGAGACATGCCAGGTCGGAATTTGAGACATATCGGCAAAAGGTTCATCATAAATATCGGCAAGGCGCGGGATGACCTCACGGGTTTCTTCGGAGGTCACAAAAAAAGTTTTATGATCTGTGCCTAAATGCACAGCGACGGCTTCGGCATGATCGCTTTCATTAAAGGCCGCTTCTTCAAACCCGATGGAATAGGTTTTTACTTTTTGATCCGACAGCGATTGCATGAGCGCAACGATAAGAGAGGAATCAATTCCGCCGGAGAGAAATGCGCCAAGCGGCACATCTGAAATCATGCGTAGTTTCGTGGCGTGTTTTAAAAGGTCTTCAAGCTCACCTGCGGCCTGTTCAAAAGAGCCTGTAAATGGCTGTGACTGGCCGTTTTGAACGGTCTCTTTCATCGACCAGAAAGATTTCATTCCCTCTAAAAGAGCGGTGCCTTTTGGCATTGGTTTTGTGAGATCATAGGTGACAAAGCTGCCTGGATTTAATTTATAAATACCCTCGTAAATGGAATACGGGGCTGGCACGTAATTATGGCGCAGGAATAAACTTAAGGCGCCGCGATTGAGATTTGTTTCAAAACCGGGTAGGCAAACAAGGGCTTTGAGTTCAGAGGCGAAAGCTAAATGTTTACCTGCATGACCAAAATAAAGTGGCTTCTTACCCAGATGATCGCGGGCAAGAGTAAGTGTTTTTTCTTTGCGGTCATATAGGGCAATCGCAAACATGCCGTAAATCGCTTTAAGCGTTTTTTCAATTCCATGATGCTGGATATGGGCCAGCATAACTTCGCTATCTGAATGGCCGCGGAAAATATGGCCGCGTTCTTCAAGCGGTTTGCGCAGTTCTAAGAAATTATAAATCTCACCGTTAAAAGTGATGACATAGCGCTCATCAGCGGAGATCATCGGCTGATGACCCTCGGGCGAAAGATCGATAATGGCCAGCCGCCGCTGGCTCAAAACAAGGCCTGTTTCCGGGTCCGCCCAGTGGCCCTGATCATCCGGCCCGCGATGGGCAATAGAATCGCTCATACGAGTGCTAAGCGCTTCTAATTCCTGCGTATTTAAATCTTTCTCCAGCCGGATGAGCCCGTTAATGCCGCACATATCGTTATCCTTTTATCCGCGCTCATACTACACGGGCCCGGCAGGCTTGCAAGGCGCGAAAAACCCGCGTATCAGTAGGGGCTGAAAAATACAGAGAAACGAAGGCAAATGTCTGAAAAAATTGCAGTAATCGGGCTTGGATATGTGGGATTGCCGCTCGCGCTCGCGCTTGCGGACGCGTTCGATTCTGTGCACGGATTTGATATTAATGAGGGCCGCATTTCGGCACTCCAAAAAGGCGAGGATGAAACGCATGAAGCCGATCCGGCAAAATTAAAAGAAACATCCCTGGTTTTGACGGCAGACATACAGGATTTAAAAGACTGTACGTTTTTTATTGTCTCCGTCCCGACGCCGATTGATGTGAATAAACAACCTGATTTATCGCCGATGCTGGGCGCTTCCAGGACGATTGCGCAGGTGCTAAAAAAAGACGATGTGGTGGTCTATGAATCGACCGTCTATCCGGGTGTAACGGAAGATGTGTGCGGGCCGGTCATTGCAGCGGAAAGCGGTTTAACACAAAGTGAAGATTTCAAGCTTGGTTATTCGCCGGAAAGAATTAATCCGGGCGATAAAGAGCACACGATTGAAAAAATCGTCAAAGTGGTTTCCGGGGAAGATGCAGAGACCCTGGAGCGCGTTTCAAAAGTGTATGAAGCCATTATCACTGCAGGTATTCATAAAGCGCCGTCTATCAAAGTCGCTGAAAGTGCAAAGGTGATTGAGAATATTCAGCGGGACTTGAATATCGCGCTGATGAACGAGCTTTCCATTATTTTTGACCAGCTGGATATCCGTACCAAAGATGTTCTGGAAGCGGCCGGAACCAAATGGAATTTCCTGCCTTTTACGCCGGGGCTTGTCGGCGGGCATTGCATCGGGGTGGATCCGTATTATTTGACGACGTGCGCAGCCAATGCAGGATACCATGCGGAAGTGATTCTGGCCGGACGGCGGATTAATGACGGGATGGGCGCCTTTATCGCCGGGAAAGTCATGCGCATGCTGGCGCGGCGGGAGATTGTGCCCTCCAAGGCAAAGATTGGTATTCTCGGCCTGACCTTTAAAGAGAATGTGCCGGACCTGCGCAATTCCAAAGTGCCTGATATTATCCATGAGCTTTCGAAATATCACGCGCAGCCAATCATCCATGATGCGTATGCAAATCCAGATGAGGCAAATGAGGAATATAATCTGTCTTTATCCTCCCTGGATGATTTTAAAGATCTGGATGTTTTGATTCTGGCTGTACCGCATCAAGCCTATCTTGAAAAAAACGGCGGTACGTTGCATTCTTACCTGCGAAAAGACGGCATTCTTATTGATATCAAATCAGCATTAAATCCAGATGATTTTAAAAACTATCGGTATTGGAGCCTGTAATGGGTAAAAAAATTCTTGTTACTGGCACAGCAGGCTTTATCGGCTTTCATATGGCTCGCGCTTTGTGTGCGGAAGGGCACATTGTCCGCGGCTATGACAACGTCAATGATTATTACGATGTGACTTTAAAAGAAGCGCGTCTCAAAGAACTTGAAAAGCTCGATAATTATAATTTCACTTTTACGCGCGCCGACCTGGAAGACCAGGCAGCCGTTGAAAAAACCTTTGAAGAATTTGAACCCGAAGTCGTCATAAATCTTGCCGCGCAGGCTGGCGTGCGTTATTCGCTAAGCCATCCGCGGGCTTATATGCGTTCTAATATAGATGGTTTTCTCAATATTCTTGAATGCTGCAGGCATGCAAAAATATCCAATCTGATCTATGCCTCTTCGTCTTCTGTCTATGGTGCGAACGGCAAAATGCCTTTTGCTGTTGAGGATAATGTTGACCATCCGGTCAGCCTGTATGCCGCAACGAAAAAATCAAATGAATTAATGGCCCATACCTATGCGCATTTGTACGGTGTGCCGTGTACGGGCCTGCGCTTTTTTACGGTATACGGGCCGTGGGGCCGTCCCGATATGGCAATGTATATTTTTACCAAAGCAATTATCGAAGGCCAGCCGATTGATGTTTATAATGACGGAAATATGATGCGTGATTTCACCTATATTGATGACATCATTGCCGGGATGATGCCGCTGATTGATCTTCCGGCGAAGGCTAATGACAACTGGGATAAAATGAGCCCGGACCCGTCTTCGTCGAATGTACCCTACGCGCTTTACAATATTGGTAATAACAAGCCTGTGAATTTGCTGGATATGATTGACATTTTAGAAGATGCGGTTGGACAAAAAGCTGAAAAACGGTTCCTGCCGCTCCAACCCGGCGATGTTGAGGAAACCTATGCCAATATTGATGCGCTACATAAGCTGACCGGCTTTACGCCTGAAACCTCTTTGGAAGAAGGCATTCAGAAATTTGTTGATTGGTATAAGGAATACCATCAGACTTAAACCTATGCACTTTTTAATGACAGCTTTGCTTTGCCTGTGTGTTTGCATGCAGGCAAAGGCGCGCCCCGTTTCTTATCAGGGCGGGTGGACGGCAATGTTCATGAATGACGCCGATAAACATTCTGCGCATATTCATTATTCCCCGACAGTGAACACATCCCTTGGGTACAAACTTGAATATTGGCGGGATGGAGATTTCACGGTCAATGCCATTCAGATGAATAATCTTCTCAAACGCTGGAATAAAAAAGGCTCGCAAGCCAATATCTATCTGAAATCCGGTCTGGGCGTGGCTTACAGTGATGCGGGCGATTTTGACGGGGAGACAGATCCGGCAGGGTTTGTCGGGCTGGCGGCAGACTGGGAGAACAGGCGGTTTTTCGTTTCTTACGAAAACCGCTATACCGAAGCCGGGGATATTGCCGATTTTTATACGCAAAGTGCGCGGGTGGGTATCACGCCTTATATAGGAGAGTTTGGCGATTTGCATACATGGATCATGCTTCAGGCTGATCATAAGCCGGAAAGTGATAATACGCTGACCTTTACACCGCTTATACGCATGTTCAAAGGTGTCCATCTTGGTGAAGCCGGTATCAGCGATGAAGGTGATATCTTATTCAATTATGTGATACGGTATTAATATGAAGCATATTTTTCTGACGTTGTTTTTGATCTTTTGTATAAGCCCGGCTTTTGCAGCTGAAAAAGATGTCGTGATTAAAGTGAATGGCATGGTCTGCGATTTTTGTGCGCAGTCCGTGCTGAAAATTTTTAGCAAAGAAGAGGGCGTCACAGATATTGATGTCAGCCTGGATGAAAGCACAGTGTCTTTAAATCTTGAGGACGGCGCGACGATCACAGATGAAAAGATCGCCGAAATTATCAATTTCTCCGGCTACGACCTGGTTGAGATTATATGCATACAATAAGGTTTAGGCCGCTCGGCTTGCTTTTTTACGCTCATGCGGGCACAGGAATTTTTTGCGCAGGCGAAGATTTTCCGGTGTCACTTCCAAAAGCTCATCTTCATTGATATAGGCCATCATTTCTTCCAGGCTCATTTGCCGCGGCGGGGTGAGTGTTACGGCATCATCGGTGCCGCTGGCGCGTACGTTGGTGAGCTTTTTACCTTTGAGGACATTCACTTCCAGATCGTTATCCCGGCTATGCTCCCCGACAATCATACCCTGATAGACAGGGGTCTGATGACCGATAAACATCACCCCGCGATCCTGCAGGTTAAAAATCGCATAGGCAACGGCGGTTCCGGTTTCGGTTGAAATCAGCGCCCCGTTACGGCGCTGGGGCACATCGCCTTTATAAGGTGCATAAGAATGATAGAGGCGGTTCATCACGCCTGTACCGCGCGTTTGGGTCAAAAACCGGCTTTGATATCCAATCAGCCCGCGGGACGGCGCATGAAAAATAATCCGTGTTTTGCCGGCGCCTGAAGAGCGCATATCCACCATTTCAGCTTTGCGTTTATTCATCGCATCGACAACGCTTGAGGAGAATTCTTCATCGACATCAATGATGACTTCTTCAATCGGTTCCAGCCTTTGTCCGTCTTCTTCTTTGAATAAAACTTTCGGGCGAGAGACGGTGAGCTCAAATCCTTCCCGGCGCATAGTTTCGATCAGAACGCCAAGTTGCAATTCCCCGCGTCCGCCGATTTCAAAGGAGTCTTTCTCCGCGCTTTCTTTAAAGGTAATGGCAACATTGGTTTCAGCTTCGGCCAAAAGCCGTTCCCGGATCATGGTCGAGGTCACTTTCTTACCTTCGCGCCCGGCAAACGGGGAATCGTTCACGCTGATGGTGACAGCCATAGTCGGCGGATCGATGGGGGTTGAGGCAATCGGTGTGCTTTCCGCCGGGTCGCAAATCGTATCTGCAACCGAAGCTTTGGTCAGACCGGCAATGCAGATAATGTCGCCTGCATGCACTTCCTCGACCGGCACGCGCTCCGTGCCTTCAAACATCAATAGTTTGGTCAGACGGCCGGTTTCAACTGCATCACCGTTTAGATTAATCGCCTTCACCGCGTCATTGACTTTTGCTGATCCGTGTACGACACGCCCTGTAAGGCAGCGCCCTAAAAACGGGTCAGAATCAAGAAGCGTGGCGAGCATCGCAAACGGCTTGCCTTCCTGCACGTTGGGGGCAGGGACATGATCAAGGATCAGATCAAGGAGCGGGTGCAGGTTTTCTTTCGGGTCATTATCCAGATCGCGTACGCACCACCCGTCCCGCCCTGAGGCATAGAGAATCGGGAAATCAAGCTGCGCATCATTTGCATCCAAGGATACAAACAGATCAAAGACTTCATCAACCACCTCTTCCGGGCGTCCATCCGGGCGGTCGATTTTGTTGATAATCACAATCGGGCGCAGGCCTTGCTTTAAGGCTTTGCCCAAAACGAACTTGGTTTGCGGCATCGGGCCTTCGGCGGCATCGGTCAGCAAAATCACCCCGTCCGCCATATGCAGCACGCGCTCCACTTCGCCGCCGAAATCGGCATGGCCCGGCGTATCGATAATATTGATGCGCGTGCCTTCCCACTGAATGGAGGTCGGCTTGGCCAGGATGGTGATGCCGCGTTCTTTTTCAAGATCGCCTGAATCCATCAGCCGCTCATCGACTTTCTGATTGTCGCGAAACATGCCGCTTTGTTTCATCAGGCTGTCAATCAGGGTTGTTTTGCCGTGATCCACATGGGCGATAATCGCGATATTGCGCAGATTTATATGTGTCATGGGCCCTTGGATAGAGGGTTTGGGTCCAAAAAGAAAGAGAATAATCCATGCCCGCGTCCGAAAACGCTTTTGCGCGATGTAAAACTCATCTAAAATCGGTTTCATCCCGTAAGAAAGTTAAACATTCTGTGAGGTCCGTATCATGCTTTCCCGTCTATCTTGCTCTGCTGCCATTGTTGGTTTTTGTCTTGCCTTTGCGCCCGCCCTGGATGCGCAGGCCCAAAATTATAAAACTGCGCCGCATGTGCATGTGAAAACAGAAGACAAACCCGGCGACTGGGATGTGACGGTTGGTGCGGGCGCGCTGTTTGCACCTGAATATGAAGGCAGCGATGAGTATGAAGTACGCGCGCTGCCCTTCGTGGATGTCGAATATAAAGACCGTGTGCGTTTTAATGTCGTTGACGGGCTCCAGGTCAGTGCCTTTAAAACGGATAATATTGATCTGGGCGTCGGCCTGTCTGCCGATTTCGGCCGTGATGATAGTGACGGGGACCGCTTAAACGGGATCGGTGATATTGATCCGGCCATCGAAGCGCATCTCTTTGCTAAGGTAAAACATGAACGCGTAGATGCCAGCATTACAATTGCGCAGGACACAGGCCTGACCGATGACGGGCATGACGGCACAACGATTGATCTGCAGGCAGGCTATGCAATTCCTGTCTCGCAAAAACTTTTTGTCCGCCCATCGTTAAGTACGACCTGGGCAAGTGACCGATACATGGAAAGCTATTTCGGTATATCCAATGCGCAAGCGGCAAACTCACGCGCCGGGTTGCGCCAATTCAGCACTGAATCCGGTTTTAAAGATATAACGGGCAATGTGCTTGGTGTTTACAGGCTGAATGAAAACTGGTCTGTTAACGGACTTGGCCGGGTCACCCAGTTACTTGGAGATGCCGCCGACAGCCCGATTGTCGAAGATGAAACCCAGCTCATGCTCGGCAGTTTTGTCACCTATACGTTTGATTAATCTGCCTGCTTCCCCTAGGTTGGGGCATGGCTTATGACATTCCTCTTATTCTGGGTATCACCGCAACTGCGGTTGCTTTTGTTAGTTACGCGCCTTATCTGTGGCAAACCTTTCAGGGCAGCATCCGCCCGCATATTTTTTCCTGGTTTTTATGGGGTATTTTAACGCTTATCGGCTTTGCGGCGCAGGTTTACGGCGAAGGCGGCATGAGCGCGGCCACGTGGACCTTGGGAGCCTCCGGTCTTATATCATTTTTCATTGCCGGGCTTGCCCTTTATAAAGGCGGCAAGCGCGATATTTCAAAAAGCGACTGGTATATTTTCTTTGCGGTTTTGTCTGCGATTCCGCTTTGGGTTATCACAGAAAGCCCGTTCTGGTCGGTCATATTAATTACCGTGATTGATGCGGCAGCGTTTGTTCCGACCTTTCGTAAAGGCTGGCAAAAACCGTTTGATGATGCGTTATATGTTTTTATCTTGAGTGCATTAAAATATGTGATCGCGCTTTTTGCACTATCAAATTACACGGTTGTGACAGTTTTGTTCCCGGCGTCACTTGTGGTGACAAACGGCATAATGATCGGGATTTTATTGATCCGCCGCAAAATGGTTGCAATGCCGCGTGCCCCAGAGATGGGCGAGTAGGCCTGCAAGCACATTCACCCCGGCCATCGCAAAGAAGAGGCCGAGAATGCCGCCAAGCGTATAGCCAATCCAGACGGCAGGGAGCATAAGAAGTAAAAGCTCTGTCACGATCATCACAAAAGAGATTTGTGGTTTGCCCATCGCGTTGAAAGCGCTGGCCCAGCCGCGCAGGAGATTTGAAAAGGCATAGGAAAACGGCACAATCATAAAAAACAGCGTGGCTGTTTCAATGACGACGGGATCATCGGAAAACAGGCCTGCAATGAATTTTCCGGTGAGTAGTAAAAATCCTGCAATGGAAATTGACCAGAGCACGCTAAAGCGAATGGCGATATGCAGCGTTTCACGCACGCGCTCATAATTTTGCGCTCCGTAATTCTGACCGATAATCGGGCCCATCCCAACCGCGACACCCATGAGAATGACAAAGGCAAAAGCTTCCACGCGGCTGACAATGCCAAAGGCGGCAACGGCTTCGGCGCCGCTTGTGGCAAGAAGCGCGATAATCACCGCATTGACCAAAGGCTGGATCGCGTTGGTGAGGCCTGCGGGCAGCGCGATAAAAAGAAGGCGCTTTGAGGAATCCCAAAACAGATCAAGGCGGAGCTTGCTGTACGGGCAAATCAGTTTTTTCTTCGCATAGATAATATAAAGTCCAGCCATCGCCGCAATGGCATTGGCCAGAACGGTGGCGATCGCGGCGCCTTCCAGTTCAAGGCGTGGAAAGCCCAACAGGCCAAAAATGAGAATTGGATCGAGGATCACATTCACAACGGCGACAATCGTCATGATAATGGCCGGCGTGACGGCATCGCCCGTGGCGCGGATGGCCGCATTTCCAACAAGCGGCATGGTAATCGCCACCGCGCCTGCAAACCAGATCGACATATACTGGGTGATGAGCGGGATCATATCTTCCGGCGCGCCCATGACCTGAAAGAACGGCACCATCGTAATATAGCCGATGATGGACAGGATAATACCGATCATAAAAACAAGCAGCAGGCCGTGCGTGGCCACGCGGCGCACGAGGTCCTGATCGCCTGCGCCAATGAGCCGGGAGACAACAGAAGACATCGCAATCCCAAAGCCCATAATCACGGAGAAAATCGCAAAAGTGATCGGGAAGGTGAAAGTAAGCGCTGCCAATGCTTGTGTGCCCAGCATTGCCACATAAAACGTATCCACGAGCTGGAAAGAGATAATCATCAAAATGCCCCAGGTCATGGGGCCGGCCAGGCGGATAAGATGCCCGCCCAAAGGGCCTTCGGTGAGTTTTCCTTTATTGGCGTGGGGAAGGGCGGTGTCGGATCTATCGGTCACGAGTTGTTATCCCGTGCTTTGCAGGCAAATTCAACCTTCAATTTTGACGCTGCGCGCGTTATGCATAGTCTATGACAGATCAGGCCCTTAAGACCCTTTTCCTGCCCTTTGAAACCGGCGCCCTGACGGCGAAGGATCGCGCCGTCTTTTTTGGCGCGCAAGATCATCCGGCGCTAAAAGCATTTCAGGGTGTGGATGCCATCCAGCACTGGGCCGGGCCTGCGGACATCTTGAAGGCCAAAGGCTATGAAGTTTATACAGACCTTCCGGCCGGGCAGGTTTATGGGATGGTGTTATGCCTTCCCCCTAAACAAAAAGAGGCCGCGAAAGGTATGCTTGGCCGCGCCGCGTTGGCGCTGGAAGAAGATGGTGTGTTGGTGGCCGCCGCGGCGAATGATGCAGGCGGTAATCGTTTGGAGAAATGGTTTAAAGAGCTTGGGTTTGATCCGCACAGCCTGTCAAAGAATAAAGCGCGTGTGGTCTGGGCGTCCGGTTATTTTAATAAGGAGAAAGCTCAAAGCTGGAGTGATGGTGCCGCGCCGCGTAACATAGAGCTGGATGGACAAACTTGGTGGACGCGCCCAGGCATTTTCGGCTGGGATAAAATCGATACTGGTTCAGAATTATTAACTCACTATATTCCGGATGATCTGAAAGGTGATGTTGCCGATTTCGGCTGCGGATATGGGTATCTGAGCCGGTTTATTCTTGAAATATGTCCGAATATAAAATCTCTCACTGCCATTGATGCGGATGCACATGCATTAGAGATGTGCCGTAAAAATGTGCCGCAGGCAAAATGTGTGCATATAGATTTAACCTCTGAAAACCAGTTGCAGACATTTGATGTGATCATCATGAACCCGCCTTTTCATGACAGGAAAAAAGCAGAAAGTGATTTAGGCCTGTTTTTTATTGAAACGGCGCATGCGCATCTGAAACCGAAAGGTGCTCTCTATATGGTGGCGAATGCGCATTTGCCCTATGAAAAAACGCTTCAGGGCATGTTTGCCAGCGTTGAAAAACTGAATGAATCCAAAGGCTTTAAAACTTTCAAAGCAATGAAATAATTTCGCCATATTTCAGGCGCACAACATCATCATGGAGGATACGCCCATGAAATCTGCAGAAGGTCCGTTTCTGGTTTTATCTTTATTATTGCTCGCACTTGGGATCGGCTTTGCCGGTATGCAGGTCAATGAGGGCTTACGCGATTTTAAAAGCTATGATCAATATGTCACTGTGAAAGGCCTTGCAACGCGCGATGTGAAATCCAATCTTGCCGTCTGGTCGCTTGCCTATACGGAGACAGGGAATAACCTGCCTGAACTGCAGGCCGTGATGGAAAATAAAGGCCGTCAGGTTGAAAATTTTCTGAAAAGATACGATGTCAGTGACGGTGAGATCACGAAAGCGCAATTTAATGTGCAGGATTTACTGGCGCAGTCTTACCGTCAAAATAATGCCAATCAAAGCCGCTATATCCTGACCCAGACCTATATGGTGCGCACGGAGAATGTCGATGCACTAAGCAAGGCCGCGCAGGATATTGGGGATCTGATCAAGCAGGGCGTTGTTCTCTCTCAAGGTGGGCAGGGTCCAACTTACCTGTTCACGAAGCTCAATGATGTGAAACCGGACATGATTGCTGAAGCAACCAAAAACGCCCGCGAAGCAGCGGACCAGTTTGCGGCAGATTCAGGCGCCGAAGTCGGCGGCATCCGCCGGGCTTATCAGGGTGTGTTTCAGATCCTGCCGCGTGATAATAGTTATGCTGTGCCTGCCGCGCAGCAGATCAATAAAACCGTGCGCGTGGTCTCTACACTTGATTTTTACCTGGAATAATTATTCCGCAGCGTCTTTGGGTTCTTCTTTGATAATTGTTTTGCCGATTGCGCCTTGGAAGCCTTTTGCGCCTGCCTGTTCTTCCTGTGATTTACCGTAGCTGTTCACAGCTTTTTCATCGGAAAAATCTTTCATACCGACATCAATTTTTGCGGCCTTGGACGGATCATAAACTTCATGCTGCAAGCCTGCATCAGATAAGGCGCCCGGGTGCAGCCCTGTTTCTTTGGCAACCATCATGTGGATCGCATCCATAGAGAGCGTGCGGTCTTCACCGCGGAACATATTATGCCAGGCGCATGCCGCATCCATGGTGATGATCGATTTATCGGGCTGGGTCCGTTTACGCATATGTTCTTCGGTCATCTTGACGACTTCGCGCAAATGCTCGTCTGTAATTTCAAGTTTGTGATGGCGTTCATAGTTGGGTTTAATGCCCTGCAGGATTTTAAAAGTCTCTTCGGCATTTGGCATTTTCAAATGCACTTTTTGAAACCGCCGGTCGAGCGCCATATCGGTTTGAACATAAAGGCGATATTCTTCGGATGTCGTCGCGCCGAGAATGTGTAAATCCCCAACCGTCATATAAGGCTTCATCACCTCCGATAAGCCCGCATAGGCCGAGCCCGTCACGGTCGGCATGATAGTGTGAATTTCATCAATGAACATGATATAGCGCGGAAATTCCGGGTGGTGATAGCGCTCGGCCAGGCCGCGGCAGATCGGAATAAAACGGCCCTGAAATTCGGCCGGGGACGATGTTCCGGCAGACAGCGCCGGCATATCAATTTCAATCACTTGTGCATCTTTAAGATATGGCGGGACACGTCCGGCCACGACAGCCTGCGCAACGCCAACAACAAGCGCAGTTTTACCGACCCCGGCAGGGGCGAGCATACAGGCATTTTTCCGGTTCCGCTGGAGCAGTATCAACAGGACGTTATCAATTTCCTCATCGCGCCCGACAATCGGGTCGAACCGGCCTTCGCGCGCCAGGGTCGTATAGTTCCGGCAATAGCGGTGCAAGAGCTCATCAAGCTCATCCTGCGGGACGGTGAAATTGTATTTTTTAGCCATGTGCGCCTTGTAAAAAAGATTAATATTTCAACCTTTTATAGTGTACCTGAAATGGTTAATAAATGCGAAACAGAATTATTGACATAATAAAAAAGAATGTGTTAGTTTTTTTTGACTTAAAGCATTTTGTTAAATGTAAGAAACGTGATTAAGGAGTGTGCTTATGCCCCAACTTATAAAAGATGTTCCTTTGAAAGCTAATTCTGACATAAAGCTCTCGGTCGGATTTGGGGAGATAGCAGATTCAAATTATGATGTTGTCATGATTACACTTTCTACTCCTAAAAACTTTAGAGAAGCTGGCCAAGAAGAAATATATTCTGCAGTTCTTTTTGCCCGAACTAAAATAGAAAACTTAAGACCTCCGGGAACGAACTCTGTAAGTGATCCTGAATGTGCCGATCCGCAAAAAATGCGCTTTGGATTGCATTTTAGGTCAGCACACGATTTCTGGAATAGACTGCAAGAATCAGGGATTTCTGAAATTTCACCAGATAACAAAGCAAAAGCGTATAAAGCTCTAGGCTTGTAAAAACTCTGCTTTTTCAAAACCCTGCGCATAGAGTAGCGCAGAAAGATCACTGTAGAACAAACAATTATTCATACTGTCCCTTAAAACGGGGCGGGGGCGGTAGGCGACGCCAAGGCCTGCAGCCTGCAACATCGGCAGATCGTTGGCACCATCACCGATCGCTATCGTGTCCCTTAAATCAATGCCCTGTTTCTGGGTATAGCTGTGCAGGAACTCCAGCTTGGCATCCTTGCCCAGGATCGGTTCATGTACGCGTCCGGTGAGTTTGTCATTGGCAATGCTGAGAATATTGCCGTGATTGTGATGAAAGCCTGCGCGGGCGGCGATTTTCTCGGTGAAAAAGGTAAAGCCGCCGGAGACAAGGACGCAGGTGGCCCCGTTCGAAGCCATGGTTTTAACAAATGCCTCCGCGCCCGGGGAAATTTGGGTGGCGGCATAGGTTTCTTCCAGCGTTTCGGCTGGCAGCCCTTCAAGCAGGGCCACCCGCTCTTTCAGCGCGCTTTCAAAATCAAGCTCCCCATTCATGGCACGGGCGGTAATGCCGGCGACTTTTTCGCCAACACCTGCATGGACGGCGAGCTCATCCAGTGTCTCTGTTGTGACAATGGTCGAATCCATATCGGCCAAGAGCAGTTTTTTACGCCTGTGCGCCGTACGCGTACAGAGAATATCAATTTTATCTGCAGCCAGCGCATCCCAGAGCATCTCCATCTGGTCATGGCGCAAACAGTCAGAAACCGGCAGATCGGCTGCTTTATGCTCCGCCAGCCAGACCGGATCACCGATGGTGAGACCTTGCGAATCCAGATAGCGCTGAACCCCGGCAAAATGGCCGGGCGTCAGGGGCTTGTCTGAAGACATCAGCGTAAGGACAAAATCCATTTAGGCGGCTTTCCCGTTCTCGGCTTCTTTCAATCCGTATTCTATCGCACTTAAGTAAGCTGCAACAGCCCCCGCCCAGCCGTAAATCAGGGCATCGGAGGTGATGGCATGGCCAATCGAGACTTCCGCTGTGTCCGGGATGGCGGCAATAAACCGCCCGAGATTATCAAGGTTCAGATCATGTCCGGCATTGATCTCCAACCCGGCTTCCAGAACGGACTCCGCCGTCTGTACGTATGCTTTTAAAGGTATATCATCAAACGCGTACGGGCCTGTGTAGAGCTCAACCCGGTCTGCGCCGACCTGCGCTGCCAGTTTTGGCAAAGCTGGGTCCGGGTCCAAAAACAAGGATACCCGCCGCCCGGCATTTTTGAGCTTTTCAATGGCTTCTGTCAGCATAACTTCATGCCGGGCAATATCCCAACCATGATCGGAAGTGCGCTGGCCCGGATCATCGGGCACCAGCGTGACCTGATCGCAGTCATTTTCAAGGACAAGCGCCAGGAAATCATCGGACGGATAGCCTTCAATATTAAATTCAATCTCTTCTTTGCCATAGGTTTTAAGAAAGGCGGCCAAATCGCGTACATCCTGCCGGCGGATATGGCGTTCATCGGGGCGCGGATGCACGGTAATGCCATGCGCGCCTGCATTCAAAACAATGCGCGCAGACTCCGTCACGGACGGATAGCCGATATCGCGCTGGTTACGCAGCAGGGCAACTTTATTCAGATTGACCGATAACTTTGTCATGGCTTCATAGTTGTATAAAGCGCTGGACACTTTGACCAGAATTTTTTAAGCCTTGAGCGAATATCTTTCTTATGTATGAGGGTCTTTATGAATAAACCATCCACCAAACCGAATAATCCGTGTTTTTCGTCCGGTCCGTGCGCCAAGCGCCCGGGATGGAACGCTGCTGCATTAGAAAGTGCCTGGCTTGGGCGTTCTCACCGGGCAGGCGGTGGAAAAGCCAAGCTGAAAGACGTCATTGACCGGCATGTTGAATTACTTGGTATTCCGCAAGGATATCGCTGCGCGATTGTGCCTGCTTCCGATACCGGCGCGGTCGAGATGGCAATGTGGAATCTCCTCGGTGCGCGCGGGGTGGATATGCTTGGCTGGGAGAGCTTCGGCCTTGACTGGTGTAAAGATGTCGAAAGCCAACTAAAACTGGAAGATGTGCGGATCATCAAAGCACCTTACGGCCAGTTGCCGGATCTCTCCGAAGTTGATACAGACCGCGATGTTGTCTTTACCTGGAACGGCACGACGTCGGGCGTACGCGTGCCGAACGCGGACTGGATTAAAGATGACAGGCAGGGCCTGACAATCTGCGATGCGACTTCCGCTGTCTTTGCCTATGATTTGCCGTGGGAGAAACTGGATGTCGTGACCTGGAGCTGGCAAAAAGTTTTGGGGTCAGAAGCCGCGCACGGGATGCTCGTACTTTCCCCGCGCGCTGTTGAAAGACTGGAAACATTTACGCCGGATCGCGCCTTGCCGAAAATTTTCCGCCTGACAAAAGGCGGCAAACTGATTGAAGGGGCGTTCCAGGGGGCAACACTCAACACACCTTCCATGCTGGCAACGGAAGATTGCATTGATGCCTTAAAATGGGTGGAATCGATTGGGGGCCTCAAAGAAACGATTGCCCGCAGTGAGCGCAGCTATCAGGCGATTAAAAACTGGGTCGACAAAACAGACTGGATTGATTTTCTGGCCGAAGACCCGGCAACGCATTCCTTTACATCGATTTGCTTAAAAATCGTTGACGCAGATTTTGCAGCCAAAAGCGAAGAAGACCAAAGCGCGTTTGTGAAATCCATGGTCAAGATGATTGAAGCCGAGGGCGCAGGCTATGACATTAACGGCTACCGCGCCGCGCCGCCGGGTCTTCGTATCTGGGGCGGGGCAACGGTTGAGCCTTCTAATGTCGAATTACTTTTACCATGGCTGGACTGGGCCTATGAAGCTGCTAAAGACGCTGAAACACAACAAGCGGCTTAATCTCAAACATGCCGGAATTGGCGTGATTTTGTTCTTTGCGATTAAGGGCACGATCGTCACCCTGCTTGCACTGGGTGCGATCTGGATTGCGTTTTAGGTATTTTTAAAAATCATACAGGTCGTGCTTGGATAATCGGGCTTTGCGTTTTTCCAGCGCACCATTGTTTCTCCGCAGGGCTGAAAGTTTTTTGAAACGCAAGCGAGTAAATCATGCAACAGCGGCGTGTAAATCTTGCCATGCGTGAGATTATCCGCCTGTACAATCACTAACGCATTTCTCTTCATTAGCTTTTTTAAATTTGAAAAGATATATGCCATGCGTTTGAGATAAACATCATAGCCTGCTTTTTTAGGATCACCGCTGTAAAGCGGGTTCCATTTGTGATGACGTGGCATATAGGGCGGACCCGTGATGCAAAAATCCATTTTTGGAAAACTAAAGTCCAAAAGTTTTGCGCTATCGCCATGCTTAAGGTTATTCCAGTGTTCAAGCTGGCCTGCGACCCACTCAAAACGTTCACGGTTTGCTTCCAAGCCGTAGGGAATACGGCCCATTTCTTCAGATGTAAAAAGGGTCGTGCCTAACCCTGCAAAAGGATCAAAAATTTTATCCCCTTTTTTTGTGTATTTTTTAAGGAAATGGCGCACGAGCGCTTCGGGGTATTTGACTTCATTGTCCAAGGGCTTGGTGTCTCGCTCCAGGGCCCAGGGGATTTCTATAAAAAGGTCATGTTCCATGTCCTAAAAATATCCCTCTTGCATTGTTTTGTGCAAGTGTTATCAAGTAGGCCTGTTTGCCTGAATCCGCCTTCGCCTTTTTGGTGTCGCGTGGACGGGTCCAAACCGGAGAATAGGCTTCGGCGGACGCGCAAGACAAAATCAGGAGGTCATTATGAGCAAACCCAAGGTTCTTATCTCCGATAAGATGAATCCGCTGGCGGCGGAAATTTTTACCAAAAAAGGCTGTGATGTTGACGAAAAGCCGGGCATGAGCCCTGAAGAGCTGGCTGCGTGCATCGGCGATTATGACGGGCTGGCGATTCGCTCGTCCACGACGGTCACGCCGGACATTTTAGCCGCAGCGAAAAGCTTAAAAGTAATCGGCCGGGCCGGAATCGGGGTTGATAATATTGATGTCAAAGAAGCTACCAATCAGGGCGTGATTGTCATGAACACGCCGTTTGGCAATTCCATTACAACGGCGGAACATGCGATTTCCATGATGTGCGCGCTGGCGCGGCAAATCCCGCAGGCCAATGCCTCCACGCATGAAGGCAAATGGGAAAAGAAAAAATTCATGGGCGCGGAGCTCTATAATAAAACGCTTGGCGTGATCGGGTGCGGGAATATTGGCGGGATTGTCGCCGACCGGGCGCAGGGCCTGAAAATGCATGTGATTGCCTTTGACCCGTTCCTCACCGAAGAGCGCGCAGTTGAGCTTGGCGTGGAAAAAGTTGAGCTGGGAGATTTATTTAAACAGGCTGATTTTATCACAATCCATGTGCCGAAAAATGAAAAAACAAAAGGCCTGATTAATAAAGATTCGATTGCCACGATGAAAGACGGCGTGCGGATTGTTAATTGCGCGCGCGGCGGGATTATCATTGAAGAAGACCTAAAAGAAGCGCTGGATAGCGGCAAGGTTGCCGGCGCGGCTCTGGATGTGTTTGAAGTGGAGCCTGCCAAAGAAAATGTTTTGTTCGGCCATCCGAACCTGATCTGTACGCCGCATTTAGGCGCGGCAACGACAGAAGCGCAAGTGAATGTCGCGATCCAGGTTGCAGAACAAATGGCGGATTTTTTAACGACGGGCGCGGTAACCAATGCGCTGAATATGCCCTCCATTTCTGCTGAAGATGCGCCGCGTTTAAAACCCTATCTAAAACTGGCTGAACAGCTGGGCGCGTTTGCAGGGCAGATCACGGAACATGCGATTAAGTCCGTAAATATTTTCTATGAAGGCACGGTCACGGAAGTAAATACAGGTCCACTGACGCAAACATTGGTGGCGCATTTGCTCAAAAGCCAGCTTGATACGGTCAATATGGTCAATGCCATGAGCGCAGCTGAAGCACGCGGGATTGATGTCTCTGAAACCAAAAGCGGATCTTCTAAAGATTTTCGCTCTCAAGTGACGGTTACGGTGACAACCGAAGAACGGGTCCGTGATGTATCCGGTACGCTGTTCCGGGGTAAAGAGCCGCGCATTGTGAATGTGGAAGGCGTGCCTGTAGAAGCGGCGCTAGCTGAACATATGCTGTTCATCCGCAATGATGACAGTCCAGGATTAATTGGATCCGTTGGTACATTGCTTGGAAATGGCGGGCAGAATATTGCCGATTTCCGTCTTGGGCGGAATGAAAAAGGCGGTCAGGCTGTGTGCCTGATTTCCCTGGATGGTGAATTACCGGATGATTTATTCGGCGAAGTGGCGAACCTGCCGCAAATCAAGACGGTTAAAAAGCTCCGGTTTTAGGCAGGCTTTCTTTTCGCGTAATAGCGCCCGCAGGCATCTTTTAATTCTTTGACAAGAACCTGGCCGTTTTGTCCGCCGCTGCCCTTCATTTGTTTAACCACAATAAGGGTCAGCGTTTTATGATGGGCATCCACGATATCAATCGCATCTTTATCCAGATCATCGATTGATTCCAAAAAGCCCATCATGATCCCGGCCAGCATGCCGATCAGGTCATATTTAAAAATCGATGCGTTGGCTTTGAGTTCCATCACAGGCGCCGTGATAACATGTTTACGTTCTTCCATGGGAAGATCTGCATTGGCCGCTTCTTTGACGGCACCTTCCAGTTTTTTGAGAATTTCCATGCCAAGCGATGTGAAGTCGACATCATTGTTGTCGATCACATTCTGGCATTTTTCGACTACTTTTTGATCCAGGGGGCCTTTCCCGGCTTTGTCCTGAAGATCTGTACTGGCTTTAAAAACCTGTGCTTTCCCTTTTTTCTCGTCTGACATGTCTAGATAGCTGCTTCGTCTTGTTGTTCGTCTGTGCTGCGGCGGAACGGGCCGCGGTAATTAAAATCTTTTTTGCGGCGCCGATCGGGACCGAAATAGGCATCACAGCGGATAAAATCGCGCGGCTTGGTGATGACATGGGCGATTCGCTTGGCCAGATCGGCTGCGCGGAACGGTTTGACCAGATATTCGGTTGCGCCTGCATCACGGGCCTCTTCCACCTTGGACCAGGAGCTATAGCCGGTGATGAGAATAATCGGTACCATCCGGTTGGGCGATTTGCGCCCTTTTCGGACTTCATTGGTCAGCTGGATGCCGTCCATTGGTTCCATATGCCAGTCGGAAATGATGATATCGTGATTTTTTTCCTTAAACAGAGCCAGCCCTTCTTCCGCCGTGCCGACCGAATCGATCCTGCCGAAGCCAAGAGTATGCAGGACCGAATCGAGAAGCTGACGCATCGGCGCCGTATCCTCGATCATCAAAACGCTCATTTTACTGAAATCAAATCCCATAGAACACTCTGTCTAGAATCACTTTATGTGCTTTTAAGTCTACGAAGATAAAGGAAAAAAACCATAAAAAAAACCCTGATGCCATTGTTTTCGCATGTCCGGAGACAATATGAAAACGGCATCAGGGCCTTTGTCTGGGAAGCATGCTCCTGCAACGTTCTTACCAAGGTAAGCATGCAGGGGTCATTGCTGTCATTCGGACCTTTGACAGGGCGCATCATGTACACGAAAGCTCTGCCAATGTCCCGCAAGGGAACCCGCCCTTGCACTTCTTTATCGTGGCTAATGAAACCACTCGCTGTACCCATCGCGATCTTTTTCACCGGGCATTCAGCCTTTTGGAACGGGCTTTAAAATACATCCTGCCGTTTTCCGGTAGACCCTTGTTCATGTTTTTACGTGCACAACCACGGGCCCTTGGGCAAACCGGTCGTTCAGGATACTCACTGCCTTTATCCCCTCTTGGAAGGAGGCGTCCCTTGAGCACATAACTCAAAATAAAATTCGAAAACCCTATTTGTTTTGTTATGACCCAGAAATAGCGACCAAACTATTTCTCTCTTCTTAGACCGTCTCATCGACGCTTGGGTTTTTACATCCAAAGAATGTCTAAGCGATGATTGGAGAGTGCCTCAAATTTTTTTTCCTGTCCAGACCCCCAAACAATTTTTTTTCATGTAACCCATTGATATAAAATAATTTTATTAAGGACTAGAGTCTTCAGATTCAAATCTGAATCGAAATCAGGCACATTTTTATCCACAGAGTTATTCTCTGAAATTAGCAAGATTATAACAGTTTTTTGAAAGAAAATATTCGATTCTGAGGCCTGTTTTTGATCTTTCAGGCGCTTTTGCGACGCACAATACGGATTTCTTGGCGCGATTCAAGCCCTAATTTTACTTTTTTGGCGATTCTTTTCTTAACGCTGTTTGGAACTTCTTCTAAGCTGGCTTTAATTCCATGTCATTTGATGAAAAAGGTAGAGACAATCATGGCAAATAGTTGGCAAGACTTGATTAAATCACAGGCTTATATAAGGGGCGCCTGGAGTGATTCTAAAAATAAAAAAACATTTGAGGTTCATAATCCTGCAAACGGTGATATTGTTGCGACGATTGCGGATTGCCGCGGAGAAGATACGCAGAGCGCGATTGATGCGGCAAGCGATGCCTTTCATTCCTGGAAAAAACTGACGGGAAAAGAACGGTCCAAAATTATTTATAGTTGGTATGAGGCAATTACATCGCGCATCGATGATCTTGCAATGATTTTATCGCTGGAGCAGGGCAAGCCTTTGGCAGAAGCGAAGGGTGAAGTTCTTGGCGGCGCGGTGTTTGTTGAGTGGTTCGCTGAAGAAGCCAAACGCGCTTACGGTGATTTTATCCCGCCCCATAAAGACGATGCACGGATTATTGTCTCCCGCGAACCTGTCGGCGTCGTTGGGGCGATTACACCCTGGAACTTTCCATCCTCTATGATTACGCGCAAAGTGGCACCCGCTTTGGCAGCCGGGTGCAGCGTTGTTTTAAAGCCAGCAGAAGACACACCGCTTTCTGCCTTAGCGCTGGCGGCGCTTGCCCAAGAAGCCGGCCTGCCGAAAGGCATTTTGAATGTTGTGCCGTCTTCTGAAGCAAAAGAGGTTGGCAAGGTTTTGACAAGTGATGAGCGCGTCAAAAAGATTTCTTTTACAGGCTCCACACAGGTCGGACGGATTTTAATGCAGCAATGCGCGCCACAGATTAAAAAGCTGTCTCTGGAACTTGGCGGCAATGCTCCTTTTATTGTGACGGGCCATGCCGATCTGGACAAAGCAGTGGCAGGCGCGATGGCCTGTAAATTCAGAAATGCCGGCCAGACCTGTATTTCAGCGAACCGGATATATGTACACGAATCGGTTTTTGAGGCTTTTTCGACCGCTTTTGTTGAAAAGGTTCAGGCGCTTAAGCTTGGGGCCGGAGACCAGGAGGGATCAGAAATCGGCCCCCTTATTAATAAGGCAGGTTTTGAGAAGGTGGCCGGGTTTGTAGAAGACGCAAAAAGCAAGGGAGCGGATATTCTGTGCGGCGGCGAAAAAGCAGGCGAATCAGGCGCGCTTTTCTATCAGCCGACGGTTTTGACCAATATTTCGCAGGATATGGATTTATCCTGCCAGGAGATTTTCGGGCCTGTGGCTGCGCTTTACCCCTATAAAGACATGGAAGAGGTCATTGAAAAGGCCAATGATACGGAATATGGGCTCGCCTCTTATATATATAGTGACGATTATAAAGAGATCTGGGCCCTGTCTGAGGCGCTGGAATATGGCATGGTCGCTGTGAATGAGCCTATGCTGGCCACGGAACTCGCCCCTTTTGGCGGGGTGAAGCAGTCAGGCATCGGGCGGGAAGGCTCCAAATACGGGCTTGAAGAGTTTACGGAAATCAAATATAGGTTGCTCGGAGGCCTGTAAATCAGGCCCGAGATGGGGGAAATACGAAAGATTATTGCGCAGCAAGTTTTAACATAAAACTTGACTTTATCCTTAAATTTGCGTTAAAAGACTCCCACTCGTTAATATTTTGTTTACTTTTGCGGAGAAAATGTGTGTGTGCACAGTCCGCATGCGAAAAGAGGAGTTTCGCTTATGTCACAAGCTAATTATACAATCTATGCCGCCCCCCAAGCTGCAACGACAGTTGAATATGATCTGCCCCAAGACGGTTCTGTTCGTGTCAATTTTTCATCTTCTGACATTGACGGTCTGCGTATCAATGAAAATGGCGCGCTTGAAATCAGCCTTGTCGATGGCGGTGAAGTGACGTTTACAAATTTCCAATCTTACGTTGATGGCGGTAATACACTTTTCCTCAAAGACAATATCATGGTCGACCCGGCGCTCCTCCAAAGCGGTCTGGCTTCTGATATGCTTGCGGATGCTGCCAATGAAAATCGCATTGAAATTGGTATTCCCGGTGAAGGTGTCACGCGTGAAATTACACTCGAAGATGGAAAAGATTACGTTTTCATGTTCGACATTAATGCCCCTGTTGGTGTTAAGACCGAAGACGGTCAGTTTGTTATGGACTTTGCCAATAACAGCAAAATCGTTCTGACCAACTATGAAGAAGCAATGGCTTCTGACAATCCGTGTACGATTACCATTGATGGCAGGTTCTGCCCGGTCGAAAATCAGGAACTGATTACAACAATCGCACAGCTTGCTAATGAAGGCGTGCCTGAAGAAATTGTTGAAGAAGAGATTGTTCAAAGTGAGTTGCGCGAAGCAGCTCCGGAACCGGAAGTTGCCGCGATTGAACCTGCGGCAGGAGAAGATCAGCAAGTCCCACGCGCGCCTGAACCTGAGCCGGAAGTTGTTGCAGACATTGAGCCTGCTGCTGGTGAAGATGTACAGGTCGCACAGATTGAACCTGCTGCCGGCGATACGCCGGGCAATACAGGATTTGGTTTTGGAAGTTCGCCAGACAGTGCGGGTCTAAATGGTGTCGGTGCAACCGGTCCTTTGGCGGCAACAGCGCTTGCTTACAATGCACCTGGTTTGCCGAATCCAGATCCAATTCCACAAACACGGACGACAGTGACGAATCCTGTGCCGATCGTGACCAGCCCGCCGATCAATTCTCTGGATGAAAGTAATCTTGATAGCGGTAATCTTGTTGGCCAGGGTCAAATAATTGTTGATTTTGGCAATGACGGTCCGGCCGCGACAGATCCGATTCGTCCAAATGGAATGCCTACAGTTGATTGCTCTGTTGCAGGCGGTCAGCTTTCTCATGGCGGTGTACCTGTTGTTATCACGCAAACCGCAACCGGTTGGGAAGGTTCTGCGGGTGGAACACTGATCTTTACGTTCGTGCTTGATACGACCACAGGCGATTATACATTCACACAGTTTGAGCAAATCGATCATGCAGACGGCAATGATCCGGACGATGAAATCTGTTTCAGATTCCCAATTATTGTTGAGGATTCTGATGGGGATACAACCACAACACAAGTGATTGTGAATGTTGCTGATGATGCGCCTCTGGCAATTAATGATTCCAACACTGCTGTTGAGAGTCAGACAGTCACCGGCGCGGTTTTACCGAATGACTTCCCAAGCGAAGACGAGCCGACCATCATTACGAATATCAGTTTCCAGGGTACGGATTATCCTGTGACGCAAGGCGGTTCAGCGATTGTTATTACCGGAACTTATGGTGTACTGACATTTAATCCGGATGGTACTTACAGCTATACAGCCAATAGTAACAATCCGGATGGGACCGATGTATTCACCTATACAATTCGTGATTTTGATGGGGATGAATCGCAAGCAGACCTGACCATTTTGGTTACACCGATTGACGATGTGCCGATACTTGTTGACCCACCGAATGAGGTTGTTGATGAAACCAATCTGGGACCGATCGTTGAAACGGGCACAATTACTGCGAATTTCTTCACTGACGGCCCCGGGACGTTTGCAGGGACAGGGACATTTGATTCTAGCGGATCACGCTTGAATAATGCGCTGACCCATAAAGGGACACCTGTCACAGTTTCATATGACAGCAACA
Source organism: Alphaproteobacteria bacterium (assembly GCA_028289285.1). Taxonomy (GTDB): domain Bacteria; phylum Pseudomonadota; class Alphaproteobacteria; order Micavibrionales; family Micavibrionaceae. The sequence goes on from JANQRF010000004.1 coordinate 185,353, forward strand.
CGCAAACCTATACAGGAACCGCGGGCGGCACGACTGTGTTCACCATGGTTATTGAGACAGATGGCGACTACACTTTCACACTTCTTGAAACACTTGATCATGCCGATGGTAATGATCCAAATGATGTCATCAACCTGACATTCGGCATTGTTGCGCAAGATTCTGATGATGACACAGATACAGGCACAATCACTGTTGAAGTTCTGGATGATGCGCCTGAAATCGGAAGTGCTCAAGAAACAGTTGATGAAACTGATCTTGGTCCGGTTGTTGTGAATGGCACTTTTGGCGGTGATTTTGGCGAAGATGATGCCGGCTCCGTTGGGGCAACAGGTAATTTCACCTCCAGCGGGTCTCAGTTGAACAATATGCTATCGCATAACGGCTTCCCGATTACGGTCACCTACGATTCGAACAATATGCAATATACAGGTGTTGCAGATGACGGATCTTTGAACGGTATCACTGTTTTCACAATGAATATCAATGCAAACGGGGATTATACATTCACGCTTCTCGAAACGCTAGATCATGCCGACCCGAACGATCCGAACGATATTATCAATCTTGATTTTGGCGTTGAGATTATTGATTACGACGGTGATTCCGATGAAGGGACCATCCGCGTTCGCGTCAAGGACGATGTGCCGACGATCGGTGATAGCCTCGGGGATGTAGATGAATCCAACTTTGATATTCAAGATCCTCTGGTCTGGCAGGATATTATTGATACGAATTTCGGTCAGGAGCTGGGCTCTATCGCGCCGGGCGGAGGTACATTTGAAGCGAAGGCAAACGGCAATCCGATTGCCCTGATGTCAAATGGTCAGCCTGTAACTGTTAATACAACAGCAAATGGATATGAAGGTGTTGTTGGCAGTACGGTTATTTTCACCCTGACCATTGATCCGCTAACAGGTGCTTATACGTATCAGCAGTTTGAAACACTGGATCACCCGGATGTAAATGACCCGGATGATTTGATTCACTTGTGCTTCCCTGTTCAGGTGACATCTATTGATAACGACCAGGATACAGGAATCATCGAAATCCGTGTGGCTGATGACGGTCCTCAGGCGATTGATGATATTAACGGCGCGGAAGAAGGTCAAACCATTACAGGTGATGTGTCGGCCAACGATCTGTTTAGTGAAGATCAGACGAACACCGTCACAAATGTTCTGTTTAACGGCACGAACTACCCTGTTTCCCCGGGTAATCCGGCTGTGATTACCGGTATGTACGGAACGTTAACACTGAATGTTGACGGTACATATACCTATGTGACCAATAATAATGACCCGGACGGTACGGATGTCTTTACATACACGTTGACAGACGGGGATGGCGATACGGATACGGCAACACTGTCTATCCGCGTCACACCAGACGGTCAGCCTGTTGCAGTCGATGAGCAGCTTGCCGTGGATGAAACAAATCTCACGCCCGGCCCGATGATCTTTAACGGGACGTTGAATGTTGACTTTGGACTGGATGGCGCGGGTACAGTAACGCCAAACGGACAGTTTGCTGCCAGCGGTTCGCTTCTGGGCGGTACGCTGACATCCAATAATGACCCGGTTTTTGTAACTTTCGATACAAATACAAGCACCTACACAGGTACGGTCAACGGTAACCCTGTTTTCACGCTGACAATTCAAAATAATGGTGATTACAGCTTCCAGCTGTTCGATCATATCGATCATGCAGATGCAACTGATCCGAATGATATCATCACGCTCTATTTTGGTGTCACAGCAGAAGATGTTGATGGTGACCAGACGGACGGTACAATTCGTATCGACATTCATGACGATGCGCCCGTGGCCTATGATGATGGGGAGACTCCACTTCAGGAAAGCCAGTCCGTCACAGGCAATGTCACGACGAATGACGAGTTCAGTGAAGATGAGCCGAACAATGTTGTTCAGGTGATCTTTAACGGCACAGCATTTAATGTCCCGAGTGTCGGAAACGCAACGATTGTCGGTCAATATGGGACGTTGCTGATCGCGCAAAACGGTGCCTATACCTACACGGCCAATGCAAATAATCCGGATGGTATAGACACATTTACGTATGTGCTTGAAGATTTTGAAGGGGATCAGGATACGGCCGAGCTTAGCTTCAAGGTTAGCCCAATCGATGACGTCCCGATTTTGGTCCAGCCGGAAGTCATTAATACGGATGAAACCAATCTTGGTCCGATTGTGATTAATGACCAGCTTGAGGCGAATTTCTTTAGCGACGGTCCGGGCACATTTGAAGGCACAAACAGTTTCAGCTTCAGTGGTTCCGTCGGTCAAAATCTGACAAGCTGCGGCCAGCCGGTAACTGTAATATTTGATCAAAATACAGGCACTTATACTGGTACAGCAAACGGTCAGACGATCTTCACGCTTGTGATCCAGAGTAACGGTGCGTACACCTTCACTCAAACAGGTGCGATTGACCATCTCGATGGAAATGATCCGAACGATGTGATTTCTCTGCAATTCGGTGTTCAGGCCCGTGATGCAGACGGTGATACGGACCAGGGTACGATTACAGTGAATGTAGCTGATGACGGGCCAAGCATTGTCGATCGCTTTACAGTTATTGATGAAACGGCTCTAAATGGTCAGTCATCAATTTCTGTGACCGATGGACTCAATTTCAGCTTTGGGCAGGACGGTCCCGGGTCTGTTAATACAAACGGGACGTTTGAAGCGCTGTTCCAGATGGGTGGAACCCCGGTCACACTTGAATCCCAGGGCCGTGCGATTACAGTAACGCAAACTGCAACCGGTTATATCGGTACTGTCAATAGCGGTCAGGCCGCTATCTTCACATTGACGATTGATCCTCAAACCGGGGCGTATACATATACACAGTTTGATCAAATCGATCACCCGGATTCAACCAATCCGGATGATGTGATCTGGTTGAAATTCGGCGTCGATGTTACAGATTGTGACGGGGATCATGTTAATGGCTTTGTTATTATTGATGTCGTAGATGACGGACCGGTTGCGAATAACGATTTTCTGACAACCGCTAATAATGTTGTGACGGGCAACCTGCTGACAAACGATGTTGTTGGAACGGACTCACCGGGCACATTGACGATCTTTAACTATAATGGTGTTAATTATACGGCAGGTCAGACCATCACGACAAATGCCGGGTCTTTAACAATCAATTCGGACGGATCTTATACTTTTATTGCAGATAATGATCCGTTTAACGGGAATGAAACATTTGCAGTGACTTATACGCTGCGGGATTTTGATGGCGATACGGATTCGGCTGTCTTTGCGCTGACGCATCTTGATGCACCGCCACCACCACCGCCGCCGCCGCCACCGCCGCCGCCACCACCGCCGCCGCCACAGTGGTGGGATAACGGAGATGGAGGAGATGGAGACGGAGACGGATGTCCTCTCGTCATCGACCTCGATGGAGATGGTATTGAGCTGACCTCTACACGAAATGGTGTGATGTTCGATATTGATCTTGACGGGCAAGCCGACCGGACGGCCTGGGTCAGCGGAGATGATGCTCTGCTCGCGCTGGACCGTAACGGAGACGGCACGATCAATGACCGGAGTGAACTATTCGGAAATACCGATGGATTCACAGATGGCTTTGATAATCTCGCCAGTTACGATTTGAACGGAGATGGTATCATTAATGAAGAAGATGATGTCTGGAACGATCTGATCGTCTGGCAGGATCGAAACCAGGATGGTATCTCTGATGCAGATGAAATGCTGACCGTTGCACAAGTAGGCATTGTCAGTATTAATCTGAACGCAGATACGCCCGAAGATCTTTATATTGAAGGCAACTGGATCTCTCATGTGAGCTCTTACACGCTTGAAAATGGCGAAGAGCGCGCGATCGTTGATGCCTGGTTCGAATATGACAGTTCACAAAACAGTAATTATGCTGAAGTGGACGGCGTCATTAAGGAGCTTATTGATGTTGCTGCTGGTCAGGTCATCAACGGATCAGACGGAGCGGATCACTTTATGATCCAGTCCGCAGGTGAATTTGCCGCCTCTATCAGCGCGTTTGATACACAAGAGAACGACTCTCTTGATCTATCTGCGCTTCTTGAGGGTTCGGATGATGTGACAGAAGCGATCAATGCCTTTGTCTTTGCCCGTGAAGAAAATGGCGATACGATTCTCTCCATTGATGCCAATGGCTCCGGAGACATCGCAAATAGCCAGGATGTTGTGCGTCTGAAAGATACAACAGGCCTGGATATTGAGAAGCTTGTCCAGGATGGCGATGTTATCGTCTAAAGATATTTAACTAATTGAAATAAAATGAAAAAACCGCCTGTTTCCGGGCGGTTTTTTTTGTACCTTTTGGAAATGCTTAACAAAAGGTTAATACCTTCTTCTTACAAGTTTGCATCTGCGCTCTCTTATTAATTACCATAATAATATAAGCATTGAGACGGTATCAGGGATACATACGCGGCTCTTCGCTTAAAGGTTTGTTTAGGTTTTGTCTTTATTCTGGAAGTAGGGACGATGAGTGAGGAGAGATCATCATGACATGTAATATTGTGATTCTGCCCCAGCCGGAGGCAGGAACATCTGTAGATTACGCTATTCCAACAGACACTTCCGTGGATCTGCATTTTGGCCCATCCGATATTGACGGCATTCGCCTGAATGAAAATGGTGCATTGGAAATCAGCTTTGTTGAAGGTGGCGATCTTACTATTGAAAATTTTGATGCTCTTGTAACCGGCGGCAATATGCTCCGCCTGGCTGATGGAACTGTTGTTGACCCTGCTCTCCTCCAATCCGGTCTGACAACAACTCTGACAGCGCAGGCACAGGCAGCCAATGACATCGTCATCGAAGCGCCGGCAGACGGCGTGACACATGAAATCGGTCTTGAAAGCGGCCAGTCTTACATTTTCTCTTTTGCGTTGGACGCACCTGTCACGGCTGAAGTGCAAGACAGCATGTTCGTCATGTCTTTTGACAATGGCAGCCAGATCATTCTGAATAATTACAGCGAAGCGATGGATTGGTCCACGCCGCCGCAAATCGCAATGGATACAAAGCTGTGCACAGCTACAGGCGATCAGCTTGTTGATACACTTCAAAAGCTGGCAATGGGCGATATCACTGTCGAAGAAGTGATTGCTGAAGACGATCAGGCAGAAGATCAAGGGGATATTCGCGAAGCGTCTGTTGATGCACAGGCGGCCGAAGCTGAAATGACGCCTGAAGAGCTGGCAGACCTTGAAACAGCAGCTGGCGCGGAAGAAGCGATTGAAGAAGAAGTCGCTGCAGAGGAAGAATTGACGGAAGAAGAACTTGCCATGGCAGACGTGGCCGAAGTTCTGGCAGATGTTGAACCGGCCGCCGGAGAGCCAACAGGTAACAGCAATAGCGGATACGGATATGGAAGCCGTCCGGGCAATGTTGATCTGGCCGGTAAGGATGCGATTGGCGCGATTAATGCGACGAATTTGAACTATAATGCGCCTGGTCTGGATCAAACAGAAGAATTACGCGCGCAGGATGATATTCCGGTTATACAAGGCGTTGAAGATAGTGCGCTGGATGAATCTTTCCTTGGCGGGCCTCTTGTTGCAACGGGGCGTGTTGATGCGAATTTCGGCAATGATGGTCCAGGTGAGTTTGTTGTCAATGGTATGGCAAGCGTTTCCGGATCAACACCGGAAGCTAACAGACTGTTTTCCGGTGGAGAGCGTGTCCTTTTCTTCCAGATTCAAGACGGGTATGAAGGCCGCGTTGGAGATACGGTTGTTTTCACAATTGAAATGAACCGTAGCACAGGCGTTTACACATATACGCAATATGAAGCCATCGATCATGCAGACGGCAGCGATCCGGATGATGAGATTACGCTGTCTTTTGGCTTTGCAGCCCAGGATCAGGACCGTGATCAAACAGACTTCTTCGTCCGCGTCACAATCGCTGACGATGCCCCTGAAGCCAAGGCGGACATTAACGGCGCAGAAGAAGATCAGTTTATCACGGGCGATGTCCGTGCAAACGACATCTTAAGCGTTGATCACGATAATACAGTGACATCTATTACATTTGACGGTGTCGAATATACAGTGCCTGAAAACGGCTCTGTGACGATTATCGCGACATATGGCACACTGATCATGAACAGTGATGGAACTTACAGCTATCAAGCAACAGCTGAAGATCCGGATGGGATTGAAAACTTCACCTATGTTTTAACAGATGGTGACGGCGATAGCGCACAGGCAACACTGGATATCCGCATCACACCTGACGGTGAGCCGGTTGCGGTTCATGGCGATGGTGCGATTGATGAAACACTTCTGTCTCCAGGACCTTTGGTTTTACACGGAGATATTAATGTCGATTACGGCCGTGACGGTAAGGGCGGTATTAACTCAAACGGCACCTTTACCTCTGTCGGATCAAAGCTCGGCGATATGCTGACCAGTAACGGTGTTGAGGTCGTGGTAACAGCAACGGCAACCGGCTATGTCGGGATGGCCGGCGCAGAAGAAATTTTTGTTCTGACGCTCAATGATGATGATACTTACAGCTTTGAACTGAAAGGCACGCTGGATCACGCAGATCCAACAGACCCACACGATATCATCACACTGTATTTTGGTGTGACGGCAACAGATGGTGATACGGATACGGTCGATGGCAGCATCCGTATCGATGTGCATGATGATGCGCCGGTTGCATATGATGATTTCTCTGGCGCAGAAGAGGGCCAGTTGATTGCCGGCCAGGTCATGGATAATGACATTATGAGCCAGGATGATACAAACGAAGTCGTTCGCATTACCTTTGAAGGCACGGAATATGATGTGCCTGCAACGGGTGTTGTTACAATTGATGCGCAATTTGGAACCTTCACAATGAACCGCCAGGGGGAGTGGACCTATCAGGCAGATGATTCATTTACCGATGGTGACAATGATGTAACAAATAATATTGATTCATTCAGATATGTTCTCAAAGACAGCGATGGGGATGAGAATGTGGCTGATCTTGCCATCAAGGCAGATGATTCCCCGGTTCTCGTGGTCGGTCCGGGTATTGTTGACGAAACAGGCCTGAAAGGCGGTATTGTTACCACAACAAATGATCTTGAGATTGACTTTGGAATTGATGGTATTGGCAACGTTGATCTGACAGGAGAGCTTGTTCCTTCAGGCTCTTTGACAGATTTAACGCATAAAGGCGTTCAGATCACGACAACGCATAACGACAACATGATCACAGGAATGGCCGGAGATATTAAGATCTTCGAACTGATCCTGAATGATGATCTGACATATACATTTAACCTGTATGAAACGCTGGATCATGCGAATGCTTTAGATCCAAATGATGCCATTCAGCTGAATTTCGTTGTTGGTATTGAAATGACGGATGGCAACGGTACAACGGTTCGTGATTATGCGACTATCACGGTTCTGGATGATGCGCCTGTGGCGCGGGATGATTTCTCCGGGGCGGAAGAAGGACAGCTGATAGCAGGCAACGTAACGCACAATGATGAGCTGAGCCAGGATGACAGCAACCAGGTTGTCCGTATTCTCTTTAAAGGCGTTGAGTATGATGTCCCTGAGACGGGTGTTCTGACGATCGATGCGGATTTCGGTATCTTTACGATGAATCGTCTGGGCGAATGGACCTATCAGGCGGATGATATCTTTGTTGATAATGATGATAACACAAAGAACAATATTGATTCATTCAGATATGTTCTGAAAGATAGCGATGGCGATGAAAATGTTGCTGATCTGGCTATCCGCGCGGATGATGCGCCGGTTCTGATTACAGGCCCCGGTATTGTTGATGAAACAGGCCTTAAACTTGGTCCGGTTGTTACAACAAATATATTGAATATCGACTTTGGAATTGACGGTGCCGGCGCGGTTAATCTGACGGGCGAGATGATGGCAACAGGATCTTTGACATCTCTGACGCATAAAGGTACGGCAGTTACGACCTCTCAGAATGGTAACACCATTACAGGGATGGCCGGCGCAATAAAGATCTTCGAATTGACTTTGGATTCACAGACGCTGGAATATACATTCACACTTTTCGAAACACTGGATCATGCAAATGCGCTGGATCCGAATGATGCAATCAAGCTGGATTTTGAAGTTGGTGTTGAAATCACAGATGGCAACGGCACGACAGTGCGTGATTACGCGACTATCACCGTTCTGGATGATGCGCCTGTCGCCCGCGATGACTGGAGCGGTGCGGAAGAAGATCAGTTTATCGCTGGGAGTGTTCTGCATAATGATGATCTCAGCCAGGATGATACTAACCAGGTTGTTCGCATTGAATTTGAAGGAACGACATACGATGTTCCTGAAACAGGCTCTGTAACGATTACAGGCGCCTACGGCACATTTACAATTGACCGGACAGGTGCATGGACGTATCAGGCAACAGTTGAAGATCCGGATGGGAATGAAGTCTTTACGTATGTTCTGAAAGATTCTGATGGCGATGAAAATATTGCAACGCTCGATATTCGTGTAACGCCGGATGGTGAGCCCGTTGCTATTGAAGGTGAAGGTATTGTTGATGAGACAAATCTGGTCGGCGGTGAGGTTGTTACAACCGGACATCTGAACATTGATTTTGGGGATGACGGCGTTGGAACGGTTCGTACAACAGGCATCTTCCAGGCAAGCGGTTCTCTGACGGAACTCACGCATAAAGGCGTTGCCGTTGAGGTTGTTCAGTTGGCTGACGGATATGTCGGTATGGCGGGGAATACAAAAATCTTTGAACTGACGATCAACGAAGATTTCTCGTATGACTTTACATTGTTTGAAACACTGGATCACGCCAATCCGTTTGATCCGAATGACAGCATCAAGCTGGACTTTTCATTCGGTGTTCAGGCAGTTGACGCAGATGGCGATACTGTTAACGGGTTCCTGACAATTGATGTTCTCGACGATGCCCCTGTGGCCCGTGATGATGTATTCTGCGTGACATCGAAAAGTATAACCAACCCGGTTGTGACGGACGGTGAAGAGAATGTCGATGAAACAAATCTGGTAAACGGTACAGTTGTAGCTTCTGGCGATGTGGAAGCGAATTACCTGGGGGAAACACACGACCATACATCCGGAAGTGGCCGTTTCACCTCCGGCGGATCAATGGCCGGCGGGACACTAAGCCACAATGGCACGGCAGTGCGTGTCTCCTATAATGCTGAT
>JANQRF010000003.1 GCA_028289285.1 Alphaproteobacteria bacterium
GGATGATGTCATTGCATTATCTTTTGGCGTTATTGCCGAAGATGCAGACGGCGATGCACAGCTTGCTGACATTACAATCAATGTCAAAGATGATGGTCCGGTGGCGGTGAATGACAGCACCGGTGTGAATGACGGTTCAAACACAAGCGGTAATCTTTTATCCAATGATACGATCGGCGCCGATGGTGGCGGAAGAGTATCTCATGTCCGCCTGCAGGGCGGGACCTGGGTGGAGGTGCCTAATGGCAGCCATGCGGATATCGATACGAGCATCGGCTATCTGCGTCTTTACAGTGACGGCTCTTACACCTATTGGGGCGATGAAGGCGTTGTTGCGGATAGTGCAAATGACGTGTTCCAATATCAAATTCTTGATGGGGATGGCGATCATTCCACGGCGTTCTTTACGGCAACGGTAACGGACAATGACGGTCCTGCGGCGGTGAATGACAGCGTGGGTGTGAATGACGGCTCCAGCGTGAGCGGAAACATCCTGTCGAACGATACGATTGGCGCCGATGGTGGCGGTGCAATTACGCAAGTGCGCCTGCAAGGCGGGAGCTGGGTGAGTGTCCCTGATGGAAGTCATGCAGATATTGATACGGCTTTAGGCTATATCCGCGTCTTTAGCGACGGGTCTTATACTTATTGGTCTGCGGAAGGTATCGTTGCGACGACAGATGCGGAAATATTTGATTATACTCTGCGTGATGCGGACGGAGATTCAAGCACCGCCTCGCTGACGGTCAATATCACCGATAATGACCGGCCTGCTGCCGAGCATGACAGAGTCAGCGTTTTTGACGGATCAAGCGCAAACGGGAATCTGCTTTCCAATGATACGATCGGCGCCGATGGCGGCGGAAGAGTATCTCATGTCCGTACCCATGGCGGAAGCTGGGTGAGTGTACCCGAGGGCAGTCATGCCGATATTGACACAAGCATTGGTTATCTGCGCGTTTACAGCAACGGGTCTTACACCTATTGGGGAGATGAAGGCGTTGTTGCGGATAGTGCCAGCGAGGTATTTGAATATCAAATTCGCGATGGCGATGAAGATCATGCGACAGCGTTCCTTTACGCGACGGTGACGGATAATGACGGCCCGACGGCAAGGAATGATAGTTTCGGGAATTCCACGAGCGGCAATGTCCTGAACAATGACAGCTATGGCGTTGATGGCGGCGGCGGTATTACGAGGTTCCATGCGAACGGCCATTGGCATAATGTCGGTACATCCGTTCAGACGAGCCTCGGAACTTTAACGGTTTACGGTAACGGAACGTATACGATTACGAACCGTACCACAACGTCAGAGCAAACTATGACTGAACGCCATGTAAGTGACGGCACGCGTGATTATATATATGGAGATTACTATCAGGTCACAACCACACATGGCGGATCTTTGACATTCTCTTATGAAATTCAGGATAAAGACGGAGATACCAGCCAGGCTTCGGCGAATGTGAATTTGCAGCAATCGCAAACGTCTCAGTATTTATTCACAAATCTGTTAAGAACATATTCACCGCTTGTGCTCGATATTGACGGAGACGGCACGGAGTTGGTCAATGTTGAAGATGGTGTTCTGTTCGACCTTGATAATGACGGTGAGGTGGAACAGATCGGTTGGGCGGCCGCAGATGATGCACTTCTGGCGCTTGACCGCAACGAAGACGGTGTGATCAACGATCAGTCCGAATTGTTCGGGGATAATGATTTATATGCTGACGGATTTGCGAATTTGGCAAGTTTCGATAGCAACCAGGACGGCGTGATTGATGCACAGGATGAAGTCTTTGACGATCTAATCGTCTGGCAGGATACCAATCAGGACGGTGTGTCCGATGCGGACGAGATGTTCTCTTTGGAAGATTTTGAGATTGTAAGTATTAACCTGAATGCTGATATGCCTGAAGATCTGTATATTGAAGGTAACTGGATTTCTCACGTGAGTACATACACAACAGCAGATGGCCAAACACATGAAATTGTTGATGCATGGTTTACCTCCGCAGAATTGACGCAAGAAGTACAACTCTTCGCGCAGAACAATCAGGCTGATAACTTCCTGTTTGAGACAATCGGGGAAGCGGCGGTCACAATCCATAACTTTAGTGCTGAAGAGGGTGACAGTCTGGATCTATCCAAGTTGCTTGAAACAGACGGTGCGGAAACGACTGAAGCCATTGGCGATTACGTCCAGATGCGCGCCGAGGGAGACGATCTCATTATCTCTGTCGATGTGGACGGTGCAGCCGGACCGGCGCAGGCACAAGATGTGGTCCGTCTTTTAGATGCTTCAGATTTAGATGTTTCCCAGATGGCGGATGATGGAAATATAATCATATAATATAATAAAAACAACGAATTAAGCCGTTTCTCCCTCACAGAAACGGCTTTTTTTCATCTAAATACGAGTTCTGCCCTTGATTTAACATATGTATTTGTGCTTTATGAGAGGCCTGAGACAGGTTTTTTATCTAAATACATCTTGCAAGGCGCAGGAAAAAAAGCGATAAGAGACAAGGGTTTAATAAATAAAAGGGGGATTATGTCCGCCCTTTTATACTCAGAAAAATTGAAACTGATTTCGTAAGCGAGGACTCGATCCATGGGTATGTCATTCAAAAAACTTTCATTGGTAGGGGCATGTGCTTTTTGCGTTCTGATAACAGGGCCTGCATATGCACAAAATAACCCTATGGAAATGAGCCTGTCTGAAGCCGTTTCAAGCGGTGTGATGACCAACCCGGAATATGGCGTTGTCGCCGCCTCTCGCCGGGCCACAGATGAAGAATTAAACCAGGCTGAAGGGCTATGGTATCCATCGATTGACCTGACAGCTGATGGTGGCTGGGAATATACAGATGACTCGCAAAAAGGAGTCGATAATGATTCCGAAAGCCTGTGGCGTTACAATTCAGGTTTGACCCTGACACAAATGCTGTTTGATGGCTGGGCGACAAAATATGAGAATGAGCGCCAGGAACACCGCGTCCAATCTTCTGCCCACCGTGTCCGGGAAACGGCAGAGCTTGTCGGTCTGGATATTGTTGAAGCATTCTTGGAAGTTATGCGTCAGCGTGAACTTCTGGCGATTACACGTGAAAACGTGGCTGAACACATTGCGATCATGCAGATGATTGAAGAAGGTGTAACAGCAGGCCGCTCTACGCAAGCTGATATGGAACAGATCAGAGCGCGTCTGGCCTCTGCCCGCGCACAGGAATCAACGATCCGCCAGCAGCTGCGTATCGCTGAATCCCAGTTCAACCGCGAAGTTGGCACGATGCCAAAAGATCTGGTTTTACCGGCAGTTCCAGTCGATTCTCTCTCCGGAGATGTCGAGGCGGAAGTACAGGCAGCCCTGTCTCAAAGCCCGACACTGGATATTTTTGAATCCGATGAGCGCGTTGCCTGGGCTGAGTATCAAGGTACAGGATCAACGCTTTATCCTGAATTTGATCTGCAGCTTGGTGTCAATAAAGGTCATAACCTCAACGGTACGGAAGGCCGCGATCAAAGTGCAAGCGCCCTTGTGGTCATGAACTGGAACCTGTATCGCGGCGGCGCGGATGTTGCCCGCGTGCGTGAATTTTCACACCGCTATCAGCAGACAAAAGAAGAGCGCGCCGATGCAGGCCGTATTTTAGAAGACGATGTGCGCCAGACATGGGCGCAGATGGTGTCTGCCGGCGAACGTGCGCGTGAATTTGCTTCTCAGGCGGCAGCAAACTCTGAAGTTGTCCGTGCCTATAAAGATCAGTTTTCTTTGGACCGCCGGACGCTTTTGGATGTTCTGGATGCGCAAAATGAATTGTTTGTCTCCCGGACAAATACGATCAACTCCGAGTTTTTGGAAATGTTCTCTGTTTTCCGGATTTTAGGCCTGAAAGGCCAGCTTCTGCCGACGCTGGGCGTAGGCTATCCGCGTGAAAGCAGCCCGATTTCCGTTGCCGACGATTATAGCGATCTTGATCGTTAAGGGATCGTTAACCAAAATAGGCGACACTGTAGACTGGTTTGAAGTCTAACTCTAACGCAAGGTTCTCTTGTGAGCGATTCATCAAATGAAGCCGGTAAAGGCTTCCAGCAAACACCGGAATCGTCTCAGCCCGCGCAAGGGGCTGCTGATCCGAATGCGCCGCAAGCAGATCAGGCGGCGCAAGGCTCTGCGCTTGGGGAAAGCCAGGAAGACCGCGATTTTGACAGCCAATATGATGTGCATGCAGATGCACCGATTGATGATCCGGATAACTGGCCTCTTGAGGCCGACCGGATCGGTATGCAGGACCCGCTTGTCGATGCGCTCCGGATTATGGCCGGACATTATGGCCGACGTGCCTCGCGCGCGTCTTTAACGGCCGGGCTGCCAGTTTCCAAAGCCGGTATTACACCTATTCTTTTTGCCCGCGCCGCGGAGCGGACTGGCCTGAATGCGCGCCTGGTTGAACGCTCTTTGGATGCGCTGGCCATTGCGCCGAATTTTCCATGTATTCTTGTTTTAGAGGGTGGGCAGGCGTGCCTTGTCTGGGGTGTGCAGCACCCGGAAAAGAAAGGCCTGTTTGGAAAGAAAAGCGGCGGGATTTCGGATGACAGTGTTTTTATTGTCCAGTTCCCCGAAACCGAAGATGAACGCAAGCCGGTCAAGCTTGGCGAGCTAAAGGAAATTTATACGGGTTATTGTTTTTATGTGCGCCCGATTGCGCAGGTTGATGACCGTGCAGGCCCTGCTACGATTGATACGGCGCGCGATTGGTTCTGGGGCGCGCTGTGGGAAAACCGCTCTATTTACGGGGAGGTCGTTCTGGCCGCCGTGATGATTAATATTTTTGCACTGGCTTCTTCTCTCTTTGTCATGAATGTCTATGACCGCGTTGTGCCGAATAATGCATTTGAAACGCTTTGGGTTTTGGCAGCTGGTGTCACAACCGTTTATGTGTTCGATTTTCTTTTAAAATATATGCGCTCTATTTTCTTAGATCATGCAGGGCGCAAAGCCGATGTCAAAATTTCTGCATCCCTGTTTGAACAAATGCAGGGCATGACCATGACTTCCAGACCTGCAAGCGCCGGGATCATGGCAAGCCATATGCGTGAATTTGAATCGCTGCGTGATTTCTTTACCAGTGCAACGATGACCGCGCTGATTGATTTGCCGTTTGTCTTTTTCTTTATTGCCATCATTGCCGTCATTGGCGGGCCGATTGCCTTTATTCCGCTCATTGCTGTGCCGATCGTGGTCGGGATTGGTCTGGCAATGCAAAAGCCGCTTGAAAAAGTTACCAGGGAATCAATGATGGAAAGCGCGCTTAAAAATGCGCTCCTCTTTGAAACGATCAGCGGTCTTGAAACCATTAAGGTGCAGGCCGCCGAAGGGAATACCCAAAGAAAGTGGGAAGAGCTGACAGATAAAGCATCGCGTACATCTGTGAAATCCCGCAGGATTAGTTCAACGGCTTTATATATCGCCACGTTTTTACAACAAATTTCAAGCGTCGCTGTTGTCATTTACGGTGTATTCCTGATCAGTGATGCCCAGATTTCCATGGGGGCGCTCATTGCCTGTGTGATTTTAACAGGCCGGGCCATGGCGCCGCTTTCGCAGATTGCAGGTTTGTTGACACGCCTGCATCAATCGCGGGAAGGTTTGCGCCAATTAGATGAACTGATGAAAAAACCGGTTGAACGCCCGACCGAAAAACATTTTATTTCCATGGCGTCCATGCAAGGCAAAATCGAATTCCGCGATGTATTATTCCATTATCCTGAACAAACTGTTCCTGCGCTGAACCATATCAGCTTCACGATTGAACCCGGTGAACATATCGGCATTATCGGTGCGGTCGGGTCCGGGAAGACAACGATTGAACGCCTGCTTTTAAATCTCTACCAGCCAGATAGCGGCTCGGTGCAAATTGACGGCACGGATGTGCGCCAGATTGATCCGGGCGATCTGCGCCGCTCTGTCGGGGCTGTGCAGCAAAGCCCGCAGCTTTTTTACGGCTCTGTGCGCGAAAATATCACGATGGGCCATGAAATGGCGTCCGACCGCGCGGTTTTGCGTGCGGCTGAACTGGCCGGTGTAATGGAATTTTTACGCGACTCACAAGCAGGTCTGGATACGCCTGTGGGTGAGCGCGGCGAAGCTTTATCGGGCGGACAGCGCCAGTCTGTGGCGATTGCCCGCGCGCTTTTATATGATCCGCAAATCCTGGTTCTGGACGAGCCGACCGCTTCTATGGACCCGGCCTCTGAAAACCGCCTGCGTAAACGTCTTGAAAAAGTGACGGAAGGGCGCACGACAATTTTGATCACCCATAAGGGGTCTATGCTAACATTGGTCGATAAGCTGATTTTGATTGACCGTGGACGTATTGTCGCCTTTGGGCCAAAGGCAGATGTAATTAAACGCCTGCAGGCGCGTCAATACGGCACAACGGCTGAGCAAACGGAAGTGTAACCATGGTTTTAAGTTTTTTTGAAAAAAAGCCAAAGCCGATTAAAAAAGTGCAGGGCAAGGACCCGCGCCTGGCCAAAGCCATGCAGCAAATGGCAGCGCAGCAGGGCGGTAAAGATCCGGATGATCTAAACTTAAATGACGCGCGTGACTGGCAGGCCGCCCAGCATCACTGGATGCATGGCGGGGTCGACCGTCTGGCCGCGCGCGCGGACCGCTTCTTTGAAACAGATGAGGATCTGGGTCTTGGCAAACATATGATCCTGATTGCCGTTGTGGCCTTTGTCGCTATTTTTATCATCTGGGCAAACTGGGCGGAACTGGATGAAGTCACGCGCGGAGACGGCACGGTAATTCCGTCCTCAGAAGTGCAAAAAATTTCATCCCTTGAGGGCGGCATTGTTCAGGAGTTTTTTGTATCAGAAGGTGATGAAGTCGAAGCCGGACAAATTCTTGTACGTTTAAGTGATGTGGCGGCCAAATCAGAACTTGGCTCCGGCGAAGCCCGGATGTTTGGTCTTCAGGCAACCATTGCCCGTCTTCAGGCGGAAGCTGAAGGCGAAATGCCTGAATTTTCCGAAGAGATTATGGCCGGTGCGCCGCAATCTGTCTCTGAAGAAATGAATGCTTTCCGCGCTAATCAGGCCAGCATTAGTTCTCAGGTGACAGTCATCAACTCGCAAATTTCCCAGCGACAGCAGGAACTGAATGAATTACAGGTCCGTTCCAGCGATATCCGCGCGCAGCTAAATTTGATTAAAGATGAAAAAGCCATGATCGAACCGCTGGTCGCCAGCGGCTCTGCGCCGCGCCTTGAGCTGCTTCAGCTTGACAGGTCGATCAAGGAAAAAGAAACAGAATTAAACGGTGTCCTCAATGCGATCCCGCGCGCGCGCGCGGCGATCGGGGAAGCCCGCGGCCGGATCAACGAGATCAGATCGCAGGCCCGCGCGCAGGCGCAAACGGAACTCTCTGCCAAGCTGATTGAAATGAATGCGATCCGTCAAGGGTTGGCAGGCGTTGAAGACCGGAAATTACGCGCGGAAATCCGCTCCCCTGTGAACGGGTATGTGAAGGATATGAAGGTTTATACGGTTGGCGGGGTGGTTCAGCCCGGGCAGGAATTTATCGAGATTGTACCCAAAGATGACCAACTTCTGGTCGAAGCCAAAATCAATCCGAAAGATATTGCTTGGCTGTACCCGGATCAAAAATCCGTTGTCAAAATCACGGCCTATGATTTTTCCGTCTATGGCGGGCTGGACGGCAAGCTGGTCTCTATTTCACCGGATGCGGTGACAGATGAAGAAGGTAACAGCTTTTATAATGTCCGCGTACTGACAGAGAAAAATGCGTTGGAACATAAAGATGAAGTATTACCGATTATTCCGGGCATGGTGGCTTCCGTTGATATTCTAACAGGCCAGAAAACCGTGATGGAATATCTGCTCAAACCTTTCGTCAAAACGCTTGATAAGGCGATGAATGAGCGTTAAGACATTCCCGGTTTTTGATAAACACAAAACCCATAAATTTCTTTATACCCTGCGGTTCTAAAACCGCAAAATTCAGATTCATTTTGATCATCAATAATAGCCAAACCCGCTCCAGAAGCGCCATCATGCATTTCCTCAAAATGTCTGGGATATTGTTTAAAAGGCTCAACACCATGAAGTCTGCCAACCGTTTTTTCCTCACGTATTAAAAAACTTAATGAAAGTAATCCCGCAGGTTTTAAGACGCGTGATGCTTCATTAAAAAAATGGTCAAGATTTGAAATCATGCTAATGACACCGGCGCATGTCAGGGCATCCGCACTTTCATCCTCTAAAGGCCAAATATCATCATTCATATTACATTGATGGAGTGCTGTGCCGGGATGTTTTTTTCTACATTCAAGCATCATGTTTGAGCTAATATCTAATCCGGTATAAGAGGCATCGTGAAAACTGCTTTTAAGCTCGTCTATAACCTTCCCGGTACCTGTGCCTAAATCAACAATATGTCGAAGATGTCTTTGCGCATTTTCAACAATCCCCTTAGCAACTTTTTGTGCTGCAATGTACTGCCAGTACTTTGCATTCTCATCGTATCTTTGCGCCCAATTATCGTAAGAATTGGCGACTGCGGCGACATGGGGATTTGTCTGATTTAGTTCATATATATCAATATTAGACATAATGCAAAAAATACTGTAAGCCGGCCTACAATGCAAGCCTTGTTTTTCTCGACATTTCTGACGATGGCCGTTAAACCATTAGAACTAACGTGAGAAAACATAATGGCTCAAGCACAAAATACAGATTCATCTATTTCTATTACCCTGCCTGACGGGGCGGTGCGTGATTATGCGTCCGGGGTGACGGGGTTAGAGATCGCAGAGAGTATTTCCAAGTCTCTGGCCAAATCTGTGGTGGCAATCGAGATTAACGGGGAATTATCCGACCTGTCTTTGCCGATTGAAAAAGATGCTTCAATCAATCTTGTCAAACGCGATGATGAGGCGGCACTGGAAATGATTCGTCATGACTGTGCGCATGTGATGGCCGAAGCAGTTCAAAATCTTTTCCCGGGCACACAAGTCACGATTGGCCCTGCGATTGAAAACGGGTTTTATTATGATTTTGCACGTAATGAACCGTTTAGCACGGACGATTTCGACGCCATCGAAAAGGAAATGCGCAAAATCGTTGAGCGCGGGGAAAGCTTCACCCGTGAGATTTGGACGCGTGATGAAGCAATCAAACATTTTACCTCCAAAGGCGAAATGTTCAAGGTTGAGCTGATTGAAGATTTACCTGAAGGCGAAGAGATTAAAATTTATAAACAGGGCCAAGGAGAAGACGGTTGGCTTGATCTTTGCCGCGGTCCGCATATGCCCTCAACCAAACAGGTTGGCACGGCCTTTAAATTGATGAAGGTAGCGGGCGCCTACTGGCGCGGGGATTCATCCAAAGCGATGCTGACCCGGATTTACGGCACCGCCTGGCGCAATGACAAGGAATTGAAAGCTTATCTTGAGCAGCTTGAAGAAGCTGAAAAGCGCGACCACCGCAAGCTCGGCAGGGAAATGGATTTATTTCACTTCCAGGAAGAAGCGCCGGGACAGGTCTTTTGGCACAATAATGGCTGGATTATTTATACCGAGCTTATGAATTATATGCGCCGGAAAGTCCGCGCACACGGCTATCAGGAAATCAATACGCCGCAGCTTCTTGATGCGCGGTTCTGGCAGGCCTCGGGCCATTGGGATAAATACCGTGAGAATATGTTCCTGTTCGAAGAGGAAGGCAGTGAGCATCCGGCGGCCCTTAAACCGATGAGCTGCCCGGGCGGGGCGCAGGTTTATAAGGCCGGGGTACATAGTTATCGTAGCCTGCCGGTACGTCTGGCGGAATTCGGCCATGTCTTCCGTAAAGAGGCATCCGGTGCGCGTCACGGTCTGATGCGCGTACAGGCTTTTACGCAGGATGATGCGCATATTTTCTGCACGCATGATCAGCTTGAAGATGAAGTTGTCAAAATGTGTGATCTGATCAAGGACGTCTATAGTGATCTGGGCATGGCAGATGACATCACAGTTCATTTTGCCACACGTCCTGAGCAACGCATTGGCGCAGAAGAAGATTGGGACCGGGCTGAAGCCGCCTTGCGCAAAGTTCTGGATCGCATTGATATGAAATGGGTGATCAATGAAGGAGACGGTGCGTTTTACGCGCCGAAACTGGACTTTAAACTGCGTGATGCGATTGGCCGCGAATGGCAATGCGGCACCGTGCAGGTGGATATGAATATGCCGACCCGCCTGCAGCTCGAATATGTCGGTGAAGATGGTGCAAGGCACGCACCGCACATGGTGCATCGCGCGATTTTAGGATCGGTTGAACGCTTTATCGGTGTGATGATCGAACATTATGCGGGGAAGTTTCCGCTCTGGCTGGCGCCGGTGCAATGTGTTGTGGCGCCGATTACAAGCGACGTTGACGGGTATGCCAAAGAAGTAGCTGCACAGCTGCAGGAGGCAGGCCTTCGGGTCGAAACCGATCTGCGCAATGAAAAGATTAACTATAAAGTCCGTGAGCATTCGCTTGCCAAGGTGCCGGTCATGTTCGTTGTCGGCGGCCGTGAGGCAGATCAAAAAACGGTCGCGATCCGTCGTCTTGGCTCCAAAGACCAGGATGTCCAGCCGCTTGAAACTGCCATTTCAGAGCTTGCAAAAGCCAGCAAACCGCCCTATTAATATGTTATTCACCATACATTGTTATAACAGTATGCTGACTTGTGGTTTCACAATATAAGGAGATTTGACGATTCCAAGACCGCCTTTTATGCCCCGCCGCCCTGTTCAGGAAGGCCCGCGCACCAATGAAAATATTACAGCCCCGCAGATCCGCGTTATAGATGGTGATGGTGAAATGCGCGGGGTCATGACCCCCCAGGACGCTATCAAACTTGCAGAAGAATATGGGCTCGATCTTGTCGAGGTCTCTCCGAATGCTGATCCGCCGGTTTGTAAAATTCTCGACTACGGTAAATATAAATACGAACAGCAAAAGAAAGCCAACGAAGCGCGCAAGAAACAAAAAACGATGGATGTGAAGGAAGTGAAAATCCGCCCGACCATCGAAGAGCATGATTACCAGGTCAAGCTGCGCAATGCCCGCCGCTTTCTCGAAGAAGAAAATAAAGTCAAAGTCACGCTGCGTTTTCGCGGCCGGGAAATGGCGCACCAGGAGTTAGCTCTTCAGGTCATGCACCGTTTTCGTGATGATCTCGCAGATCTGTCTAAAGTCGATCAGGAAGCTAAAATGGAAGGCCGTCAGGCGGTGATGATGCTCTCGCCCGATAAATCCGGCGCCGCTGTTCCTAGAGCGGAAGAAACTCCTGGCGAAGACGTGCCAAGCGAAGAAGCGCCGGTTGATCCGGCATAAAGCTTTATGCTGGAAAGCTCTTTCGATCTACACAGTATCATTACGCAGGTTCTGGGCTTTATTGCTCTCACTTTAGGTGTTTATGCCTTTTTTCAAAAAGATGATAGGGATCTGAAAATAGCTCTCGTCGCTCAAGCCAGTTTTCTATGCATTCACTTTATCATGCTGAATGCTTTAATGGGCGCTGTAGGCGCCTTTATTTCAGGTGCGCGTACAGCGTTTTCTCTGATGTCGTTTGCCGGTAAGATGGCGCCGGTTTTTTATATTCTTATCATTATATTTGGATATCTTACATATCAAAGTCCGGTATCCCTGTTACCTTTACTCTCTAGCCTCATTGCAACGACGGCCTTTTATTTCTTACAAGGCCGTCAGATGCGGATGGCTTTAGTGTGTTCAAGTTCCTGCTGGCTCTTACACAATATTCTTGTTGGATCGATTGGCCCTGCCATGATGGAGCTTTTCATGATTTGCGCGCTTGTATACCGTATTCATAAAATGCAAAGCCCTAATTCATAACGATGATATTTTTTAAATATATAGATTAAGCTGCTTCTGATTGCAGTTGCCAGAGCCGGGCGAACGTCCCATCTCGTTTGTGAATAAGGTCATCGAATGATCCGCTTTCAATGATGCGGCCCTGATCCAGAACAATAATCCGGTCGACATGCCGCACGGTGGACAGGCGGTGCGCAATGAGAAAGACGGTCCGGTCTGCAAAGGCATTTTCCATGGCAAACTGAATCTTCTTTTCAGACAGGCTATCAAGCGAAGAGGTTGCTTCATCAAAAATAATAATCTCCGCCTGCCGCACCAGCGCGCGGGCAATGCCAAGCCGCTGGCGCTGCCCGCCGGACAGCTTGATCCCGCGCTCCCCGATCAGCGTGTTATCGCCGTCCGGAAGCGTTTTGATAAAATCGGCCAGCGCCGCCTGTTCCAGGGTTTTCAGGTAAATCTCTTCAGAAATATCCTGCCGGTCGATGAGGATGTTATCGCGGATACTCATATTAAACAGCTCGACATCCTGCGGCACAAAACCGATCTGCCCGAGCCACTGACCTGTTGGAATATGTTTCAAATTATTATTATCAATATAAACGCCGCCCTGATCTGCCAGCATTTGTTTCATCAGCAGTTTCACAAGCGTTGATTTACCGGCACCGCTCTCCCCGACAAAGGCAATTTTCTCCCCGCGTGCAACGTCAAAATTTATATCATAAACGCCATGGCCTTTATCCGCATCATCCCCGTATGTAAAGGTCAGGTTTTTTAAAGAAATTTGTTTCCAGTTTTTTTCAAGGCTACTCAGCGGCTCAATGTCTAAAGGCTTGGGCATTTCCCGTAAGGTTGTAATAAGACGGTACAAACCGTTGCCGTATTCATAAAGTCTTTCCTGAATTTGTGCGATGACCTCAAGGCTCATCCAAAGCTGGTGCGCCAGAAAAATCGTTGCAGCCAGCGCACCGGCCGTCATATTGCCGTCAAACACAAGTTTAAAGCCGAGAAAGATAAACAGACTGATCCACAGCCCGGCGATCACATTAATGATCCCCCATCTGATAAGGTTGACTTTATAAGCTCTGATGACTGCATATTGACCTTGCTCTTCAAGGTCGCGGCCTTTTTCCTGTACATAAGATTGCAGATGAAAAGATTTAACGGTCCGGATAGAGCTTATAAATTCGTAAACACCGCCTAAAAGAGCTTCAAATTTTTCGTTAAACTTATCATATAGCTTTAAATATGGCTGCCCGAAATAAAGTGCTGCCGATACATAGCTTATAAAAAAACCAAGATATAGGGCTGGATAATAAGCAGGCATATCGATCACAATAAATGCTGCGGCTATCGCAACGACATGTCCTGCCAGGGGGAAAATATCCCACCTGATATGCCGTAAAATTTCCTGGTAACCGCGCCGTCCGGTCATGACACGCTGGAGCTTTCCACCAGAAGCATTACTTTCATGCCATTCGAGCGGTAGCCTGCTTAAATGTTTTATACTGTATAGTGTAAAAGCACGTGCGGCTTTTTCCTGCGCACGGATCTCGGGAACAAAAAAGAAATTAGCTGCGCACATTAACACAAAACCAGCCATATAGACGATCGATATCCAGACGTAAAAATCTGTATTTTGATAAATGGATCCGTCTTGAAACCGATCAATAATGAACCCTATAAAAATTGGGAAAAGAAAAAAATATGTATACCAGAATGTACGAAAAAGTGCGTAAAAGACGACAAGCCATTTAAAAGGCAATAAAAAATGCCATAGCCATGCAGCAATATTCCCCGTGTGCACAGGCGCTTTACCGGAAGGCGGCATAATAATCTGTTCACGCTGGATTGTCATATTGGCAAGGCTATCTTGTCTATAGGTTTATCACAACTTTTCTTTTTGCATTTCCCGCAGAAGCGGGAATCTTTTATACTTCTATTTTACAAAGCCCCCGCTTTCGCGGGGAAAGCATATTTAAAAAATGTCTGACACCCAGGATTACATCGAGACCTATTACCGCGATACGCTGAAGAGTGATAAATCCCGCCCGGTGCTGGATGGGGAGATGCGCGCGGATGTCTGCGTGATTGGCGGCGGGCTGGCCGGCCTGTCCACGGCGCTCGGCCTGGCTGAATATAAGAAAAAAGTCATATTGCTCGAAGCCAACCGGATCGGCTGGGGTGCTTCGGGGCGCAATGGCGGGTTTGTCGCCAAAGGCTATGCGTGCGGGTACCGCCAGCTGGTGAAACAGGTTGGTCTGCCGCACACCAAAGAGCTTCATAAGCTGGCGACCCATGGCCGCGCGCTGATTAAAAAACGCATTGAAAACTATAAGATTGATTGCGGGCCTGTGTTGAACGGTGTGCTGGGCGTGTCCTGGAATAAAAATGAACAGGGCGTGCGGGATTATATTGATTTCATGCAAACGGAATTAAAAGCGCCTTTGGAATACTGGACCGAAGAGCAGGTGCGCAGTGTCTGTAAAACCGAGCGCTATCATGAAGGGTTTTATTCACCTGAAGATTACCAGTTCCATCCGCTAAATTATGCGCACGGTCTGGCGGGTGGGATTGAAAGCCATGGCGGGCAGATTTTTGAAAAGACAAAAGCTTTATCCATCGATGAAAAGAAAGATGGCGGCTATATCGTCCACACGGCGCAGGGTAAAGTCGTGTGCGATCAGGTGGTGCTGTCTTGCTCCATTTATATTGATGGCGCATTAAGTACCAAACTCAAATATGCGGCCTTTCCGGTTTACACCTATGTCATGGTGACAACGCCGATCCCGGAAGAGATTTTGGATAGCGCACTAGCGATGCGTTACGCAATTTTCGACAATCGTTTCGCGCAGGATTATTACCGCCGCCTGCCCGATAACCGGATCTTGTGGGGCGGGCGCGTTGATCTGTCCGGGAACACGCAAAATTTAGCGCAGGTGATGCTGCGTGATTTGCTCAAAGTCTATCCGCAGCTCGAAGGACATGTGCAAGCCGATTATGCCTGGGGCGGGGCGCTGTGTTATGCGCCGCATAAAATGCCTCAAATCGGGGAGCTGAAACCGGGGCTTTGGTATAATACCTGTTTTGGCGGGCACGGGCTGGTGCCGACATCTGTCGGCGGGGATGTGGTGTCCAGTGCGATTGCTACAGGCGATGAGCGCTATAAGCTTTTTAAGCCGTTCTCAAAGCTCTGGTTTGCCGGCGGACCCTTAAGCCCCTATATCGCCCAAAGCGTTTATTACGCTTGGCGCCTACGGGATTTTGTCCGGAATTTGAAAAATTAAGCGACAGATTCCACCCAGCTGGTCAGGTCTGTCTTGGACATACCGCCAACTTTGGTATCAACAACCTGCCCGTCTTTAAAGGCGATCAGGGTCGGAATACCACGCACGCCGTATTTGGTTGGCGCTTCAGGGTTTTCGTCGATATTCACTTTGACGATCTTCACTTTATCGCCCATTTCATTGGCGACTTCATCAACGAGTGGGGACAGCGCCTTGCACGGGCCGCACCATTCCGCCCAGAAATCCACGACCACAGGGCCGTTTGCCCCGAGAACCTCATTGTCAAACTCTGAATCCGTTACATTTTGCGCCATCTCATACTCCTTTTTTATGTGATTCTTATTCTTATAAAGGTAAATTCGCCGCGCCAAAGGTCAAGGTTACAAGGGCCGGTCAGCCCAAAAGCCCACAGATTCGGACGAAAATATAATATTGACATAATTTTAAAAGTATGTTTTTTCGCATCATGACTACACAAGCTTTTGCATCGGCTTCTGAAGGCCAAGAAATTGATTTTCAAGGGATCATCGATACGTTTGATGAAGACCAATCTTTCATCTATGAGCGTGCTCAAGAATGCCATGACAAAGACATACATATCATCAATTTCATTGTATTGAATCTTATTAAAGATAAGAAAGAAAAAAACGTCTTGTAGATATCTATGCTCAAGAAATCTTCGGCCAGGTTCCGCGCCGTATGTTGCGTATGAAGATGCAAATAGCCAGGGATTTTGTAAAAGCAACAAAAGCGAAAATCACAAAAGAACAAAAGGACTCTCTTAGTAATAAATTTCATCCTATTAACAGTGTTGAAGAACTTGAAGGGATAAGAGGAAGAGTGGATCAATATTATGTTGTTGTTGTTCTTCTCGACCAGACAGTGAGCGCATCGCAAAAAGCCAATCTCCTTCATGATCTTGAACAAAAGGGCAGTACCTCAAAATATGGTAAAATGCGCGTGTCTATACCCCATAAAACAAAAGATGTGCTTTATCTTATTTTTCCTGAAGGACCTAAAAACGCGCCTCTTAAAAACGGAAGAAAATTGCAAAAATATAGGGATTCTTTAATTGACCGTATCACAGCTTTTGTTCCTGAAGATGTGAAAATAAAACATGTCGAATATACTTCTGATGATTTGGCACGAAGGCTTTTAGAACAATCTGAAAGTCGTGCACAAACATCTTCGGCCGCAGCTGAAACTTGTTTTACTCGAGTTATTGATAAACAATCACCTTATGGTCGTATACACTCGTTGGCTGATGACATAAGAAACGATAGAAATGTCCATCTCGCTAATCAGGGTTGGTTTCCTACATAATATCTATTTCCATCAAACAAGGTCCGTAAGTCCAGAGGAGTGCGCGGCGGATTTTTTTGTCCGGGTAGATTTTTTCAAGCGCGCGGCTATAAGCCTCCATCTGGTTTTTATAGAGCGCAGGCACATCTTTGGGATCGCTCGGCGGCGGGCGGTTGGTTTTATAATCAATAATGAAGACCTGATCTTCCGTGACGACCAGCCGGTCGATCTGTCCTGAAATAAGTGTTTTATCATCCAGCAAACCTGTGACCGGCACTTCGGCCAGAGATCCCGGCGTAAAGACAGGGGCAAAATCCGGATGATTTAAAACAGCTATGACCTCTTTTAAAATTTCTTTTTGATCTTCTTTAGACAGATCATGCTGCGGGCCGGACAGCCAGTGCGCGGCACGCTTTTCACGTTTGCCCTCTTCGATGTCCGGCAATAGCTGCAGAAGTTTATGGATGATATTCCCACGCTGAAAACGTTTTTTCTGCCCCGCCGGGTCTGCGCCGACAGGTGACAAAACACTTTGATCAACCTCTGCCGGGCGCGATGGAATAAGCGGGCGCGGCGGGGAAGGTTCCGGCGGTGCTTTCGATTTTAAAACCCAGTCCGGTAGTTTTTCTGCCGTTCTTTTTTGAACTGTCTCTTTTTCTTTTTTCTCTTTTGAAAGGTCCTGCGTATCCGAATTATAAAGCCGGATCATCTCACCGCCTGTTTTAAATACAGCTGTTTCAGCCTCCGGCATTGCCTGCAGCCCGGACTCTATATAGTGATACCAGCTTTCCGGCAGCGGGTCTTTTGCGCCTTGCGCGCCGCAAATATATAGCCGTTCTTCCGCGCGCGTCATGGCGACATATAAAAGCCGGCGATATTCTTCATCCTGCAATTCTTGTGCGCGGGCTTTCCAGTTTTGTGCCTTCTCGGGCATATCAGAAGAGGTGCCCCAAAAAACCGGCATGGGTGCGGCGCTTCTATCCGGCCAGAGCATCGCATCTGATTTGCGCGATGCTGAACTGCGTAAAGTGTCGGGCAAAATGACAATCGGGGCTTCAAGTCCTTTGGCCGCATGCACCGTCATAATCCGTACGGCCCCGCCTGCTTCTTCCAGCTGGCGTTTAATTTCGCTTTGCGCGGTGCTTTGCGTGTTTAAAAAGCCCTGTAACCCGCCATCCCCTTCGCGCATATGTTCCAGCGCCAAAGATAAAAACTCATCCAGCGGATCAAAACTTTCCATGCCAAGCCGTGCATGGATTGCCCGGCGTCCGCTGACAGGATCTGCCGGGCAGGACGCATCCAGGATTTGTGCAAAGAAATCATAAGGGGAGAGGCTGCGCCCCTGTTCAATTAGCGTATCCAGATAATCAGTGATATGCTGATCTGCATTTTTAAGGGCGTCATAAAGCGTCCCATCACGGCCATAGGCGAATTTATAAAGCCGGTCGTCATCCCATCCGATCAGAGGTGATTTTAAAAGCTCTGCGAGCGACAGATCATCACCGGGTTGCAGCGCAAAGCGCGCAGCTGCCATGAGGTCCTGCACGCCGATATCATCTGTCACGACCAGCCTATCCACGCCACTGACCGGGATGTTTTCAAGTTTCAGCGCGCGGACGAGCTTATCGACAAGGGCTGTGCGCGTGCGGACAAGAATCATGATATCGCCCGGCTGTACGGGTTTTCCGGTGCAGGAAAGAACGTCTTTTTGTTCCATCCAGTCTTTGATCTGCCCGGTAACATAGGCGCATAGAGAAGCTTGCGGGTCCTGCGCCGATGTTTCCAAAACGGGCGGTGCCCAGAAATCTTTTTGTGTTTCGTCTTTTTGCGGTTTGAAAATAGGCCAGAGCTCAACGCATCCTGTCCGGCGGTGATGATAAGATAAATGCGCCTGCACATCCCGGCCAAGTCCTTTGCGGACATGTTCTTGCGCAAAAACGGCATCCACGGCTTTTAAGATGGAGGGCGCGGAGCGGAAAGAAATCTGCATCGGCACGCGTTCAAAATTCTGGCGTGCTTCCCCGGCTTTTTGGGCAAACCAGTCTTCCATCTCCGTGAATTTTTCAGGCGCTGCGCGCTGGAATGAAAAGATGGATTGTTTGGAATCGCCAACGACAAACAATGTGCGGGTGATATCTTCGCGGCTGCCTTCGCCGCTTAAAAGCTCCCGGCACAGCGCACGCAGAATATCCCATTGCTCCGGGTTCGTATCCTGCGCTTCATCGAGCAAAATATGATCGACGCCCTGATCGAGCTTATACATCACCCAGGCACTGGCCTCTTTAGGACTACCGGGCAGGTTTTTGCCGTCTAAAAGCTCCAGCGTTTTAAGGATCATGTCATCAAAATCAAGTGCGCCGCGTTCTTGTTTCAAATCCGTATAGCGGTTTAAAACCGCCTGCGCGAAACAGATCATATCCCGCGTTGATGTGGCAAAAGCGGCGGCCTTACAGGCCTGATCCAGCGTATAAAGCATATCAGCCTGCGCATTTAAAATCTCTTCAATCTCCGGCGCGGCTTCATAGATTTTTTTCGTGGCCAGTGTTTTGCGCGGATCGCCATCCTTTTTCAGAAAGCTTTGTTTATAATTTTCAAAAAGCGAAATGCGTTCTTCGAAAGAGGCCTGCAGCATTTGATCAATGACATGCGCACGCGGTTGATCGGTTTTTGCGCTGCCTTTCGCAAGGGCGCCTGCAGCCTGTTTTAAATCCGGCACGGCTGCATCAAAGCCCTGCACAAAATCACGAATAAGATCTTCAGGCATTTTGCCGGGCTGAATATCAAGTGCGCCGCACAGGGACGTGTAATACCCATCTACGCCAAAATATTTTTGAAGCGAGAGGTCAAACTGGCGGCGTTCCTGTATAACGGAGCGCAGTGCCGCCCTGATTTTTTCCTCCCCGTATAGCCGCGTTAAAGATAAAAAAGCTTTCCCTTCGGGCGCGGCGCGGTCTTTTAAACTCTGTTCAACGGTTTGGATCAGCGCCTGGTCAAAAAGCTTTGCGGCGCCTGTTTCCTCCAGCGCCTGAAATCCCGGCGTTAACCCGGCTTCAAGCGGGAACCGCCCAAGCACGGACTGGCAAAAACTGTGAATGGTCATGATATTCATGCCGCCGGGCAGATCGACGCTTTGTGCAAAGAGCGCCCGCGCGGCGGCGCATTGATCTTCGCTTGGCGCCTGCCCTAAAAGCGTTTCCAGCTCTTCCTGTAACTTTTCTTCGGTTGTAATTGCCCAGCGGCGGAGTTTTTTATTGAGCCGCAGCGCCATTTCCCCGGCGCCTGCCTTGGTAAAGGTCAGCGCCAGGATGTTTTCTGGTGGGCTTGCCGGGCGCTCTGCAGACGGGAGCATCAGGCGCAGCATCCGGTTGATGAGCACGGTGGTTTTTCCCGACCCGGCAGAGGCAGGCGTCCAGATATGAAAGTCAGGCCGCGCGGCTTTGCGCTGAATGACATTCGGGTCCGGCGGTCTCGCGGCCGGATCGGCAAGAGGGACTATTTTCGGATCGGACACCATTTATGCAGCCTCCTCTGCGCTTTCCTGCAGGGCGCTCCATTCTCGTACACGGGCCAGATGCGCGTGATCATTATAACGCGGCGCGCGTGCCGGATCGGGCAGGCAACTATATGGTGCAGGCGCCTCGCCGTAAAAACTTTGCAGCAATTCTTTTAAACTATCCTGCGCGGCCTCGATGGCTTTTTGCGTGTCTTGCTCGCTTAAGGAAATGATCTGTCCCGCCGGGTTGTCGCCGCTCAGGACAAGATAGGCAAGCCCGTCCACCTGCGCAGAAATATTTTCAAACCCGCCGCTTTGTGCAATTAGTCCTTCAAGCGCAAGCTGCGGCGCGCGCCCATCCATCATCGCACTTTTGGTGTAACTGCCCGCCGATTTATAATCGATAATGCGCGCAGTTTTATCGGTAAGGCTCTCATCAATCCGGTCTGCGCGCGCGCTTAAAGTAAAGTTTACGGGACCTTTTATGCTGCAGGTGCCGCGCGCTTCCAAAGTTTTGACGGCATGACTTTCCTGCCGCTGCATTTCATGGCCGGCAAGCCAATGAGCCAGACTGCGCAGGCGCGGTTTCCAAAAAGAAAGTAGCGCCGTATCTGCGCCCATCGCATCCAGTTTGTCTTCCGCGCATTGAATAAAATCTTGCGTAAATTTTTTATCATCATTTATGCCGTCTTTATAGCGCAGCATAATTTCATGCAGCATGTCGTGCAGGAGCGTGCCTTTGAGAGCAAAGTCGGCTTGCTGCGCGACCGGGTCGAGCTTGGAAAGGCCCAGAATTTTTTCAGCATAAATCGCATAAGGGTCCTGCAACCATTTTTCAACACGCGTGACAGACAGGGTTTTTGGCCGTGCCTCGACAGGCGGGCAGGGTGCAGGGCGCGCAGCGGGTTTAATATCAACCGCTTTATCCATTTCCTGCGCCCAGCGTAAATGCGGTCCTTTTGTCCGCAGCATTTTAGGGTCGTGCCCGGTTGCATCCAAAACCGCATCCAGCCGTTCAATCCATCGGGCCGGCACGGTGAGCGTGCCTGCGCTGCGCAAAGAGCGGGTCAGAATTACATCCTCATGGGAAAGCCCCTGAATGAAATCATGCGCGGACAGCCCGATCCCGCGTTCCGGTGGGGGCAGGCCGAACCGCGCGCGCATCGGTTTTGACATCCACGGGTCTGCGGCCGGCATTTGCGGCCAGCTGCCTTCATTCAGGCCCGCTAAAATAACACGGTCGGTGTGCAGCAAACGCGCTTCGATCTGCCCTAAAATCTGGAGCCGCGGATGCGTGCCGTAACGCGGGCGTACGCTTAAAGCGGATAAAAAATGCTGCAGACACTCCAGGTAATCCTGCGCACTTATGTCTCCAAGCGCAGGTGCTTCGCGTAACAAATCCTGTAAAAGCAGGCTAGCGGTTTCACCGTCTTCGTCTGCCCAGAGCCGTTCCGGCAGGCAGAGTTTTTCAATGCAGCCCAGATGCGTACGCAGCAGAATATCAAACGCATATGTTCCATCTATAAGCTGCAGCAAAGGTGTGAAAGCCTCTTCCAAAAGCGCAGAAAAATCTTTGTCCGCGATGTGTTTTTGAAGCGCATCAAACCCGCCGCGCGGCGCAGGCCCGCGCAAAGCCAGATCAAGCCGGCGCACATTTCCTGTCCAGGCCTGCATGTCTGCCGGGGCGCATAATTTATGTTTCAAAGCTGCCAGAAGCGCTGTCGGCTCCAGATTTGAAAACGCCGCCTGCCCGGCGCGCAGCAAAAAAGTCCCCACGGATGTTTGGTCCAGGGATTGCCCGGCGGAATCATCAATCTCAATCCCCCAGCGCTTGCAGGTTCCTGCCACGCGGCGCGCTAGATCGCGGTCCGGGGTGATAAGCGCCGCCGTCCTGCCCGGCGTTTCAAGCGTTTCGCGTAAGGCCAGCGCAATGACTTGTGCTTCGGTGCGCGCATCCGGGCACTCATAGAGCATGAGGTTTTCAAGCCCGCCCGCCATCTGGGCGCGCGTTTCTTTGCTTTGTCCGAATGTGATCCAGTCAGGGGTGGTCGCGCTTGGGCGCATGACTTCCGAGCCGAGTTTCCGCCGTGCGATGTGTAAATCTGTGTCCTGGTCTTTGCAGGCAGGCCATGGCGTAACATTTTTGCGCTGTGTATTTAAAGTACTCAAAAGGGCTTTAAGCGTCGCCTGCGGATGGGTTTCTTCAATCTCTTCCCAGCTCTCTTCCTTCATCTCCTGATCCAGCCCGGGCAGGATCACGCATCCGCCGGGCAGGCCTGCAATCACGTTTAATAATTCCCGCACGGCGGGGATGGACCCGGTCGAGCCTGCCGCGATCACCGGATAATCCGGCGGATTATTTTGCCAGAGCTGTGCGCGGGCCTTAATCAAGCGGTTGCGGCGGTCGGCGGCATCGATCAGCCCGTGCGCGGATAAAATTTTCGGCCATTCTTCGGACAGCACAGACAGGAAATCGACCGTGATCTGCCAATGCTTGGCAAAAATGTCCCGGTCGACCAGATCGGGCAGGCGGGCGA
Organism: Alphaproteobacteria bacterium; assembly: GCA_028289285.1. Lineage (GTDB taxonomy): Bacteria > Pseudomonadota > Alphaproteobacteria > Micavibrionales > Micavibrionaceae. Next base: position 22,512 of record JANQRF010000003.1, read on the forward strand.
GATCGAGGTTTTCGGTATAAATCTGGTCCATCAGCCGCCCGAGCGCCGCGGCCAGTTTCAGGCGCTGGGCTGACGGGCCGTCATGGCCGGGGATTTTGGCAATCAGCGCGGTCAAAAGCGCCTGACGGCGCAAAGGCGGCATGGCGCCTGGCAGGTCAAAGTTCTCTTCGCCTGTTTCAAAAGACAGGGACAGCTCATCCGCATCCATATCGCCCAGCGGCTGCAGCCGGGGCAGGAGAAGCGGCTGATGATCGCCTGCATTTAAAAAGGCCTCACGTACGGTCCGGCAGGCCCGCCGCGAGGGCAGGAATATTTGCACCAAAGGCAGTTTTTCCGGGGACCCGCCATAAAGCTCCAACACGCCTTCGGCCAGCCGCGCAGCAAAAGGCTGCGTGGAAGGAATGGTGTAAACGGTCTTTACAGGATTATGGGTCATTATATACTGTCCCTATTTATAATGCGCATTCACACGCGCCACATCTTCAGGCGTGCTGAGATGGTGCCAGTCCCCGTCATGCTCCAGACCATAAAGCCTGCCCTGGCTTTCAGCCCTGTCCATCAGGTCCAGAAAGGAAAACGGACCGTCCGGCGTACCTTCAAATATTTTAGGGGACAGGATACGAACACCTGTAAACATATGCGTCCCGCTCTGATCTTTCGATCGTTTCGCCTGCCCGTTTTCAAGAATGGTATAATCGCCGACACCGCTTGTGAGGGACATCCTCTTCACGGGCTGGAGCAAAATCAGAATATCCATTTTTGCCGGGTCCCATTGCGCAGTCAGGCGGTCCATCGCATGAGGGACATGTTGAAAATCTTCCCAGGGTCCATCTCCGTTTACTATATAAGTCGGTTTACCCTCTAAAAGCTTCAGACCTTTTTTGAGGCCGCCGCCGGTCTCCAGTAAGTCTTCCTCTTCCGAAAAGAGGATCTCTATATCATCGCGTCCCTGACAATGCGCCTTTATCATGTCCCCTAAATAATGGAGATTAATCACCACCCGGGTCACGCCAATTTTTTGTAATTTATCAAGGGCATGGTCAATGATCGGTTTGCCCCGATACGGGATCAGCGGTTTGGGTAATGTGTCTGTTAAGGGGCGCATGCGCTCTCCTTTGCCAGCGGCAAGGATAAAAGCCTGATCCGGTACTTGCGAAACTGCCATTTTAAACTGTCCCTTTTATTTTAATATCTCTATCAGTTTGATTTTTAATATTTATTTCTATATTTATCGTAGGTTCTTTTAATAGTGTCCCTGCTTTTTCAGGCCATTCAATCAGGCAAATCCCGTCCTTGAGCGCTTCATCCCAGTTCAAGGCCAAAACCTCTTCAGGGGCTTCCAGCCGGTAGAGATCGAAATGATAAACCGGGCCTTTGGGCGAGTCATAAGGCTGCACCAGTGTAAAAGTCGGGCTTGGTACCTCTGTGTCTGGCCCGCACAGTGCCCGGATAAACCCGCGTGCAAAAACGCTTTTCCCTGCCCCCATCGGCCCGGACAGGGCGATGATCGTGCCCGGCGCTGCCTCGTCTGCCAGTGCGGCGGCGGCGCGTGCCGTGTCTTCCTCCCCGGCGCTGTGAATGGTTTTGCTGGTCGTGCCCACTTAAAGTCTTTCTTTTAACGCATTTCTTTTTTATATCAGGAAGCACAGATCAGGCAAAGGATAGGGGCGAGATGACCACAGCCAGTCCGGAGAGCGCACACAGCGCAGATGTGACGATTATCGGCGCAGGGCCGGTCGGCCTGTTTGCCGTGTTTGAATGCGGCATGTTGGGGCTGACTTGCCAGATTGTCGATTCGCTGTCTGAAATAGGCGGCCAGTGCACGGCGCTTTACCCGGAAAAACCGATCTATGATATTCCCGCCTGGCCCGAGATTAGCGCGGGCGATCTGATTAACAAGCTTCAGGCACAGGCCGCGCCGTTTAAGCCGTCTTACCATCTGGACCAGAAGATAGTCTCTATAAGCGGCAAAGCAAATGATTGGCGACTTTTTTCAGATAAGGGCGAACATTTTTCCTCCAAAGCCATTATTATTGCGGCTGGTGCAGGTGCTTTCGGCCCGAACAGGCCGCCGCTGGAAGGTATTGAAGAGTTTGAAGGCACATCCGTTTTTTACATGATTCGTAATAAATCCATGTTCGAAGGACAGGAAATCGTGATTGCAGGCGGCGGGGACAGTGCCGTTGACTGGGCGCTGGCGCTGGCAGACATGGCGGAAAAGCTCACCCTTGTGCATCGGCGGGCCAAATTCCGCGCTGCGCCGGAAAGTGTCTCACAGCTTCACGCGCTGGCCGAGTCGGGCAAGATAGATTTATGCGTGCCCGCTCAGCTTTCCGGGCTGGACGGCAAGGACGGGGTTTTAAGCGCCGTCCGCGTGCGTATGGAGGATGGGGAAGAGCGCAGCTTGCCTGTGCGCTATCTGTTGCCTTTTTACGGGCTGGCGGCGTCTCTGGGCCCGATTGCAGACTGGGGGCTGGAGTTAGATCGCCACACCATTAGAACAGATCCAGCAAGCAGTCTGACGAGTACAGACGGAATATATGCTATTGGCGACATTGTATCTTATGATAAAAAACTCAAACTGATTCTGACCGGTTTTGCCGAAGCCGCGCAGGCGGCGCATGCGATTTATCATCAAATCCATCCGGATCAGGAGCTGCACATGGAATATTCGACCACGAAAGGTCTTCCGGCCGCCTAAAGCCCTGTGATACCCTTCAGGGTATGAAACTTACATTCTACGAAATGTATCCGGGCGCGACTGATCTGAGGCCGAATAAAGCCACGCGTACATGGATGGACGAGACTCATCAAAGCTTTGCCTATCGCTGTTTGCCGCTCAATATCGCCAACGCGCATGGCTGGTCGTTTCACCTGAAAACAGGATTTTTTGTGAAATGGGATGGCGGTATGAGCAAGGATTCGCTCCATTTTAAAAGCGAAGAGGGGCTGGATGTCGGCAAAGTGGCAGCCAGTGCTTTCGGGCACGGCGTTCTGACCTTCTTTATTCCAGGCATTTTCCGCACGGAAAAAGGCTGGGATATCTGGACCAGCGGGCCTGCCAATACGGTCAAAGACGGGATTACACCGCTCCACGGGGTGATTGAAACCGACTGGGCGCCCTATAGTTTTACCATGAACTGGAAAATCACACGCCCCGATACCTGGATCCGCTTTGACGAAGGAGAGCCGTTTTGCAGCGTTTTTCCGGTGCAGCATGGCTATTTGCAGGAGATCGAACCGGTCATCCGCCCGATTGATGATAATCCGCAGCTTAAAAAAGAACATGAAGAGTGGGGCAAAGGGCGCAGCAAATTTATCGAGGATTTGGGTAAGGCCGGCAGCGAGGCGTCCGAGCAGCGCTGGCAGAAAAACTATTATCAGGGCAAACGGCCGGACGGCTCTGACGGGCCCGAAGATCATCTCATCAAGCTGCGGCTAAAGGAATTTAAAGCTCCACAGGAGGGAGAATAATGCAGCATTTTTTAAGCGCTCTTATACTCATATGCTTCACGTTTAGCGGCCTTGCGCAGGCTCAGGATCTCGGCTTTGAGCCGATTGAACCGATTGTGCCTACTGTTCAGGCGCCGCAAAATAATGCACAAGAACCTGCACAAAATACGGATCCAAATGCGCAGCAAACACCGCAGCAAAATGCTGCACCCTCCATACCTTCCGCGTTGCCTGAAGGCCGTGTTTGCGGACAAATCCATAATCAAAGCCCCCACAGAATCTATGGCGGTATTTCAACAAATATTGCCGGGGAGCGCCAGGGCACGCAGGTCCGCCACCGTGAGACCTTTTCTTTAGAGGCAGATGAAAAGCTGGATGTGTGCTCTGAAGGCCCGTTTTATGAGGGTCAAAGGCTGGAACTGACATTGCGGGCGCTGTTTCCGCTTTTTTCCTGCAAAACCCAGATTGCAAGCCGCGTCATTGCTATTCGCAGCGAGCCGCGGGAGGATGGGACGCCGCGCTTTTTTGCCCAGTGTTTTTAAGAGCGTTTTTAGAATTTATGCTGCGCTTTCCGGGAAGGTGAGTGTAAAAGTCGATCCCTTGCTTTCCGCGCTTTCCAGCCTGACATCCCCGCCATGAAGCTGCATGATATTGTGCACAATCGACAGGCCAAGCCCGGCACTTTTATTTTGATTTGAAAGTGTAGCATTTTCATCCCCGCCAGGCTCTGAGACACCGCGTTCAAATGGCTCAAAAATACGCTTTTGTTCCTCTTCAGGCACGCCCGGACCGGTATCGCTGATACTGATTTCAAGCGTGCCCGTCTCTTTGCTGCGTTTTGCCGATAAGGTCACTGTCCCGCCCAGAGGCGTGTGATGAATGGCATTACGGATCAGGTTCAAAAGCGCTTGTTTGATACGCTTTGGATCGGCCTTGAGCGTGCCGATATTTTTAGGGCATTTGAGCGCTGTGCTCAGCCCGTGCTTGCCGGCCCAGTCTTGCGTGATTTCATGCAGCCCCTGCAGCATGTCATATAGTTTCATCTCTTCGCGCTGGATCTCCATATAACCAGCCTCAAAGGACGCCAGATCTAAAATGTCATCGATGAGACCGACAAGCCGTGCGCCTGCTTCCTGAATGCCTTCTGTATATTCTTTTTGCTTGGTATTGAGCTCTCCGAAATACTGATTATCGAGGATTTCCGCAAAGCCCATAATCGAGCTGAGCGGCGTGCGCAGCTGGTAGGAGACATTGGCCAGGAAGTCGGTTTTCAGCTGCTCGGCGGCTTCCAGCGCAACATTTTTCTCCCGCAACGCCTGCTCGACCTGCACGCTGTCCGTGACATCGGAATAAGAGACTAAAACGCCGCCATCGGGCAGAGGCACGCTGGTATAATCCATCAGGCTGCCGTCGCTGCGGGTAAGCCGCCCGTCCTGGATCCGCCGCTCCAGCCCGTGCGCAATAAGTTCGTCTTGTGTTGCAGAGCCTTTGGGCAAAGCCTGCAGCATTTTTGCGGCGATTTGTGCAATATGCGGCGCTGGCTCGACCTCATCCGGGCTTAATCCCCACATCTCCGTAAAGGCCGGATTCCAGAGCCGAAGGCGCCCGTCCCCGCCATACACGGCCACCCCTTCGGCCAGATTATCAAGCGTTTCACGCTGCACGGCGATCAGTGTGTTATAGGAGGATTCAAGATTAAGACGGCTGGTGACATCTTCGAATATCATCATCAGCCCGCCCATCGGGTGCGGGATGACCATCATGCGTAAGGCACTTGAATCCGGCAGATAGAGCATATCTTCATACGGGTCGATCAGCCGGGTGAACATATCCAGCCAGTCCTGCTTATAGGCTTTAAAGTCGGCCTGTTCAGGCAGGCGGCGGTTCTCGCGTAATTTTTCAAGCACATCGCCGAGTTTGGGTTTTTGGTTGAGCCAGCTTTCCTCCAGTTCCCAGAGTGCAGCATAAGCCGCATTAAAAAACTCAAGCTGCTCGTCCTGGCCGAATAGCGCAATCGCAGCATTGAGATGTTCCAATAAAGCTTTATGGGCGGTCAAATTGCGGGTGAGGTCTTTTTCAAGCTCTTCTTCCCGGCTGATATCCTGCGCGAGCCCGACGCTTTGCGCGGCGCCGGGCAGCGGGCCTTCCTGGATTAACATGCGCCTGCGCTTGCCGCCTGCAATAATCGTGGCTTGAGCGTTTTGCGGACGCCCTGAATCCATGGCTTTTGCGGCTAAATCCCGGGGGTTATAACTATCCTGCGCGGTTGGGGTGAGTTCTTTTTGCTGCACAATTGCTTCCGCCGGGGAGGCTCCGACAAACCGTCCGTAAGCCTGATTACACCAGCTGAGATTTCCATCACCACCGCGAATCCAGACCGGCAAAGGCAGGCTGTCCAAAGTGGCCTGCAGGCGTTTGAGTTCAGCTGCGGCTTCATCATGGGCGCGCTGTAAATTTTGCTGCGCATCGCGTTCATGCGTTACATCTTCTGCCCACAGGATGATAAAGCTGTCATCACCGCTCAAGGCCTTTCCACGCGATCCGGAGAGTTTAAGAATGCCGCCGGAATTGCTGCAGGTAGCTATCATGGTAAAGGCTTTATTGCCCTCTTCCAGCCGCAGCATCATGCCTTCCAGCGCCGCCGCATCGGAAGGGTCCAGAGCACCCTGAATATCATGGATATTCTGAATACGTGTCAGGCCGAGCAAGCTCAAAAACCCCTCGCTATAGACCGCCGATCCGTCTCCGGCAAAGCCGCAATATTCCCCTGGCACAGCCGCCAGAAAAGCTTCCAGCCGGGCTTTTTCCGCGCGCAGCATATCCGTGCCCGTAACGGGCCCAAGAAGGCTTTCCAGGAAGGATGGTTTTGGCTGCGCGCTCATGACTGTGCCAGTGTAGCTTTTTTAGGGGCGCCGGAAAAGCGTGCCTGCCTACAAAATGATTGTTCTTTGGCCGTGCAGGAAAATCCGCCGCTCGGCATATAGTTTGACGGCCCGGGCGAGGACAAGGCTTTCCGTGTCGCGCCCTTTTGCCTGCATGCTTTCGGCGCTGTCGGCATGGGTGACTTCCTGTGTGCCTTGCGCGATGATCGGTCCTTCATCTAGATCGCGTGTGACGAAGTGGGCTGTGGCTCCGATCATTTTCACCCCGCGCTCATAGGCTTGCGTGTAGGGTTTAGCGCCTTTAAATCCGGGCAGGAAGGAATGATGGATATTGATAATCCGCCCTTCATATGTGCTGCAAAACTCATTGGAAAGCACCTGCATATAGCGCGCCAGAACGATCAGCTCAGACTCCGTTTGCTGCATAATTGCTGCAATATTTTCTTCGGCTTTTGCCTTTGTCTCTTTGGTCACTGGAATATGATGAAAGGGCAGATCGTGGCTGTCTGCAAGCGCTTTCGCATCATCGTGATTGGAAATGATGCAGGTGATCTCCACAGGCAAATGCCCTGTCCGCCAGCGATAGAGAAGATCATTCAGGCAATGATCGAATTTAGAGACCAGCACCGCCATCCGTACAGGTTGAGACAAATCGCATATATGATGCTGCATTGTGAACTCTGCAGCAATTGCCTCAAACGCCGCTGCGAAGGGCTTTTCGTCCTTACCCTCTAAGGGCCGGAAGACAACCCGCATAAAAAACTGCCCGGAGAGCGGATCAAAAAACTGGCTGGATTCCTCGATATTGCAGCCATTCTCCGCCAGGCACGCCGCTACCGCGGCGACAATCCCGGGCTGATCTTTGCAATTTAACCGTAAGACGAACATACGGAATTAGAGCATGAACTTACTATACTGTCATCCCCGCCTTATGTGGTCAGGAGTCTAATATCTATAGCTATCGCTTTTAAACGGTCCTTCGGGGGAGACGCCGATATATTCGGCCTGGTCTTTGGTGAGCGTGGTGAGCATCACCCCGATTTTGTCCAGATGCAGGCGCGCGACCTTTTCATCCAGATGTTTCGGCAAGACATAGACCTTATTGCTATAGGCGCTGTGATTATTCCATAGCTCAATCTGGGCAAGCGTCTGGTTGGTGAAAGACGCGCTCATCACAAAGCTCGGATGACCGGTGGCGCAGCCCAGATTTACAAGCCGTCCCTCGGCCAGAAGGATGATTTTCTTGCCGTCAGGGAATTCAATCTCATCGACCTGCGGCTTGATATTCGTCCATTTCATATTGCGCAGACCTTCCGTGTCGATCTCGTTATCGAAATGGCCGATATTGCAGACAATCGCATAATCTTTCATGTCCCGCATATGATCGACGGTGATAATGTCTTTGTTACCTGTGGCGGTGACGAAGATATCGGCGCGTTTTGCGGCCTCTTCCATGGTCACAACTTCATACCCGTCCATCGCGGCCTGCAGGGCGCAGATTGGATCAATTTCAGTGACCATCACGCGCACGCCCTGGGATTTGAGAGACTCGGCGGAGCCTTTTCCAACATCGCCGTATCCGGCCACCACAGCGGTTTTTCCGGCAAGCATCACGTCGGTCGCCCGGCGGATCGAATCCACGAGGCTTTCGCGGCAGCCATATTTATTGTCGAACTTGGATTTGGTAACGGAATCATTGACGTTAATAGCGGGACAGAGTAACTCACCCTTCTTTTCCATGTCATAGAGGCGCAGCACGCCGGTCGTGGTTTCTTCTGAAATCCCGCGGATATCCTTGAAATAGTCCGGATATTTATCATGCATGATAACCGTCAGGTCCCCACCATCATCGAGGATCATGTTCGGCATCCAGCCATCGGGTCCGTGAATGGTTTGCTCGATGCACCAGTCATATTCTTCTTCGGTTTCGCCTTTCCAGGCAAAGACAGGCGTGCCGACAGCGGCAATGGCGGCTGCGGCATGATCCTGCGTCGAGAAGATATTGCACGAACTCCAGCGGACTTCTGCGCCCAAAGCCTGAAGCGTTTCGATCAGCACGGCGGTCTGGATCGTCATATGCAGGCAGCCCGCAATACGCGCACCTTTGAGCGGCTGTTCCTTGGCATATTCTGCGCGCGTGGCCATCAGACCCGGCATTTCAACTTCAGCCAGTTCAATCTCCTTGCGCCCCCATTCGGCAAGCGAAATATCGGCTACTTTGTAATCGTTCTCAACGGTTTGCGGATTGGCAGTCATGGAATGGCTCCTAAAGAGGGTTAAGGGTTTTTTTACGAAAGATACATATAGTGAAGTCTCTGGTTAAGGACAATAGCAATGAAACATAATGACTTCAACGATTCCGGGATTTTGCCGACATACACTTATAGGCCGAGCCCAATTGGCACGCGTGCCTGGCAGATTTTGAAATTCACCAAAGGCCTGGCCGATGAGGCCCAGCCAGTGGGCGAATATACGGTTTTAGATAAAGAGGAAGATCCGCTTTTGTCTGAAAAGAAAGTGATGAATGTGGTCTCTGCGCTCAATGGCCGCCAGAACCTGATCCAGCTGGGCGAGGAAACAAAGTCCCGCCAGCTCTTTCACGTTTTGAATGACGGGCTGAACGGTGCCCCAATGCGGATCATGTTCACAAGCTATGATGGGACGCAGGTCTCACAGGAAAACGCCCTCTTGCAAATGGAAAGGCCGAATTGATGGGAAAGAATTTTAATCCAACAGATTTAGGACGTCTTGTCAGCGATGCTGCTTCCAAGAATGAACTTCCTGAGCGTGATTTCGGATACGTTTCAGCTGCAGATGAAATAAATCTTGATCATTCATAATGTTCCCAAAATGTTCCACGTGGAACATTATCCGTAATCCAAAAGCAACACTATAATATTTGACATAATATAATAATTGTATTATGTTCTTTTTACTATGGATTTGGAAGACACATTTGCACAAAAAGCTGCCGAACTTATGGATCAGGCGCCCTGGAAGTCCTTACGCGAGAGCGTTGAAGTGATAAACAAAGCATATCCGGGCTTGCTTCGCTTAGATCTCGATAAAGTCGATTTTCTTAACGGTGCAGTCTCTTTGAGAGTGACGCGCACAGACACAAATGACTGGCTCATCCTGCAAAGTGATATGGGATATGATCCGTCCATACGTCAAACACCCAGCAATAATACGATCTTTTTACCTAAAACTCTGAAAAGTTTTTGGGCGATTAGGTCTACAGGCGGCTTAAGTTCCTTTGATCCTGAAATGCCTTTTAAGACTGTTCTGGAAGATTTAATCCCTGATCTCGCCAACCGGTTTCAGGCTTCCTTACAGGCCGTTGGACAGGCCCCGGCTGCTACAGCTTAACGCTCTAAGTCCCGGTGATGGGCGGTGGCGGGGAAACCGGTCTCAATAATTTTTAAGGTGCCTTTTGCGGCGGTAAATCGGAATCGCTTTCCGCCCATTTTATGAGAGCTTGTACGCACTTACTGACTTTATAATCCCCCATATCTTTGTCTATATAGGCTTTTTCAGGTCGGCGCGGTGTGCGGTGTACGGCGTCACTAAAAACATGCTGTCTTAAATAGCTTTGCCTTTCCAGCAATGATACGCGGTAAACAGGATAAGCATGCTTTACAGATTCTATCAGCCTGTATTGATCTGCTATAAACCGGGTTACATGATTATTATCAAATTTTATAATTTGTTCACTATGTGTGGCTTCGTGAAAAGCAGACCCGGCTATTTCCATTCGTTCTATCTGGGTAAGGACAGTATCTGTTCTCCATAGTTTAAACGCTTCCTCGACTTTAAGCATAACATTATAGCTGGTCCCCTCTTCCCAAGTACGAACACTTGCAACAGGATCAAAGTCATGTTTGCCGCTTTTGATTGCAGTCTTTTGGATTGAGATATTCCGGATATGCGGGGTTAAACCCAATATATCAAATGCTGCCAGGGTATATTCTCCCAAAAGGTCGATCGGTCCGGTTTGACTTTTTGACTCTCCTGCGGCTTCTGATGCCAGCCAGAAGGCACAAAAATCACCGGCTTTTTTATGATCATCCTCATACAGCGCCGCAGGATAGGGTACTGACAAGAGAAGGCCTCTTATCTCCTTGAGGCGCGCTTTGTAAGAATCTTCAGTCTCATTTTCAGGCGCTTGGCAGAGCGCTTTCAGGGCGGCCAGATGCTCTTGCATTTCTGCATGGCTAAGATCTTGTATTGCGGGAGAGAACATCTTTTATGACCTGTCATTTATAAAAAACAGCTTCTTAACAGAGTGTTTTCATTATGTCAATAAATTAGCGCTCCAAATCCCGGTGATGGGCGGTGGCGGGGAAATTCTGCGTTTTCAGCCAGCCTGACAGCAACTCTGCAATATAGACCGATCTGTGGTGTCCCCCGGTGCAGCCGACCGCGATGGTGAGATAGCTTTTGCCTTCTTTCGCATAGCGGGGCAGGAGAGGCGTGAGCAGAGATTTGATGTTGCCGACAAAATCCTCAAAGTCCGGATCTTCATTGATATATTGCTGCACCTTTTCCTCCAGCCCGGTGAGGGGTTTGAGGTCGCTTTCCCAATGCGGGTTGCGCAAAAAGCGTGCATCAAAAATCATATCCGCTTCGCGCGGCAATCCATGTTTGAACCCGAAGGACATGACAGTCAGGGTCAGCGCCTCTGATGCATCTGTGTCAAAATGACCCCGCATGACCCGGCGCAGATCATGGATCGAGAGCTCCGTCGTATCGATCAAAATATCGGCTGCATCCCGTAAAGGGTGGAGCAGGGTCATCTCCTTTTTAATCCCTGCACTGGCGGGCCGGTCCTTGGCCAAGGGGTGCGCCCGGCGCGTCAGATTGAACCGGTTCAGCAAAACCGCTTCATCAGCAATGAGCGTGATCAGGGTCGCATCATAGGCCCGGGAAAGCTCTAAAATCCGGTCAATATCAAAGCCGCGCGTGCGGGTATCAAAGCCGACCGCGACGGGCTTTTGATCCGGGTCACTCTCTGAGATTAGCTGATCCACCAGGTCGACCGGGAAGTTATCAAAGACTTCATAGCCCAGATCTTCAAGTGCATCTAAGGCGCTGGAGAGGCCCGCACCGGACAGTCCAGTGACAAATACGATACGATTAGGTCTATTATTTTTTGGTGTCATTTTCACCTCATGACGCACTTTCAAGGGTCACTATGAACCGTGCGCCGGTGATTTCCCCTAATGCGTTGATCCGGTTTTCAGCCCAGATGCGCCCTTCATGTGCGTCAATGATCTGGCGCGAAATGGATAGACCCAGACCCGAATGATCCCCGTAAGATTCATGCCCGGGCCGTTCGGTATAAAAGCGATCAAAGATGGTTTCGATTTTACTTTCCGGAATCCCAGGGCCTTCATCTTCCACCTGGATATGAATTTCGCTGCCTTCGCGGGTAACGGTCACAGCAACCGATTTATCCGGCGGGGAGAAGGACAGAGCGTTGCTTAAGAGATTACCGAACACCTGCCCGAGCCGGTCTTCGTTCCCGCGCACAAAAACCGGGTGGGTCGGCAGGTTGAGGGTGATATTGGTCTCATCACTGCTGGAATCATCGCCTTCGGCGCGGCTGAGCGGTTTTTTGTAAGCATCGCGCAGGTTATAGAGCAGCTTTTTAAGATCGACTGTGCCCATCTCATCGCGGGAAAGCTCCGCATCAAGGCGCGAAGCGCTTGAAATATCGCTGATCAGACGGTCGAGGCGTTTGACGTCATGCTGGATGATATCCATGAGTTTTTTGCGGCTCTGATCATCTTCCACGCGGCTGGCTGTTTCCACCGCGCTGCGCAAAGAGGTGAGCGGGTTTTTGATCTCATGCGCCACATCGGCCGCAAAACGCTCAATCGTATCCATCCGCGCCCAGAGCGCGTGCGTCATATCGCGCAGGGCGAGGGACAGCTCACCAATTTCATCATTCCGGCTGCTCATATCCGGGATTCCACCCTGATGTGCCTTGCCCATGCGCACGCCTTCCGCAGCGCGTGCGAGGCGCTGTAAAGGCTTACTGATCAGGCCGGAGAGGTAAATGGAGAGCATGACGGTAATGCCGAGCGAGCCTAAAAAGACGCGGAACACATCGACGCGCACTCCCTCAATTTTGCGTTCAAGCTCATGCCCGTCGCGGGTGAGCTGCACAACGCCCATCACCTGTTTCACCCGCTGGATCGGAGCTGCGGCGGTGAGAATAAAGCGGTCATCGCTGCGCTGCCAGGCGGTCGCACTGAGATTACCTTGGAGTGCAGCAAGGGAATCCGGGAATTGATACAGATCTCCGGCTTTATCTTCGGGGTATTTTTGAAGATGGGTTTGCATCGGGATCAAATTCAAAAACCGCGTGGCCGATTGTGCGAACAGCTCATCAATCGACATGCCGGGCCGCGTGGGGCTTGGGCCTAAAGCTTCCATCTGGACGGGCCCGCCAAGACCGCCGGGGGCTTCCAGCGTGTGGGAATCAATGAGAACCGTGCCGTCCACGGCGAACAGCCGGATGCGGCTGGTGCCGATACGGGCAAGCCTGCGCACCATGCGCCTTGCGAGCTGCGGCTTAATGGCTTCGGTGGCCATCGGGTCTTCAAACGGGATGGGGGAGACCTGGAAAACGGGGCGGACCGCGCCTTCGGAAATCGCGCCGCCAAACAGGCGCGCTTCGGATTTCAGCGCTTCCAGCTCGGCTTCAATCAGGCTGTCCGTATACTGGCCGAGATACAGGAACCCTGCGCCCAAAATCATGATTGCGATGATATTCACGGCCAGGATTTTGATCGTCAGGCCGCTCATCTGGTCGCTGGCGGAGGTCCAGCGCTTTTTCGGCTTTGGTTTTAAACCCGGCAGGTAATGCGGCAGGCGCTTAAAGATATCAGGCGGCAGAGTCTTTATACCGATACCCGATTCCATAGAGGGTTTCGATTTCGTTGAACTCGGTGTCGACGGTTTTGAACTTTTTCCGGACCCGTTTGATATGGGAGTCGATGGTTCGGTCATCCACGTAGATATTCTCACCATAGGCCAGATCAATCAACTGATCTCTGTTCTTCACATGCCCCGGGCGCTGGGCGAGGGCCTTGACCAAAAGATACTCCGTCACGGTCAAATTCACCGGCCGGCCTTTCCAGGTGCATAAGTGCCGGTCGTCATCAAGGCTAAGCTCGCCGCGCACCAGCACATTTTCATTGGAGGTGTCGCTTTGCGTGGCTTCGCCGCTATCGTCTTTTTGCTGCAGTTCCTGCCGGCGCAGCAAAGCCCGGATCCGTTCAATTAAAAGGCGCTGGGAAAAAGGCTTGGTAATGTAGTCATCCGCGCCCATACGCAGGCCGATCACTTCGTCCACTTCATCATCCTTGGAGGTCAGGAAAATGACGGGCACAGCCGAATTTTCACGTAATTTCGAGAGCACTTCCATCCCGTCCATCCGCGGCATTTTAATGTCGAGCACGACAAGATCAGGCGTATTTTCAGTGACACCTTTGAAGCCTTCCTCGCCGTCCGAATAGGTTTTCACAGCAAAACCTTCGGCCTCCAGAGCCATGGAGACAGAGGTTAAGATGTTGCGGTCGTCATCGACCAGGGCAATGTTCTGAGCCATTTGGATACTCCTTTATTCTTTTCCCTTTATACGAAACAAAACCGCGCCGTAAAAGGGCGGATTTAAGGTGATTTTGAGGCGGATAATATGTCTCCCGCCAGATAGAGAGAGCCGCAAATCAGGATGCGGCCCGGGGGTGCGTTCTTAAGCGTGCGGATTGCTTCTTCCGGGCTGTGTGCTGCCTGGATATTCTGAAAGCCTGAATGCTGCGCTGTTTCGGCGAGCGTTTCAGGCGTATGCATTTCTTCTTCATTGTCGATGGTGGTGCAGGTGATGCTGGCAGCGTGCGCGGCAAGGGGCTCTAAAAAGGCTTTTGCATCTTTGCGCGCCGTCATGGAAACGATGAGATGAAGCGGACGGGTGTCCTGTTTTTCCCAGTTTTCTGCCTGTTTGGCGAGGGTTTGCGCCGCATCTGCATTATGCCCGCCATCGACCCAGATCTCCCATCCGGGGGGCATAAGGGTGCAAAACGGGTGCGACTCCAACTTATCCAGACGTCCGGGCCAGCGAATCTGTCCCAAGGCGGTGGATAGTTTTTCTGCGTCAAACAAATGAGGTGCAAAAGAATGGAGCGCAGCCAGCGCTGCACCTGTATTTCGCAACTGGTGGTCTCCAGTCAGATTAGATGCTGGAAAATGATAAGAGCAGTCTTTGATATCAAAGCGAAACCCATCCTGATCCGGGTCAATGCGCCAGTCGGCGCCATATTGCACCAAAGGCGCTTTGGGGGATAACTCTGTGGATGCGCATCGGAAAACCTCCATCACCCCGGCCTCAAGCGCCTCGGTGCTTTGCGCGCCAATCACACACGGCACGCCCGGTTTCATGATCCCGGCTTTTTCGCCGGCAATTTGCTGCAGGCCGTTTCCAAGATACTCCATATGGTCATAGCCGATGGAGGTAATAATTGTGCATGCAGGATGGAGTACGACATTGGTTGCATCCAGCCGCCCGCCCATCCCGGTTTCAAGCAGGCAGTAATCGGCAGGGGTTCGGGACATGGCCAGCATCGCGGCTGCTGTGGTGATTTCAAAAAAGGTAATAGGCTGCCCGCTATTCACGTCCAGACATTTTTCTAAAAGCTGCAGCATAGCCTCAGAAGAGATATGCTGACCTGCCAGATAAATCCGCTCGGTCGGGTGCACAAGATGCGGCGAAGAATAGAAATGGACGCTCTTTCCGGCCCCTTCCAAAAGCGCGCGCAGCGCCGCCAGGGTTGAGCCTTTGCCGTTCGTCCCTGCCGCATGAATGACGGGCGGGAGGTTTAAATGCGGATTGCCGAGTTTGTCCAAAAAGGCATAAACCCTGCCCAAAGACATGTCGATTTTCTTGGAATGCAGGCTCCAGAGATGCTGCAGCAAATCATTTAATTTGGCTTCTACTGTAGGGTTTGGGGTAATTTTATTGTGCAGCATATTGTGCGGCAAAATCAGGCAGCGGATTTCTTACCGGACCCGTTCAGCTTTTTCTTTGCTGCTTTATTTTGCGGGTCCATCAGCAGGCTGAGCAGGCGGGCAAGCGTATCGTGCAGTTCACCACGCTTTGCAACAATATCGACAATGCCGTGCTCTAAAAGATACTCGGCTGTCTGGAATTCTTTGGGCAGGGTTTCGCGCACGGTTTCCTCAATCACGCGCCGTCCGGCAAAACCGATCATCGCGCCCGGCTCTGAGATATGAATATCGCCCACCATCGCAAAAGAGGCGGAAACACCTCCCGTGGTCGGGTTGGTCAGCAGCACGATATAAGGCAGGCCTTCTTCTTTGACCATATCGACAGCGACGATGCTGCGCGGCATTTGCATCAAAGACAACACGCCTTCCTGCATCCGCGCGCCGCCGGAGGCCGGAATGGCAATCAGGGCGGCTTTATCTTTGATAGCTTCCTCAGCGGCGCGGACGATCCCTTCGCCGACGGCTGTGCCCATCGATCCACCCATAAAGGCGAAATTAAAAGCAGCAATGATGGCTTTTTGTCCGCCAATCGTGCCTTTGGCGATCTGGATGGCATCATCGCTTTTGGTCTTGTTCTGGGCTGTTTTCAGCCGGTCTGTGTATTTTTTCAGATCCTTGAATTTCAGTGGGTCATGCGGGACAGCCGGGGCTTTGACACTTTGATATTTGCCGTCATCAAAGAGAATCTCAAACCGTTTGGAGACTTTGATCGGCAGGTGATGGCCGCAATGATGACAGACATTGAGGTTGTCCTCGAGCTCCTTATGAAACAGCATACCGTCACATTCCGGGCACTTGCTCCAGAGATTTTCAGGGACATCGCGCTGATCGCCGACAAGCGAACGAATCCGCGGACGGATAATATTACTGAGCCAATTCATGATACGGGTAAACCCTCCTCGTGTCTCATGAGGGCCCTTTTTACAGGAAAATCATATTGCAGAGCAAGGAAATGATATTTTACGTATTGTTTATCTCTGCATGTTTTTGAGCCGCATCGTAAGGCATGCGGATGGTCACATTTGTACCCTGGCCGACAACGGACTCTATATACAAGGCGCCGCCATGCAGTTCAGCCAGGTCCTTGGTGATGGCAAGGCCGAGCCCGGTGCCTTCATGTTCGCGGCTGTAATGGCTTTCAGCCTGTTCAAAGGGGTTTAGTACATCGGCCAGTTTGTGGGCCGGAATACCGACCCCTTCATCTTTGATTTTGATGGAGTAATAAGTCTCGCGCTCCAGGCAGGAGATGGTGACTTTGCCGCCCTGATGCGAAAATTTCACGGCATTGGAAAGCAGGTTTAAAATCATCTGCAGCATCGCGCGTCGGTCGGCAGCGATCACAAGCTCTTCATTATCAAAGACGGGCTCTATTTTAATGTCCCCTTCAAGGGCGCGGCCTTCCATCATATGCACGGCCATGCGGATCAGCTTGGCGATATTCAGCTCTTCCAGATGCAGTGTATATTTACCCGCCTCAATCTTGGACATGTCCAGGATGTCGGAGATAAGGTCGAGAAGATGTTCCCCGCTTTCGCGGATGCCGGAAATATAATCGAGATATTTTTCGGTGCCGATGGGCCCGAGAAGCTGGCGTTCCATCATCTCCGAAAAACCGATAATGGCGTTGAGCGGCGTACGCAGCTCATGAGACATATTGGCCAGGAACTGGGTCTTGGAAGCATAGGCACGCTCTGCGGATTCCTTGGCGCGGCGCAGGGCTTCTTCATGCAGCATAATTTCGGTGACATCCTGCATAATGCCGTAAAGCGCGGTCACTTCTCCATTTGCATTCAGCGCGCAGCGCCCCTGGCAGCGTATATGGGTGATCTCCCCGCCATTTTTAAGCACCCGGAAATCAATCTCATAAGGGGTTTGGGAGATCATTGCCCGCTGCAAGGCCTGGCTCAGGCGCTGGCCGTCTTCGCGCGGGAGCTTTGCAGCAATACTGTCAAAGGTCGGGGTGAAGCTCTCCGGGCTTTGGCCGAATATCTCATAGAGCCGGTCTGAAAAATCGAATGTGTCCTGGCCGACATCCCAGCGCCAGCGGCCCAGACGGCCGATCGATTCCATCTCCGCCAGCTGCGCTTCATGCAGGGCATTCATATTTTGCTGCGTTGTTTCGCTGCCGATATCCCGCCCGGCACAATAAAGATAGTTTCCTTCAACCTGAAAGTGCCAGCGCATATCGAGGATTTGGTTTTGTGCACTTATCACCCGTGCTTCAAGTTTTATGGGCTGCGCGGCGCGGGCATAAATCTCGCTACGAAGCCCTTCCAGAAAGGCTTTTCTGTCTTCCGGGTGAAGAATGCCGGAGAGTTTTACAGGCTCTTTTTTTGCTGCACTTTGGAATAAATTTTGTGCAGCATCGTTCATATAGATAAAGACACCTTCTTCATCGGCTATGGCGAGAAGATCATCATTCAGCGCAGCAAACGGCTCCAAAGGCGGTGTCTCCGCCGCCTGTTTTGCCGCTTCTCGCGCGCGTGTTATTTGTAAGTTTTTTAGCATAAGGTATCCGGATCAGACCCTTTGAGAGAATCATCTGCTCCAAGAATATCATAAATACGTCAAATTCTGCGCGGGGTTTTTATCTTAAGCGGCAGCTTTAAGCGGTTTGGACGCGCTGGCGAGTGCCAAGTGCATATCGTCTGCATCTTCTGCGCGGCGTAAAATGCTGCATAAAGGCGTATCTTTCATCCGGCGCGACCATCCGGCAAGAGTTTGCAGATGGGCGATTTTTTCACGCTCGGGCGAGAGAACCAGAACAATCAGATCAACAGGTTGACCGTCTGCTGCCTGAAAATCATACGCACTGGATAGCCGAGAAAGAGCGGTGAAAGGTTTATCAATCGTGCTCAATAATGCATCAACGATCATCACGCCGCCAGATATGCTGCACCGTCCGGGTTGCATCTGATGCTGCAGATGATTGTAAATAATCTGTGCACGCAGGCCGAGCTTTGCGCTCATTTCCTGTGCGAGATCTTTTAAGATTTGTTTACTGCCAATCGCGCGCAAGTTCGGCACGATTAAATCAACAGTATCTGTTTTGAGCTGCATATATCCCCCACATGCTTAGATCAAATGCATGTTGTGTTTATGCTATTCGCGTGCTTGCGTCCAGCCCTTTTTGTGCTGCAGGGCAAGAAAAAAGCCTTTAAAATCAAAGGCTTTTTCTCTTCCCAAGGAAAACTTGAGAATATCTGAATTATAATTTTATGCTGATTTACGAAGGGTTGTGGTTTGATGTTCAACCCCTTCCGGATCGACCCATCCGATATTCCCGTCTTCGCGTTTATAGACCATATTCAATCCTTCATGATTCGCATTGCGGAACATGATCGCCGGTTGGCCGGATAGATTGAGGCGCATCACGGCTTCTGACACCGTCATGGTCTGAATGTTCGTAGCCATCTCAGCAACCACCAGCGGGTCTTCATGGTCCTGCTCTTCGGCGGCTTCTTCATCATGGCTTTCCGGGGCGAGCACAATATCGCGCGCCGGTAAAATGGCCTCTGCATCGCTTTCCAGGCGCTGATGATGGTTGCGCAGCCGGCGCTTATAGCGGCGCAGCTGCTTGGCGACTTTGTCATAAGCTGCATCAAAAGACACGTACGGATCGGCTTCGGTTGCCTCCGCCATGACGGAAATCAACTTGCTAACATGAATGGAAACCACTGTTTTAATCAGGCCGTGCCCGTGCCCTTCCTTGGAAAAGGTGACATTCGCATCGGTCGCGTGGTTAAAAAATTTCTCATTGAGGTCCTCGATTTTATCTGTGACGTGGGTGCGTAAAGTGTCGCCAACATCAATTTGTTTTCCGTGAACGCTGACTTGCATGAGGATCCTACCTTTCGTTTCTTATTCTTTTTATTTTTGAAAAAAAGCGGCTTTGAAAACCAAACATGCACTCAAAGGCAAGCTGGCCGTGGCCGCGGATAGAGACGCTTGTTAAAAGCATAGTTTATTTAAGCATTTCTATAGGGCGAAATAAAGGCAAAAGCGCTGGGCGTGCGCGGGCAGGTATTTGCACGAAAAGACTTGGTTTTTTGGGCCGAGTTTGTCTATATGAGCGTTATGCCTAAAGCTGCAAATAAAATGCGCGCAGATGCGCCGCGCAATAGTGCTTCCAAAACCCCGCTTTTGGACCTTGTACGCGTGCCTGAAGATATGCACGGCTTTGATGATGAGCAGCTGAAACAACTGGCAGAAGAGCTGCGTGCTGAGACGATTGACGCCGTCTCTCAGACCGGTGGCCATCTGGGGGCAGGGCTTGGCGTGGTCGAGATCACAACCGCCATTCACGCCGTGTTTGACACGCCAAAAGACAAGCTCATCTGGGATGTCGGGCATCAATGCTATCCGCATAAGATTCTCACAGGCCGCCGGGACAGGATCCGCACCATCCGCCAGGGGCATGGTCTCTCTGGGTTTACAAAGCGGGCTGAAAGCGACTACGACCCGTTTGGTGCTGCTCACAGCTCCACCTCTATTTCAGCCGGGCTGGGTATGGCTGTCGCCCGGGATTTACAGGGACAGGATAAAAAAGTCATTGCTGTAATCGGCGATGGGGCCATGTCCGCCGGGATGGCCTATGAAGCGATGAATAATGCAGGCGATTTAAAATCCGACCTGATTGTGATTTTAAACGATAACAATATGTCGATCGCCCCGCCTGTCGGGGCCATGAGCCGGTATCTGACCGGCCTGGTCTCGTCCCGTCCCTATATTGGCGCGCGGGATATGGCCAAAAAGGTCGCTGATATGCTCCCGCCGCCGCTTAAAAAAGCCGCTGCCCGCGCCGAAGAAACCGCCCGCGCGGCGCTCGGGGGAGGCACATTATTCGAAGAGATGGGTTTTTACTATATCGGCCCGATTGACGGACATAATCTGGATCATCTGCTGCCGGTTCTGCGGAATGTCAAAAAAGCAGGTCACGGCCCGGTATTGATTCATGCGATCACCCAAAAGGGTAAAGGCTATGCGCCCGCTGAAAATTCAGCGAGCAAAATGCATGGAGTCGCTAAATTCGACATTGTCACTGGCAGCCAATATAAACCGAAATCCACCATCCCGGCCTATACAAAAGTCTTTGCCCAAAGCCTGATTAAGGAGGCCAAAAAGGATGAGCGTATTGTCGGGATCACCGCCGCGATGCCCGATGGGACGGGCATGGATCTGTTCGGCTATGAATTCCCGGAACGCATGTTCGATGTCGGGATTGCCGAACAACATGCCGTGACGTTTGCGGCGGGCCTGGCCGCCGAAAGGATGAAACCGTTCGCGGCGATTTATTCAACGTTTTTACAGCGCGCCTATGATCAAGTCGTGCATGATGTGGCCATCCAGAACCTGCCCGTGCGCTTTATGATGGACCGCGCAGGGCTGGTCGGGGCCGATGGTTGCACCCATGCCGGCGCCTTTGATATTGCCTATCTCGGCTGCCTGCCGAATTTTGTGTTGATGGCCGCCGCCGATGAGGCCGAGCTTGTCCATATGGTTGCCACGGCGGCTGCCTATGATGACGGGCCGCTTGGGCTCAGATATCCGCGCGGGGAAGGGGTTGGCGTTGACCTGCCCGAAAACGGGGACATCTTAGAAATCGGTAAAGGCCGGATTGTGAAAGAGGGCTCAGACATCGCGCTGCTATCTTATGGCGGGCGTTTGAACGAATGTCTGATGGCCGCCGAGATGCTTGAAAAATGGGGACAGAGTGTGACCGTTGCTGATGCACGCTTTGCCAAGCCGCTCGATGAGAATCTGATCCGCCGCCTCGCTCAAAATCATGCGCAGATGATCACGATTGAAGAAGGCGCGATCGGCGGGTTCGGCTCATACGTGCTGGAATTTTTAAATCGTGAAAATCTGCTCGGCACATGCCGTGTGCAGACCATGCACCTCCCCGACCTCTTCCAGGATCAGGACTCCCCCGCCAAGCAATATGAAGACGCAGGCCTCACGGCGCAGGATATTATTAAGGCGGTTACACAAAATAACGAATAATCATGTTGCGCTGCACCGCGTTTTTGTGTGGACGGGCGTGTGGGGCTATGGTTTTTTAAAGCCCTCCTTTGATAATTTATAAGAGGGCTTTAAAAGAAGCCCCGGCAAATAATTTTACGGGTGTATATTTCATGCTTCAAAAACTCCAGGACAAATCTATGGATTCTGAATCTAATTCAGATATGGCAAGCCCTGCTTTAAAGCCTGAAACGCTGGACCGGATTGACAAGCTTTTGGTGCAGCACGAATGGAAAGGCGTCCAGCGCGGCCTGTTTTCTATTCAAGACCTGAAAACTGTGCGTGCTTTATTGCAGGAGTTGGCCGGCTGGCTAGAGCAGAATAAACCTGATTTTATGGCGCCGCCGTTTGATCCGGCAAAACGCTATGATGAAAAAACCGTTTTATGCATTGCGTATGTGGATCATATTAAATGTGCAAACGGTAAAAAACCTGCTGCGGCCCTGCAGGCTTTTTTCAACTCCCACCTGGCGGATAAATATTCGCATCTGCATATATTGCCGCATTTTCCCTCTCCGGTGATTCACGAGGATGTTGACGGCCCGGCGGCGCGCGCCGATGGCGGATTTGAAGCGATGAGCTATAAAATGGATGAAGCCTATGGCACGCCTGAAGACCTCCAGGCAGTTCAAGGCGGGTTGATGTTTGATTTCGTGCTCAATCATTTATCCGTACACGGGGAGTGGTTTCAGAAATTTTTAAATGACGAGCCGGGCTATGAGGATTTCTTTGTAACCCTGCCTGAGGAAAAGTTGAAAGAGCTTGATCTGACGCCTGTCTTCCGTCCGCGCGAACATTATCCGGTTGTGACGTTTGAAAATGACAAAGGCGAGCGTAAGCATGTCTGGTGCACATTCAGTGAAACGCAGGCGGATTTGAATGTAAAAAATCCGAGAGTTTTTTGTGCACTTTTGGAAGCGCTGGTCAAAGACTTTATCGGGCAGGGGGCAAGCTGGGTCCGTCTGGATGCAATCGGTTATCTGGTCAAGATGCTGGGCCTGAATGAGAAAGAAGCGCTGACAAATTGTTTTGGCTTGAAAGAAACGCACAATGTTTTAAAAGCGCTCAATGCCTATCTGGCCGATATTGCTCCGCAAGTGACACTCGTGCCCGAAGTAAATGCCACAACGGATGTTCTTGAAACCTATTACGGTGAGCATAATGATGAAGGACATCTGGTCTATGATTTCCCATCCGCGCCTGTATCCGTTTACGCAATTTACCGCCAGGATGCACGCGCGGTGTTGCAATGGGCAGAGCACAGGGCGCAAAATCCGGACTGGATTGGCCTGTCCTTTACAAATTCGCATGACGGGATCGGTGTTTTGCCGATGGCCGATGTGCCTGATACGGAAGAAGGTCAAAGCGCTCTGGATTTCCTGCTGCATCAGATCGAACGGCGCGGCGGCGGCATTAATTACAAAAGTAAAATTGTCGACGGCCAGACAATCCGCGTGCCGTATGAAGCCTGTATTACATGGCTTCAGGCTATTCTTTCACCGCCTGAATCGGCGGCCTTACGCGGGGACCGGATGGAAGACAGGCAGTTCACAGCTGCGCTTGATAGATTCATGGCATCGCAGTCTTTTATTTATTCCGCCCCGCATTGCGTGCCTGCCGATTATATGGGGGTCACTTGCGCGCAGTTAAATGATGAAGCGCTTTATGAAATGGCCGGGCACCGGCGTAACAAAAATCGCGGTGTTGTGAATGCGCAGGAATTTGACCGTGCTTTAAACGATCCGCAAAGCCAGTATGATCATTTGCGCCGTGCCATCTATCAGCGCAAAAAAGCCATGATTGATGCGCGCCGCGTACACCGGGCCTTTAGTCCGTATGCGGCGTGTATGGTGGATATTGTCACCGGACAGGGGTCTGGTGTTTCGGCAGATCCGGCCAAAGCGGCCCGCCCTGTTTTCTCTGTGTTGCGCGAAGATCCGGACGGGCAATATGATATTGTCTGCATGACCAATTGCAGCGAGAGCCAGCAGACCGTCATGATTAAAAGCGATTATTACGCCATGATGGCCGGGCGCAAGGTCGTAGATATTTTAGATGATCACAAGCCGTACCTCATGGATAAGCACGGCCCGTCCTTTACACTTGAACCTTATCAGGTCATGTGGGTACGGATTGAAAATTAAATCAATCCTTATCCGATCACCGTATCCAGCCGTTTAATGGCCTCATCCATCTTGTCTTCGGAAACAGCGTAGCATAAGCGCAGCCAACCGCTGCAGCACTTGCCGAAGGCACAGCCTGGGGCGAGGGACAGGGCGGCCTCATCAATCAGCCTTTTGGCCAGGGACAAGCAGTCCGGTTCGCCTTCGACTTTAAAGAAACTATAAAAAGTCGCCTCTGACGGCGGCCAGAGAATATTGCCCTTACTGTCAAAATAGGCGCGGAGCTTATCCCGGTTGATCTTCCAGAGTTTCAGTTGATCGGCGATAAACGCTTCTCCGTGGCGAAGCGATTCAATTGACCCGTACTGGGCGTATGTGGGCGGGCCCATATTATCGTACAGGGCGATATCGCGGATCACGCTTTCGCTTTCCGCCAGTCCGACCAGCCAGCCAAGCCGCCAGCCCGTCATGGCGTACGACTTTGAAAAGCTGTTCACACTAAACAAACGGTCGTGCGGTTCACAGATTTCCAAAAAGCTCGGCGCGTACGGCCGGTCATAGGTCAGCCGGTGATAGACCTCATCGGCGATAATCCAGATATTCCGGTCCCGGGCGAACTCCAAAACCTCTTTCATCTCATGCTCGGGCATAATCCAGCCCGTCGGATTAGACGGGGACACGATAAGAATAGCCTTGGTTTTAGTGGTGCAGGCGTCAAAGAGCTTTTCCAGATCCAGCTGCCAGCCTTTTTCCTGCGCTTCGAGCGGAACCTGCACGATTTTGGACTGGGTAAGTTCCACCGCTCCAAGCAGGTTTTTCCAGATCGGAGTCACGGCGACCACTTCATCGCCTTCTTCGAGGATCGAGGTAAGCGCCAAGTGCATCGCCGTCGTACCGGAGCCCGTCGCAAAAATCCGGCTGGTGGGCAGGCTGATGCCCATCAGGTGCTCATAATAATTAGCGATTTCCTGGCGTAATTCAGGGACACCAAGTGCTGGCGCGTAAAAGGTTTTGCCGTCCTGAAGCGCTTTATAGGCCGCATCGGCGATAAAATCAGGCGTTTTGCAACTGCCTTCGCCCTGCGCGAGGGAAATCACACCCTCTCGCTGCCAGCCATAGCGGAGCATCTGCGCCCCCTGATTGGGGGACAGCCGCTCTAATACAGAGCGGAAATGCATTTCTTCAAGCTGGTCTGGCGTCTTATGTTTCATCGTCATATTTGGTCCGGGCGACATATCACCCGGCTGCATGCCTTGTCTCATGGCATTTCTCACCTTTCAATATCTTTCTTAATATTTCGTTTTTAAGGGGATTTTAAACGGGGCGCGCGGCTCTTGCGCTATAAGCGATCATTATGCGGGCGTACCCGCCGCACACGCGGCTGCGGCAAGCGCAGCAGATGACTGAAGAAAAACTGTGTCTTTGATAGACGTCATGATTTTAAATTCGCATGAAAGCTTATTGCTGACAAGTATTATTATGAATCTGCCGTAAATCCCCTGACATACGGGGCGACATGCGGCTGATTAAATTTTTTAACGTCCCGTATAAATTTTTCGAGGATTTCGATTTCATTTGCTATGTTCTCCCCAAATGCCTGCGCGGCTGCAAAATCTTCCCGAACCTGATCCACAAAAACGGTTAAGGAGGCCTGGCTCATTAAGGGTAAATTAGAGGCTTGCTGATCAATTGTCTCAACCTCTTGTGTAATGCTATCCATCATATTGCGGACATCACGGATGAGTGTCGTAATATAACTTTGAGTATCCCGGGCATATTGTAAAACAGGGTCTTCGATGGCACCTGATTTCTCGCCTTTGTAGTCCTCCGCGCTCATTTCTATGTCGCGTTCATTTAATCTCGACCAAACCTGCCAATGATTACGATAGTCTTTTTCAGTAATTTTTCCTTTTAATCTTGTCATCAAAAGCTGAGCGGAATATTCCCGCGCCGTATCGAAGGCGTTTCTCTCATTCATAATTTGAATTTCAGTGTAACTTTGATCAGGACTATCTTCTTCTTCAAATGTTTCTCTGTAGGTAATCAGAAGGTCCATACGTTCAAGCAGCAGACGCATTTGAGTAAGCGTATTTTTCACAATAGCAATATTGTTTTTGATCCGTAATTGATCAATGTCCGAAGCTAATTTGCTGACAAGATGAAGCGTTGCAGATGCATTTTCCTTTTCCTGCGGTTTCTGGCTGAGCGTGTTTTCAGCGCTTTCCAGGGCGGCATGAAATGCTTCGCTTTGCTGCAGTAAATAGTCTTTTAATTCTTGAGATTTTTTCGGCATCGAGAAACTATAGGCCGAAACTAAATTATGTCAATAAAATTAAGCTAATTCTTTGATTTTTTTATATAAATTGAGCGCTTCGGGGTTGGCAAGCGCCTCGACATTTTTGACCGGGCGGCCATGGATGATATCCTTTACAGCCAGTTCAACAATCTTGCCGGATTTGGTGCGGGGAATATCGGTGACAGGGCAGATCACGGCAGGGACATGGCGCGGCGAGGCGCCGGTGCGGATTTTGGTTTTAATCTCTTTTTGAAGCTCTTCGGTAAAAGCCGCGCCGTCTTTCAGCCGGACGAATAAAATCACGCGGACATCCCCTTCATGATCCTGCCCGACGGCAATGCTTTCCAGTATTTGCGGAATTTGTTCCACCTGGCGGTAAATTTCCGCCGTGCCGATACGTACACCGCCCGGGTTGAGAGTCGCATCAGAGCGGCCATGAATAATCAGCCCGTCATGCGTGGTCCGCTCAATCCAGTCGCCATGGTGCCAAATATTCTCAAAGCGCTCAAAATAGGCTTTGCGGTAGCGCGCGCCATCTTCGTCATTCCAGAAACAAACAGGCATACAGGGAAACGGTTTGGTGCAGACAAGCTCTCCCGATCCAGCCCCTGCAGGGATCGGCTTTCCATTATCATCAAAGACATTTACCGCCAGGCCGAGGCCGGCTCCCTGAATTTCCCCGCGATAGACCGGCGAGATCGGGTTACCCAGGACAAAACAGGAGACAATGTCCGTCCCGCCGGAGATGGAGGCCAGATGTACGTCTTGCTTTATGTGGTTATAAACAAAATCAAAACTCTCATGGACCAGCGGTGATCCCGTTGAGGTAATGGTCCGTAAAGTGGACAGATCATGTGTATCTTTCGGGTGCACGTCATTAGCTTTCAGGGCATCTATATATTTGGCAGCCGTACCGAAAAGCGTACAGTCATGCTTGCCGGTGAAATCCCAGAGCACATTGCCGTCCGGGTGAAATGGATTGCCGTCAAATAAAAGCAGGCACGCGCCGCTGCCGATCCCGGAGATGAGCCAGTTCCACATCATCCAGCCGCAGGTGGTGAAATAAAATACCCTGTCCCCATTTTTGATATCGCATTGAAGCCGGTGTTCTTTTAGATGCTGGAGTAATGTGCCACCATGGCCATGGACGATACATTTTGGAATGCCCGTGGTGCCGGAGGAAAACATGATGAAAAGCGGATGGTTGAAGTCGACATGTTCATAGCGTACATCCTGCGGCTGCAGGTTTTCCGTGAGATTTGAAACTGTCTGCGTGTTTTCAAATTCTGAAAGATCAGGGGTGTCATTTAGGAAGGGGACAATGATTGTTTGGCCGAGGTTTTCCAGTTTTGCCTGTACGTCTTTGATTTTGGCAAGGCAGTCAATCTCCTTCCCGCCATAAAAATACCCGTCGACGGAAATCAAGACTTTCGGCTCAATCTGTCCGAATCGGTCGAGCAGGCCTTGCGTGCCAAAATCCGGGGAGGCGCTTGACCAGATCGCGCCAAGAGAAGCCGTCGCAAAACAGGCCAGAATGGTTTCAGGCATATTGGGCATGCAGGCTGCAACTCTGTCCCCTTTTTGAACGCCTGCAGTAATCAGGATTTGTTGCCACAGGCTGACTTGTGCATAGACATCATCGAAAGAAAGTATGCGTTCGCGCCCATGTTCATCCCTGAAAATCATGGCAGGGGCATCGCCATCGTGACGGAGCATATTTTCGGTGTAATTGATCTGTGCGCCAGGAAAAAACTGTGCGCCGGGCATTTGATCCCCGTTTTGAAGGATCACATCGCCTTTATCACCAATGACCTCGCAAAAATCCCAGAGCTTTGACCAGAAATCCTCTATATTTTCGATGCTCCAGTCATGGAACTTCGCGTAATCTAATCCATATCCTAACTTATCTTGGCCGCAAAACTGTATAAAGCTGGCAAGGTCTGTTTTTTCGGGGTGGCGCGGGGTCCAAAGCGGGCTATTCTGTGTCATATTTTTTGCCTTTAATGTCATGTAACGCTTTTGAAATTTAACACGAATATATAAGCTATAAACCAAAACCATAAGGAGATGGATATGAAATTTTTTCTCGCGGCGCTGATAGCGCTTTTTGCATTCACAGGTGTGAGCACGCTTCATCCGGCCCAGGCAGAAGAAATGCACAAGACACAAATCGTTGTGTTTTATTCTGATAAATGCGGGACTTGTAAAATTCTCGATCCCAAAATGAAAGAGGCGATGGGCCTGTTAAATGACAGCAAGATCGAGGTTGTGAAGTTCGATTTTTCAACTGAAGAAACCAAAGCCGCCTCTGTGGCGCTGGCTGAAGAAAAAGGCCTGAGCGCGCTTTATAACAGCTTTGCGCCGAAAACCGGTCTTGTACAAATTCTGGATAAAGACGGACAAATTGCAGGCGAGCTCAAACGCGATGATACGGTTGCAGATATCGCGTCTAAAATCGTTTCTGTTGTCGCTGCAAACAGCTAAATAAAATAAAGGCCTCCTTCACATGAAAAAACATCTTTTTGTTTTCTGGATTATGGCGTCCCTCCTGGCGGGGGCCTTTTTTATTGCGCCGGACCGCGCTTTTGCAATGGAAGGTGCGACAACTCTGATAGCGCCGCAGGTATCGCAGCCCGCTGAAGAGCCTGAAAAATATGTTTCCGTGCAGCTTATTGCTGACCAAACGCAGGGGCTGACAGGCGAGGAAACAATCACGCTCGGGATCGTCCAGCGCATTGCGCCGGGCTGGCATATTTATTGGAAAAATCCGGGCGATTCAGGCGCAGCTGCTGAAGTTGAATGGAATGCACCGGACACATTTATCTTTTCAGATCTTGAATGGCCGGTGCCAAAGAAACTGCCTTTCGGCCCGCTGATGAATTTCGGCTATGAGAATATAGCAACGAATTTTGTAACACTTACTTTGCCTGAAAATATTCCGCCCATGCCGTTTCAAATCGGCATGAATATTGATCTTTTGGTCTGTGAAGAAATCTGTATCCCGGAAAGTCATCAAGCATCCATCGTCCTAAATGGAACTGTGCCGCCGTCTGCAGAAATCATGGAAGAGATGCGCAATAGTTTTCCATCTGATAAAGGATGGGATGCGGCCTATAGTACGCGCGGCAGTAATTTTATTTTGTCTGTGACCGTCGCTGAAGGGGAAAGCCTGCAAGGGGCAAAAGATTTTGAACTGTTTCCTGAAGAGTGGGGCCTGATTGAAAACGTCGCTGAGTCTTCTGCAAATATTGACGGTAATGTCCTGACGATTACACAAGCGCATGGTGAGCGCGATTTTAGTGAAGTACCAATGAGCAAAATGGTTATTCGCTATACGGACGGGCAGAATATTCCGCGCGGGGTCCGCGTATCGGCCATGCTGGAAGGAGCTTCAGCTTCAGATATTGCAAAGGCGGACGGCGCATCTGTTGATATTTTCCTGTGGCAAGCTTTGCTGTTTGCTGTGCTTGGCGGACTTATTTTAAATCTCATGCCGTGCGTGTTCCCGGTGCTCTCTATGAAAGCGCTGAGCTTGTGCAAGCTGAAAGACAAGGAAGAAGCCAAAGCGCGTCTCTCCGGGCTTGCCTATACGGCAGGTGTGCTCGTGAGTTTTGCAGTAATTGCGGGCGCCTTGCTGGCCTTTAAGGCTGCAGGGGCGGAGATCGGCTGGGGCTTTCAGCTTCAAAATCCGTTTGTGATTAGTCTGCTGGCAACCTTGCTGTTTGTGATCGGGCTTAACTTGGCCGGGCTGTTTGACTTTTCAGGGCGCTTTGCAGGGATCGGCTCTTCGCTGGTTCAAAAAGAAGGGGCGAGCGGGTCATTCTTTACAGGTGTTCTCGCGACGCTGGTGGCGACGCCCTGTACGGCGCCGTTTATGGGAGTTGCGATGGGCTTTGCCCTGACACAGCCAGCGCTGATTTCCATGAGCGTGTTTTTGATGCTCGGGTTTGGATTGGCGCTGCCTTACTTGCTTTTAGCTTATATCCCGGCGCTGCGCCATGTGCTGCCAAAACCGGGCCCGTGGATGGAGCGGTTTAAAGAACTTCTTGCCTTCCCGATGTTTGCGTCCGCCGCCTGGCTGGTCTGGGTCTTATCCCAGCAGGCCGGGTCAATAGGTGTGCTCATTCTGTTGATGGTGTTTGTGGCGCTGGCCTTTGCCATCTGGACCTTTAAAAACCTGGCCGCGCAAGGGGCGCTACGCTGGATTGGCCTGAGCGCCGCCATTATCGCCCTGATTTTTTCCGCCTTTTGCCTGTCCAGCCTGCATGGGGGAATGATGGTACCGGGCCAGAGCGCCGGCGCAGATCAAAACTGGGAAAGCTTTTCCGAGCCTGTTTTGGAAGGCTATTTAGAGGATGGCTATCCGGTCTTTGTGAATATGACGGCAGCCTGGTGCATTACCTGTAAGGTCAATGAACGTATTGCGCTGGATACGAACGCCACGCGCAAACTCTTTGAAACGCGCGGAATTAAATATCTCAAAGGGGACTGGACCAATCAGGACCCGGAGATTACAAAATATCTGGATCGCTATGGACGAACCGGTGTTCCGCTCTATGTGTATTATGGCCCGCGTGATGAAAATGGCGCGCGCCCGGAGCCGAAATTGCTCCCGCAGATCCTGACACCTGCCATTGTTGAAGGTGAAATTACAGGATCTTAAAATAGTTTTATCAACCTAACCATCATGGAGGAAAAGTGATGACCAAATCATTTCTAACCATTGCAATCGCAGCGTTTACGCTGATTGCCTGTCTGCCGCAAAGCCATGCGGAAGTCGCTGTCGGGGAAGCTGTCCCGGAATTTACGGTGACGGATTCAAAAGGCGTGACGCACAACCTGTCTGACTTTAAAGGCAAGAATATCGTGCTGGAATGGCACAATCCGGAATGCCCGTATGTGGTTAAACATTATGAACCTAAAAACATGCAGGGCCTGCAGGAAAAATATACAGGTCAGGATGTTATCTGGCTAACGATTAACTCCGGCGCAGAAGGCAAGCAAGGTCATGTAACCGCTGAAGAAGCCAATGCTATGAAAGAAGAAAAAGGTATTAAGTCTACGGCGTACATCGTTGATGCAAGCGGAGAGGTTGGCAAATTATTCGGTGCAAAAACCACGCCGCACATGTTTGTCATCGACGGCGAAGGTAACTTAGCCTATGCAGGCGCGATTGACAGCGATTCCAGCTTTAAGTCCGAGAAGATTGAAGGCGCAACAAACTATGTTGCAGCAGCTTTGGATTCTCTGGCGGCGGGCGAGCCAATTGAAGTGGCCAGTACGAAGCCTTATGGCTGCTCTGTGAAATACTAAAATATATAAAGAGATAAAAAAAACCGCTTCCTGTTTTAGGAGGCGGTTTTTTTTATGTGTGTGGCAGAAATTTTTTCTTATTTATCAAAGCTTGATAAATCACCCGTATAGCCGTTCAGGAAGCTATCAAATTCTTCAGACGGGATCGGACGGGAATAGCGGAAACCCTGTACTTCATCACAGCCTTCTTCGCGTAAGAAGTCTTCATGATCTTTGGTTTCAACGCCTTCCGCGATAACTTTCAGATTTAAGGAATGGCCCAGATTGACAATTGTCTTTGCAATGGAGGCATCGTTGGCATCATTAAGCGCATTGCGGATAAAGGACTGGTCAATTTTTAAGCGGTCGATCGGGAATTGCCGCAGGTAAGATAAAGATGAATAGCCTGTTCCAAAATCATCAATTGCCAGCTCAATACCAAGTCCGTGAAGTTCTTTTAAAGTGTCGATAGTATGATGCACATCTTCCATGAAGATACTTTCCGTCACTTCCATTTCCAGGTTTTTCGGCTTCAGGCCGGTATCGCTTAATATATTTTGTGTGAGCTCAACAAGATCGCCCTGGTAAAATTGTGCCCCGGAAACATTGACCGCAATACGGATATCATGTCCTGCTTTCTGCCACGCAGAGGCGGTTTCACAGGCCTGGCGGATCACCCAGCTGCCGATCGGGACAATCAGTCCGGATTGTTCTGCAATCGGTACAAACTCGGCAGGAGAAACAAACTGTCCGCCGGCTTTGGAATTATCTTTTCTAAACCAGCGCAGAAGCGCTTCGGCGCCAATAAGCCTGCCTGTCTTCAGATCAAATTGCGGCTGGTAATGAAGTAAAAGCTCATCATTATCAAGTGCATCACGCAGATCGCGCAGCATCTGGAAGCGTGCCTGCACAGCCTTGTCAAAGTCTTCTGAATATTCCTTGATCCTGTCGCGGCCTTCTTCTTTTGCGCGGTTCAGCGCAATATCTGCATTCTTTAGAACCTGGCCTGGATCAATACTGTCTTCAGGATAAGTGGCGACACCGATCGAGGTGCGGATCTGGAATTGCTCGTTAAAGACTTTAAACGGCTCAGAGATCAGAACGTTACGAACTTTCTCAGCGACATGGCGCGCCGTATTAATATCTGTATTGAGCGGCATGGTAATCGCAAATTCATCTTCCCCGGAGCGGGCCACAACAGCGCTTTCAGGCATGGAGGCGCGCAGGCGTTTGCTGATGCCTCTTAGAATCGCATCGCCAACATTATGGCCCATGGAATCGTTGATATCTTTAAAGTGATCCAGGTCCATTGTGATCACGGCCAGACGCGTTGTTTTTTCATGGCCTGCTTTTTTCGCCATTTCACTGAGCTTTTGAAGGAAAAGCGTTCTGTTTGGCAGACCCGTTAGCGAGTCATAAAAAGCAAGTTTATGAATTTTATCTTCAGCCGCAGATTTAACATGTTTGATGTTTTCTGCATTTTGATTGATCAGAACTTGTGCAAGTGCAATAGCTCCACCAATCTCATCTTTTTCATCGAATGGCGAGTCTTTAATCTGTGGCTCTTCCGGGCTTTCGGCAGCGTTTAAAAGATTTTGGCGCAGGAAAAGAATAGGTTCTAAAAGCCAGCGCCCGAGCGAAATCATCAAAACCGTCGTAACAAATAACGACATGAGGAGAACGATCGTGACAGAGTCGCGCACATAATTGATAATCTCATCTGCCACATTGCCTGCGCTTAAGCGGGCGGCAACAACATAAGGCTGATCTAGGTCCGTACGGCGGTAAATCACTTCATAGGCGTTTCCGTCTGCCGTACGGTTTGACAAAAATAAGTCATCATAGGTTTTTGGCATCAGGCCGACCGGATCACCAAAAGCTGAGATTAAATCCAGATTGGAAGAGTAAACCGCAACGCCTTCGACAAGTGTTGAGTTTAAAAGACGCTCTGCTTCGCCGCCGTCAATCGGGTTTTGAAGCATATCCTGCATGTTGCTCTCAATCAGTGGGGCAATCGCCATCCGCCCGCTTTCGCGGATTTCAAAGAGCATATTATTTTCCTGCTGCTGGATCGTCAGGGTAAGAATTCCGATCTGGACTGTCAGAATTGTCAAAAAGACAGTCAGCGCAATACGCCAGCTAATCCGGCTGCGCCATATCTGCGCAGGCGGGCTGGTCAGGCTTTTTGCCAAAGACAAATGTTGTTCCTGCGCCTGTTCGTTTGCGCCGTCTGTCCAGTCTGTTGTCATGGCGTTATCCGAAGCTGAGAAGCTCTTTTGAGTCATGTCCTTATAAGAAACGTATCAATCCCATCATAAAGGGTAGGGCAGAAAGATTAAAAAGACGTATATAAAAGTAGAGGTAAGCGGTAGAAATACGCGGATCTGATTTGTTTAATATACTGAAAAAAAGAGCTTTTTCCAAGCTAGATAAAAAATATATAAAATTCTGGATATTTTTTGCGGGCGCGAAATTAAGCGGATTTCTTTACGCCTCATAAAATTTCAAAACAGGTCCGTTTTGAGACTCAATCTTTCTGTAAAAACAGCTCTTGCGGCCCGTATGACAGGCGCCGCTCCCGGCCTGATCGACCAATAAAATAACCGCGTCCTGATCACAATCAATGCGGATTTCCCGGACCTGTTGAATGGCACCGCTGGTCGCGCCCTTATGCCATAATTCCTGCCGCGATCTGGACCAGTAATGGGCTTGTCCGGTCTCCAGTGTTTTTTGAAAGGCTTCCTCATTCATCCAGGCCAGCATGAGAATTTCTTTGGTGCTTACGTCCTGCGCAACAGCTGCAATTAATCCGTCCGCATTCCACTGAATGTCGAGCGCTGTGGTCTCATCGCGGCTCATACAGAAATGCTCCAGGGGATTTCGCTTTGTCCCAGGCCAAGCGGTAAGGGCAGGACATCTTTATCCGCCGTTGGAAGCGCGTCTACTTTTTGTGGCGTCTTTGTCAAACTGAATGTTTTATCAGAGGATTTTAATCCGTAAAAAGCAGGTCCGGTCTCACACAGGAATTTTTTGAATATCTCCTGATTGCTTTGCGAAGATAAATCGCACCCGGCTTCTTCAAAGCCCTGCGCATAAAGCTGCGGGGCGATCCTGCCTGTAAAGCATCCGGCCGCGCAGCCGCATTCGGTGACTTTATCAAAATGCGGGGCGCTGTCTGTGCCCGCAAAGAATTTTACATTGTCCGGGTCGGTGACGGCGTTGCGCAGCGCATCCCGGTCGCGGGCGAATTTCACCAGCGGCAGACAATAGAGATGATATTTCAATCCCTGCAATAAATCGCTCACCGTATAAAGAAGATGTTGCGGCGTGACGGTGGCGCCGATCTGATCTCCTGCCTGTATCACAAAGTCACAAGCGGTTTTGGTGGTGATATGTTCAGCAATGATGTTTAAATCCGGCAGCGTATCAACCACGCGCGGCAAACGTTCACGATAAAAAATATCTTCGGCGTTCGTATCCCGGTCGAAATAATCGGGTCCATGAATGCCGTGCTCTTCTCCATGCACGCATAAAGTGACACCGCTCTCGGCCATGGCTTTAAACACATCATTGTCCAGATAACTTAAAAGCGGCTGACCGAAATCGGCATTCGTTGTTCCGTGCGGCGGGTAATATTTCGCCGCGCGCAGCAAGCCGCTTTTGGCCCCTGCCTCAATCATGGCCGGTGTTGTTTCTTTGGTCAGGTAAAGCGGGACGATGACATCGTCAAACACATCACCGCTTGCTTGTTTGATATCGTCTAAATAGCCTTCAATGCTCCAATTATCGCCACCATCACTTTTCAGGATTTTCGCGACGGGCGGCTTGGTGTTGGGCATGGCGAGAACGGCATAGCATCCCATCTCTGCATGCGCGCGCAGGAAGTCGCCAAGCGCCGGGCCTTGCCTAAAATGAGCATGTAAATCCGCCCAATATGGAAGGGAGAAGGAAATCGTCATAAGCGCACTTTATAGAGGCTTTCTTAAAAAAACCAGATACAAACCTTAGACATCACTATCCCCGTCTTCCAAAATATATAAAACGATCCTCTCAAAGCTTTCATCATCAAGCTGTAGAAGCCCTGAAAGAAAATTCTTTAGATCTGAGGAGATAGAAGGATCGCCTAGAAGTTCAAAAAAGCTTTGCCGGAGATCTTGCAAGATAGTGCCTGATTTTAAAATCCCCACTGAGCAAAATAGCCGATTATCGGCTACTGTCAAGAAGGTGCGATGTTAGCCTTTCCGGATGGAACGGGCGAACATTAGCGGCGAACGGCTGAAAGAAATCAGACAGAAGCGGGACCTTGGACAAGTTGACCTGTCTGCTGCGCTTGATGTCGAATACGGCATTAAACTAAGCCAGTCAGATATTTCCGAGATAGAACGCGGGGAAAGAGGCATCAAGGATTATGAGCTTGATGCTTTTGCTCGGATTTTAAATACTGACCCAACATGGTTATTACGCGGGGACAGTTAAGTCTTTTTGTTTAATGGACCGTGACGGCCTGCAAATTATTTTGCTGGGCCATGATGGCCGCTTCGCCCGGGTGATCGGTTTCAAAAATCAGATGCCCGTTCGCCGCATAAAGCCCGAACGTGTTCGTGCGTTTATGCTTTTTAATATAGGCAAACTGATCGACGCCCACGCTCAGGAAATCCTGCGGGCTGAGCGCAGCCAGCATGTCACGTATATTGACGTTTTCTGCGTTCATTTAGTTTTTGCTTTCAACGTCGATCGCTTTGGCAGACGATTTCCCGTTCGTGCCGTGATCGTCTTTGGACGCATTGATCGGGATTTTCTTCGCCTGGCTTTCCGGCATGACGCGCTTCATATCAATATGCAGCAGGCCGTTATCAAGCATCGCACCCATGATCTCTATCCCGTCCCCGAGCGCAAAGCTGCGCTGGAACTGGCGGGCGGCAATCCCACGATGCAGGAAAACACGTTCTTCATCGTCCGTCTGGGCGCCGCGGATCACAAGCTGGTTTTTATCCTGCTCGATCTCCAGATCGTCCATGGTAAATCCAGCCACGGCCAGCGTGACGCGAATACCGTCTTCGCCGATCTGCTCTATATTATAGGGCGGATAGCCTTCCCCGCCTGAACGGCGGATACGGTCAAAAGTTTTTTCGAAGTCTTCAAAGCCCAGAAATAACGGGCTATCAAAAAGTGATAGTCTTGTATTCATTTACTCCTCCTATGAGCAAGTAACTAACGCCTCGATATTTTCCTCCTGACTGCGTTGCTTCGTCACTCACGTAGCTTGTCTACGTTTCGTTCCTCGCGCCTTGTCAGGCGAAAAATCTCTTTGGCTATGTTTTAGAAGCCCGCACCATGCAGCGCCTCTTGGTATATTATATAAAAACGGGGGGTCGGATTTCAAGGCCTGCCTTAAGCCTCTGACTCCTTTACAAAAAGCCGGTCGCAATAGCCGCATTCAACGCTTTGCGCGCCGTCAAAGCTATACCAGACCCGCGGATGGCCAAGTGGTCCGACGCCGCCATCACAATGGACCTGGTCGGTATCGGCCGGGACGATAATTGTCTCCGGTGCGTTCGGGTCTTTATCTTTTTTTGCTGTCTGGTTCATGGTTTTAAGATTTTGTTATCCAAGTTTTCCTAAAGTGACATGAGAGGCCGTTTCCGGCAAGTCAAAAGGACCATCTGCATGTCAACGACACAAGCTTCTAAAAAACGCTCTTTTGTACCTGTGAAGGTCAGCGCAGCTGCCGTGCTTGAAAGCTGGCGCGGCTCGCTGTTCAGCTTTGAATGGCTGGATAAGGACGGGTCGATTCGCGCAGCCGAGGATATGCCTTTGCGCGAGCGCGAAAAGCGCGACGCCGTGCTGACCCAGATTCAAAACGGCGAAGCGCTGGATCTGCCCGTGCTGGGGATCGGCATGAATGAAAATATCGAAATCGGGTCCGGGAAGGCTGTGTTTCTAACCCTAGCCGCAAAGGGACAGGATGAAATAGAGGTCCTGATTCCGTCCGGCGCTCAGGACGATTTCAAATCCTTTCTAGTTTAAGATTTTAAAATCAAGCTCTATGGTTTTGCCCGTTTGCGGGTCCAGAACATTTTTCTTGATCTCGACTTTTTCAAAACTGCCGCTATCGAGCAGCATGCGGGCGAAGTGAATCGCATCTTCGCGGGCATTGATCCGGTCATGTTTCTTCCAGCGCCCGGTCTGCTTTTCATAGCTATAGACCGTATAGGTCGCCGCGCTTTTACTCCGCCGTGATGCACCGGGAAGCAAAGAGTGCCACAGGGGCTTTTTATCATGAAAAGAAAGCGGTCTCACGCCCCAAGACTGCCTGCAAAAGCTTAACAAAACCTTAAGAAAAGATTAACGCCGCGCCTGGAAAAACTCTTTTAAAAGGGCGCTAGACTCTGTCTCCAGTGGGCCGTGCGCGATCTCTATTTTATGGTGACAGGTTGGCTGGTCATAGAATTTCGGGCCGTGCAGGACAGCCCCGCCTTTCGGGTCCTGTGCCCCGAACACCAGCCTTGGAATGCGGGCAAAGGCAATGGCGGCGGTGCACATCGCGCAAGGCTCTAAAGTCACATACAGATCATAGCCCGGAATACGCTGCGCGCCCTCTTTTTGGCAGATCTCGCGGATCACTAAAATTTCGGCATGCGCCGTCGGATCGCTTAGCTCAATCGTCCGGTTCCCGGCGCGCGCGGCAATCTCGCCGCTGTCCCGGTTCACCAGCACTGCGCCGATCGGCACCTCGCCGCGCGTGCCGGCTGCGCGTGCCTCTTCCATTGCGGCCTCTATATAGGCTATATCATCTTGCATAAGGTGGTCTTAATGGAAAACAAAGCCGAAAGCAAAGGTCAACGTATTGCCAAAGTGATGGCGGCAGCCGGGCTGTGCTCGCGCCGGGAAGCCGAGCGCTGGATCGAAGAGGGCCGCGTCGCCGTGAACGGCACTGTGATTGAGACGCCTGCCACGCTCATTAATGAGAGGGACAGTGTAGAAGTGGATGACAAAGCCTTGCCGCAGGTGCAGGAGACAAGGCTGTTTCTCTATCACAAACCGGCAGGCCTAGTGACCACAGCCAAAGATGAAAAGGGACGGCAAACCGTGTTTGATGCTTTGCCTAAGGAATTGCCGCGTGTGGTCTCCGTCGGGCGCCTGGATATGAATACGGAAGGGCTGCTTTTATTGACAACAGACGGGGCGCTGGCCCGGTATCTGGAATTACCTGCCACTGGTCTGGCACGTACGTACCGTGTACGGGCCCATGGCAAAATCACGCAAAAACAGCTTGATAAGCTTAATAAAGGCCTGACGTATGAAGGCGTACGTTACGGCGCCGCGAAAGCCACGCTTGAAAAACAGCAAGGGACGAATGTCTGGATCATGCTTTCCATCACGGAAGGGAAAAACCGCGAAGTGCGTAAAATGATGGAAGCGCTCGGCTTGCAGGTGAACAGGCTGATCCGGACAGCGTACGGCCCTTTTGATCTTGGCAAACTGGAGAAAGGCGCCGTGCAGGAAATGCGTACGGATATGCTTCGTAAACGCCTGCCGGGCTATTTCAAAAAAGGGACATCTTGATGCGGATTGTCGGTGGTAAATTCAAAGCACATACACTCACAGCGCTTGGAAATACAGCTCATGTAAGGCCGACTTCTGATAAGGTGCGTGGAGCTATCTTGAATATGCTTGAAGCGCGTGGGTGTGTACAAGACGCATACGTCCTAGATGCATTTTGTGGTACAGGCGCTCTTGGTCTCGAAGCACTGTCTCGTGGGGCTGCACATTGTATTTTTTGGGATAAAAGCCCTTTCTCTCTTAGGATGTGCAAAACCAACATATCTAATTTTAATCTTGAAGCACAAAGTAAAGTGGAATTGGTAAAATCACAAAACTGTCCGGCAAAACAACCAGAGAGCAATATTTTTGATCTTGTCTTTCTGGATCCGCCATATGATCGCGGACTTGTACTACCAACAATTCAGGCACTTCAAAACGGGGGCTGGGTGAATGGGGACACGGTTTTTGTGATTGAGCTCTCGAAAACTGAGCAACCTGATTTGGCAGCGCTCGATATTCTTCAGGATAAACTCTATGGCGATACACGTGTTTTGATTGCGCAAGCGCTCGAAACCTCTTAAAGGAAAATGATGAAGTCTTCCAAGTCACACCCTCTTAAAGGCACGGCCAACATTCCGGGCGATAAATCTATCTCGCACCGGGCCTTGATGTTTGGCGGTCTTGCGGTCGGCCGCGCCGAAATCACCGGCCTTTTGGAAGGCGAAGATGTGTTAAACACCGCCGCCGCGATGCGCGCCATGGGCGCAGAGATTAACCGCCTTGGGGATGGTCATTGGGAATGTCATGGCGTTGGCCTTGGCGGTCTGAAAGAACCTGAAACGGCCCTTGAGATGGGCAATAGCGGGACCTCCACGCGGCTTTTGATCGGGCTTGTGGCCGGGCATGCGATCACGGCCACCTTTACAGGCGATGCGTCTTTATCAAAGCGCCCGATGGGCCGGGTGATAAAACCGCTTGAGATGATGGGCGCAACTTTTAAAGCCCGTGATGGCGGTAAATTGCCGCTCACCGTCACCGGGCCGAAAGATGTTTTGAATATAGAATATCGTCTGCCTGTGGCCTCCGCGCAGGTGAAATCGGCAGTGATGCTCGCGGGCCTCAATGCACGCGGACGCACAACCGTGATTGAAGATAAGCCCACCCGGGATTACACAGAAAATATGCTGCGCCATTTCGGGATTGATGTTGCCGTTGAAGATTTAAACGATGGTGCGCAGGCCATTCATGTCAAAGGTCACACAGACCTCATTGCGCCGAAAGAAAAAATTATTGTGCCTGCCGATCCAAGTTCGGCTGCTTTTCCGGTTGTGGCTGCGGTGATCAATGAAGGCTCTGAGATTATTTTACCGGGCATTGGCATGAATCCGCGCCGCACCGGTCTCTATGAAACACTCACTGATATGGGCGCGGATATTAGGTTTGAAAATAAACGCATTGAGGCCGGTGAACCGATTGCCGACCTGCATGTCAAAGGCACAGGTGCCTTAAAGGGTATTGATGTGCCTGAAAGCCGCGTGCCCAGTATGATTGATGAATTTCCGGTTCTGGCCGTGGCGGCAGCTTGTGCAAACGGGACAACGCGTATGACGGGTTTGGCCGAACTGCGCGTGAAAGAAAGCGACCGGCTTTTGATGACGGCCAAAGGACTTGAAGCCTGCGGCGTTAAACTTGAAATGGGAGAAGACAGCCTGACCATTCACGGCAACAGCAAGCCGCCGCAAGGCGGCGCAAAAATCGAAACGGCGCTCGATCACCGGATCGCGATGAGTTTTCTTGTTTTAGGAACAGCTACTGAAGAGCCGATTTCAATTGATGATGCTACGCCCATTCAAACCAGTTTTCCGGATTTTGTGCAGCTGATGAATGATCTTGGCGCACAGATTTCCTAGTGCGTCTCTTTTTCTTTATCCTCGTCCGGGCGCCAGAACGCCGCCCAGGTTTTTAAAGGCAGAATATAAGGCTCTTTGCCGTGAGGGCGGTAATAGCTATCGACGACAAATATTTCTCCTGTTTCTTTTTCACGGATGGCTGCGCTGTTATGCGGCCAGGCGCCATCAATAAAGAAGCCACGATGCACGGGCGGCGCTTTTTCATGAAATTTCAGGATTTCCGCTTCATGAATAAAATCAAGATAGAGCGCTGCATTGATCGTTTCATCAATGCAATCCATTTGGGTTTCGCGCTGCTCTTCAAAGGTTTCGGCTTTGGCCTTGTCTTCGGTGAGGCCGGACGATTTGCCGGCATAAATTTCAATACGCTTCATTGCTTTTGCAATTTGTGTGCGTTCTTTTTCAGCCGTTTTTGCCCGTGGCCTGAACTCCCGTAAAACCCGCTTCCACTGGCTTTTTGTCATCTTTGCTTCGGTGCGGTAGTAACAGCTATAACCGGAACACACCGCAAAGTTATGAGGTGTAAAAGAGGCGTCCTGATAGGGTTGTAAATTCATACCGCGATTATTGCACCCGGCTAAAATCAAAACACAAATGAGTAAAGACAGGCGCAGCATGTATGTTTAAGCAGCTTTCAGCGCATCTTTAAGAGCCTGCACCTGCGTGGAAATTACTGCGCTGTTTGCGCCCGCGCCGATTTGTTCCACCAGCGCAGAGCCGACAACAATCCCGTCCGCAATTTCGCCCATGGCGGCGGCATCGTCCGGGGTTTTAATACCAAACCCAACGACAACAGGCAGATCGGTTTGGGTTTTAATCTCTGCAATATGTTTGCCGACCTCATCAACATTGGCTGATTTCGTTCCTGTCACCCCGGTAATAGAGACGTAATAGAGGAACCCGCCTGCCCCGTTCAAAATGTTAGGAAGGCGCTGCATATCCGTCGTCGGGGTTAAAAGCCGGATCAGGTGCAAACCGTTTTGCTGTGCAAGTGGCGCAATTTCATCTGCCTCTTCCGGCGGTAAATCGACAAGGATAAGCCCATCGACACCGCACTCCGCGCAGGCTTTTGTAAATGCTTCAGGGCCGAACGCTAAAACCGGGTTCATATATCCCATCAGGACGATCGGCGTGGTATTATTCTTTGTCCGGAATTGCTGCACCATCTCCAGCGTTTTGTGCATATCTGCGCCACTATCCAAAGCCCGCAAGCCCGCCGCCTGAATCGCCGGCCCGTCCGCCATCGGGTCGGTAAACGGCATGCCGATTTCAATGATATCCGCGCCGCTGCCTGGCAAGGCATCTAAAATTTCCTGCGCCGTGCCGGCATCCGTATCACCGGCCATGATAAAGGTCACAAGCGCTTTTCGGCCTTCGGCTTTCAGGGTTTCAAATATTGTGTTGATTCGGTTCATATAATTTCACAACCTAGTAATTCAGCTATCCGGGAATAGTTAAGCGAATCATTTTCTTCACGAAATCCGCCTGGAATATAAGGCACTTTACTTGTTTTATCTCTAAACTCAATCGTTAAAACAGTTTCTGTATTGCGGCCATATATTTGCCAATGGATATACGTGCTTCTTAATTGATTAAGGTATTTTGGTATAGCAAGCAGGTTGTCTTTGTCATTAGTGCCTCCCCAAGCTATAGGTCTATCGTGCTCTAACGATATATCCAGGGCAAAGCTTTCAGATTGGTTTAATTTTCCAAAAACCGGAACATTACCATAGCTTTGCATATAGGAAATTTCATCCCAGGTAAGTCCCATTTTTTTAAAGCTTTGAGCCCAGATTTGCGCTAGCTCACGAAAAATACCTTTTTTTGCGCTCTTAAATTCTTTACGCAGTTTTCTGACTGTTTCTCTATCACTAGGTTCATAGGGGAGTACCCCCAGTGTTAATTCATTAGAATTTTGAACTCGTTCTGTAACGGCTCTAAAATTAGAAATGTTACGGGTTAGTCTACGGATATCTTTGTGTCTTTGAGACCCGTTAGGCTTTCCCCGCGCGGCGGCAAGCTCTTGAAGTCTTGCCTCCATTCTATCTATAGAGCCTTCCAGTGTTTGTTCAACAATACTCATTATACGCAGTTTTTATTCTGTACTAATACACACCAAAACTTCATGCAGGCCCTCTTCAAAAAAGCGGGGGCCGTAAATTTCAAGATCGCAGTCAAAGCTGCGGTTTAAATCGGCTTTCCAGATCGCGCTCCAGGTTTCGATGAGCGCTTTTGGTTGTTCGCCTGTTGCTGCAAAAATCTGGTAATTGCCTTTAGGGACAAAGATACTGTCTAATCCCTCTTCCAGCGTAAAGTCATCTTTGGCGACCCGGCAGCCAATGGTGAGTTTATAAGGTTTTGTATGATCGCCTTCATAAGAATGATAAACGGCGTAAATCGCCTCGCCGTCCTTGTGCGGGACTTTATCGCCGATGGCTTGTTCAAAAAAACGCTGCCACAAGGCGTTAATATCATCTGTCGCCTGATCATCTTTATTGCAGGTTGTTGCTGTAATACCGACAACAGTAAACCCGCCTAAAGATTCTTCCGGCGATTCTTTTTCAACCGCACTCAAAGTTCGACTCCAAGCTTATCTGCAACGGTGAAAATATCTTTATCGCCGCGTCCGCAAAGATTCATGATCATGAGGTGATCTTTGGGTAAGTCGCCCGCGATTTTTAAGACATGCGCAAAGGCATGGGATGGTTCAAGCGCCGGGATAATGCCTTCCAGTTTGGAGAGTTTCTGGAAAGCATCCAAAGCTTCCTCATCTGTGACACTCACATATTCCGCGCGTTTGAGATCGTGCAGCCAGGCATGTTCCGGGCCAATGCCCGGATAATCAAGACCTGCAGAAATAGAATGAGCCTCAGTGATCTGCCCGTCTTCATTTTGTAAGAAGTAAGATTTCATGCCGTGCAAAATACCTTCTGTGCCACCATTTAAAGAGGCCGCATGTTTATCCGTTTCGACGCCATGCCCGCCGGCTTCGACGCCTATTAACCGCACGGACGGATCGTCTAAAAACGGGTAAAATAATCCCATCGCGTTCGATCCGCCGCCGATACAAGCGACCACGCTATCGGGCAGTCGGCCCTCAGCTTCCTGAAGCTGGTCTCGTGTTTCCTGTCCGATCACGCTTTGAAAATCACGCACCATTTCAGGATAAGGATGCGGACCTGCGACCGTGCCAATCAGGTAATACGTGTCATGCACATTGGCGACCCAGTGGCGCAGCGCTTCATTCATCGCATCTTTGAGCGTTGAGGAGCCGGAAGTAACGGGCACGACTTCCGCGCCAAGTAGTTTCATCCGGAACACATTCGGGGCCTGGCGCTGCACATCTTCTGCGCCCATAAAGACC
Organism: Alphaproteobacteria bacterium; assembly: GCA_028289285.1. GTDB lineage: Bacteria > Pseudomonadota > Alphaproteobacteria > Micavibrionales > Micavibrionaceae. The sequence goes on from JANQRF010000003.1 coordinate 66,470, forward strand.
GTGCAGGGCATATCAAACAGCGCGCAGACAGTCGCGGTTGCAACGCCGTGCTGGCCTGCACCTGTTTCGGCAATAATCCGGCCTTTGCCCATGCGCCGCGCGACCAGAATTTGCCCAAGGCAGTGATTGATTTTATGCGCGCCTGTATGGTTCAGCTCATCGCGCTTAAAATAAATTTTGGCGCCGCCCAGATGCTCCGTCGTTGCTTTTGCAAAATAAAGCGGGGAGGGGCGGCCGATATAATGTTTGGCAAGATCTTTAAATTCTTCCCAAAAGGCCGGATCTTCTTTGGCTGCATGCCAGGTCTTTTCAACCTCGAGGATCAGCGGCATGAGTGTTTCAGCCACATAGCGCCCGCCATAGGGTCCGAAATGGCCTTTTTCGTCCGGCCCGGTGTGTAAAGAATTAGCCGGGTGCTGTGTCTGTGCAGGGTCTGTCATGGCAACTTTTTTAAAGGGCGGGGACCCAAAAGGCAAAGCTTTTATAGCTGCGCGGCTTTGGTTAAAAACGTCCTGATTTTCTCAGGGTCTTTCACGCCGCGGCTGCTTTCCACGCCGCTTGAGATATCCAGCGCAGATGGCGAGAGTACATCCAATGCTGCAGTAATATTCTCTGCATGAAGCCCACCGGCCAGAAACCAGGGTTTGGACAGCGGGCTCTCTTGTAGATATTGCTGCAGAATCGACCAGTCGAACGTCTCGCCCGACCCGCCGCTTTTGGCATCAAACATCAGCCAGTCGGCAGCGGCCTCATAGCCCGGCACTTTTTCCAAATCGCTTTCGCCTGATACAGGCAGGGCTTTAATCACAGGCATGCCGAAAGCGGTTTTGATTTCTGATACACGCCCCGGGCTTTCGTGTCCGTGCAGCTGAATCATGTCCAGTTGAACCGTGTTTAAAACATCTTCAAGCGCAGCATTGTCAGGATCAACAAATAGTCCAACTGTCCGCACGCCTGTCGGCACATAGCGCGCCAGATAGCCCGCGATTTCCGTCTCAACAAAGCGCGGGGAAGGCGCGTGAAAGACAAGCCCGGCAAAACGCGCGCCGCCGTCTATCGCGGCAGTCATCGCTTCGGGCGTCGTGATCCCGCATATTTTAACATCCGTCATAACGTGTCCAGAATATCCTGCACGGCTTGTGCCGGGTTATCTGCTTTTGTGATCGGGCGGCCGATGACAAGATGGGTGGCGCCTGCGGTGAGAGCATCCTTTGGAGTCATGACGCGCTTTTGATCTCCAGTCTCTGATCCGGCCGGGCGGATACCGGGCACCATCAGGGCGAAGTCAGGCCCGCACGCCGCGCGAATGTCTGCGATTTCATGGGCAGAACATACAACGCCATCTAGTCCAGCTTCCTGCGTGAGTTTAGCCAGCTGCACCACGCGGTCTTTGAGGCCGTCCTGATATCCAATGCGCGTGGCTTCTGCTTCATCAATAGAAGTTAAAAGCGTGACGGCGATGAGTTTTGTTCCCGGTGCGCAAGATTCTTTTGCGGCCTTCATCATCTCAAGACCGCCGGAAGCATGGACATTTAAATAAGAAACACCAAGCGTGCTCGCCGCGCGCACGGCGCCTGCGACCGTGTTTGGAATGTCATGATATTTGAGATCAAGAAAGATAGATGTGCCTGGCACATCCTCTATCATCTCTTTTACGCCTTGCGGGCCAAACGCGTTGAAAAACTCCATGCCGAGTTTAACGCCGCACCCCGCAGGCACAATCTGGCTAATCAGATTTTTGGCATGCGCAATATCCGGCGTATCAATGGCGCAATAAATTTTGGGCAGGTTTGTCATTCTCTTCTTTATCCTGTTTTAAATTTTCATTTGCAGCCAGACTGTCATTTAACTCTTTTTCAAGTTTTTTGACTTTCTTTTTGAGGCTGCGTTTTTCCGCGCGCACGCTGCCTAAAGATACCCAGGTAGTCAACATCCCGATCAGCAGGCCGACTGCAAACAGGCCAAGCCCAAGCGCATAAAGCGGCAACTCAATCGCCGGGTGATAGGGGCTGTAGGTAAAGCTTATCTGAGCATCATTCGCCAGCGCAAATAACACTGCCGCAACAATCAGCGGCACAATCATAATCCAGCGGTAAAGTGTAAACATGTCTTTTGTGCCTTACGGCGCGGCCTTAAAAAGAATCGCGATTATAAAAATCATCTTCCTTGGCGCTTGAATCATCGCTTTCCCCGTTAAGCCGTTCGCGCAGGGCTTTGCCTGTTTTGAAAAACGGCAACCGCTTGGCTTCGACGTGAACGGTTTCGCCTGTGCGCGGGTTACGGCCTGTGCGTGCTTCACGGTGTTTCACTGAAAAGGCGCCAAAGCCGCGCAGCTCCACCCGGTCGCCGCGGACAAGGGCGGCGGTAATATCTTCAAAAATAGTGTCGACGATTTTTTCAATATCACGCAGGAACAGATGCGGATTGCGCTCTGCCAGCTTTTGAATGAGTTCGGACTTGGTCACGCCTAAGCTCCTAAAACAATTAAAAACGCTTATATATCAAGAGCATGACTCAGATTCTCCGGCCCGTCAAGGCAATTCCCTGATTATAAAGGGTTTTTTGTGAATCCTATAAAAACCGGGCCATCCATACGGACGGCCCGGCCTTTCCAACCTTTTCTATCAATCCCATCCTAGGAGATGGAGAGAGATTTAGAAAAGGAACTCTATTTATCGTCTTTGGCGTCAGCCTCGGCAGATGCTTCTTCTTCCGCCGGAGCCTCTTCTTTCTTCTCACCGGATTTATCCAGCGCAGCGCCCAGAATATCGCCAAGGGAAGCCCCGGATTCGGTCGAGCCGAACTGTTCCAGAGCCATCTTGTCTTCTTCCAGTTCGCGGGCCTTGATCGACAGCGTCAGCGTGCGCTTCTTGCGGTCCACGGTCAGAATTTTCGCATCGACTTTTTCACCAACAGCAAAACGATCCGGACGTTGTTCTGAACGCTCACGGGACAGATCGGCCTTCTTGATGAAACCGGTGACGCTGTCATTGACGGTGACATTAATGCCTTTATCCGTGATCTCGGAGACCGTACAGGTGACGACCGCGCCTTTGGCAAGACCTTTCATCGCACCTTCAAACGGATCTTCAGTGAGCTGTTTAATGCCCAGAGCCACCCGTTCTTTTTCAGGATCAATGTCGAGGATCTTCACCTTCACGCTTTCCCCTTTTGTAAACGGCTTCAGCGCATCTTCGGTTTGATCTTCCCACGAAATGTCAGACAGATGCACCATCCCGTCCAGCTCATCGGCAACGCCGACAAACAGGCCGAACTCGGTGATGTTGCGAATTTCGCCTTCCAACTCATCATCGACTTTGTTGTTTTCGGCAAAGACCGCCCATGGATTTTCCTGACATTGTTTAATGCCAAGGGAAATCCGGCGTTTTTCCATGTCGACTTCCAGAACCATCACATCAACCTCTTGGGACGTTGAAATGATTTTGCCCGGATGCACGTTCTTCTTTGTCCAGGACATTTCAGAAACGTGTACAAGACCTTCAATTCCGTCTTCCAGTTCAACAAACGCACCGTAATCAGTGATGTTTGTCACGCGGCCTTTATATTTGGCCTGAAGTGGATATTTGGAGTCTACGCCTTCCCACGGATCGCTTTCAAGCTGTTTCATACCAAGGGAAATCCGGCCATTCTCTTCATTAAAGCGAATAACCTGTACGTCGATATTCTGGCCGACCTGAAGTACTTCAGATGGGTGGTTCACACGTTTCCAGGAAATGTCGGTGACGTGCAAGAGCCCGTCAACACCGCCCAGATCCACGAACGCACCGTAATCTGTGATGTTTTTCACCACGCCCTGAACAACAGAGCCTTCCTTGATGGTTTCAAGAAGATCGCTTCTGGCTTCATCACGGGATTCTTCCAATACCGCACGGCGGGAGACAACAATGTTCCCACGGGCCCGGTCCATCTTTAAAATGTGAAATGGTTGCGGTGTGCCCATCAATGGAGACACATCGCGCACCGGACGGATATCAACTTGTGATCCCGGTAGGAACGCAACAGCGCCGCCAAGATCGACCGTAAAGCCGCCTTTGACTTTACCAAAGATAATGCCTGTGACGCGTTCGCCTTTCGTGTGGAGTTTTTCAAGATCCACCCAGACTTCTTCACGGCGGGCTTTTTCACGGGATAAAACCGTCTCCCCGTCATGATTTTCCATCCGGTCAACATAGACCTCAACCAGATCGCCAATGCGCACTTCCGGGTCTTGTCCCGGCGTTGAAAATTCGCGCAATGAAATCCGGCCTTCAGATTTCAAACCGACATCGACGATGACAAGGTCTTCTTCGATATCAATCACTTTTCCTTTTACGACAGAGCCTTCAAAGGCCTGTTCTTTCATTGAGTCTTCTAAGAGGGCGGCGAATTCGCCGGACTCTTCCCTATCTGTTAAATTTGCAGCAGCATGTGCCATAGTAATTAAACTTCCTTTCGAAATATAAGTCTGCGCTATTTGACTTTGTGACAGGCCGCAGCCCAAGCCAAAAACGCAGCTTTTGTTTTTAGAGGGATGTTCTGGCTTTGATTTTGGCAAGCGCCATGTTTAAAACCTGATCTGCGCTTAAATCCGATGTGTCTATCACATAGGCATCATCGGCCGGGCGAAGGGGAGAGACGGATCGCTCCGAATCCCGCGCATCGCGGATGCGCATCTCCTCTAAAACGGCCTCATATGTAGCGGCCCCGCCCTTATTTTGCAACTCTTTAAATCGCCTATCCGCGCGGGCTTCTATGGATGCAGTTACGTAAAATTTAACAGGTGCGTTCGGGCAAATCACGGTGCCGATATCCCGCCCGTCCAGCACCGCTCCACCCTTACCATCCGGGGGATTGATTGCAAAATCCGTCTGTAAATCCCTTAAAATCCGCCGGACGCTGTCATATTGGGCGACTTTGGAAGCCGCAGCGCCTGTTTTATGGTCGCGCAGGGCCGGGTTTTTAAGCGTTTCCGGGCTGATTTTGCTTTTAAGCGTTTCCGCTGCCTTGATCGCGGCCTGCTCATCCGCCGGGTCTTGCCCGGCGTCCAGCACCAAAACCCCCACCGCACGGTAGAGCGCGCCTGTATCCAGGAAGGCCAGGTCCAGCCGGTCTGCGAGTTCGCGCGCCAGCGTGCCTTTGCCCGCCGCCGCAGGTCCGTCAATGGCAATGATGAGGGGTGCATCAGTCACATGGTTGTTCTAACTCACAGAAAAGCAATAATAAACCGGAATATTATTGACATAATAATTATTTTTATTTATATATAGATCATGCCAGTCAAAGAAAAGAGTGCCCTGTTAACGGCCATTGATCTTCCACTCACCAGTCCTCATAGTTCTGAGAGTTTCTTGAGGGATATTTTTGGAGATAAGGTTGGTTTATCCCAACCTCATCCTGTGCTTAAAGGGGCCGACCCGGGTCATTATTCCCTGTCATGGGGATTTGATCTCGAGATCAAATTTCCATCTGTGTATTTTCAGTTTTACAGGCATGATGGGGAAGGACAAGTGCCTTTTGGTAATAATAATGTCATTATCAAGGGTGAAGATGCTGAAAAGATTTTTAGGCCTCTTGGAAAAAGTTTCCGAGAATATCTTATTGAAAATCCTCCAGACACATGGCAAGAGGGAGATAATTTACCGGCAGTCTTCCGTAGATTTTCTGAAGGTCATAGAAATACGGAATTTGATAATGAAAAGATACAGGCTTCTATCGATAAACTAGGTTTCCAACTCGGTGAATGGTTTGATACAGAGAGGGATCGCGATGTTGCTGTATCTCTCTACACATTGATCGCGAGCGAGTTTTCTACGATCCTTCCTTATGAAGATCGTTTGGACTGGAAGTTTTAAGCCAGATTTTTCTTCACCTTGCGGCGCTGGACGGAAGACGGGATATGCATCATCTCGCGGTATTTGGCGACGGTGCGCCGCGCAATATCCACCCCTTCGCTTTTCAGGATATCGACAATCTTATCATCGGAAAGCACCTTTTTCGGGTCTTCTTCATCGGTCAGGGTTTTAATCCGCGCCTTGATCGATTCTGCGCTGTGCGCCACGCCGCTTTCAGAGACCAAGGCCGTGGTGAAGAAATATTTAAGTTCAAAAATGCCGCGCGGCGTACCGATATATTTATTGTTAGTCACGCGGGAAACGGTGCTTTCATGCATGTCAATTTCTTCGGCGATATCTTTGAGCGTCAGGGGCTTTAGAAATTCGATCCCGAAATTAAAAAACGCGTCCTGTTGTTCCACAATTTCAGCGGCCGTTTTGAGAATTGTCTGCGCGCGTTGATCGAGCGCTTTGACAATCCAGTTGGCGGAGGACAAGTGGTTATTGAGGTATTCTTTATCTTTTTTATCTTTTGCCGCGCTGGCGACGGTTTTGTAATATTCGTTATTCACCAGTACGCGCGGCAGCGTTTCGGTGTTCAGCTCCACGCGCCAGCCGCCGCCAAGATGTTTGGGCTGTTTTTTCATCAGCACATCCGGAATGGCGGTCTGCACAACGAGCGTTTCAAAATCCGAAGCCGGGCGCGGGTTGAGCGCTTTCACTTCCTCGATCATATCGGCAAGATAAGTTTCATTCACATCGCAGATTTTGGCCAGTGCCTGCCGGTCATGGGCCGCCAGCAGGTCGAGATTCTCCAGTAATTTTTCCATCGGCGCATCCAGCCTGCCCTGATCGGCGAGCTGAAGGCTCAAGCATTCCTGCAAATCGCGGGCAAACACCCCGCACGGGTCAAATTGTTTAAGTGTGTCCAGTAAACGTCCAATCCGTTCTGTTGAACAATCGAGGCGCTCTGACAATTCGGTGACGCTGGAGCGCAGATAGCCGGTTTCATCCAGGCTATCGATTAACAATGCGCCGATCATCCGATCACGCGGATCATCAAAGGCGATATTCAATTGGTCGGTGAGATGTTCGTTCAGTGTTTGAGGTTTGCTCATCGAGTTTTCAAACGCATTATCCAGCGTATTGAAAGACGTATCCCCGCCAGCCCCGACATTGGCCATGCTTGAGCCTGCATCAAAATCCTGCGCACCGGAGTCGGGTTCCTCGTATGAGCTATCGAATTCTTCCTGAATATTATCGTGTTCGGAAGGTTTCGGCGCTTCTGGTGTTTCGCCTTCGGGTTGGCGCTCATCTTTTTCAAGCAGCGGGTTATTGGCAAGCTCTTCTTCGATAAACTCATTCAGCTCGACATTATTGAGCTGCAGCAATTTGATCGCCTGCTGCAGCTGCGGGGTCATGACGAGGTTTTGCGATTGCCGCAAATCAAGACGCTGGGACATATTCTGGTTCATGAGGCTATTTTAACACGGGATTTGGTTTTTACAGCGAAAATCCTTCGCCAAGATACACCCGGCGGACATCGTCGTGGGAAACAATATCATCCGGCGTGCCGTCCATGAGCACGCGCCCGTCATGCAGGATGTAGGCGCGGTCGACAATCTCAAGGCAGTCGCGGACATTGTGATCGGTGATCAGCACGCCGATGCCCTTGGTTTTGAGATAAGAAATCAAGCTGCGGATATCCCCGACGGCAATCGGGTCAATCCCGGCCAGTGGCTCATCGAGCAGCATGAAAGACGGTCGGCAGGCGAGCGCCCGGGCAATTTCAACGCGGCGGCGTTCCCCGCCGGACAGAGCCGGTGTTGGTGTCCGGCGCAGATGCGTGATTGAAAATTCGGACAAAAGTTCTTCGAGAAGCCGTTCCTGCTTATGACGGCTAAGGTTCTGCGCCTGAATCACGGCACGTAAATTATCTTCGACATTGAGGCCGCGAAAGATAGAACTTTCCTGCGGCAGATAGCCTATCCCCAGCCGCGCGCGGCGATACATAGGCAAATCGGTGACATCCTGCCCGTCGAGCAAGATCTGCCCGCTATCAGCATTGATGAGCCCCGTCATAATATAAAAGCTGGTGGTTTTCCCGGCGCCGTTGGGTCCAAGCAGCGCAACCGCTTCCCCGCGCTGAACGTGCAGCGAGACATCATGCAGCACCGGGCGCTTTTTATAGCTCTTCGATAAATGCTGCGCGACGAGGCCCTTGGGCACGGTTTTAAATTTTGAATAGGTCGGTTCGGTCATAGTCTTCTATTTCGATGTGAATGCCAGTTTCAATCCTAAGCCAATGAGGGCCGCGCCGCAAATCCTGTCGATCCAGTGAGAGGCTTTCAAAAACGCGGCTTTAAGGGATGGGTGCGTTAAAAATAAAGCAACAATAGAAAACCAGATGAAGGTCATGACCACACAGGTTCCGCCATAAAGAATTTTAACACCTATAAGGGTTTCAGGCCCTATAAACTGTGAAAAGACGGCAAGAAAAAACATAGTCGCTTTTGGGTTAAGGAGGTTTGTTAAAAACCCGCTTATGAAAGATTGCGAAGGTGACAGAAACGTACGCCGTTTCTGATACAGTTTTTCATCTTCAAATCCTTTAGAGCGTAAGGCCTGAAATCCTATATAAAGAAGGTAGGCGGCCCCTGCATATTTAATCACGTTAAAAAGCAAAATGGACTGTGAAATAATGGCTGCAAATCCAATCAAAACATATGTCACGTGAATACAAACACCGCATGCAAATCCAAGCGCTGTGAATATGCCTGACATGCGCCCAAAGCTGAGTGTGTTTCGAATGGAAACAACGAAGTCGGGTCCGGGTGAGACAAGACCAATGCCGAATACGCCGATCAGTAGCACCCAATTTAAAAGCCATCCATTTGAAAGATCAAATTCCATTTACTATTCCTCTGATCCGGCTTGAAAGGCACTGCCGGCGGCACGGGCGGCATCTTCAATTTGTTGTGAAGGCCGGACATATTGGTTTTGGACTGGTTGATTTTGCTGCACCTGAACGGGTTGTTGTACAGGTTCGGTTTTGACAGGTTCGGGCGGGGCTTCAATAACAGGCAACGTTTCGGGAGCAGGTTGTTCAATTGGTTGTTGAACTGGCGTAGGTGCTGCGGGGGCTGCTTGTGCATTTGTCTCATCCGATCCGGGGAAGAATATCCCGCGTACGCGCCCGTCTTCACCGCGTGTGCCAACCTGCCCAACAGCAGCAGTAGGTGCATCGCCGAACATCTTGCTGATATTGGTGGTGAGGTTGACTTCCGCACGCGCGCCTTCAAGTTCATTCGGCCCGCGCACAATTTTGACATTCCCAATCAGGGTGGCCGTGTCATTTGCTGCGTTATAGGTGCCGCGATCCCCGGTCAGGACTTCTTCAGGTGTGGTGATGGTAACATCGTCATAGGCTTCGATGCGGTCGACGGATGATCCGTTCGCATTTTTCTGTTCCGAGAAAAAGGCAGTGATTTTGCGCGCGGTAATCACATCTTCCCCGCGATCGACTTTCGCATTGCCAATCGCTGAGGCTTCTCCCTTAAAGCGCCAATAATCAAGCGCATCACTGGCCGTGATGGTTTGATCGGGGGAGACAAGTTTTAAATCCCCGCCTGTGAGCCGTGCATAGCCCTGGCCGACATTATAAGTGCCGCGCGCACCTGTGGCCGTATTCTCTATATCGCGTAGAACAACATTGCCGACAGCGAGGAGATGTGTGATGCGGGTTTTCCCTTCCGCGTCTTCATCATAATCCGCGGTCAGCGTATCGCAGGTGAGGAACATATCACCTTGCTGCACTTCGACGGCGCCGCGCGCAATATATTGTTTGGCGTTCCGGTCCCATTCAAGGGTTTCAATCGCTGAAATTTCGACAGGGTCCTGCTGCGCAAACACAGGTGATGCGCCGAGCAGAAAAATACAAAAAAGAAGATAAATAAATCGCATCACTTATAGTCCTGTATTTTCGCTTTCCGGGTAGAGTGTTAATTTCCCGGGGCCCTTAAATATCACATGGCCTTTTTCCGAATAGGCTTCCAGTCCGCGCGCTTCAATCACTTCCGCCGGGCCGGTCAAAACCACATCCTTATCGGAAAAGGCTTCGCGCGTTTTTAAATCTACGCGCATTTCACTTCCCGTTAAAGTATATGTACGGTCATAAATCAACTCGACATCGCCGGACAGCGAGAGTTTTTCGGAAGCCTGCGCAAAAATTCCGTTTTGGGCTTTTACATCCAGCTGTCCGCCATCTTTAAGCGCAATATCTGCAATCGGCGCATCAAGGTAAATCAAATCGGGCTGGTCCTGGCGTTGCGTGGCTTTATCGGCGGTGACGATGAACGGGTTTAAATCCTGATCCGCACTTTCATAGCGGGGATTGAGAAGCTCCGTTTCGCTTAAATTAGCTTGCGGGAGCAGCTCTTCTTTGCGGATGGGTTCAATCGTGCGCTCGGCTTCCGGCCAGGTCAGAAGCACGGCGAGCATCCCCAGCGCGCCAAGCGGCAGCGCTATGCGCATCACTTTTACAAAAGCGCTGTAAGCGCGATTGACTTTGCGCGCGGGCCCGCGCGGCGCGATTTGATCCAGACGCTGAGGGTTATTTGCCATAGATACTAGATGTAGCCCAAATACGGCTTTTATGCGACGCCTTTTTGGATGCAGTCCTGCAGGCGGATGAGACCGCTTAAAGCCCCGCTTTCATCGGTGACAGCCAGGCTGGTGATATATTTTCCGGGCGTTTTGGTCATGATATTCATGGCTTCGACGGCCAAAGCCTCCCCGGAAATCGTTTTCGGATTACCGCTCATAATCTCTGCAGCGGTTTTCTCAAGAAGGTTTTGGGCCATATGACGCTTTAAATCGCCGTCTGTAATGATGCCCGTCAGGTCTTTATTATTTTCACTGACCAATGCGCAGCCGAGATTTTTTTCCGTCATGATCAACAGCACCTGATCCATTTTGGTAGTGGGTGCCACCAAAGGCAGGTCGGCATGGCCTGTCATGATGTCGGACACTTTCAAAAGCTTCTGACCAAGCTTACCGCCCGGATGCCAGACGCCAAATTGTTCCTTTGTCAGGCCCATCCGTTCCAACAGCGCAACTGCGATTGCATCACCTAGCGCAAGCGTCATGGTCGTGGACGTTGTTGGGGCCATACCGTTTGGGCAGGCTTCAGGCATTTTCGGCATGATCAGAGGCATATCTGCATGTTGTGCCAGAGTACTGTCTGCATTGGATGTGATACAAATCAGCGGAATTTCAAAACGGCGCGTATAGGCGATGAGATCGGAGAGCTCTGCATTCTCGCCTGAATTGGAAATCATCAGGACAACATCATGTTCTGTGATCATCCCAAGATCACCATGACTGGCTTCCCCCGGATGGACGAAATGCGATGGTGTGCCGGTGGAGGCTAATGTGGCGACAATCTTTTTGGCAACATGTCCGCTTTTGCCGATCCCGGCGACGATCAGGCGGCCGTGCCCGTCTGTTTTCATGGCATGGATCGTCTCTATGGCTTTGACGAACTGATCATCCAAAGCATCGGCCAGGGCTTTGAGACCGTCTATTTCGGTCCCGATCACCCGGCGGGCTGTGTCCAGATCGTTCGCGTTTTCAGTTTTTTTAGGCAAAGCAGTCATATCGGTTTAATCATGCGCGAAAATATCAATTTCCGCCCAGCCTTCCAGATCCAGCTGCGCGCGCGCCGGCAGACAGGCGAATAAATCTTTGGCAAGCTCTGTCCGGTTTTCACGGGCCAGCATGTCATCAAGTCTTGCTTTGAACTGATGTAAATACAAAACATCATTGGCGGCGTATTTTTGCTGTTCGTCGGTCAGTGTGTCCGCGCCCCAATCCGAAGATTGCTGTTGCTTGTCGAGATCAATTCCCAAAATGTCTTTGGCCAGATGACGCAGCCCGTGCTTGTCGGTAAAAGTGCGGGTCAGACGCGAGGCGATTTTTGTGCAGTAAATCGGATGCGTATCCACACCTAAATATTGTTTCATCACGGCAATATCAAAGCGTGCGTAATGAAAAATCTTTATCACGTTCGGATCCGTTAAGAGCGCTTTTAAATTTGGTGCATCGTAAGTACTTCCCGCATCAAATTTCACCAGATGCGCCGTGCCGTCTCCTGCGGAAAGCTGCACCAGGCACAAACGGTCACGCCCGGGCTGCAGGCCCATGGTCTCTGTATCAACAGCCACGGCGTCACCGAAGCTCAGATCTGCCGGGATATCGTCTTTATGCAGGGTAATGCTCATTTATTTCCTTAATATTGGCCGCGCCGGGCGTAGCCTGTTCAAAGCCCGTCTTCACCCTTCGGGCTATGCCGGGCAGGTTGGCTTGCCAGGCGAAGCATTACGTTAGCCCCGCTTCGTCCTACGGACTACGCCGGGCAGGCTTCTCGCTAAATTCGCTACGCTCATTAAGCTGCGAAGCCTGGTGCGGCTGAGAGGACTTGAACCTCCACGACCATACGGTCACTAGCACCTGAAGCTAGCGCGTCTACCATTCCGCCACAGCCGCAATTTTTCGCTTTCAAGCAGGCTCTTTCCTACGCCAGCAGCCGGGTTTTGTCAATTCTGCGCCTATTTTCAGAGACAGGCAGAGTTCTTCTTTATTTTTTAAGATCCTGCGGGCACAATAGAGCCATGAAAAGTCTGATCATCGACCGGGATTCTCTGTCCGTACAACTCTTAAAAAGCAAGCTGGAAGAGCTTGGCCATAAGGTATTTGACGAGCAGGTTAAAAATGACGCTTTGCCGCTGATTAAAGAGCACAGGCCGGATATTATCTTTTTCGATCACTTACCGCTGCCTGACCCCCAGCCGCTTCTTTTGGAGATCAAGCGCACGGCGGTGAAAGTACCCTACCTGGTGCTGCTCTCCCAGAACACGTCCAAAGCCGATGCGATTAAGGCGGGTTGTAATGACCTGCTTCAAAAGCCGATTAGCGGAGATGCCGTGCGTGAAGTTGCGGATAACGGTTTGAGGCTTTCGCGCCTTATTGATGCGATGGGCGATGAGCGTGAAGATTTCCCGAGCGCAGGCGGCGTGATTGCCAAATCGGCTTTCAACCAGCTTTTCCGGGCGGCGATCGACCGGGCCTGCCGCTATGCAGAGCTGTCCTATGTGGTGATGATCACGGTTGAAAATTACGACGATATTAAAATCGATTACGGGGCCTATGCCTCTGATTATGCGGTGTCCAAGATGGCCTATCATCTGGCGCAGCTGCGCCGTCAAAGCGATATTATCGGCCAGACAGGCAAGAACCAGTATGCGCTGCTCCTCCAGCGTCCTTTGGATGAAATAGAGCCGGTGGATGCAGCCTCGCGGTTTGCAAGCGGTTTGAATGCGCTGGATGATATAGCGCCTCCTAAATGCAGCTCCGTGCAGATTTCAGTGAAATTGATTCACCTGCCGACAGGCACCCTGACGGCTGAACACCAGATCGAAGCCAAAGACCCCAGCCTGTCTTAAGCGGTTTTCCCGCTTGTCCACAGTCTAATCCTCCTTCTTTTGCCTTTTTCATGGTCAAAAGCGCTGCCTTTACGTCATCATGAATTATCCAGTTTGAATGATTCTATTGCGGCACCATGACAAAAACAGCGCGTAAGAAATCTTTTTCCGCCCGGATGAAATGGGCTTGTCTGTGCATTTTTTGCGCAGGCCTGATTCTGTCTTTTGTGCAAACAGATACCCAGCGTGCGCAAAATTATTTTGACTCCGGTATGGTGTTTTTAAGTGCGGCGCAGGCACAGCAGCTTTCTGAAGAGACCAAAGAATCTTATCTTGGTGCTGCGCAAGATGCGTTTCTTCTGGCATTAAAAACGGATATGTCTTTGGGCAAAGGCTGGCAGGCGCTAGGTCACACCTATCAACAATCCGGCAGATCCGAAGAGGCCCGCCAGGCTTACAACGTCGCCGTGCTTTTAGGCGCGCGCGAGGATGATTTGAAAACAGCGCCAGCCTATCATGTTGCTTTTGCAGATTTAAAATCTCTCGCGCTGCGCTAAGATACTCAACATGACATTTTCTTTGACGATGTTTTTGCTGTGCCTGACAGCATCTTTTGCGCTTTTGTCTTTTGCGCCAAGCGCGCTCTGGGCCAGCGCAGCGTTGCTTTGTGTCTGGGGGGCATTTGGCATGCTGCGCTTTGGGGCCTTTGAACGCGCGGAAAATTATCATGACACTCTAGCAGCATTGTCGCAGCAAACAACGGCGCAAAAAATTTTAAAAGCCTTTCACCTTGACCGGACGGCGCAGGGCCGGGCGCAGATCGCATTTATGCAGGCGCATAAAAATATCTTCTGGATCAGCGCAGGTGTTTTATGTATCGCAACTTTTGGGATGATGGTTTTTCACGTGCCGGCTTCCGGCTTGCCGGAAAATCTTCTGACACAAACGGATATCCCTGACTCTTTGAAAGGTCAGCCATCATCATCACACTGGCCTGTTTATCTACAATATGGGGCAGGGGCGCTGGCCCTTTTTGCAGCCTTTGCCTGTCTCTTGAGCTTTGCAGCAGATCGTTCGGCGCGGATCATTACAGGAATCTTCAGCCTTGTCTGGTTTTTATGCCTGATATTGCTTTATCAGGCCTTTTTCCCGCCTGTCCTGTTTGCATCTGGAATACTGGTTTTCTGGGGGCTCAGCGCGGCTTTGGCCGGGCGAAACCAGCCTTCAAAGACGAGCGCTTGACAAAAGAACAAAAATAGAACATTATGAGGGCGACATTACCACAAATGCGTCTTTTTTCCGCTGCGGGCCCACGTGCTTTCAGCGGTTTTTTTATTTCACAAAAGGAGAAACTATGATGACGACTTTACTACCCAAAGATGCCGACAATAATGTAATCCAGGCGCTGCGCTTTAAAGATAACAGCGCGCATTCCATTGCAGCAACGGCAACGTCTGCACGCAATGTAACTGCTTTTGGCACAGAAACCAAAGTGATTAGCCTCTATGCGACTGTACCGGTCTATCTGGCTTTTGGCGATTCAAGTGTCACCGCAACGACCGGCGATCATTATTTTCCAGCCGGAGTTTATTACGATGTGGCGATTAGCGGCGGGACAAATAAAAGCGCGCAGGAAACACATGTCGCTGTGCTGCGCGCTGTAGATGACGGAACGGTCTATGTCTCGGAAAAAGTTTAAGAGGTTTTAGCGGCTCCAGAGCAGCTTGACGGCGAAATATTCTCCGGCTGCGCGTTGTACGCAGAACAAATCCTGCCCGCTATAAGGCGCTGCATCTGCGATGTTCGGCGATGCTGCTGCGGTGTAGCCGCCAGTAAAATAGCCAGGCGCAGCTGTGAATGTATCCGCCGTCGTTGGTGGATTCAGGCCTAAAATCGTGTTCATAGCTTCACACGCATCTATCGATACATATGGCAGAAGTAAAAGCAGGTCCGGCGATGCGCTTAAGCTGCCATCTATGTTCAGTGCGCCTGTGATGAGCCATCTTCCATATGTACCTTGCGCGCTATAGGCGCTGTTCAGCCAGCTTTGATCCGGTATGGTGTAATTGATATTGCCGCCGCCGATTGCAAAAACGCGGCAGGATGCGGCCGAGCAGGCGGCATTGGAATAATCACTGACAATCGTGTTTTCAAAATCTATCTGTGTTTCAGAGATGCCGCGCAGGCGAAGTTTATCGACGGCTTTTGAAACCGTTTCTGAAAAGCTGATGATTTCCTGGGCTGCCAGCCTTGCTTTATCACTTGTCAGCACATCCCCAGAGGTCCGTGAATTGCGGTTAACGGCATAGGTCAGCGCTGCAATCAGGGCAACGGCGAGCAGGATATAAAACATGGCGCCGCCATATTCGCTTCTGTCAGGCGTGGTTTTCATCGTTCTTATCATGCCATGAAATGCGTGGACCTGCGAGAGGGGATTTTGCGGCTTTACTTGTGTTTAAACGCCGAAAACGGTAGAATTTAGGCATCTGTTCTTTCGCAGATGCTCTTTCTTTTTCTCGTTCAAGGCGTATCTTCTCATGGCCCGCAAATATAAAATCAAACGCAAAAAATCCTCTTTTCTCTCAAAGCTTCTGCCTGAGTCCGTGCAGGCCTTTTTGGCGCGCCGGATTTTAGAAGTGACAGGTCTGGCCTTTTTGGCATGCGGCGGCTTTTTGATGCTGGCCCTGATTAGCTATGATGCGCGCGATCCGTCCTGGAACAGCGCAGGAACCAATGAATCCGGCCTGTCCAACTGGATGGGTGCCATGGGCGCGAATATATCTGATCTGATGCTGCAGACATTCGGTGCAGCGTCTTTCTTTGCCGCCATTGCGTTTGGTATTTGGGGCTTTCGTATTTTCAAACGCATCAAGCTGTCTTTATTCGTGCTGCGTTTTGTTGCGCTGGCAGGCGCGCTTCTCACAGGCGCCGTTGCCTTTGCCGTGATCCCTTCCTTTGGCTGGCTGGCCCAGCCTTATCTCGGCGGCAGTGCCGGTCAGATGATCTTACAATCGGTTGCAGATTTTGTGCATATAACAGGGCTATCTCATCCGCATCTTTATGTCGCTGCAGGTGCAGCAATTTTAACGGCTTTTTGTGCCTCTTTTGCGATGACGATGCGCGCCGCCCAATGGCGCTATGCATTCGCCTGGCTTTGGACCGCAGCAAAATGGAGTGCATTCACTGCGATTGATCTCATCACAGGCTTTGTCGATTGGGTCCGCCATTATGGCGATGAATCCTATGCCCCGCGCAAACGCCGCGCGCCGCAAATTTCAAAACCTGAACTCACCCAGCGCACAGAACCTGTCTTGCTTGAACAAAACCCGCAAATTCTGGAAGAAGAAAATACGCCTCAAAGCGATATCAAGGTTGTTGTGACGGAGGCATCCAAGCCTAAATCCACCATGACCCAGACTCGCTTTAAGCTCTTCGATGGCGGGGAATGGGAACTGCCGTCAATTGATTTGCTGCAGGAAATTCCTGAAGACCATCATGACGATATGCCCGACGAAAAAGCGTTGCGCATGAATGCGGAACTGCTTCAAAACGTACTGAGTGATTTCAACATTCAGGGCGAGATCGTGTCCATTCATCCGGGGCCGGTCGTGACGCTCTATGAACTGGAACCTGCGCCAGGCACAAAATCCGCCCGCGTGATCGGGCTTGCCGATGATATTGCGCGCTCCATGTCGGCAGTCTCTGTCCGCGCCGCCGTCGTGCCGGGGCGCAATGTGATCGGGATTGAAATTCCAAACAAGGTGCGCCAGACGGTCTTCCTGCGCGAGCTTTTGGCCTCACGCGATTACGATAAAACAAAAGCCAATCTACCGCTGGTGCTCGGGAAAGATATTGGTGGCAAGGCCATGATTGCTGATCTGTCCCGCATGCCGCATTTGCTGATTGCGGGAACGACAGGCTCCGGGAAGTCGGTTGCGATTAATACAATGCTGCTCTCTTTACTGTATCAGTTACCGCCAGAAAAATGCCGCTTCATCATGATCGACCCGAAAATGCTGGAACTCTCCGTCTATGACGACATCCCGCATTTGCTAGCGCCTGTTGTGACTGAACCCGGCAAAGCTGTTGTTGCGCTCAAATGGGTTGTGCAGGAAATGGAAGAGCGCTACCGCGCCATGTCCAAGCTCGGCGTCCGTAATATTGACGGCTATAACGCCCGCCTTTCCGAAGCCCGCAAGCGCGGTGAAGAATTGATGCGCAAAGTCCAGACGGGCTTTGATCCTGAAAGCGGCAAGCCTGTTTATGAAGATCAGCCGATTGATCTCACCGATCTGCCATACATTGTTGTCATCGTCGATGAATTTGCCGACCTCATGCTGGTGGCCGGCAAGGATGTTGAAAATGCTATCCAGCGCCTCGCCCAAATGGCGCGTGCAGCTGGTATTCACCTTATCATGGCGACGCAGCGCCCATCCGTGGATGTGATTACGGGCGTGATTAAAGCAAACTTCCCGACGCGGATTTCTTTTGCCGTGACCTCCAAAATCGATTCCCGCACCATTCTTGGCGATGGCGGGGCAGAGCAACTTCTCGGGATGGGCGATATGCTCTATATGGCCGCTGGCGGGCGTATCACCCGCGTGCACGGCCCGTTTGCATCCGATGAAGATGTCGAGAATGTTGTGACGATGCTTAAATCCCAGGCCGAACCGTCTTACCTTGAAGATATCACCGAAGGCGGCGGCGGCTTTGAAGGCAATGAAATCATGGAAGCCATGTTCGGCGGCGGAGACAGCGAAGGCGGCGGCGTGGATGAATTATACGATCAGGCCGTGGCTCTGGTTGCCCGCGAGCGCAAAGCTTCCACCAGTTTCATTCAGCGTTACCTGCAAATCGGCTATAACCGCGCAGCGCGGATTATCGAGGAAATGGAACGTCAGGGCGTGGTCGGCCCGGCGAATAAAGTCGGAAAGCGTGACATTCTGATCGGCGATCATTCGTCCGGCGCTGCCTAGAGCAAGAATATATTGACATAATTTAAAATTTCTTTATGACAATAGCATAAAAGAAGTTTTAGGCTGCTATGCTTACAAGTCATTATCAAGAGGTTGTGTCGGAAGGGGGAATAGATCCCCGCTTATTTTATGATCCGCAAAGAGCCCCTGAATTCCCTTTGCAGGCAGATATACGCGAAGAAATTCTCGCTTGCCTGGATCGTTTCGGCACACACGGCATAGAAGTCAAAACAGGTCTGGAACTGGAATTTCATATTTCTCAAAATCCAAAATCCTATTCGGATTTTTGTCAAAAAGCGAAACGGAAACTTGCTTTTCATTTTTTTACGGGAGCAAATGGCGGACCTGTGAGAAATTTGTCTCAACGACTGGACTTTGAACATTTTACGCCGCGGGAAATTTTACTGGCAGAAATATATGAAAAATTTAAAGATATTCTGGAACCTCGCTTTGGAGGTATGCATCCTAAAAGTGAGTTTGATAAGTCCGGATATTACGATGGATATAATCAGGAAGTGAGACTAAAACCTTCCAGTGTTACCGATCTTCTTGATAATCGTGAGCGTGTTTTAACATTTCTTGCCGAACGGCTGTCAGCATACGGCTATACGCCTGATGAATTTTATTTTGAAAGTAATCATCTCAATATTAGCTTTTGGGATTCAGACGGAAATAATATTTGTTCTATTACTCCTGAAATGTCTTACAGCTCTGTCGCTGAAAAATTAAAATCCATTACAGGCGGCCTTTTAAAGGGAATGCACGATGGTCTTATTGCAACACATTCTCCGGGCTATCTTCAGCTTTTGGAAAATGAATTTAAATCCTGGGGCACATTACAAAAAATTAGTGTTGGCCTTGGCAATGGACATTATATTCAGCATCGAAATAAAAAAGACTCAAAATATGCGCGTCTTGAAATAAGGAAACAAAGGAATTACGGCGCAGATTTTGATCTGGAAAATTTTTACATGTCAACATTATGTACTCTTGCCGGAGCTCTATATGGTTTGGAGAAAAGATTTACAATAGGTTTGAAGTTTGATGCGCTTCCAATTGTTAAATGTTACTCAACAGCTTTAAGAATATTAATAAGATCCAGTTTTTTTACGCCTTTATCAGAGGATAGGGCTCAAATTAGAGTGAATAAGCATGCATTGCGACCGCACAAGCTGCTTAAACTTGGGAAAAGAATGGGTTTTGTAGATGACTCAGTCATGTCTTTGCAGGATATTTCTAAAAAACAATTTCTAACGATGGAGAAAGAAATTTATGGCCATGTAGAAGATATTGTTCTTTTAAAAGAACAAGACGGCTTATGGTACATTTACCCAGAAGCAGATTCTCCATTGGCAGATATGATTCTTGGTGATCCTGTATCCTCAAGATTTGCTCTTTCCAGCCAAATAAAATATGATGTTTCAGGCGGGTTTGGACAATATTTTCAGAGCATATTAAAAGTCTACCGCTTTTCAACTTCTAAAGTTTTCAATAGCGTTTTTCAAAATGGAAATCTAGCGCGGGAGTTTCCTTTACTGGTTATGACAGGTGATACCTTGCAAGACGGTGTATCTTATGATTTGCGTCGGGATTCTCCTGAAATATATGAACCCGGCTGCCAGTAAATTTTTTATAACTATTTTAGTGCGGCGTTAAAATCAGCTTAGTCTTTGTGCCCGTAATCCCATTTTTTTGCATCGGGACGGCGCAAGAATAGGGATGTTTGGGAAGCGGGGGTCAGCAATTGAAGCCCTTGCTGCAATCTGTCTTGCTGCGTCTTTAAATGGCCATGAGATATCTGCAGGGAAATCTCTTTTAATCAGGCAACCATTTTCAAGCATTACAGGTTTGTGCGTGGATTGATTTTGTGATTCATGACCTGCTACTTCAAGTTTCCAGCGCGTTTCTTTTCCGCTCATACTGACAACAGCAACAAGTCCCTGATTCCCATCCTCAAAGTGACAGGTCAATCCCTCTCTTACGATAACGGTTTCTGTAGTTGCTTGTGGCATCTCATTCCTTACGTTTAGAAATGCACTTAAGCATATAATTTTTCATAAGTAAAACAGGTTTGAACCATATTGCGGCCCGTTCAATCGCCCTGTAGGATTTGCCTCACCATGTCCAAGCACCACCCCGTTCTTCTGGCATTTGCCTCTGTTACTTTGTCTGTTGTTTTTTGTCTCATCATTTTAGAGGTGATACTGCATTTCCTGCCGGTAAATTCCTATATCCCTTTACAGCCCGTCACTGCTGAAGATCCGGTTGTACGCGGTCCGCCAAATATCAGGCAAACTTATTCGGCAGGCTGGTATTTTGATGCGCGGCATAGCAGTAAAACCAACGCGCAAGGCTATGTCAGCGGTATTGATTTTGAAAATAATCCAGAGAGGCCGCTTGTTGCTGTTGTTGGCGATTCATATATTGAAGCGCGGATGATTCCGTTTGAGCAAACGCTGCAGCAAAGATTGAATGTTGCGCTGGGGGATGGGACGGATGTGTACGGCGTTGGCGTGGGTGGCGCGCCGATGAGCCAGTATCCGATTTTCGCGCAAATGATGTGGGAAAAATATGATCCTGACTTTCTCATTGTCTCTATTGTTGAAAATGATTTTGATGAAAGCCTGCCGGAATACAAAAACATGCCGCGCTTTCATTATTTTGTCGAAGATGAGAAGGGCCAGTTACGTCCGACCCTGATCGGCGAACATCGGCCCGGCTTTTTCAAGGAGCTGATGTCTAAATCCTCGCTGGTGCGCTATCTCTATTTCAATCTTAACCTGTCCTACATTGTGAACAGAGTTCAGTTTGCTGCGCGCAGTCCGGACAATGCTGCGCCATCTGAAGAAGCCGCAGCAAAAGATGAGACAAGGGTGACGAAATCCAAACAGGCGGTTGATGCGTTTTTAAAACTTTTGCCAGACTATGCGGGCCTGCCGAAAAACAAAATTCTCATCACGGTTGATGCGGGGCGGGCCTATATTTATGCCGGGGAAAAACTCCCCGAAGATGATTATTTTTACCAGGTGAGAAATCATTTACTCTCTAATGCGCGCCGACAGGGCTATCATACGCTTGATCTGCAGGAGGTGTTCGAAAAGGAATATGCAGCCCACGGCAAATCCTTTGAATATACTGAAGACCGTCACTGGAACCCTTATGCGCATGGCGTGGTGGCCGATGCGATTTTGGACACAGGCCTGCTCAACCGCTATAAAAACCGTTGATATTCCCGGGGGTTTTCGTTCAATTTCCCCCTTTTCGCCTTTCTTTCGCCGCCTTTATCCCGTATCAAAAAAGAATGCGGTTTTTATTAATTTTAACTCTTTGTCTTTTGGCTTTACCTGCAGGCGTGCAGGCAGCGCAGATTTACAATGAGAAGGTTGCAAAGGCCGAGGCTTACCTCAAAAACCTGACCACGGCCAAAGCGGATTTCATTCAGCGTTCTTCCATGGGCGGGATGCTCTCCGGGCAATTTTATCTCGACCGGCCGGGCAAGCTGCGTTTTGAATATAATGAAGTTGAAGACTTTATCGTCGCCGATGGGTTCTTTATTTATTTTTATGACTCTGAACTTGGCGAACAAACCAATGCGCCGATCGGCCAGACGCTTGCCGATTTTTTGCTGCGCGAAGATTTAACGTTACGCGGAGATATGAGCGTGCGGGAAGTGTTTCAGCGCGGCGGTTTTACGCATCTCGTGGTCGTACAAACCGCTGATCCGGAGGCGGGAAGTGTCGAATTGATTTTCTCCAATATTCCCTACCGTCTCTATAAATGGCGTGTGACCGATCCCCAAGGGGAAGTCACGGAAATTGAGCTGAAAAACATGCAAACCGATGTGGCTCTGCGCGGCAGCTTGTTTGGATATATTGATCCAAAGCACGGCAAGGGCCATATTAACGAATAATCTCATGTTAGACGGGCCGTTCGAAAAACTTGTAAAACAAATTTCTGTCCTGCCGGGACTTGGCGGTCGCTCGGCACGGCGGATCGCGCTACATCTTCTGACCGATAAAACCGGCGCGATGAAAACACTGGCCGCAACATTATCCGAAGCCTCCGCGTCTGTGAAAACCTGCTCTATCTGCAACACGCTGGATATATCCGATCCGTGTAAAATCTGCCGTGATCCTGCGCGCAGTGAAGAGGTGATTTGCGTTGTGGCAGGCGTTGCCGATCTCTGGGCAATTGAGCGCACGGGCGCCTTCCGGGGAAGTTATCATGTGTTAGGTGGCTTGCTCTCTGCGCTCGATGGCATAGGCCCGGATGATTTATCGATTGCCGGGCTCATGCAGCGCCTGTCCGGCGGGCAAACAAAAGAAGTCATTTTAGCTTTAAGTGCAACCGTGGACGGGCAATCTACCGCGCATGTGCTTTCCGATCATATTACGCAGGCCGCGCCGGAGATTAAAATCAGCCGTCTGGCGCATGGCGTCCCGGTCGGCGGGGAACTTGATTATCTCGATGATGGGACGATTTCAACCGCGCTGAAATCCCGCGCAGCCGTTTAGTTAAGCCGCTTTTGCTTTCCCAGCCTTAACGGCGCGCCAGCCAACATCACGGCGGCAAAATCCGTCCGGCCAGTCAATCACATCTACGGCGTCATAGGCTTTTTGCTGCGCTTCTTCGATCGTTTTACCGTCGGCCACAATATTCAGAACACGCCCGCCGCAATTGACCAGGTCGCCATTCTCACTGCGCGCCGTACCAGCATGAAATATCTGAACGTCCTCCATCTGCGCGGCTTTATCAAGATTTTGAATCACTGTATTTTTCGGGTAACCGCCCGGATAGCCTTTGGCAGCCATCACCACGCACAAAGCCGGATCGTCCGACCATTTCAAACCATCTTTATATTTTTGTAAGTCGCCTGTTGCGGCAGCATAAAGCACATCCACCAGATCATCTTCCAGCCGCACCATTAACGCCTGACATTCCGGATCGCCGAAGCGCACATTATATTCAATCAGCTGCGGCTCGCCGTTCACGATCATTAGGCCTGCAAAGAACACACCGCTAAACGGATGCCCGTCTGCCTGCATACCTTTAACAGTCTGCTGGATAATCCGGTCCATAATTTTATCATACAGATCATCCGTCATTAAATGCGCAGGGGAATACGCGCCCATTCCACCTGTATTCGGCCCCGTATCGCCATCCCCGACACGTTTATGATCTTGCGCAGAGGTAAGCGGGACAACATTTTCCCCGTCACATAAAGCAAAGAAGCTCAGCTCTTCGCCGTCTAGAAATTCTTCAATCACGACTTCCGCGCCTGCCGCGCCAAACGCATTGCCAGAGAGCATATCTTTGACCGCTTCAATGGCCTCCTCTTCGCTTTGGGCAATGATCACGCCTTTGCCTGCAGCGAGACCATCGGCTTTCACAACAATCGGCGCGCCGTTCTTGCGGATGAAATCAATCGCTTTATTTTCTTCGGTAAAGCGCCCATAGGCAGCAGTTGGAATATCATATTTGCTGCACAAATCCTTGGTGAATCCTTTGGACCCTTCAAGCTGCGCGGCTGCTTTTGACGGGCCGAAAACGGGAATATTTTCGGCCTGCAAGGCATCGGCCAAACCTGCACAGAGCGGGGCTTCCGGGCCGACGACAACAAAATCAATATCGTTCTCTTTTGCGTAAGCAACGATCCCGTCAATATCTTCCGCGCCGATATCAACGCAGGTCGCAAGCTCTTCCATCCCGGCATTCCCGGGCGCGCAGATCAGCTCTTCACATTTCGGGGACTGTTTTAATTTCCAGGCCAGCGCATGTTCACGTCCGCCCGATCCGATCAATAATATTTTCATGGGCGCATAGTGCAATTATTCTTCTAACATGACAAGAGAGGCATTCCCGCCCGCGGCTGTCGTATCAGTCGAAATCACTTTCTCTGTGGCAAAACGCTGCAAATAATGCGGCCCGCCTGCCTTCGGGCCTGTGCCGGAAAGCCCGCGCCCGCCAAAAGGTTGAGAGCCGACCACCGCGCCAATCGTGCTGCGATTGATATAAATATTTCCTGCTTTGATTTTCTGCGCGAGTTCTTTTGCGAAGGTTTCAATCCGGCTATGGACGCCGAATGTTAGCCCGTATCCGGTCTCGTTAATCTGCTGCACAATATAGTTCAGATCGCGTTTTTCATAGCGGATGACATGCAGCACCGGGCCAAAAATTTCCTGTTCCAGCGCCTCAAGCGAGGAGATTTCATAGGCAATCGGGGCGAAGAAATGTCCGTTCTGAACCTCTTGTTCTTCTAAAGGCGTTTCAGCGATTTTTTTGCCAAACCCGTCCAGCCGCGATTTATGCCGTTGCAACATAGACAGCTGATCCTGGTCGATAATCGGGCCGATATCTGTTGAAAGGTCCATCGGGTCACCGACTTTCAATGCATCCATCGCGCCGCGCAGCATTTTGATCGTGTGGTCAGCAACGTCATTTTGAATAAACAGCACCCGGCAGGCGGAGCATCTTTGCCCTGCCGATCCGAACGCACTGAGGATCACATCATCAATGACATGTTCGGTAAGCGCAGAGCTATCGACAATCATTGCATTTTGTCCGCCGGTTTCGGCGATGAACGGCACGATCGGCCCGTCCTTGGCCGCCAGCGCCCTGTTGATCTTCTGGGCCGCGGCGGTTGAACCTGTAAAGGCCACCCCTGCAATATTTGGGTGATCAACAAGCGCCGCGCCAATCTCGCCATTGCCTGTCAAAAGATTTAAGGCATTGGTCGGGATACCTGCCTGATGTATCAATTTAATCGCGGTTGTCGCAATGAGAGGCGTTTGTTCCGCCGGTTTGACAATGACGGCATTACCTGCCATAAGTGCAGCAACAATCTGCCCTGTAAAAATCGCCAGCGGAAAATTCCACGGGCTGATACAGGCAAAGACGCCCCGGCTTTCAAAGAGATAGAGATTTTCTTCCCCTGTCGGGCCGGGCAAAGGCGTGCCGCTTTCATCAAAAAGGGCCTGACCTTCCGCAGCGTAATAGCGGCAGAAATCAACCGCTTCACGGATTTCAGCCAACGCATCCGGAATTGTCTTTCCGGCTTCGCGGACACAGAGCGCCATTAAAAGATCAGAGTTTTCTTCATAGAGATTCGCAATCCGGAACAGGATTTGCGCGCGGTCTTTTGCGCTGAAAGAGGACCAGTCTCGATATCCTTTCTGGGCGCTGTGTACAGTCTTCTCAACATCTTGTCCCGTTGCCGGAATACATTGCCCGAGCCTGTGATATTTATCTGCCGGATTTATAATATCGGTATATGGGCCTTTTTTAACGGGCTTTCCATCAAGCAGCGGCGCAGCATCTTCGGGAAGCTCCTGCATTTCAAGCGCATGCAGTAATGTGTCTGTTGTTTGTTGATCGGCAAGGTCCAGGCCTTTTGCATTTTTGCGGGCTTCACCGAATAAATCTTCAGGTAAGGGAATGTGCGGGTGGTGTTTCGGCTCTACCTCTTTTGCTTTTTGAACCGGGTCTTCGGCAAGCGCTCCCGGGTCGATAGAAGGCTCATAAATTTTATTCACGAAAGAGGAGTTTGCGCCATTCTCCAAAAGCCTGCGCACAAGATAAGGCAGCAAATCCTGATGAATGCCGACAGGCGCATAGATGCTAACGGTTGCCTCCTGTTCGGCGATGATGTGATCATACAGCGCATCGCCCATGCCGAAGAGTTTTTGAAATTCAAACTCCGCCCTGTTGTCTTTTGCCATGGTGAGAATAGCCGCCACGCTATGCGCATTATGTGTGCCGAACATCCCATAAATCCGCCCCGGATTTTGCAGCATTTTTTGCACGCAGGCGAGGTAACACAGATCCGTATTCACTTTGCGTGTAAAGACCGGGTAATCGGGCAGGCCAAGCTCCTGCGCGCGTTTGACTTCCGTATCCCAGTAGGCACCTTTCACCAGCCGTACCTGAAGCGTGCGGTTATTCTGCCGGGCCATGCCGATGAGGTGTTCGATCAATGGCAAAGCGCGTTTTTGATAGGCTTGTACGGCCAGACCCAACCCATTCCAGTCTTTGAACATATCTGCGCTGCAGATTTTGGAGAGAATTTCGATAGAGAGTTCAAGACGATCAACCTCTTCTGCATCAATGGTGAGGGATAATCCGTTTGCCATCGCAAGCGCACACAGCTCTGCCAGACGGTCTGTCAGAATAGGCACGCAGGTTTCAGCATGTGCGAATTCATAGCGCGGATGCAGGGCAGACAACTTCACCGACAGGCCGGGGCGTAAAAGCGCTTTTGAGTTTGAAGCGCGTTCAATCGCATCTTTATACTGCTCAAAATATGTTGCTGCATCTTCTGCTGTGCGTGCGCCTTCGCCAAGCATATCGTAAGACAGCCGATAGCCTTTGCTTTCATAAGCCTGCGCGGCTTTCATGGCCTCGTTGATATTTTGGCCAAGCACAAACTGCCCGCCGAGTAATTTCATGCCTTGGGCCACGGCGGTACGGATCACGGGCTCGCCCAGTTTGGAGAGCATCGAATTCATCGTGCCCGCGCTTAAATTCAGGCCAAGCCCGGCCGCGCGTGTCATCCAGTCGCCGCCGCTTTGCAATCCCTCCAGCCAGGCCGTCCCGGCAATTTTATCGCGGATCAGATCATTGGCGGTTGGGCCATCCGGAATGCGCAGCAAAGCTTCGGCCAGACACATCAGCGCAATGCCTTCTTTGGTATTCAGCGCATATTGCTGGAAGAAGCTTTCCAGGCCGCCGGTTTTGCGCGGGGCGTTACGAATGGTGCGGATCAGGTCAACGGCGCGGTTATGGGCTGTCTTTGCCGTTTTGTCTTCCCAGATGAGGGCATTCAGGATGTCCTCCACGAGCTCTGCTTCGGGTTTAAACAGATGGGCGGAAAGGGATGACATCATGGGTATAACTTACTACTATTTGGCGTCATGACAAATGAGGATCTTTTTAGTGTAGCCCAGAGGCCGCAGGATCAAAGCCCTGCAACAAACGTGCCGGAGATGAAGGTCAGTGAGCTTGCCTTTGCGCTGAAGAAAACGCTCGAAGACACGTTCGGGCGGGTGCGCGTGCGCGGCGAAATCTCGGGCCTGAAGATCGCTTCTTCGGGTCATATGTATGCGGATCTGAAAGACGAAGAGGCCGTTATCAATATTATTTGCTGGCGCTCTGCGCTTGGGCGTCTTTCCGTAAAACCGGAAGATGGGTTGGATGTGATTGTCACGGGCAAAGTGTCCAGCTATCCGAAATCCTCGCGCTATCAGATCATTATCGACTCCATGGAGCTGGCGGGCGAAGGCGCGCTTTTGAAAATGCTCGAAGAGCGCAAAAAGAAACTCGCTGCTGAAGGGCTGTTTGCACCAGAGCGCAAAAAAGAACTTCCTTTTCTGCCCTCAAAAATCGGGGTGATTACATCTCCGACCGGGGCTGTGATCCGCGATATTTTGCATCGGCTGGAAGATCGTTTTCCGCTGCCCGTTTTGCTTTGGCCTGTGGCGGTGCAAGGCGATGCGGCAGCTGATCAAATCGCCGCGGCCATTCGCGGCTTTAATGAGATGCCGGACGATCAAAAACCGGATTTGCTGATTGTTGCGCGCGGCGGCGGATCCCTTGAAGATCTGATGGCCTTTAATGAAGAAAGCGTTGTGCGTGCAGCCGCAGACAGTGACATCCCGCTCATCTCTGCTGTTGGGCATGAAACGGATGTCACGCTGATTGATTATGCGGCCGATCAGCGCGCGCCAACCCCGACCGGGGCCGCGGAAATGGCGGTGCCTGTGCACGCTAATCTGATGGCGCAAATTTTAGATGATGAACAAAGATTGCTCGGGGCGGCGTCCCGCCTGATAGAGCAGGCGCGTACGCGCATTGAAAATGCATCTGCGCGGCTTGGCGATCCGGCCCAGCTTTTGGAAATTAAAACCCAGACGCTGGATTTTGCGAGCGATAAGCTCATCAATACATTCCGCGCCCTGCTGCAGCAAAAACAAAATGATCTGACGACAAATGCGGCGCGTTTGCGGCATCCGAAAGACAGGTTGGCAGAGGCTCAAAAAATGCTCGATATGCATACGCAGGCGCTTTTGCGGACAGGCGAAAGCCTGCTGAAGGATCCGCAAAAACGCCTTGATCATGCGGGGAGATTATTGGAAAGCCTCTCCTTTAAAAGCGTTTTGGAGCGCGGCTATGCCGTCGTACGGAATGCGGACGGACAGGTGATTTCACGGGCTGCGCAGGCCAAAGACGGGCAGGAGGCCCGTATTGAATTTGCCGATAAAACACTGGACGCAACGCTCGGGAAAGTTGTAAAACGCTCATGAAAGCCCTGTAAAACCCTAGGGAATATAAGCCTTTTAAGGTATAATGAAGTATGCGCGTTACTTTTAAAGAACTGATGGATTCGCTGGGCGTCGGGTATGAACTCTCCGCTTATGAAACCTGTCCGTGGAGCGTCTATGACGGCGAAAAGGCCGCCACTTGCAGCGCGGAAGTGCGCATGAATCATGACGGCGATGAAATCGAGGCTGAGATTCAGATGATGCATGACACGCCGCCTGAAAGCGGTGCGCCGATTGAACGGAAATTTTACGCTCTTTATAAACCCTCTGCCGATCAAAAATGGGAAGCCAAAAAAGTGATTGCCCTGGAGAATGACGGCGAAGGGGTTTATGACTGGGCAACGAAAGCGGCCTCTTTTTTCCATGCGTGTGTGCAGGCGCTGAAGATGGATCAGATTCCGGATTTTGAAGCGCTCTATGAACAAGAAATCACATCGAAAGAAAAATATGCCGGCGGACGCGGTGGCTCAAGTAAAGCACCAAAAATCAAACCGCAACAGCTCCTCGATATGAAACAGGGACGTGGATTCTAATAAGGCTTAAGCCGGAATATCCTGTAAAACGACAATGCCGTAACCCGCGGCGATTTTAACAAGGCCGCCGTCTCGCGGTTCGCCAACGGCTCTGAATGTCCAGTCCTGGCCGACCCGCTCCAGCTCTCCGACAATCAGGCCCGTACTTTCAGAACAGAGTTCTTCATCCAGTTCATAGCGCAGCAATTCATGCTGCGTGTCCTGATTGACCAGCCGGAAATAGACATTTTTCACATGGGTGAAATTGTTATCGCTCATATCCAGATCATAGATAGAGACAACAAAAACAATTTTTAACACATCAAAGGGGATTGCGTTTAAATCCAGTATGATCGTTTCATCATCGCCTTCGCCGGCACCTGTCCGGCTGTCACCTGTATGAGATACGGCGCCATCGCAGCCTGATAAATTGTGATAGAAAATAAAATCTTCATCGACCCGGGTTTTATCGTTTTTATCGAGGAGAAAGATGCTGGCATCCAGATCCGGCGGATCACGGTCATATTCCTTTAGATCCCACCCAATGCCGACCAGCGCGCTTTTGAAGCTTGGGTCTTTTTTGGACAGATTAATCTCTGCACCTTTTTGAATCAGATTATCTTTTTCAGGCGCGACATAAAGCTCCTTGCTTTTGCGCTCGGCCTGCGGGTCGAAATACGGATCATCTTCAGCCATTCAAACCTCAGCTTTTAGAGTGTGACAACATCCTTTGCCAAGTATAACCCATAAATAAGCCCGATGTACAAAACATAGAGTGTCAGAAATATAATACCGACCGGCTTATTGATTTTCTTAAACAGCAGTAAAAGAAGCGAAAAAACCGCTGCGGTGGCAAACATCACCCAGATATCCAGGCTGACAACCTGCGGCGCGATAGATGCGCTTTCAATCGGTTTGATCAGCGCCGTTGCACCGATAATCATCAGAATATTAAAGACGTTTGATCCGAGGATATTCCCGATAATGATATCTGTTTGCCTGCGCATCGCAGCGATAATACAGGTCGATAGTTCCGGCAAAGACGTTCCGATGGCAATCACGGACAGGCCGATTACATCTTCTGGCACACCAATCCCGGCAGCTGTAACCTTGGCCCCGCGCACCAGAAATTCTGCGCCAAGGCCGATCCCGATGAGCCCGGCAACCATTACGCCAAGCGCGCCGAAAATGGAATTAAAGCTGCGCCCGTTATAATCTTCCGGGTCAATGTTATCGTGCCGTGCCATGTGATATTGCCAGAAGATAAAGGCCAACAAGGCCGCAATCATAATCCCGCCGCCGACACGGTTGATATCGCCTGTCATCATCAGCCCCATCATCAGAATGGTCGCCAGCATCATCATAATCAGGTCACGCAAAATCTCCCGCGGAATGACGATAAGCGTTGCAAAAATAGCAGTCGCTCCGATGACCAAAAGGATATTGGCGATGTTCGATCCGATCACATTCCCGATTGCGATCCCGGGAGAACCTGCCAGATTGGCATTGATAGAGACCAAAAGCTCCGGCGCGGATGTCCCAAAGGCAACAATCGTAAATCCGATAATCAGCGGCGCGATTCCAAAATGCCGGGCGATATAAACGGCTGCGTCAATCGTCCACTCCCCGCCTTTCAGCAGCAAGATCATCCCAAGTCCTAATGCGCCTAGGGCGAGAAACAGGATTTCCATGTTTGAAAGACCGTCCATTTTTATTGTTTTCTTTTGTTAGGGGTTAATCCTTCGCGCCGTCTTCCCATTCAAGGCCAAAACCAAAAGCGCGGTCTAAAGACGGGTGGCCGGGATAATATTCGGTGATGTTTGTCATTTTGATTCCGTTGCGGACATTTTCAAGATGGGCCACGGCGCAAACATGCAGTTCCGATTTATAGGTATGCAGCGTGACGATCATCGGTTTTTCATTCGGCACTTCGACGCGCACCTGCGGGGCGACATCGGCCCAGTGCGGCGCCCCGTCATAGATATAAAGGTAAATCAAAAGCCGTTTGATCTCCGGCCATTTCGGACCGTTCAGCAGGAAAAATTCATCCAGCCCGTCCACATCATCGTGATCTTCACCTGTGCGGTCATCACCGGAGAGATGAATATAAGGCGGCTCATCATACGCGCCGTACAAATTTCCAAATCCCTGTAGCGCACCTTTGGTTCCGTCTTGTAATTCATACATGCAGGCAAGGTCCAGATCGATAAAGTGATCGGTTTCACGTTTGAGCATTTTGCCGAAAAAACTTTCATCCGGTTTGCGTTTGGGTTGCCAGGCAGCGCCGATGCGAATTTTGCCAAACCCGCCTTCTTGTGGTTGAAAAATTGTGGTCTCTCCAGTCGTTCCTAAAAAGTCGACAGAGCTGTCATCCGTATCGGAGACATAGCCTTTCGCGCCTTTTGCACCCCCATGTCCTGAAAAAGAAGCGCGGCTGCGCGTCGCATCTAAAATGGATTCTCTGGAATCGTATTTTGACATAGGGATCAGCGCTCTTTTCTTCTGTTTCCTGTCTATGCTAAACAATGTGGGTCAAAAAGCAAGGAAGGCTAGAAAAAGGAAAACACAATGTCCGGCGCCCAGTATATGTATGTTATGAACGGTCTGACCAAGACCTGGCCAAACGGCAAGACGGTCTTATCCGAGATTACGCTCAGCTTTTATCCGGGCGCGAAGATTGGTGTACTCGGCCCGAACGGCGCCGGGAAATCCACCTTGCTCAAGATTATGGCAGGTGTGGATAAGGATGTGCAGGGCGAGGCCTGGGTCGCGGACGGCAAGCGCGTGGGCTATTTGGAGCAGGAACCACAGCTCGATGCGTCCAAGACCGTTGCTGAAAATGTCATGGACGGTCTGAAAGACAAAAAGGCCAAGCTGGATAGGTATAACGAAGTGGCCGCCGCCATGGCTGATCCCGATGCTGACTTTGAGGCGCTGACCGAAGAGATGAGCAAGCTGCAGGAAGAGATCGAAGCTGACGATGCCTGGAATATCGACCGCGATGTTGAGATGGCGATGGAAGCTTTGCGCTGCCCGCCAGGTGATGCGTCGGTTGATCATCTCTCCGGCGGGGAGCGCCGCCGTATTGCGCTTGCGCGCCTTCTTTTGGAAAAACCGGATCTGTTATTACTCGACGAACCGACCAACCATTTGGATGCAGAGAGTGTGGCGTGGCTGGAACGGCATTTAAGTGATTATACAGGCACGGTTGTAATGATCACGCACGACCGGTATTTCCTCGATAACGTCACCGGCTGGATTTTAGAACTCGATCGCGGGCGCGGCATCCCCTATGAAGGCAATTATTCTGCTTATCTTGATGCGAAAGCCAAGCGCCTTGCACAGGAAACCAAGGAAGAAGAAGCACGGCAGAAAACGCTTTCCCGCGAACTGGAATGGATTCGCCAGACACCTGAAGGACGGCGCAAAAAATCCAAGGCCCGTGTCAGCGCTTATGAAGATTTGCTTCGGGAATCACAGGATGTCAAAGTGCGTAATGCGCAGATCGTGATTCCAACCCCGCCGCGCCTCTCGCAGCAGGTGATTGAAGCAAGCGATATCTCCAAGGGCTTTGATGATCGCTTACTGATTGACGGTTTATCCTTCAAACTCCCTCCGGGTGGGATTGTCGGTGTCATCGGTCCGAACGGGGCAGGAAAATCGACGCTCTTTAAAATGATCACAGGCTCCGAACAACCCGATAGCGGGACCTTTACGGTCAATGAGAATGTTGTTCTGGGGTATGTCGACCAGAGCCGCGATGCGCTGGGCGATGATAAAACCGTGTGGGAGGAAATCTCCGGCGGGAATGATTTGATCAAACTCGGCAATGTCGAAATGGCCTCGCGGGCCTATGTTGCTGCGTTTAATTTCCGCGGTCCGGATCAGCAAAAGAAAGTCGGGTCTTTATCAGGCGGAGAGCGGAACCGCGTCCATCTGGCCAAGATGCTTAAAAGCGGTGCGAACGTGCTCCTGCTCGATGAGCCGACCAATGATCTGGATACGGAGACCCTGTCCGCGCTGGAAGAAGCGCTTGAACGCTTTGCAGGGTGCGCGGTCATCATCTCTCACGACCGGGCGTTTCTGGACCGGCTGGCGACCCACATCCTGGCCTTTGAAGGTGAGTCGCACGTGGAATGGTTTGAAGGCAATTACGAGGACTACGAAGCCGACTTCAAACGCCGCACAGGACAGGACGCTGATACCCCCCGGCGGATTAAGTACAAACCTTTAAAGGCAGCTTAATAAAACGCTGCTTATTCTATTTACCGTAATCTGGAATCGCTTAGTTCGTTTGCTACTTTGGGGCTTTTAGGAGCCCGTTGACGGCAATTTATTTTCCAATAATCGTAATTTGTTCAGTTCGTTTTCCGATTTTTTTGTTTTTTTATTCTGCCACTTTTTTATATTACATAATATAAAAAAGTGGCGTGCTTAAGGTGTAAATACGAGCATAGCAGGCGACATGACATAAAATAAAAAACGGCCCCTTCGGGCCGCCCGCAACTGTCCTGTTTGCGAGAAACAGTTTACCACAAACACAGCCGGAATCAGAGAAGAAATACCGGGCGTGCAACGTTCTTTCGCCCCCTCACCCAGCTTCACCTAATCTCCCCCGGATCGGAGTCCGGGGTCGATAAGGTTGCACAACCCTCTCCCCGGCGGGGAGAGGGAGGGGCCCGCGCGCAAGCGATGTAGGTGGCGTGTGACTTTTGATAGCGAGCCAGACAGGTTAAAGCCCCTTGTCGCCAGATGGGCTACATAAAAGAAGATACCAAGGAGGAAAAGAACCATGCTATTTTACGGTATTATGAATGTAGCGCATTCCGATTTATCTAAAAAACAGGCTTTGCTTTGAAATATGGAGCAACTGTTTATTCAATTTACAGGGGCGTTAATAGCAGGCTTAATAGGCGTGCTAACTTCTCTATATATACATCGCGTAGAAAAGATAAAACTTGCCCTGAGATCATCTGCTGTTTTTAGGGAAGAGATTGGCGCAGCAGCCTATAAGATTAGTCTTATTGTACATGGTCAGGGAGATTTTAAAAATTTTGCAAGGCTCAAATTTTTAAAAACCCGTCTTGATTTTTATAAAAATACAGTGGGTTTTCTAGGAGATTTAGACTATGCGGATGCTTCTGATGTTGCGTTTTTTTATCATGTTTTAGAAGAAATTATGCATATTGTGGATATAGAAGATAGTTTTCTCTCTGATTTGAATAATGAAGGCGTAATAGAAAAACTTAAACTCGCTTTGCATGTTGGAAATAGAGTAAGCAATTCTTTAGAGAGATTTGAAGTTAAATCTTCCTTACCATTTTGGGATGATATCCAATACAAATTAGGTTTTTTAAAAATTCCCTGACCGGTCTGCGCTAAGGCCTATTTAAATAAATCCCCGATATCGCATTTGAGCGATTTGGTCAGTTGCTCAAGCGTTTTGAGCGTGGTGTTTTGCTGGGCGATTTCAAGCCGGTTCACAGTTGCCCTGCTAATTCCCAGCTTTTTGGCAAATTGACCTTGGGTCAGCTTGCCGCGTCTTTTTTTGAGATTATCTGCTAAACGTCTTGCCAAGCTCATGTTCATATGTGAACATGACAGAAAGTACACATATGTACTTTTTAAAACATCCCTAAATGTCATCCCGGGTTAAGCCCGGGATGACAAAAGAGGAAAAGAAAGGCTTGCAAAGGAAGATTAGTCATGTCACCGGATGAACGCATTGAAATTATTGAGATTTCCGAGCGCCTGCAGTGCGTGCTTGATGAGTTGGAGCGTGTGGAAAATATTATTCCCGTGATTGACGATATGGCTTGCCGTCTGAAGTTGATTGCCATGGTGAAACCTGCGCCGGACAGGTAAACGGACAAGCATCTTTTATATTTAATATCAATATGTTACCATTGATTGGTGGCGCTTTGCCACAGTCCTGCCCAAATTCGCATTCGCGATGAGGCCTATGATATACTTTATATGTGAAAATCGATTTTCGTGAGAGATGGCGGCGTAAGCCATAAAAGGGTGTAATGGGCGAGGCACAGGTAAAATCTAGACAATCATCAGGTCGAAATGTTGTCCGGTACATGTTGTTTCCGGAAATTTTGCCGCGTATTCAGGAGCTTGGCGGAAGCGGCTTTGGCTATCTCGCGTTTCTGATCGCCTCTGTTTACAACGCCGTACGCATTCTGCCTTCCAGCCATCCTTACACCAACCCGTCCAATATCGGTACCTTTACGATCCGCCAGGTGATCGGCGCAGCCGCAGCTAACGTCAAACTCGACCGCAAACATCTGGACCAGGTTGTTATCTTTTTTGCCATTCTGGCCGGTATCGTTGTACTGGCGCTCCAATTTATTTTATTGGTTGTTGCCATCTTTTCCGGGCAAGCGTTTGCACAAGAAACAGGCGCGGGTGCAGGATTTGACGGATTATTTACCACGGTCAATCCGACGGATGATATCGCCTTTATGATGCTGGATCATGTTTTCGGTATTCCTGAATTTTTTAACTCTAAAGTTATGGCGGACGGACAAACACCTTTGCATATTGCGCTACAGGCTTTGTTCCGTTTTTACAATATGGCTATTTTGATTGTTGCTGTTCTCATCTTTTTATATTTTGTGTTGGTTGTTGTCACGGAGACAGCACAAACTGGTACGCCTTTCGGTCAGCGTTTTAATTCGGTTTACGCCCCGCTGAGACTAGTTTTTGCCATCGGCCTTTTAGTCCCTCTGAATTACGGATTTAATGCCAGCCAGTATATCACCCTGATGGCCGCTAAGATGGGATCCGGTCTCGCCACTAATGGCTGGACGATTTACAATAACACGCTCAAAGACGCGGAGAGTAATCCGCTGGGGGTTACGAACAAACAGCTTATCCCGGATGTTGTCCATCCGAACATCGATAACCTCGCCTGGTTTGCAACGGTCGTCCATACCTGTATTGCTGCCTATGCAGAAACATATGATAAAGACATTAGAGGATATATTCTTTCCAACGGAAAAGCGCATCAATTCACAAACAGTCCGGGATCACTTGTTGGTGATTTTGCTACCGGTGACGGTGTTGATTTAAATACGGCCCGAAAGCTGTCAAAGGGCGGAAATATTGAAGTCGTCTTTGGAGAATTATCAGAAGATGAAACAGATGTAGATCCTCTTTGTGGAAGATTGACAATCTTTCTTTCAGCAACGAATCCTGAAGTTTTTGCTGGTGCGGTTTCAAGTGACCCAAACGCACCTGCAGGAACAGCCAGCGCCGGGCCTGAGGCAATTCAAGACGCTTATTATCTGATTACAAGAATGTTTTTTGAAGGACAAAATGAAGGCAAGTTGGCTATGCTACTTGGTGAAAGATTTGCAAGCACATATACAGTTTTAAGAAACGGTGTGGGATCTGCCGGGTCTGAAACCAAAACCTGTATTCACAGTGGTGAGTTTGGAGATTCAGATAACTGCGCAACAACATTCAGACCTCCTGATACTGTAAAAGAGAGCATTCGCACCGGCATGAAGCCGTATCTTGAAGGTGTTGTAAAAACAAATATAGAAAACTCAAGAGAAGTAGCAGATTTCACCATCACCGATGATATTCTCAAACGTGGCTGGGGCGGCGCCGGGATGTGGTATAACAGAGTTGCTGATGCAGGCGGAGCGATGGTTTCAGCGATTAAAGCGTTTCCGACACAAAAAGCCTATCCGGAAGTCATGCAAAAAGTACGCTCCGCGCGTGGACAACAAAGCGGACAAACCGATGCCTGCGATTTATATGCTGTCGACCAGGCGGCAGGAGAAAAAATTAATTGGCAAGGTAAAGATATGATTATCGCGCAGGCCTTGGCGGCATCTTATAAATACTGGTGTAAAGATATTGATACGGAAAAAGGGATGACCGGAAATGCTATCTGGGATGCCATGCATATTATTTTTGGGACGAACGGCTTGTTCGATTTACGGACCAATTCAGGCAATGAAGTGCATCCTCTCGCCCAGATGACGGCAGTTGGGCGATCTCTGGTTGAAAGCTCCATTAAAAACGTCATGGGCGCGGTCGGGTTTTCGGTTGCCGGCGGTGTTGTCGGCGCGCTCGGCGGCGCGGCAGGACAATTCGGCGCAGCTATGGATGCGATGAGCGGGTTTTTTGTTTCCATCGCGCTGATCGGCCTCGTGGCCGGATTTATCTTATTTTATATCCTGCCGTTTTTACCGTTTATCTATTTTTTCTTTGCGGTTGGAAAATGGGTCAAAACAATCTTTGAAGCGATGGTCGGCGCACCGCTTTGGGCACTCGCGCATTTGCGTATTGACGGGGACGGATTCCCGGGCCGGTCAGCGTCTAACGGATACTTCCTGATTTTTGAAATTTTCATCCGGCCGATCCTGGCAGTCTTTGGCCTGATCGGCGGGCTTGCAATTTTTACAGCGCTTGCCCTTATTCTAAACGAGCTTTTCAATATTGTTGTTTTTAATCTGACAGGCGCAGATCTTATTGATCCGGAAAACTCCGTCGGTGGAACAGTCAGTACAGGGTTTGAAGATTTCCGCAGGAACATTGTCGACCAGTTTTTCTTTACCATCGTTTATGCCGTGATCATGTATATGATGGCCATCTCTTCCTTCAAGATGATTGATCTTGTGCCAAATAATATTCTGCGCTGGATCGGGGCGGGTGTATCTTCTTTCTCTGATCAATCCCAGGATGCGACAGAAGGGCTTGTCCAATATGCTGCGATCGGTGGATACACACTTGGTGGGCAGCTGGTAGGCGCAACACAAACAGCTGCGAAGGGAGTCGGTCAGACACTTGGTGCAGGTGTTGGTCTTGCTGCATCCGGTGGACAGCAGGGAGGAGATAGGCCGCAATAATGTTTACGCGTGGTGATATTTTCAGATATGTCTTTTTGCCGCAAATAGCCCCGCGGCTGCATGGTCTTTTAGGATCAGGCTTTGGCCACCTGGCTTATTTCATTGCGCAGATTTACCGCGCCGCCCGTCTTATTCCGGCCGGGCACCCGTGTTTACAAGCGCGTTCCATCGGAGATTATCATTTGCGCGATGTGATGGGAATTGCCGCCTCTAATTTGAAATTCACAAAAGGTAATATCGATCAGATCATCGTTTTCTTTGCCATTATCGCAGGGATTGTGATGCTCTGTGCGCAGTTCTTTATTTTACTGCTGAGCTTTTTAGTCAATCCGGCTTTCGCGCAGGATATGCCTGACAGCTATGGGGATTACTTTGTCTTGAATGCCAATCCAGCTGAAACGGATATCGCTTTCCGGCTTTTACGCCAGGTATTTGGAGTGCCGGACATATTTGGAAGCGCCGCAGGCGAAAATATTCCGACGACATTCCATCATGCGCTGCACGGACTGTTTCAGATTTACAGTACTGCGCTTTTGGTGATCGCCGTTCTTATTGCACTTTATTTTATCATCGCTGTGCTGGCGGAAACGGCGCAAACAGGTACACCGTTCGGCAAACGCTTTAATCACGTCTGGGCACCGATCCGGCTTGTGATCGGAATTGGCGCGCTTATTCCGCTTGGATACGGGCTGAACAGTGCGCAGTGGGTGACGCTTTATGCCGCGAAGTTTGGATCAAGTTTTGCGTCTAATGGTTGGGCTATTTATCACGAAACACTTAAGCAGGAATATCTGGGCAATCCTGAAAGCCTGGTCGGGACGCCGCAAATTCCCGAGTTTCAGCATCTGCCCGCTTTTATGATGCTGGTTAAGACCTGCAAGATTGCTGAAGAAGAGAGAAGAGGTGTTGGCAGAACGATCGACCAAGGCAATGGCGGGATAGATGCCTATCTGGTTAAAAATACCGCAGAGGGTGGTGCAAATATAAAAATTAGCGATAAGAGCACCTGGAAAGACGCTGTCGAATTTTTTAACTATGGTGATATCCGCATTCGTTTTGGATCCTACAATAATGAAACATATAAAGATTACCGCGGGCATGTTTTCCCCTATTGCGGAGACCTTGTTTTACAAACAACAAGCCATCCGGAAGGTGAACCAGGCTCTGTCAGTATGCATGAGTTCTATTATCAGCTGATTAAAGATTTATGGACAGGCGATCATTTCGGAGACTATCCGCGGCAATTCGCAGAATATTATGCGCCTAAGAAAGATCGCGCTACAGGGGCAAATCCACCATCTATTGATGATTCATTTAAAGAGCAGATATACACAAGCCTTCAAACAGAATTTGAAAATGCCATAAATGAAGCTGTTGAGGCACAAACCGGATCTGAAAACTGGAAAAATAATATTGTTAGACTAGGTGGTGATGAGATCAATATTGCCGAATATGGCTGGGGCGGCGGCGGTGTCTGGTACAACAAGGTTGCGCAGATTAACGGCGATCTTATGACATCTGTGCTGAATGTGCCGCGTCCGAAAGAATATCCGTTTACTTTGTCTGTGATTCTCGTTGAGAAAATGAAAGAGGATCAAAATCTCACTGAAGAAGATAAGTTTAAGCCATATCATTCGGATGGCCGGCCTGTGAACTTCCCATATCTTGGAGATGAGAGAATCGCAGATGCGCTCAATCATGTTTATTTGTACTGGCATGAGACAGGCTACCGGAGTGATTCTCTTGCAGCGCATACAAATCTGACAGGCAATGCCTTTATTGATGCGATTAACGCGATTTTAGGAACGCAAGGGCTGTTTGATATTTGTAAAAATACGCTAATTCATCCGCTGGCCCAGCTCTCCATGGTTGGAAAAGGGATCATGGAAGCTGCAATCCGCAACCTGGCTTCTTCTGTGACAGGCGGTATTTTGGCCTCTGCAGCTATCTTCCAGGAATATCAGGCCATTCCAGGCCTGTTAAAAGCAGCTTCAAGTTTTTACAGCGCTGTGGCGGGTGTCGGAATCATTATCGGCTTTGTGATGTTTTATATAGTCCCTTTCATGCCGTTTTTATATTTCTTCTTTGCTGTCGGTGGCTGGGTGAAAGGTTTGTTTGAAGCGATGGTCGGCGTCCCGCTCTGGGCACTTGCGCATTTACGCATTGATGGAGAAGGATTGCCGGGGGACGCAGCAGCAGCTGGATACTTCCTTGTCTTTGAGGTATTTGTCCGGCCCATTTTGATTATATTTGGCTTGCTTGCCTCGATTGCGATTTTCTCTGCGATGACCAAAGTTCTAAATGAGATTTTCTATCTGGTTGTGTCCAATATGTCCGGATTTGACGTTGCACAAACAACTTGTGGTCCGGATGGACAAAATTCAAATGCAAGCAGCCCCGAAGCCGGGAGTGCAGAATTTTTCCGCGGCCCGATTGATGAATTCTTTTTTACGATTATTTACACCATCATTATTTATATGATGGGAATGTCGAGCTTTAAGCTGATCGACCTTATTCCAAATAATATTCTACGCTGGATGGGCCGCGGGGAAGCAAGCTTTGGTGATCAGGCTGGAGAGCCTGCAGAAGGCTTGATGCAGCGTATGTCCACAGGTGGTTATGCGATTAGTAACTCCTTGCAAGAGGCAGGCAGAGGCTTAAGTGGCGCCGCAGATGCAGCCGCTCAAGGGGTGAAAGCAGGAAGCCAGCAGCAGTCATAATAAATGTATGAGCCATGAACAAGACAGTTACGATTACAAAAGGAGATGTTGCACGGTATATGCTTTTACCAGGCATTTTGCCGCGTATTGCACGTCTTACACGTAGCGGGTTTTATAACCTGTCTTTTCTCATTGCCTCAGTCTTTAGCGCTTTACGTATTTTGCCTGCAGGCCATCCATATTTACGGCCAGATTCCTATGGCACATACGGCATTCGTCACGTGATTGCGCAGGCGGCAAACCACATTGAGTTTAAAAAAGAGAATTGGGATAAAATTCTTGTCTTTTTCTCTATCATTGCCGGCATTGTTATTTTGTGTCTGCAGTTTTTACTCATTATCATAAGCGTTCTTATCCGCCCAGCGCAGGCGCAAGGTGCGGCTGCCATGCCGGCAGATTATGCCGGTTTTTTTGTCACTCAAAATCATGAAACAGATCTGATCTTTAAAACTCTAGACCGCGTTTTTGGTGTGCCGGATCTTTTTAACTCTGAGGTGATCGCAAACGGACCCACACCGATGAATCTTGCGCTTCAGGCTTTGTTTGAGTTTTACAGTATCGGACTTCTATTTATTGGCTTCTTCATCATCTTATATTTTGTCACAACAATTGTTGCTGAAACCGCCCAGACAGGGACACCCTTTGGCAAGCGGTTCAGCCATGCCTGGGCGCCGATCCGGCTTGTTCTTTTCTTTGCCCTTTTGATTCCAGTGACATCGGGTTTAAATGGCGGGCAAGTCCTGACACTCTGGGCGGCCAAATACGGATCTGGCCTGGCCACCAATGGCTGGCTGACATTTGCAGAGGTGCTTTATGGCGCTAAATCAGATGCCGATATGGGCAATGCAGAGACCAATGAAACACTAGCCGGATCTAAAGAACAGGTCATCGCCGAACCGAATCCGCCGGAGCTTGCCTATCTGCCGGCCTATATGTTGATCGCGCGGACTTGCCATTATGTTGAAAAATCTTATGGGCAGGAGATTGATGGCTATGTTTTACACGGGGCCGGTCATGAAAAGCTGGCAGGTGCTGATCTTCAAAGCATTTTAGAAGAGTCAAAAGGAGCCCGTGTTCTCATCCGTTTTGGGTATGAGGAAACGCTTGAAGGATCTCCCCATAAAGGAGGAATCGTTCCGGTATGCGGTGAGCTTTCGATGAATATCGGCAGTATTGCCGAACCCGGCGTTGCGTATATTCAAAATATATATGCCGAACTTATACAGGATATGTGGGTGAGTGGAAAATACGGTATCGATGAGCGTGCAGAGAAGATGAATATAAAACATTCTACTTTGGATGGAAGTGATTCCACAATTGATACAGGTGTTAATAACGAATATTTTTCAAAAGCCGCAAAAGAAATTTATGACGAAGTCAGTGCAGAAATTCCAAATGCTATCGAAAAACAAATGGAAAGCGGGGGATTAAAACCTGAAGATAAAATGAGCGAATATGGATGGGCAGGAGCAGCCATCTGGTATAATGAAATCGCCAAGCAAAACGGCGCTTTCACAGAGGCTATTCAAAGCGCGCCAACAGTTTTATCCATGCCAATTGTTATGGAGAGGACACGTCAGGCCAAAATGCTCAGCGATATGAATATCGATGTGAAAACCATGTATAATCCGGATGTGAGATCCAGCGATTCTGCAGATGAAGAAGATCCGGCAGACAATGCAAAAGCCTATATCATGAACAAGCCTTATGAAGCTTTTATAGAGTCAGGCTTTAGGTCGGATGATCTTTCTTTTCAGACCAAAGCAACAGGGAATATGTTCATCGATACGGTTAATCTTTTATTTGGAACGCGCGGGTTATTTGATTTGTGTAAGAATGTGGATATTCACCCCCTGGCCCAAATGTCCTCTGTCGGAAAAACCCTGATTGAAAATGCGATCCGGTCTGTTGGTATTTCTATTTTTGCAGGGGCTGCCGGCGGGGCGATGGCGCTTATTCAGGAAGCACAAAAATTCTCTCCGGCTGCTTTTAGCTTTGCCAGCTTTTATTTTACGGTGGCCGGTGTGGGTGTCTTGATTGGCTTCCTATTGTTTTATGTATTGCCGTTCATGCCGTTCATCTATTTCTTTTTTGCCGTCGTTGACTGGGTGAAAGGCCTGTTCGAGGCGATGGTCGGTGTCCCGCTCTGGGCTTTGGCGCATTTGCGTATTGATGGGGAGGGTATGTCCGGGGAAGCGGCATCCGGCGGCTACTTCCTGATTTTTGAAATTTTCATCCGGCCGATTTTAATCGTTGTAGGCCTGTTGGCCGCCATTACAATTTTCAGTGCCATGGTCAAGGTGATGAATGAGATTTTCTATCTGATGGTTGGAAATCTTGCCGGGCATGATCCGGAGACAACGGCATCGTGCTTTGAATCTCCTGCTGCCAGCGGTGAGAATAGCGGGCCGGGAAGTGATGCACCACCGTCTCCTGAGACAATGTTCCGCGGCCCGGTTGATGAATTTTTCTATACGGTGATGTATGCGATTATTGTGTACATGATCGGGATGTCGAGCTTCAAACTTATTGATATGATTCCGGACAATATTCTGCGCTGGATGAATGCAGGTGTCTCTGGCTTTAGTGATAAGTCTGGTGATCCGGCCGAAGGTCTTTCCAAATACATTGCCGGTGGTGGCGCGCTTCTTGGCGGCCAATTAAAAGGCGGACTGGCCGGTGTAGGTGGTGGTATTCAACAAGCCTTAAGCGGTGGTGGCAGAGGCGGGGGATAATTAATTACCGCGCAGGTGGACGAGCAATGCCTGAATATCTCCGCCGCCGCGTTGGATCACACTTGAAAAGTCAGAGCGTTGTGTGAGCGACATGCTTACCCCTTCAATAATCACATCAACGATTTTATAGCGGCCTTTTTTATACCGTACCCGCCAGTCGACCTGAATCTCCTGCCCGGCGTCCGGAACAATGTAGGAGGTGACAATTGTATCTTTGTCCCCGTCTCTGCGAAAAGAGCGCACGTCTAAATCTTGCCCCTGATATTCTTCAAACCGGGCGGAATAGACATCCACGACCATTTTTTCAAACAGGCGCTGATATTCCTTTTGCTGGGCTGATGTCGCGCTGCGCCAGTAGCGGCCAAGCGCAAAGCGTCCAATGGTTTTCAGGTCAAAAGAGGTGCGCAGCAACTTTCTGAATTCAGCTTGCTTTTGCGCTTGGGAGAGCGAACCGTTGCCTAAAAAGCCGATCGCACGCTTGCCCATAGTATCGACGAATTTTTGCGCCCCCGTGCCAATCGGATTGGCGGCTGTCGATATTTCTGAAACCAGTTGGGGGGCTGCCCGTTGCTCTGAAATATTTATTGTATAAGCTTGCGCCGTACCAAGAGGTATAAAAAGCCCAAGGGCGCAAACCGGAATAAGAAATTTTCCTGTTTTGATCATGGAAAAAGCCCTCTTTGTGATCGTAAGTCTTATGTAACTATATAGAAGAAATATGGCCAGACAAGGGCTAAAAAAACAGCGCCTTGTAATAAAGGCGCTGTTTTAAAAGAATAATTCAGCTATCAGTCATAATCCGGAATAGCAGGTCCTGCGGAAATATCCGGGTTCTCATCACGGATCAGAGCGGCCCGTCTTTGAATATAGGCACTCCGTAGAGCTGCGTAATAATCAAAGGAATTCCGGCGCAGATCATCCAGAACATTGAGAAGCTCTTCACGCTGATCGACGATGCCTGCACCCAGGCGGCCATAATGCCATGCTTCCTGATCGGTATTGAACAGATACAGGCGCAGCGGATCAGCATAGGCATCGACAAGCATGCCGAAACTATCACGCGTTGTCGTCGGGCCGAGAATCGGGATCACGAAATACGGCCCGTTATCCACGCCCCAGACGGCCAGGGTTTGTCCGAAATCTTCAGGCTGGTATTCAATACCGCCGTCAGCTGCGAGATCTAAGATACCGCCAAAGCCGGCCAGTGTATTGATCACCATCCGGGCGGTCGCATTGCCGACGCCTTCAAGATCACCCTGCAGTAATTCATTTCCAATAATGATCGGGCTTTTCAGGTTGCGCAGGAAGTTACGCAGTGCATAGCGGAAAGCTTTTGGTGTGGCTGCGCGGTATCCGCGGGCTACAGGTTCTAAGAGCA
Source organism: Alphaproteobacteria bacterium (assembly GCA_028289285.1). Classification (GTDB taxonomy): domain Bacteria; phylum Pseudomonadota; class Alphaproteobacteria; order Micavibrionales; family Micavibrionaceae. Next base: position 111,289 of record JANQRF010000003.1, read on the forward strand.
CAGTATCAACGCCTTCATTGACATCCAGCATCGCCCGGTTAAAGCCTTCATACGGGTCATGGACTTCGATGTCCCCTACATAAATAGGTTCTTTAGTTGTTGAACAGGCCGCAAGCGAAAGCGAAAAAACGGCGATCAAAACGATATGTGCGTGTTTTAAAGATGTTTTATTCATTGTTGTATGTACGTCCCCAATATCACCCCAGATTAAAACCTAACCCGAATTGGTTTGTTTATCCTTAACGTCCTCTAAAATTTGAAATATTATACGCAGTGTTTTTTCATAAAAAAATAAGTTGATAAAAGCTCAACTTACATTCCATACCCGAAATAACCATAGGTCAATTTGAAAATCAACGGGATAGGCCCCTTTGCACAGAACTTATCCGTCCTCGAGTGACATAATTGCACCAATACCTAACATAAGGCAGATCACCGGCGCGAACCAGGCGGCCAGAATCGGCGGTAACTGGCCCGAAGCGCCAAGCGCCTGAAGGAAACTCGACCCAAGAAATATGCAAAACCCGATCACAACTCCAATAATAATCAACTGGCTGGTACCGCCGCTGCGTTGCGGTCGAAGCGCAACCGAGGCGGCCAGAAGAATCATGGCCATGAGTAAAAGCGGTTGGGCAAGAAGTGTTTGCTGATGGATTCGCACGGCGGTCGAATCAAAGCCGGTGGCATCTAAAACATCAATAAATCGTTGCAACCGCCAGAACGGAACGGTCTGCGGATCGGCAAAACTTTCTTCAATGTCCGGAATGGTGAGATCGGTTGCCAAAGATAAGAACGCATCGTTTTGAGCCGCCATGCCCGGAATATTTGTCACCGCAGAGTCGAAATTCCACTGACCGTCTCCCAGATTTGCCTTTGGCGCGTCAATGCGGCGGAGAAATTTATCATTTTCAGTGAAGAAAAGCGCCATCGTGTTCTGCAAGGTCCAGTCCGGCATATCGACTTTTTCTGCATTCAAAATCACATAGCCGTCATCCGTTTCCTGACGCAGCCAGAGACCCTGCGCAGAGAAACTAATAAGGTTTGGGCTTCTGTCCAGGTGCACTTTTTCAAGCGCATCAAAGCGGCTGAGCAAAAGTGCGCCAAACGGATTAATCACAGTGATCTGCAAAACACCGATCAGGAGCGCAATCCCTGCAATAGGTCCTAAAAACTGCCAGGCGGACAGGCCGGCAGCGCGGAAAATCACAAGCTCGGAGCGGCGGGACAGCGACCAGAAAGTGAGCAGGGCACTGAACAAAACGGCGAAGGGCAAAATAATCTGCCCAACTTCAGGGAGTTTTAAAAACCCCATCTGAATGACAAGGGAAAGCGGCACGTCATCGAATTTATTGGCGCGGCGGAACAGCTCAATCGTATCGAATAAATAGACAAGGCCGAGAAGCCCTAACAGCATCACGAGAAAACTTAACGCATAGCTACGGCTGATATAGCGGCTTAAGGTTGAAGGGAAAAAGCTTTTGGTCATGCGGCCCCCTCTTTTTGTTGATAGAGCAGCCTGTGGCGCAGGCGCTCTGCATAGGGGCTGAGGATAAACAAGCTGGCCGCAATCGGCAGAAGGATCAAAGCATAGAGGAGATAAATGCCAAGCGCATTTTGTGTCGCCAGATTACTTGCGCCAAGGACAGCCGCCTGAACGCTGATGATTAAAGCCGTTGCTAAAATAATACGCTTTGATTGTCCTCTGCGATTCACCGGCCCGATCAAAAGACAACATAAGGCAATGCATCCAAAACTGAGCGGCAGGAACGGAACGATCAAGCGCCGCTGCACTTCGGTGCGGAATATATCGAGGTTATCGACATCACGCTGGTTGGACATGTTCGGGTTTAAAAGCTGAATAATAGTGCGCTCTTCGGGTTCACGCCAGCGAACGCGCACGCCTTCGGGTTCGGGCAGATCCAGGGAATATTGCGTAAAATCAAGCCGGGTGAGCACGGCACTTTCCGGGTTAAAGCTCTGGCGCACACCGTCATAGACAATGACCTGCTGGCCTTCATCTGTTTCAACAATGACGCCGCGCGCGGCCATAATTGTGATCGGGCGTTCGAGGGTTTCTCGGCTGTCATGGATAAGTAGTCCGATTAGCTCGCCGTCTTCATTACGGCTGCGGACATAGACGGTGATATCATCGCCAAGCTCGTTAAACACGCCTTCGCGGAACAAGATAGTGGAATATTCGGCCTTGATAATCTGCCGCATATTTTGCATGAGCGAAAGCGAGACGGGCCCGAGCCACATGACAATATAAAACATGATTAGGGTAATCAGACCGGCAAGCATAAGGACCGGACGGCCAAGGCGCATTGGTGACAGGCCTGCCGTGCGCATCACGGCCATTTCACTGTCTTGTGCCAGGCGGTTATAAATAAAGAGAACGGCAATGCCTAAAGCAAGCGGCAGGATCACTTCAAGAAAGCGCGGCAGAGCCAAAAAGGTCAAAATCCAAAATGATATGCCGGATGCCCCTGCATCAATCACCAGCTCTAAAAAACGCAAAGACTGGGTGAGCAGGATAATCGCAGCCAGCGTCAGGGCGACAAAGAGCGTTGCCCATCCAATTTGCCTGAAAATATATCTGTCCACAATCATGCGTGCATGCCTTTAAAACCCCTCTGGTCGATGGGCTCTAAAGGCTTTATATAAGAAGAGACACAAAAAACCAAATCAAGAAGAGCCTAGAAAAAACCATGACCCTGACCTGTTCCTTTACGTCCAAAGCCCCTGCGAAAGCTGATGCCTTTATCCTGTGTACGGGCGCCGATTTAAAGCCGGATCTATCCGTCCTGTCCAAAGGCGATAGCGCGCTTGTTAAAGCAGCCATGAAAAACGCCAAAAACTTTAAAGGTGAAAACGGGCAGGTTTTGAGCGTGCCATTATCTTCGGCGGCAAAAGCGGGGCGCGCCCTTGTGCTTGGGTTGGGCGATTTAAAAAAGCTGGATGCTTTAAAGGCGGAAGCGGCTGGCGGGAAAGCGCTGCCGTTTTTAAAATCCATGGGGATTGAAAGCGCCTCTATTTTTGGCGCAAAGCTGCCTGCAAAATCAAAAATCAGTGAAAGCGATGTGGCTGCCCATATGGCGTTAGGCTTACGTCTGCGCAGTTATCATTTCGATGCGTATAAAGGCAAAGACGCCAAAGCCAAGGCTGCCAAAAAACCAAAGCTGAAAAAAGCAGTTTTTGTCGGCGGCAAATTTGCAGCCGCCTCGAAACTGTATAAACGCCTGGCCGCGAGCGCAGATGGAATAGAGCTTGCGCGTGATCTCATCAATATGCCGCCAAATGATCTCTATCCGGATAGCTACGCAAAATTAATTGCCAAAGAACTGAAACCGCTTGGCGTGCAGGTGGAAGTTTTAGATGAAAAGAAAATGAAAACGCTTGGCATGGGCGCGGCATTGGCTGTCGGGCAGGGCTCTGCGCGTCCATCCCGCGTTGTTGTGATGCGCTGGAACGGCGCATCAAAAACGAAAAAAGGCGGGCCGATCGCCTTTGTCGGCAAGGGTGTGACTTTTGATACGGGCGGCATATCCATCAAGCCTGCGGGCGGTATGGATGAGATGAAAATGGATATGGGCGGGTCTGCAGCTGTGGTGGGGCTGATGAAATCCCTGGCCACGCGCAAAGCCAAAGCGAATGTGGTCGGTATTGTCGGGCTGGTTGAAAATATGCCGTCGTCAAACGCGTATCGTCCGGGCGATATCATTACCTCGATGGCGGGAAAAACGATTGAGGTTTTGAATACGGACGCGGAAGGGCGCCTTGTGCTGGCCGATGCACTGACCTATGTGCAGAAAAAATATAAACCGAAAATGATTGTCGATCTGGCAACCCTCACAGGCGCGATCATGGTTGCGCTTGGCTTTGAATATTGCGGTGTCTTTTCAAATGATGACACGCTCTGGAAGAATATGAGCGCAGCGGCTGAAAAATCCGGTGAGAAAATCTGGCGCATGCCGCTTGATGAAGCGTTCCGCACCGAAATGGAAAGCAGTGTTGCGGATTTAAAAAATCTTGGCTCGCTGGGGCGCTGGGGCGGGGCCTGTTCTGCCGCAGGGTTTTTAGAGCATTTCATTGATAAAGATGTGAAATGGTCGCACTGGGATATTGCAGGGACGGCCTGGTGGAAATCCGATAAGCCGACAACGCCCAAAGGTGGGACTGGCTTTGGTGTACGTTCGCTCGATCAGTTAGTGGAAGAGGCTTATGAGTGAAATCCGGTTTTATCACCTGACCCGTCAGCCGCTTGATCAGGCGCTGCCTGCGATTTTGATGAAAGCCTATACGGGCGGGCGCAAAGTGCTTGTGCATTGTGCGGATAAAAACATGGCTAAAAAAATGAGCGAGCAGCTTTGGACCTACCGGGATGACTCGTTTTTACCGCACGGGCTTGCGAATGAAGATCATGCAAATCTGCAACCGGTTTTGATTTCAGACACAGATGAAAACCAAAATGAGGCGGATGTGCTTATTCTGTGCGGCGGTGCATTGAGTGAAAAACTAAATGATTTTTCTTTATGTTGCGAAATGCTGGAAGATCATCAGAGCGATCAGGTCGAGGCGGCGCGGGCGCGCTGGAAAGACTATAAAGAGGCCGGGCATGAGGTGACCTACTGGTTTCAAAGTGAAACAGGCGGATGGGAACAAAAAGCCTGATTTATATCCCTGAATAATTAGCTTCTTTAAATGCCTGGGACGCTGCTGCTTCCGCTGCCAGACAGCCTTCCAGACCAAGCTTGTAATTCGGATAGCGGAGCTGTACGCCAAGCTCTTCTTTAATCCGGTTGTTCAGCACATGTTTGTTGTCTTTATAAAAGCTGAGCGCGATCGGCGCCATGTCCGCTTCGTTGAAGGGGATGAGCGGCGGGACTTCAAGTTCCAAAAGTTCACACGCATAGCGGATCACTTCATGACTTGGTTCAGGCGCATCATCGGCGAGGTTATAGGCTGCGCCCGGGTTAGGGCGGTGAAAAGAAGCGATAATCGTTTGGGCAATATCTTCGACATGAATGCGGTTAAAAACCTGCCCCGGCTTATCGATGCGCCGGGCGACACCTGCGCGCACGCTGTCCAGCGCGCTTCGGCCTGGACCGTAAATCCCGGCAAGACGGAAAATATGCACGGGCGTTCCGTAATCGCGGTACAGGGAGAGCCATTGGTCTTCAGCCAGCGCACGGCGTGACCCGCGCTTGGACGTCGGGCGTATTTCCGCGCTTTCATCTACCACGCCGCCCTGCCGGTCGCCATACACGCCTGTCGTGGAGAGATAGCCGAGCCATTGCAAATTCGGCATGCGGGCAATGTCATGTGCGTGCGCCAAAAACGCCGGGTCGCCTTCATCATCGGGCGGGGTTGAAATCAGAACATGCGTCACATCACGTAAAATTTTATCCGCATCAGGGAGCGGATAATTATAATCAAACAGATGGGTACGGATCCGGCGGGTAAGCAGGTTCTTTCGTTTGTCCTGATCGCGGGTGGTGCCGCTCAACGTCCAGCCGCCAAGACGCTGCAGCTCATAGCCGAGATAATCGCAGCTATAGCCGTAGCCGAAGCAAAAAAGTCGTTTGCTTTTATCGTCTAAAGACATAAACACCCACCAAAATGATTTTAGCGCCCCTTACATGACTAAGGAGCGCTTTATAATTCTTTTTTAAAAATCGACGTCTTCGTAATGATCAACCGGCATGAAGCCCGGAATACGGTCTTCCAAAAGCGGCTTGAAGCTGGGGCGGGATTTTACCCGCGCGTACCAGTCATGCGCCGCCTGATGCTCATCCCAGGGCACATCGCCGATATAATCAATGGCTGAGAGATGCGCCGCGGCGGCAATGTCGGCGAGCGAAAATTCCTCGCCTGCCAGCCATTTGCGCTTGTCGGTCAGAAAACCGATATAATCCATGTGATAATGAATATTGGCATGGCCTGCACGAATAGACGGTCCGTGCGGCTCGCCCAATTTTAAAAACCGTTTCATGAGCTTTTCACCAAGAAGGTTATCCGAAACTTCACGGTTAAACTTGACGTCAAACCAGCTGACCAATCGGCGCGTTTCTGCGCGCTGAACCGGGTCTTTGCCGAGCAGATCGACATCCGGGTAAACCTCTTCAAGATATTCGCAAATCACCTGCGAATTGGCGAGCTTGGTCCCGTCTGGTTCGACCAGAACGGGCACATCGCCCGCAGGGTTCATGGCCAGGAAGTCTGTGCGGCGCTCCCAGATTTTCTCAATCTGCAGATCGGCTTCCAGCTTTTTTTCACCCAGCACGATTCGCACTTTGCGCGAAAACGGGTGCAACCAAAGGTGATAGAGCGTTCTCATGATCAGAGAAGAGTAGCCCAAGATGGACAATTTTCATAGCCCCTAATTGTGGATAAGGTCTGTAGGTAGTTGAAATTTATGGTTGTCTGGCGATGAGGGAAATCTGAACTGCAACATCCGCACCCACCGTATCCGTATTTTGCCAGTCCCCCTGGCCGATTCCGTAATCCAGGCGGTTTAAATCTGCTGTGGCGGTGACCTCAGCCGTTTTTCCCTGAATCTCCAGTGTAAAATACAGCCGGACAGGCATGGTGACGCCGCGTAAAGTCAAATCCCCGATAGCGAGATAATTGGACCCTTCCATCTGTTCAATCACACGGCTTTGAAAAATGGCTTCGGGATAGCTTTCTGCGAAAAACCAGTCTTCAGTTGTGATTTGCGAATCCCGGTCCGCATTGCCTGTGACGGCAGAGTTCGTGCGGATACGCACAGTCAGATTGCCTGCACTTAAATCGTCAGGATTAAAAATGATATCGGCATCATAATCATTAAATATGCCTGTGAAATTCTGGCCATACATGGACGCTTCAAAATTGATCGAGGTATTTTCTTTGTCGACAATCCAGCTATGGGGGGGCAGGGCATTATCCGTTTCTGTCTGGGTGATTTCAATTTGCGTATCAGTTGTTTGAATTTCTACCTGACTTTTAAAAAGCGGCATAAACGTGAAATAGGCGACAGTCGCAAAGAACGCACCGAGAATACCGATCAGGCCAAACACGGCGGCCGGATGTTTTGCGAACATCATGCGTGACAGCGTTTCATCTTTATCAATGATGTGATGTTTGAATGCGCCTGCTGCGTGCAGGCCGATGACGCCCATCAGACCATAGGCCAAAAGCCAGTGCGTGAATTTGGAGAGTTCAAAAAGCGTTTCATCTTTCCCGGTCAAAGGCGGCAAAGTCAGACCGAAGAATGTCACCGGAAATTCTCCTGCGGAGGACATGACCCAGCCCGAGAGCGGCATGGCGATCATCGCAAAATATAAAAAGAGATGCGCACCTTTGGCGAGAAGTTTTTCCCAGGCCTGATGTGTGGTTAAAGCAGCCGGAGCAGGGGATAAAAATTTCCAGCCGATCCGCAGCAAAACCAGAAGCAGGATGAGGAGGCCAAAAGATTTATGATTGGCATAGAGCTGCAGCTTTTCCGGGCTGTAGGCCATATCAACCATAATAAAGCCGACAATACACAGACCCAGAATAATGAAGGCGCCGGCCCAGTGCAAAAGCTTGGCCAGCGCCCCATATTGTGTGTCTGTGTTTTTAAATGACACTTACTAAAGCCTATTCGTTGACGACCTCGCCGCCTTCACGGAAGCCTTCGACTTCAAGGCGGATTTCAATGTCATCACCGATCATCGGCAGACCGTAAGTCATGCCGAAATCAGAGCGTTTTACGGTCGTTGTGGCCGAAAGACCGGCGACAAATTTCTGATTAAACGGATGTACGCCTGATTTATTGTGCACGGTTTTAAGTGTGACGGGTTTCGTCACGCCAAGGATCGTTAAATCACCCATGATGTTGGCCGTATCGTCACCGGTCACTTCAATGCCTGTGCTTTTGAATGTCATTTCCGGGAACTCATCGACTTTGAAGAAATCATCATTCTTCATATGATCGTTCCATTTCTCGTGATCCATGTCGATGCTGTCGGTTTTGATGGTCACCTCGACTTTGGATTTTTCAGGCTCGCCGCGGTTAAATTCAAAAAACCCGTCATAGTTGTGGAACTCGCCCTGCGACATGGAAAAGCCCAGATGATCGACAAAGAATAAAATCTGGGTATGGGCTTTATCGAATGTATAGCGTTCAATCTGTGCGTGGGCAGGCACAGAGATCAGAGCAAAAACTGTAAGCAGAGGGAAAAGAAAGCGCATAAAATTCTCCTGATGTTGCGATTATCTATTGATCAACCTAGAGGGCGCATGCCTAAAATCAAGAGAGAAAATAAGCCTCATAGATCCATAAGGCGGCCCAGGCCCCAAAGCCTGCAAAAATCCAGACAGCCAGCCCATAGGTCCAGCGCAGGGATTTATTCTCTATCAGCTCTGATTTTGACCGGGCACGAAGGAAAATGCCGATAATGCTCACCCCAAAGGCAAAACCGAACACAAAACCTATAATGCCGACAAATGCCGTCATTGCGTGCCTTTCCGTTTCCTGATTAACTAAGAGCTTAGTTTAACGCTGTGAAACCGTCTGTCCATGCCTCTTTTTTCGCTCATTATACTCGCGCTGGTCCAGGGTATTACTGAATTTTTACCTATCAGTTCCAGCGGGCATTTGGTGCTGACTCATCATCTTTTAAGTGGGGAGAGCGTTGATCTGTGCTGGACTCAAAACCGCACGCTGGATGTCGCTGTGCATGTTGGAACGTTACTTTCGGTTCTGGTCTATTATCGTAAAGATGTGGCTGAGATGGTCTGCGGGTTTTTGCAAAAAGGCTCGGCTGGTCAAAAGCTTTTTGCACATATTATTCTGGCTTCCGTGCCTGCCGTGATTGCAGGGTTTTTGCTGCATAAAGCGCAGCCTTCTTTTGTGTGTCTTCTGACAGTTATGGCCTGGATGACTCTGATCTTCGGGATTGTTTTGTGGGTGGCGGATAAATATTTTACAGGCACAAAAACACTGAAAGATATGACGGCCAAACATGCAAGCCTGATCGGGTTTGCGCAAATATTGGCGCTGGTGCCGGGCACATCGCGCTCTGGTATTACCATGACTACCGCTTTGTTTCTTGGCTATAGCCGGATGGAAGCTGCGCATTTTTCATTGTTGTTGGCGATTATTGCGATTGCAGGCGCAGGGACGCTGTCCGGGATTGATCTGGCGCAAAGCGGGAATTTACAACTTGGTGCGGATGCGTTTATGGCTGCGGGCCTTGCTTTTGTCTCCGGCTGGGCGGCGATCGCATTGATGATGAAATGGCTCGAAAAACGGTCTTTCGCACCGTTTGCACTTTATCGGATTATTCTTGGAATTGTTTTGCTCGGCCTGATTTATACAGGCGCATTTTAAGGCTTACTGATTTTCTTCAATCACACCGTTTGGATCCTGCTCTACAAGATCGGCGACCTGATCGAACACAGAAGCATTTTCATCCATTTGTTCTTTGAGCGGCGGGTTTTGCTCAGAGATGGTTCTGAAAAACGTGGCGGCATCGCGAAGAAGTTTTGCGGCAAGCTGGGCGTGTGAAGGCATCAATATTGTCCAATCTTTAAAGTTAACTTAAGAGCGACCCTATCATAGCTTTTTGGCGATGCCAAATTAACTCTAGCTGCGAAAAGGATGCGCTTTATAGGTGCCCATAATGGTGACATCACCTGCAAAAAAGCCAAGCTCTTCCATGGCAAGCTGGAGCGGGCGCTGTTCCGGATGGCCCACGACGTCGGCGTAAAATTGCGCGGCCTGGAACTTCTCATCGACATAGGATTCCAGCTTGACCATATTCACGCCGTTGGTTGCAAATCCGCCAAGCGCCTTATAGAGCGAGGCCGGGATATTGCGCACGGAAAAGAAAAAGCTTGTCATATATAAAGTGCCTTCTTCATAGGCAGGGACATCAGCTTCGCGCGCCAGGATCAAAAAGCGGGTCGTGTTGTGATCGGCGTCCTGCACATCATCACGCAGGATGTCGAGGCCGTAAATGTCAGCCGCCAGGGCCGAGGCAATCGCAGCATGGGTGGGGTCGCCTTTTGTCGCAACATCCTGCGCGGCGCCTGCCGTATCGGCATGAACATGGGATTTCAGCCCGAGCTCATTGATGACCTTGCGGCATTGGGGCAGGGCGTGGATATGGCTGTGGACGTGCTTCAGAGCCTCTATCTTCGCGCCTTTCGGGGCCATCAGCGCGTGCTGGATCGGCTGAAAATGCTCGCCGATAATCGAGACGCCGCTATGAGGCAAAAGCCGGTGCACATCAGCCACGCGGCCCGCAAGCGTATTATCAATCGGGATCATGGCCAGATCGGCCTTACCGTCGATCAGCGCCGCAAACGCATCATCAAACGTCTCACAAGGAAGCGTTTCCCAGTCCGGATAAACGGCGCGGCAGGCCATATCCGAGTATGCGCCTGCAAAGCCCTGAAATGCGATTGTTTTGCTCATGGTATTTGACCTTTATCATTTTTATAGCCTGCCTGCCTGCGATAATAAATATCTGTGCATGGGGGGCGCCTTTGCCCCTCGACAAGCCTTGGATGATCTTGATATAGTCTAAAAACGTAAAGAATGACAAGTCACCTCAATCAACAGCTTCCACAAGCTTCCACGAAAATAGGGTCAACATATGGGCGGAATGGAATTTAACAAGATTTTTGCAGCGCTGCTTGTGGCCGGAATCGTGGCGTCCCTGTCCGGGTTTATTTCCAAAAAACTGGTCCATCCTGAAGAGCTGGAAGAAAATGCCTTTCATGTGGAAGTGGCAGAAGGCGGCGCGGCGGGCGCGGCTCCTAAAATCCAGCTGCCTGAGCCTGTATTGCATCTTGTGGCTGCCGCAGATATCGCCCGCGGGGAAAAGCTCGCCAAGGCCTGCGCGGCCTGTCACAGCTTTGAAAAAGGCGGTCCGAACGGGGTTGGCCCGTATCTTTGGAATACGGTGAATAAACCAAAACATCATGCCAGCGGGTTTAGCTATTCCGGCGCGCTGACCGCTAATGGCGTAGCGAACTGGACCTATCAATCACTGAACTATTTCCTGTGGAAGCCCAAGAAATATGCGCCGGGCACAAAAATGAACTATCTGGGCATTAAAAAGCCTGAAGACCGCGCGGCGATGATTGCCTGGCTGCGTACGCTGGCCGATAGTCCTGCGCCTCTGCCAAGCGCAGCTGAAATCGCAACTGAAAAAGCCGAATTTGCCCCTGAGCCGGAAGAAACAGCAGAAACAGCTGCAGCCGAAGAGCCTGCAGCAGGGGAATAGATCAAGTTAGGCTGGTTGCCTTGTTTGTTTATTTCCGATGGATGAATGGACTGCCAGTTCTTTTTCAAGAGCGTTAAAAAACTCTACAACATCCTTGTGAATTGTATCGAGGGCTTCTCTTAATTCCGGAATCTTGATGTCGCTTTTTTGTTCGTCTGTTAGGTCAAAAGATTCAATCATTTGATCAAATTCTGTTAGAGCATCTACAAAGCCTGTAATGACTTGATCTTGATAGCCGATATGTTGTGCCATCGTTCTTTTCCAGGTCGTACAGTAAAGAGAAAAAGTCTCAATCACAGTTTCAACATGGCCGGTTGTTTTTAAAACAGCAGCGCGGATATTTAGAGAGTCTTCCGGACATCCTTGCTCCGGCAATGCAACTGTATAAGGTGTATTCGGCCTGCGGTCTGTTATGACAGGTATCCCGTATTGAGCCGTATTTTGTAAGATCCGTTCAGTAAGCTGCGCATAGTTATTGGCCTGAATTTCATTTTGTCTCAGTAACGCTTGTAAAGCTAAACTGTTTGCAACCATGGTCGCCATGTCTTCTCTCCGAAAAAGAAGACATATAGCCAATATTCATTATTATGTCAATAATAATGATGTGGTTTTTTTACTTTAGAAACGGATTAAAGAGACGCTTCCAGCCTGTGAGCTTGATCGGGGCTGTGGTGACGACCAGGCAAATGCAGCCTGTGCGCTCATCCGCGATTGGCTGATGGGTATAGTCCTCATCAACGATGATTAAATCGCCGCGGCTATAGGTGCCGCTTTCATCGTGAAAGGCGCCATCGAGCATCAAAGTCATTTCAACACCGCGGTGAGAATGTTCAGGGGTTTTCACACCCGGATCAACTTTCAACAACCTGGCTTTTGATTTGAGGCAAGATGTTTCAATATTCTGAATGGCCATGCCCGGATAGATGTTCTGCCAGCTTGGCTGGTCGAGATAGTCTTTCAAACAGCTTGGCAAAGACACACCTTCAAAGTGACAAGGCTGTGCGGATGTTTGTTCATCTTTAGTCTCTGCACGTTTTTGATCCAGCTGTGCCATGACACAATCCAGAGCATCTTTTTTCATGGAGATAGGCTCGCAATGGGCACTTAACATCGCCCCGCCCAAACACTCATATTTTTTGAGCATCCGGCGCGCATAAGGAGACAAGGAGGCATGCGCACCCATGACCAGGGACTGGGCTTCATCAAGAACCCCGGCGGCATATTCCATCAACATTGTTTCGTATTGCGTTTGCATTTTATCCTTCATCTCATGTTGCGTTAAATCGGTACTCATTGTCGGTTCACTTTCCTAGGGCTTTCACTGCATTCTGACCGCGCAGCCGTTCGAGCGCGAGGCGGATCCGCGATTTTACCGTGCCAAGCGGGATTTTTGTTTCCGCTGCAATATCGCTATGGGTTTTATCTTCAAAAAAAGATTTGTAGAGGAGCTCGGCCTGCTCTTTTGGTAAGGTCTCAAGAGCTGTTTCCAAAATACCGGCTTCCTGCTCCGTGCCGATGCGTTCATCCGCATGAGGCATATCATCGGCGACAAGGGCCGGATCTTCAGGTTCGTAATCAGGTCTTTTCATGCGGCGCAGCGCATCAATTCTTTTATTTCTGGCAATGGTGAAAATCCATGTGCTGGCAGCGGCTTTATCGGGATTATATTTATCTGCTTTATCCCAGACAGCCAGCATGGTTTCCTGGGCCAGCTCATCGGCCTGATCCTGGCTGGCGCCACCTTTCATCAAATAGGATTTAATCCGCGGGGCAAAATGGGTGAAAAGCCGGGCGAAGGCATCCTTGTCCTGCTCTTTGGCCACATAGCCGAGCAGCGCTTCATGCGTTATTTCCGCACTTGCCTGAGATATGGACGGTTCCATCATCTCATTAACACGAAAGCGCAGCGGATTTACAAGCATATTTTCATACAAAAACTGTTGTTTCATAAGGCTTTGACCTTATTTTTGTCATTTTATCTGTTTACGAAACCGTATTGAGTTCGGATCACCCAAAAAGCCTGCCTTTGGATTTTTTAGGAAAAAGGCGCCTTAGGCCCTTGTGCTTTGCGCAAAAGGGCTTAAATTTGGGGATTATTTGTTAAAAATAAACGGCTAAGAGGACCTTATAGATGACGTTTCAAATTACTGCCTTTAAGCATTTTGCGCTTGGCATTCTTATTCTGGTTGTAGGTGCAGGCGCTGCGCAGGCCTCTGAGCCAAAGCTTTTGAGCACGCATGATGCGTGGTCGGCTTATACGTTTAAGGAAAACGGGAATACGGTCTGTTATATGGCCGCTACGCCCATTAAAGAAGAAGGCAATTATACGCGCCGGGGCAAGATTTATGCGTTGATCACGCACCGTCCGGCGGAAGGGTCTAAAAACGTTTTTAGTTACATTACAGGCTATCCGTATAAAGACGGCAGCGAAGCTACTTTGGATATTAGCGGGACGAAATTTAAATTATTCACACAGGATGAATCAGCCTGGGCACCCGATGCGGACATGGATAACCGGATTGCAAATGCGGTTCGTAAAGGGTCCAGAATGGTTGTGAAAGGCACATCGCGCCGCGGCACGCTCACCACGGACACATTCAGCTTAAAAGGCTCTAGCGCGGCGCATGAGGCTATCACTAAGGCGTGTAATTAAGGGATTAACGCGCTCAAAAGCGTTTTATGTATTTTTATTGCGGTAATGGGAAAGGGAGTATGATAAGATAACAGCACGCGTTCGGTTTCTTACGATCGTATGTCTTGCTCTTACAAATCTTGTCATTTACGCATATTTGGTATGAATTTTACTCTTAAAGATTTAACGAATAGCATCATCACGTTAACGCGCACCTTGATGTCTAAAGCGGCAGAGATTGACTACAGCCCTGCCATTAAGACGTCAGAAAAGATTTTAGCCTATCTGAAAGTCAAAAGCGCAAAGCTGTTGATGCTCAAAGACCGGTATTTGTATACGAAACAGGGCCATATGCGTTTGCGCTATCTTGTTCTTCCCATTGCTTTGATTCTCGTTGGCGTGCCAATGCTGGCCACATCTGTCATGGCGTTGCACAGCAATGCACCTGTCTATGATAAAACGTCGAACGATCAGGAAGGTATAGCGGGCATGCTGGATGGCAGCCTGTACGGGCAGCTTTCCCTTGTCTCTGCGATGACACGTTCGGCTCTACGCCCGACAGATAAAATTGTGACTGTTGAGCCCGGTGATGCGCTTGGCGCGATCATGGAAGAAGCAGGCATCGGTCATAGCGAAGCCAATAAAGTTGTTGAATCTATGAAAGAGACATTCGATCCGCGTGATCTGAAAGCCGGGCAGGATGTGCATATGCATTTCACCCCGTCTGAAACGCAAGAAGGAAACCTTGAATTTGCACGGCTGAAAATTCCTTTAAGCCCGATTAAAACAGTCGTCGTTGAAAAAGATGAAGAGGGGTATGCAACCTCTTTAGATGAAAAAGAAGTTAAGCGTGTGGTGCGGGCAGAGCGCGCACAGATTGAAGTGTCTTTATACGGCTCGGCCGCAAAGGCAGGTATTCCGGTGCCGGTAGTGGCCAATGCGATCCGCATCTATTCCTGGAATGTCGACTTTCAGCGCGATATCCGCCAGGGCGATACAATTGAGATCATGTATGAAAGCTTTGAAACTGAAGACGGGCATGTCGCTGAAACAGGAAATATTCTTTACGCGAACCTGACATTGAACGATAAGCCGATCCCGCTTTACCGTTTTGATATGCAGGACGGACGTACAGATTATTTCGGACCGAACGGTTTAAGCATTAAACGCACGCTGATGAAAACGCCGATTGACGGGGCGCGTATGTCTTCCGGTTACGGTATGCGCCGCCATCCGATTCTGGGCTATAACAAAATGCATAAAGGCGTGGATTTTGCAGCCCCAACCGGGACACCGATTTATGCCGCCGGGGACGGCGTTGTTGAAAAGGTTGGCTGGGTCAGCGGCTACGGGAAATATATCCGAATCCGCCACAACTCTTCACTGAAAACCGCCTATGCCCATATGAGCAAAAACAAAGTTAAAACCGGTCAGCGTGTGAAACAAGGCGAAGTAATTGCCTATGTCGGTTCCACGGGACGTTCGACAGGCCCGCACTTGCATTATGAAGTTCACTTAAACGGCCGTCAGGTTAATCCACGCTCTGTGAATTTACCTACAGGTGAAGAGCTTCAGGGCGCCGATATGAAGAAGTTTAAATCGCATATGCGCTCGATCGATCAGCGATATGCGTCTTTGACACAAGGCCAGAAATTCGCGCTGAACTTTCTGCGGGATAAAAAAGAGCGCGATGTGAACTAAGCTTTTTCGCGAAATGTGCGATACGCAAACGCACCGAAAAAGACCGTAAAAATCCCCGCCATCGAGAACCAGAAAATCGCATATTGTTTGTGATTGTTGCGCGGCATCCAGCGTGCATCTAAAAATGTGATATCTTTGAGCGTTCGCGAAGCGTTTTGTGCATAGAGCATGAGCGGAGCGACATCTTTTAGATCATAGTTTTTTGCACCGGCCATTTCGGCAATATCCGGTTTCATCCAGATATCCTGGTCCGGGGCATTCCCGGGGCTGAACGCATTCCAGTCGGGCTTGCGTGCAATGCCGTCAACGGACAGGCGGCCTGCAGGCAAGGTGATATCTTTTATATCCTGCGCGTTTGTAAAGCCAAGATTGACAAACACAATGCCACCGCTGCGCAATCGCATCGGGGCGATCACGTGATGACCGATTTGCCCGTCCAAAGTTTTAGGGCCAAGCAGAAGTGCGCTGCGCGGTTCCAGGCGCCCTTCCATGCGGCCATAGAGCAGCGGCAAATCCAGGTCTTGTTGCGCCTGCAAATCTTTAAAGCGCAGAATGTTTTGCGCAGGGTCACGGGCATATTCGCTTTCAATACGATCAATGATGCCTGTTTTCCAGGCAAGGCGCTGCACCTGCCACGTGCCGAGGGTGCAAAGGAGCGCAATACTGGCAATACAAAAACAGGCAAAGCTGATCTGTTTAATACTCACTCCCAATCTCCCGGACGGTGTTTAAACTGTACAGCCATGATATAGGCTTTCAGCGGCTTAAGCGTACCGAGCGTAAGCGCAAGAGCCAATATTCCCCAAAGCACGCCATGGACCCAGAGCGGCGGGGCAAAGATGCTTTCAAAGATCAGAGCCAAGGGGACCAGCAAAAACCCAAGCACGAAGATAAGAATAACTGCCGGGCCGTCCGCGCTGTCATTTTTGGAGTAATCCAGTCCGCAAACGCTGCATCTCTCCTTCAGGGTAAAGGACCACAGCCCATCATAGAGCGGTCCCTGCCCGCATTTGGGGCATTTGCAACGCAGTCCGCGTTCAATGAGGCTTGTATCCAGTGCAGAATTTGATAAGGGTTTCATGAGAGAAATATATGTTTTTTATTGACAGAAATATAAAAGAATAATATTTTACGTAATATTAAAGTTAAAAGGGTGTAGGTAATGACTAAATCAAAAGGTAATAGCGGTATTCAAACATCTGTAGATGCAGGTGGTTCCCACAAGCAAGTGACAAGGGCTTTAAAACCAGGAGAAGCAGAAGAAATGCTTGTTGCTCTTGGTCAAATGAGTATTGGTGGCGCTGCTAAAGAGCCTGACAAAGAAGCGCTCAGACATGCTGAAAGCAGCGAAATGCGTGAACCGGGCGCTGACCTTCGTTAATGCACCTCGCCGCCGAGGCCGCCCCACCAGTAAATCGCAACAAACAGGAACAGCCAGACCACATCCACGAAATGCCAGTACCAGGCAGCGGCCTCAAAGCCGAAATGCTCATCTTCGGTAAAGTGCTCTTTAGCCGCGCGCCACCAACAGACAGCCAGGAACAAGGTTCCGATGAGAACGTGAAAGCCGTGAAAGCCTGTCGCCATGTAAAAGGTGGACGAATAAATCCCGTCGGCAAAACCAAAGGCTGCTTTTGAGTATTCATAGACCTGAAAGCACAGGAAAAAAGCGCCCAGTCCAACTGTGAGGCCAAGTGCTTTCACAAAATTCTTCTGATCACCTTCCAAAATCGCATGGTGCGCCCAGGTGACGGTGCAGCCCGAGAGCAGCAGGATCATCGTCATCATGAAGGGCAGGTCGAAGGCGTTAAAGACAACCGTGCCTTCCGGCGGCCAGACCCCGCCCGTATGTTCAACCCGCAGGAATTGCTTAACCTCATCTGCAAACAGGCTGGCATCAAAAAACGCCCAGAAAAACGCAACAAAGAACATGACTTCCGAGGCAATAAACAGCGCCATGCCAAAGCGCAGGCCGATTTCCGTCACGCCGTTATGGACCTTCTCAACAATCGATTCGTAAATCACATCTTTCCACCAGAAGAACATCACGGCGAGAACGCCCAAAAATCCTAAAAGAGTGCCTTTGATGCCGACATTGAAATCGCCCCATTTAACGTCGTGCATGAAAAAGACCGTGCCGAGCGCCAGCAAGCCTGCGGCAAAAGACCCGATCAACGGCCAGGCAGATGGGCGGACAAGGTGATAAGGGTGCGGTTTCCCGGTTGTCGTATACTCAATATTGTCAGCCATGTTTTGTCACTTCCTTTTGCTTTTGCAGTGCGTTGCTGCGCTCCTGAAATAGTTGATCCTATTCTGCGTCGCTTGCGCCTGCTGCAAAAGCAAAATCAAGAGACAAAAAGCGCTAATTAGAAATGGTGGTTGGGCTCAAATTTTGATCCCGTGTATTGGGGCTATTGTAAAAGGCTTCGAGGGCGGCATCAAGCTCTTTGCTCTCTGCCGGGAAAAAACTGTAGGACAGCGTGATATGTTTTACGTCATCCATATTCGGATCGTCTGCCATGGCCGGATCAATATAGAAAACGACCGGCATGGTCATATCTTCGCCCGGCGGGAGGATTTGTTCATCAAAACAAAAACACTGGGTTTTGTGGAAATAGCGCCCGGCTTTCGGGGGCGTGACGTTGTAGACGGCAGTGCCTGCGGTTGGCTTGTTCGTGCGGTTTTTGGCGCGATAGGCGATCAGCCCTTCCTGTCCGACCTTGACCGTCATGCGGCGCTGCTCGGGCCGGAAGGTCCAGGGAAGATTACGCGATGTATCAGCGTTAAAGCTCACACGAACTTCCCGGTCGAGGATAATACCAGGCGCAGCTGCGCTGACCTGCGTGGTGCCGCCAAAGCCCGTCACCCGGCAAAATAAATCATACAAAGGTACGCTGGCGAAGGCGAGGCCGATCATCGCGAAGACAATCGCAAAAACGCTCATCAATGTGCGGGTGTTTTTATCCATATCTCTCAACGGCCAGCGGGCCAAAGCTTTGTGTGGTCGGCATGATTTCCATGCGGTTCACATTCATATGGGGCGGGCAGGTGGCTACGAACAGGGCCGCTGCAGCAACATCTTCGGCGGTGAGGGAGGTTGTGTTTGCATAAACGGCATCGGCCTTATCTTTATCCCCTTTAAAGCGGGCGAGTGAAAAAGGCGTTTCGGCCTGTCCGGGTTCCAGATTGGTGACACGGACATTCGTGCCGGCCAGATCTGCCCGCAAGGCAAGAGAGAATTGTTTGACGAAAGCTTTAACGGCGCAATAGACATGCCCGCCCGGATAGGGGTAATTCCCGGCGGTCGAGCCGATATTGATGATATGGCCCTTTTTGCGCTCCACCATGCCGGGCAGAATTGCCCGTGTGATGCGGACAAGTGAGGTATCGTTCATTTCAATCATGGTTTCCCAATCATCGGGGTCGGCTTCATAGGCTTTGTCCAGCCCAAGCGCGCCGCCTGCATTATTAATGAGCAGATCGATATCGGCGAAATCTTGGGGGATAGCGGCGATTTCCTTAAGGGTTGCGTCCTTGTCCGTGATATCGAACAGCATTTTATGAACAGGGACGTCAAATTGTGCCGCGAGCGCATCCAGTTTTTCAGCATTCCGGCCATGCAAGATGAGCTTACAGCCCAGATCTGCAAAGCTTTTTGCAAAAGCTTGTCCAAATCCGCCTGTCGCACCTGTAATGAGGACGCAGCGAGGTGTATAGGCGTTACCCGCCATAAGTCATCTTGATCATTGTCACAGCCCAGATCAGCGCGATCCAGGCGAAAATGGCGGCCAGAATCATGTAATTTTTAAATCTTTTTTTCTTGTGTAAATCGGATAAAGGCATTATATATTCTGTAAAATTTTTGTTTACTTCTTTTATAGATATAGGATTAAAGTATGAAAATCGCAAATCTATTTTCTCCTCTGACACGCGCTATTGATATTTATACTTTTTCTGTTAAGGGATATTTTGACGGTCATCCTGACAAAAAAGAATCTGTAGTAGCAGCGCTGCATATATTTCTTGATGATACTTTATTTAAAGAAACATTCGGATCGCAAGATGCTGATTTCTATGCCCGTTTTTGTCTCAGAAACCTTGTGAAAAGGGTCGCGTGGGAAAATTCTATTTATTCTCATGAGGCGTTTGAAAGAATATTTGCAGGGGATTTCAACAAGTCTTATGTGAATGCGGCGATTTCAAAAACTCATGCTATGGCAGAGAGGCCTAAGATAAGCCATCGTGAGGCTCTAGAACACAATTAAAGCCAAAAACAGGGCAAAGAGATAAAAGACTGAATAGCCGAACATGAGCTTTGCGCTTTTATCGGTTTTATCAAACATCACCCGTGCGCAGGTATAGATAAAGAACAGGCTGAGCGTAAACGCCGTCAAACCGTAGGCAAATCCGGCAATGCCAAGCCAGTAAGGTACAAGGCTTAAAGGCAGCATAATCAGCGTATAGATCAGCATCTGGATATGGGTGGCTTTAATGCCGGAAACGCAGGGAAGCATCGGCACGCCCGCGCGCTTGTAATCATCATTAGCAAAAAGCGCGAGCGCCCAAAAATGCGGCGGCGTCCAGAAAAAGATAATCGCAAAAAGTGCAATGGAGGCGAGCGTCACATCGCCCGTCACGGCTGCCCAACCGATCATCGGCGGAAAGGCCCCTGCCGCGCCGCCAATCACAATATTTTGAGGGGTCCGGCGTTTCAGCCACATTGTATAGACGAACACATAAAAGCCATTAGCCAGCGCCAAAATTACCGCCGCGACCCAGTTTACTGCCACGCCCATGGTCATGACGGAGAGGAGCGAGAGAATGATCCCAAAAGACAAAGCTTCTTCGGCCGGGATTTTGCCCGCCGGGATCGGGCGGTTTGAAGTGCGTTTCATCACCGCGTCAATATCGCGGTCATACCACATATTAATCGCGCCTGCTGCGCCTGCATTGATTGCCAGGCACAAAATCGCCGTAGCTGCCAGCAGCCAGTGCTTATCTTCAAAGCCGGGTGCAACCACCATCCCTGCTACGCCTGAAAACACCACAAGGCTCATCACTTTGGGTTTAAGCAAAGCGATATAATCGCTCACACGGGCGTCGGTCTGAAGGGGCGTATGTGCAATATCTGACATGATTATTCTTTATACCCTGCCAGAATGCGTTGCGCGACACTTTCTTCCACCGGTTTGCAGGTGACGGGGGTATCTTTGATCGCGGCCAGGAATTTTTGTCGGTCTTTGGCGTTTTCAAACTCAAAGCCCATCAGCGCCCGGCCAATCGCCTCCCCGGAATAGGCATAGGTGAAATAACATACATTCGAAATCTTTGAGACTTTACGCATGAAATCCCGCAGCGCGCTTTTGCGCTCGGGGAAATGCACATGCATGAGCAGCGGGTGTTTAAAGAGTGCCGGATTGTAATTGATAATCTTGTACCGCACATCGGCATCAAGCGTCACATCTTCAAATTTGATTTTGGCTTTGCGCAAGTCTTTTTCAAGTTGTTTGATACGCGCGCTGTTTGCTTCAAGGCCGATAATCGGGAAGGCTTCGCTTTCGTGGGTTTTGCCGTAGAGAAATTCGGATACGCTTATATCTTTGAAATATGTATCTAGCAATCCAAGCATACCGCCGCGTTTTTCGCCGATATGAAAGCGGATATAGTGGCGCTTGTCTGCGCCAATCCCTGCGCGTTGAGCGACCTGTGACAGTTTTGAAAAATCCATATTCGCGCCGCAGAGAATGGCGAGCAGTTTTTTATCTTTCACTTTTTTGGCATTGGCGGCTGCGTATTTGCTGAGCCCCGCAAGTCCCATCGCGCCGGAGGGTTCCGGGATCACGCGCTTGGCATTCCACATGCGCTGCATGGCTGCGGAAACCTCTTCGTTGGTCACGGTGATATAGTCATCAATATATTTTTTGCAAATCTCGAAAGTCAGATCGCCCGGGCGCGTTACAGCCGTGCCATCACAAAATGTATCGACATGATTAAGGGTGACGGGTTTGCCTGCTTTGACGGAGGCTGCCATAGAGGCCTGATCCACGCCTTCCACGCCAATCACTTTCATTTTCGGATTGTGTTTTTTGAGCCAGCAGGCAACCGCGCCTGCCATTCCGCCGCCACCGATCTGTACGAAAGCAATATCAAACGGGCCTTTTTCAGAGAGCATAATTTCATCGGCGATCGTGGCTTGGCCTGCAATGGTGTAAATGTCATCGAACGGGTGGATATAGGTGTATTTCTTTGTCTTGCAATAGACCTTGGCAGAATCGCCGGCTTCGTTATAGGTATCGCCGGTCAGGATAATCTCGACAGCATCCCCGCCATGGCGTTTGACAGATATTTGTTTCATCATCGGGGTCGAGAGCGGCATAAAAATTTTGGCTTTAAGACCAAGCGCTTTGGCGGCAAGAGCCACCCCTTGCGCATGATTACCTGCGCTGGCGGCGACCACAGTTTTACAGCCCGTTTTCTGATGATGCATATAAACGGCATTATACCCGCCGCGCCATTTATAAGCATTGATCGGCCCTAAATCCTCGCGCTTGATGAAGGTGCGGTGGGTTTCCCCGTTTGAAGGGTAAATCTCCTGTAACGGCGTGCGTTGCCCCACATGATAAACCCGCGTGCGGGCCCGCAGGATTTCTTCAAAAAGCTGATCTGTATTTAATTTGGACATGACGGGCAGGTTAACGGGTAGAGGTTTGTTTTTCCAGAGATTTTAAAAGAGTAGCTTCCCCCAAAAATATATTGACATAATGATAGAACGCCTGTTAGAAGAACCCAAAGAGGACAAATCATGGCTGTAAAATACGGTAAAATGCGTAAATCTGATCTGGTACTGGACATGTCGCCAGAGGCAAAAATTGGACAACTCTCTGAGAAATTTGGAATTTCTTTTTTAATTGGCGCTGTCTTTGAGGCAGCAGCTAAAGGCAGTAAAGATTGGGCAGAGGTAGAACCGGAGATTTCGCCTGTTGATTGGTTGGCTCTGGAAACATTGTTGGTACAAACCGGTATTAAACTTCCTGCGGATTTGAACTCTGCCTATCCTGATGGGCTCCCATATATCCCTGAACTGGATATGCCAAGTGGTGTTTTTAAAGCTGTCGATATTAATAATGGGTGTTGGAATACTGGAAAAGTAACAATAGATGAGCTTCGCCAAAATATGTCGGATATAAGCGGAATTGAGGCAAAACCTCAAAGAAAAACTTTGGCAAACTATATTCGCTTCGGGCTCAGAAAAGAGCGTGCGGAAATCCGTGTGCAAAACGGATCAACGTATGTTTTGGATCTTCAGGCGCTTGGGTTTATTTCTTTTGATACAGCGCATAAAATTTTGTCATTAGGATATAACGATATGACTGGGTTTTTATCAGAAACTGTTTTGCAAGACTGGCCGAGATCTCTTCGAAAAGGCGAATCTGAAATAACTTCTCTTGGTAATTTACTACCAAATTTAACTGATCGTGGATTTGTTGCCGCCGGGCAGAATTTACCTTCAGATATTCGTGGCAGGCAGCTGGAACTTTTCTGATCAACTTAAATTAAAACCCCGCTTTGAAGCGGGGTTTTTTATATGCCTATTTCACAGCCGGTTGAATATCGAACTGGTGGAATGGCGGCGGTGAGGATACGTGCCATTCCAGCGTCTTGGTGGCCGGGATGTTGTCCCAGTAATCATCACCAACGCGCTTGCCGGCAAAGAGGGTCCAAAACACGGCCACAAGGAAAATCACAACCGAAAAGCCTGTAATCGCGCCGCCCATAGAGGAAATATAGTTATAGAGGTGATAGCCGTATTCCTGGGCGGCCATCCACTGGATTTTCTCAATCGGGTCTGCAAACCATCCCTGAAGATGTTCCGGCGGGATTGGCGCCGGGTAATCGACATAACGGCGCGGCATGCCCTGAAGTCCGAGGAAATGCTGCGGGAAGAAGAGCAGGTTGACGCCGATAAAGGTGACCCAGAAATGCAGCTTGCCGAGAAACTCAGGATATTGGCGGCCGGACATTTTGCCGATCCAGTAATAAAAGCCTGCAAAGAGCGCAAAGACAGCGCCAAGTGAGAGCACGTAATGAAAGTGTGCAACGACGTAATAGGTATCATGCAAGGAGGTATCCATACCTGCATTGGCCAGCACAACACCTGTCACACCGCCAACGGTGAACAGGAAGATAAAACCGATCGCCCAAAGCATTGGGGTCGTAAAGCGGATGGACCCGCCCCACATGGTCGCAATCCAGGAAAAGATTTTAATCCCGGTCGGCACAGCGATAATCAGGGTCGCGGCTGTGAAGTAGGCTTTGGTGTTGACGTCAAGACCGACCGTATACATGTGGTGCGCCCAGACGATAAAGCCGACAAAGCCGATCGCGACCATGGCGTACGCCATGCCGAGATACCCAAAGACCGGCTTTTTCGAAAAGGTCGCGACAATATGCGAGACAATCCCGAAGGCCGGCAAGATCATGATATAGACTTCCGGATGTCCGAAGAACCAGAAGAGATGCTGGAACAGGATCGGATCGCCCCCGCCTTCCGGTCTAAAGAAGGACGTGCCGAAATTCCGGTCGGTCAGAAGCATCGTAATCGCGCCACCAAGTACGGGCACAGCCAGAACCAGCAGGAAGGCTGTCACGAGCATCGCCCAGACGAAAAGCGGCATTTTGTGTAGCGTCATGCCCGGCGCCCGCATATTAAAGATGGTGGTGATAAAGTTGGCGGCCCCAAGAATGGACGAGGCGCCAGCCAGGTGAAGTGCAAAAATCGCCATATCGACCGACATGCCCGGATGGCCAAGCGTATCAGACAGCGGCGGGTAAATTGTCCAGCCTGTACCAGCGCCCGTACCAACAAAAGCAGAGGCACAGAGCAACAAGAAAGCAGGTACCAATAGCCAGAAGGAAATATTATTCAGGCGTGGGAAGGCCATATCCGGCGCGCCGATCATCAGCGGCACAAACCAGTTTCCAAAGCCTCCAATCAGGCCCGGCATGACCACAAAAAACACCATGATGAGGCCGTGCGCGGTGATCCAGACATTCCATTCCTGCCCGTCAGCGGCAATTTGAAGTCCCGGATCAGCGAGCTCTGCGCGCATGAGCATGGAGAAATATCCGCCGACAAGCGCGGCTAGAATAGAAAATATAATATAGAGCGTGCCGATATCTTTATGGTTGGTCGAACAAAACCACCGGACAAAAAAGCCCGGCTTGTGGTCGTCATGATCGTGCCCCTTATCGTCTGTATGGTCGGCTGTTGTGTCTGCGCTCATGGTTGGTCTTTCCTTTTTTATTCTATGCTTGCGATTTCTTCTTCGCTTTCGATGGTGCGATAGCGGTCGAAATCAAATTTCTGAACACAAAAGCGGGCAGGGTAATCGGTGTCCTGGCCTTCGTCGCTTTTCATGCACTCCACCCATTGATTAAACTCGTCTTCCGGCACGCCGTAAACGGAGATCGGCATATAGGCATGGCGGATTCCACAAATCTCCGAGCACTGGCCGAAATATTTTCCGGGCTTGGAGATATGCACCCATGTTTCATTGAGACGCCCAGGCACGGCATCTTTTTTTACACCAAAGGCAGGCACGGTCCAGCTATGCAGGACGTCTGATGCGGTCACCAGAATCTGGATGTCTTTGCCGGTCGGAAGCACAATTGGATTATAGGTTTCAAGCAAGCGGCGGCCTTGTCCGTCCGGGATAAAATCGGCCAGCTCTTCATCGGTCACGTAGTCGGCATTATAGTCTTCAATTTCCTGGTCGGGATAAGAATAGGTCCAGCCCCATTGATAGCCGGAAACTTTCAAGGTCATTTCAGGGTTCGGTGCACGGTCAAGATAATAAAGAAGTTTAAAAGACGGCACGGCGATAATAATCAGGATAATGATCGGAATGACCGTCCAGACAATTTCAAGCGGCACGTTATGTGTGGTTGTTGATGGTTCCGGGTTGGCTTTTTCATTAAAGCGCAAGGCGACAATCACGAGAAGGATCAGCACAAAAAGCGAAATGGCTGTGATGATCCACATCAACAGGTCGTCATGAAATTCTACAAGGCGGGCCTTGTTCGGACTTGCTGCTTCCTGCAGGCCGAGGCTGGTGGGCTTGGGCTCTCCGGCCAGCGCGGGCGCGGCCAATGTCACAAGAGCCAACAGGTTCAAACTCAAAAGATGTAGATATTTCATTATTTTTGACCCGGATTAGATAAATAAAATGTCCTTTATTTTCTACATCTTAATATAGGTCTTGTGAAGGGCAAAGGTAGAGACGTTAAGCCTTATTTTCTATGCGGTCATTTTCCAAAATCTCAAGGATATGGTCTGCGCCGTGGCTGGCCGCATCTTCAAACGGACAGAGCACAATGTCTGCGCCGTTTTGCTTGAGCTCCTTTTCGGCCGCCCGGAAATGCGAGGTCACTGCGATATGACCCGCATAGCCAGCCTCGCGAAGCGTGCGGGCAAAAGACATACGAATGTCGGGCATAAACGGGCCTGTGATGTGGTGGGGAAAAGCGAGGACAACCGTATTCACGCCTTTTAAGGGCAGGGCTTTCACAAATTCCGGGTCAGACGCATCACCGTAAATGGCTGGGAATTTATAGTCCTGGGCGGCGCGAATCGCTTCGGGGTCAAAATCAACGCCCAGCACCTTGGCGCCGTTCTTCTTAAAGGCTGAAGACATGGCAAGGCCAAAACGGCCCATCCCGAAAACAAGAACATCGTAAGTGCCGCGCTTATGCGAATCGGACAGCTCTTCATCATATTTGGGCATCTTGCGTTCGAAAATCCCAAGCGCTTTTTCAATCAGGCTGAAGAGCTGGTCCTGAAACAGCATGAGATAGACAGAGACTGTAATGGTAATCATCCCCACCAAGGTCATAAGCCCGGCTGCATTATCCGGAAGCTGTCCGGCGGCCACGGCCAGGCCTGTAAAGATCATCGAAAATTCGCTGATCTGGGCCAATGTGGTTCCGCTCATATAGCCTGTGCGGCGGCGATAGCCAAGCAGCCCCATAATGCTCATGATGATGACCGGCTTACCGATCAGCACAAAGCCGGACAGGATCAGGGCCGGAATGATCTGATCGCCGATCTGGCCAAGATCAAGCTGCGCGCCCAAACCAAGAAAGAAAAAGAGAAGCAGGAAATCACGCAGCGGAGCGAGCTTGGCGGCAATCATGTCCCGGATCGGGGTGGAGGCCAGGGCCACACCGGCCAAAAGCCCGCCAAGTTCTTTACTGAGGTCCAGTGCATGGCAAAGAGCGGCCATCACGGCGGCGAGGCCAAGGGCAAAGATCACAATGAGTTCTGAAGATTTAGCTAAGCTTTTAGTCAGTGGGTCTGCGACATAGCGCACGAAGAGGGCGGTAGCGATCAGAAGCGCAAAGACTTTTGCAAAGACAAGCGCAAAAACCTCCCAGCCGATTTGTACCTCCGGGCCGCCCGTGCCAAGGGCAGTGACCACCACCATGGATAGGATCACGATAATATCCTGCACGATCAAAATCCCGAGTGCGATTTTCCCGTAGAGCGATTCAATCGCGCCGGAATCGGATAAGAGTTTGACCACGATGATGGTCGAGGAAAAGGCAAGCGCAATGCCGATCCAGAAGGCCTGCATCGGGGTAAAGCCGAGCCAGTAGGCGATTCCAAATCCAAGCGCTGTGGTGAGTGCCACCTGTGTCAGACCGGTAATCAGGGCCACAGGGCCGAGCGCTTTAATCAGGCTGAGATCTAGTTTCAGGCCGACCAGGAAAAGCAGGAGCGCGATACCAAGCGCGGCAAGCGTATCTATCTGGCTTGATTCTTCACCGATGACCCCAAGCAGGCCCGGCCCGACCAAAAGGCCGACCCCGATAAAAGCGACAATCAAAGGCTGGCGCAGTTGAAGCGCGATAAATCCCAAAACACCTGACACGATGAGCAAAGCCGAGAGCTGGTAAAATAAAGAGCTTTGGATGAGAAGGGCAAGGCCTGGCCAGTCGATAGGGATTTGCATATATTGTGTAGATCGTTAGATTTTGCTTTGATGAAAGTATAGCCCAGCAAGGAGAAGAAGGCCATGGTTACTGCATTTTATGCGGCTCTTTTAGCGTTAATTCAGGTCGTGCTCACCTTATATGTTGTGAAAGGGCGCTTTCAATATCGTGTCTCGCTTGGGGATGGCGGGCAGGATGATTTGCAAAAACGCATGCGCGCGCACGGCAATTTCGTAGAAACTGTACCGATTGCACTGCTTTTGATGCTGTTTGCTGAAATGCAGTTCATGCAGCCTCTGGCCACGCATATCATCGGCAGTCTTTTTGTTTTGGCGCGGATCGGGCATGCCATATCCATTTTAAGTGTGAAGCCGCCGGGCAAATTGCGCCAGATCAGTATGGTGACAACGCTCGGGGTGATAATTGTTTTGGCGCTCTGGATTTTAGTGAAAATCTCACCGTTTATTTTAACTGCGTAAAACTATGAGCGCTTTTAATGCTGCCGTTTCGCAGCGATAGACGGTTTTGCCAAGCGTGACGGGACGCACGGGTTTTTGGGCGGCGATAAACTCTTTTTCTTCTTGCGTGAATCCACCTTCCGGTCCGATGAAAATAGCTGCATTACCTGCTTGTGCAGATAAAGGCGCCGCATCAAAACGTTCGATGCAGGCAAAAACCGGCAAAGTATCCGGCCAGTCTTTAAAAAGCGTGTCCAGTTTTTGAAGCCTGTGCAGTTTTGGAATACTCAGCCGTTCACATTGTTCTGCGGCTTCGAAGATTTGTGCGGTTAGGCGTTCTTCGTTGAGTTTGCGCACTTCCGTATTTTGGGTAAGCAGCGGGTAAAAATCTGTCACACCAAGCTCAACGGCTTTTTCAATCAATATATCCTGCCGCGCTTTTTTGACCGGTGCGAAGAGAAGGGCTGTGACGGGCTCTGTGTACGGTTGTACGCGCAGTTGTTTTTCAAGAGTAATCTGCATGTCCTTTTTAGAGGCAGATGAAATTCGCCCGAGCCATTCACCGTCTTTGCCGTTAAAGAGCCGCACCGGGTCGCCTTCTTTTTTGCGTAAAACGTTTTTCAGGTAATGGGCCTGGTTTTTATTCAGGGTCATTTCGGCGCTTGGGGCCAGCGGGGCCTCTACATACAGGCGCGGATATTTAAATGTCTCGTCCATGGTTTAAAACACACCAAAATGCCTTTCCCGCGCAAGCGGGAATCTTAAATAGCTGTAAAAAAAGATCCCCGCTTTCGCGGGGAACGCAGGTTTGTTAAGGTTTGGTGTTATGGCTTTTACCGATATCCGTTTTGACCTGGTCGCGCATCTGCCTGAAAAACTGCGCCCTTA
This sequence comes from Alphaproteobacteria bacterium, assembly GCA_028289285.1. Classification (GTDB taxonomy): domain Bacteria; phylum Pseudomonadota; class Alphaproteobacteria; order Micavibrionales; family Micavibrionaceae. The sequence continues at coordinate 140,217 of JANQRF010000003.1, forward strand.
TGCATTGCTGATGCGGCTGGATCGTCCTACAGGCTGGTGGCTTTTGCTGTTGCCGGGCTGGTGGGCAATCGCCCTGCACGGGATGAGTGCAGGCGGCATGAGCATGCGGCACTGGAGCCTGATGGGGCTGTTTTTTATCGGCGCGATTGTGATGCGCGGGGCGGGGTGCATTATCAATGATCTTTGGGACCGGGACCTGGATAAACAAGTGGAGCGCACGCGCATGCGGCCTTTGGCAAGCGGCGCCGTGTCGATCAGACAGGCAGCGCTTTTTTTAGGCGCGTTATTGTGCATCGGGCTGGTTATTTTGCTGCAGACCTCACCGCTTGCGATTGCATTGGGTGTAGGGTCGATGGTGCTCGTGATTTTATACCCGCTGATGAAACGGATCACCTGGTGGCCGCAGGCTTCTTTGGGGATCACATTTAATTTCGGTGCGCTCATCGGCTGGGCGGCGCTGGAAAATGATGTAAGCGCAACGCCGCTCCTTTTATATGTGGCCGGGATTTTCTGGACGTTAGGATATGACACGATCTATGCGCATCAGGATAAGGAAGATGATGCACTGGCAGGGATTAAATCCACCGCGCGGCTGTTTGGGGCCCGCAGCAAAATCTGGGTCAGTGTGTTTTATATTTTGTGCTGGTGCTTGTTAGTGGTAGCGGTTTTGACAGCCTTGTCCGGTGCCTATGCAGCCCACTTCCTGATTCCTGCTGCGGCTCATTTTGTCTGGCAAATCTATCGCTGGGATATGGATGACCCGGCGAGCTCGCTGAAGATGTTTAAATCCAGCATAATCGCCGGATTGCTTGTTCTCTGTGGACTTTTCGCAGTTGCATTATAAAAAATGCTTGAAATGCATTAGAGGTATGTAATTTACTCATGTCTTATATGTAAGAACAAGTAAAGGGAGTTTTAGCATGATCATTGATAGAACAAGAGAAATCGCGCATAGAGCACGCCACCGGCTTGTATTGGCCATGATATCGGTTGAGGCTCACGAACCCGATCTCAATGCAATTAACACAAAGAATATGGGTATAAATGTGCAAGATGGAAAAGCATCTGTTAAAGCAAATGAGAGAGGGTTCCTGGTTCAGTCTGCGTGCGTTTTTGAAACAGATGCTGAATGTGATCCTGCCATTGAAAGAAGCCCTACATTAATGGACAACGTTCGTAAAAAACTATCTGATAGAATGCAGGCATATGTTGCTCAGGGTTTGCATCAAGAAGATTTAAGACCGCTTTTTGAAAGCGAAGACGTCATTCTTGAAGCAACGGGCTTGCCTGCCAAAATATCTATAACCCTTCCATCAAAAGACGACCAGGTTCTGGCAAGAGTAAAACAAGACTGTCCTTTCGAAAAGCTAAGGGGTCATTTGACGGCCATACATGAAAAAATGATGGCAAATGGAGGCCGTTTGGTGAGTGTCGATATGACTCATAAATCTGGCATATCTGCATTTGATTTTTATGAAATTGCTGGTGGCCAACAATCTACGGGCTGGAAGCCTTCTTACGGTGAGATAATGCTCAGAAGTGCGGATAGGTTGCTTGGAGATATTGGGATTCCAAGAGTTTTAAATTAACCACCATACAGATTTCGCAGGCGTTGTTCTGCGATGATCAGCATCGGCAGGTCAACGGAGGCGGCGGCGCGCATATCATTAAAGAGCGGCTCAATGGCCTGGGCCTGCGTGCCGTGGGTTTCCAGCCAGTTCCGGAAGAGGTTTTTCGCATCCGTCTTGGTGTCTTTCATATCTTTAAGCACCCGCACGGTCAGGCCGGCCTGTGAACCGTAGAGTTGGTCGATGACACCATCTAAAGCTTCATCAGCATAACGGTTATCGACGGGAAGATAGCGGGCCTGCTGGCGCAGCCAGTCGAGATGGAAATGCGCGCCCAGTTCAAAGTAAACCCGTGCGGGCAGGTCGAGATCGGTTTTCATTTGCTGCGCAATGCGGATGATATCGCACGAAGAGGCCAGCATCGGCATCAGGGCCAGATCGCGGGACAGTTTTTCCGGCAAGCCGTCCTGCATCCCGCGCTGGGTGGCGTGCTCCATCGTTTCATAAAGGTCCGGCGTGGCGACGGAAGAAAGCTTTTTCTTGAGATCTTTAATGCCGCCTTCATAGGCTGCGATGTCTTTGTTGATGTCGAGGTCACGGCCAAGACGTGTCAGGAACCAGGTGACAGCACGTTCGGTCATGCGGGCAATATCCAGGAAGGCGCGGAGCTGGACTTGTGCAGGCACTTTATTATCCAGCGCTTCGATTGCATTCCACATGCTGCGCAAATCAAACGCTTCACGCACGATAATATAAGCTTTGGCGACTTCTTCGGCGGTGGTGCCGATTTTATCTACACGTTCCATGAGGAAGGTCATACCCATCCGGTTGGTCATGGAATTGGCGAGCGTGGTACAAATGATCTCGCGTTTCAGCATATGGCCGAGCGCCTGTTTCTCATAGTCCTTGGCCAGCTTTTTCGGGAAATATTTGAGCAGCCGCCCTTCCATGGCTTTGCTGTCGGGAATATCGCTTTCGAGCAAAAGCCCGGTGATGTGAATTTTGGCATAAGCCTGCAGGACCGCAAGCTCAGGCCGCGTTAAGCCTTTGCCGGCGCGCTGGCGGGCATCGATCAATTCATCATCGGGCAGGCCTTCAAGCTGGCGGTTGAGAGAGGCATGACGTTCCAGTTCAACCATCAGCTGGCGATGCGCGCCGATTTGTTCGGGCGCTTTAAGCTCCATCATGCTGATGCCCTGTGCCTGTTGGTAATTATTGCGCAGGACAAGCGCAGCCACTTCATCGGTCAGCGAGGCCAGAAGCTTGTCACGCTTTGGAATATCCATTTTGTACTTGGCCATGCGCATCACATCACCCATGAGAATTTTGATATTCACTTCATGGTCGGAGGAATCGACGCCGCCGGAATTATCAATGTAATCGGCATTGACGCGTCCGCCGCTTTCGGCAAATTCAATCCGGCCAAGCTGCGTGACGCCGAGATTAGCGCCTTCACCGACAACTTTTGCGCGCAGTTCAGGGGCGTCAATACGGATCGCATCATTGGCTTTATCGCCTGCCTGTGCATGTGTTTCCTTCGTTGATTTGATGTAGGTGCCGATCCCGCCAAACCAGAGAAGGTCCGTGCGGGAAGTGAGCATTGCGCGCATCAGTTCATTTGGCGTGACACGTTCGCGCGGAATATCAAAAGCCTTTTGAATTTCAGGCGTAAGCTGCAAGCTTTTATCGCTACGTGAGAAAATCCGCCCGCCTTTGGAAAGCAGTTTCGTATTATAGGCATCCCAGCCTTTGACCGCATCAAACAGACGCTTGCGCTCTTTATATGTAGCCGCCGTGTCTGGGTCCGGGTCGCAGAAAATATGCAGGTGGTTAAACGCACCGATCAGGCGAATATGTTCGGAGAGCAACATGCCGTTGCCGAACACATCACCGCCCATATCTCCGACGCCAACAACGTCAAAGGGTTGTGTTTGTGTATCGTGATTCAGTTCGCGGAAATGTCGTTTGACGGATTCCCATGCGCCGCGCGCGGTAATACCCATTTTCTTATGGTCATACCCTGCAGAGCCGCCCGAAGCGAAGGCATCGCCCATCCAGAATCCGTATTCTTCGGACAGGCCGTTTGCGATATCGGAAAAAGTGGCTGTGCCTTTATCGGCAGCGACAACAAGATACGGATCGTCTCCATCCCGGCGCACAACATATTTAGGGGGCAAGATCGTTTCGCCCATCCGGTTATCGGTAATATCCAAAAGGCCGCGCAGGAAGGTTTTGTAGCACTCTATGCCTTCGGCAAGGAATGCATCACGTCCGCCTTCTCTGGGTGGCTTTTTCACAACAAACCCGCCCTTGGCGCCCATTGGCACGATGACAGCGTTTTTCACCTGCTGCGCTTTCATCAGGCCGAGAATTTCGGTGCGGAAATCTTCATGGCGGTCAGACCAGCGAAGCCCGCCGCGGGCAATTTTGTCGCCGCGCAAATGCACGCCTTCGACGCGCGGGGAATAGACAAAAATCTCGCGGTAAGGACGCGGCTCGGGCAGGTCATCAATGCGCGGGCTTTCCAGTTTGAGGGAGATATAAGGTTTCGGATTGTCGTCTTCATCAGCCTGGTAGAAATTTGTCCGCAAAGTCCGGTCGATGAGCGTGAGCAGGCTGCGCAAAATACGATCCTGATCAAGCGAGTCAACTTGTTCGAGCTGATAATCGATTTCGACATTACAGCCTGCCGCCATGATATTGTTCTGCCCGCTATGGGCCGGGTTATGCAGGCTATCGAACAGGCGGATCAATGATCCTGAAATGGCCGGGTTGGAGGTGAGCGCGCCTTCAATGTAAGGGCGTGAGAACGGGTAGCGCATCTGGCGCATATAACGGACATAGGTGCGTAGAATACTGACATCGCGCCAGCCCATTTGGGCGCACAGGACAAGCTTGTTGAGCCCGTCATTTTCCATCTCCCCGCCCCAGATACGTAAAAGCGCTTCTTCAAAAATCTCTTTCACATCGGCAAGGCTTTTCAGGCTGCCATTATCTTTGAGCTCCATCAGAAAATCATGAATCCAGATTTTGTACTGCGCATCCGCAGGCTGAATTTCAAAAGGCAGTTCAGAGAGAACACGCAGGCCCATATTTTCAAGAACCGGCAGAACATCCGATAATGTAATCGGCACGCGGCCCGAAAAGATTTTTAAGCGAATGCGTCCTTCTGTGCAGTCTGACGGACGGTAAACATCAACAGCAATCTCTTCTGTTTGTGCAATACTTTCAATTTTGCGAATGTCATAGACGGCTTGGCGCGGGGTGTAGGTTTCATGATAGGAAACCGGGAAGCTCCGCCCATATTTATGCGTGAGGGAGGTGACTTCCTCTTCATCTTCCAGCGCATCGGCAAGAGCGTAGCGAAGGCGTTCCGACCAGATACGTCCGGCTTCTTCGAGCTTTTGTTCGATTTTGCGGACATTATATTTCGGGACGCTTTCAAGATGGTTGATATCAATCCAGTAAATGACACGTGCCAAGGGCGAGTCATCTTGTGTGACCTGATAGCTGGAGCAGTGCCCGCCCATTTCCTGTTCAAGAATTTGCTGAATTTTTAACCGCAGACGCGTTTCATAGCGGTCACGCGGGACATAGACCAGACAGGAGATATAACGTTCAAACGGATCTTTGCGTGTATAAAGCGCAATGCGTGGACGTTCCTGCAGGCGCAAAATGCTGACAGCATGATTATAGAGGCTTTTTTCATCAATCTGCAGCACTTCATCGCGCGGATATTTTTCAAGAATATGCCTCAGCGCTTTGCGGTCATGTCCGCCTGCTACAAAATCAGAGCGCTGCATGACATTATGCACTTTGAGGCGTAAGTATGGGATATCACCAACGCTGCGTGAATAGGTTACGGATGTGAACAGGCCGATAAAAAGCATCTCACCAGTGACCTTGCCGGTTTTATCGAATGTTTTAACGGCAATCGCATCCAGCGGTACACGCCGGTGCACGGTGGAGCGCTTATTAACTTTTGCAATGGTGAGGGCGGATTGACTATGCCGCAATTTTTGCAGCGGTTGGGAGAGTGCTTTGCGGGCTTCATTAATGTAAACAGGCTTTACATCATCATGCAGCAACCCCATGGACGAGTCTTCGAGTGTCTCGCTAACAACTTTATCTTTTTGCTTTTTAAATTTGTACTGGCGGAAGCCGAGCAACGTGAAATTATTATCGTGCAGATATTCTAAAAAGGCCTGATATTCTTCGATCAGGTGATCGTCGTAGCTCCGCGGGGCGTTGCTAAGCTCTTTTTGGGCCTCGCGCAGCTTTTTGCGCATCTGTATCCAGTCGCGGGTGGCGTAATCAACATCTTCTAAGATGCGTGCAAGCCCCATGACCATTTCTTCGCATTGTGCACCTGTAAGCGCATCCTGCAGATGGATATGCAGATGGGATTGCGCCCGCATTTCATCTTCGGGCCGGGTGGAAATCTTCGGATTTTTTTGCGGGCCGTCTAAATACAGGATCGGATGCACCAGCATTTTGACGGTTTGTTTTTGCCGGACAATTTCTGCAACAACAGAATCAATGAGAAATGCCATATCGTCGCTGACAATATCGATGATCGTTGCGCCGATAGACCATCCATCCTGATCAAGAGTTGGTGTTCTGACTTCAATGTGGGTATCGCCGTTCCGGCGTTTTGAGGACAGTTTATGATGTGTTTGCGCAGCATGCGCCATAGTGATTGGATCAAGTTGTTCCAAATCTTCTTCAGGCACGGTTTCATAGAATAGAGGTAGAAATTTTTTAAGCGCGGCAGGGGAAGATTTTGGAAGGGCTTTCTGCGCGCTGGAAATAAAATGATGTGTCATGAAAGTTTTTTAGATCGGTGTGAATTTCTACAGCTCTAAAGAGTATGCTGAAATACGCGCGCGAACAAGAGGGGAGAAAATGAATTCTCCCTCCTGTTCGTACGCAAAGCGAATACTTATGTCCTCACACTTTTTATTGCGTTGCAGCGCTCTTTTCTGCCGCCAGATCAATAACGATCCGTTGGCCTGTACCGTCTTTGCCCTTCAATGTCGATTTCGACAGGATTGAAGCGCCGGATTTGAGTTGAACGATGAGCAACGTTGGCCCGTCTCCCGTGCGTTCTGCAACATGAGAGACCAGCAATTTCGAACGCGGGTAGCGCGTGCTGGCAGGCGCACGCCATGTTGCATTCGCAAGCTCGACAAGCAGAAGATTCTCCGAGTTGTCGAGATCAGCTGTAAAGGATGTCTTGCCCGAGACATCCAGTACGATCCGGGTTTTATCCGGATGTTCCCCGACCCGCATATCCAGGACCGCAACTTCGCCGGGCGCGAGGGCCGGGCTTGGTGCTTGCGGTTGAGCGGGTTCAGGTGGCGGGGTGCCCTGCGCCGTGATCGGCACAGGTGCGGCGGATGCCTGCGGGCCTTCTTGTGCGGGCGGCACATAGGCGGCATCCGGGTCTTCCATCACCGCGCCCGGATCTGCCAGAGCTACGGGGGCAGATGGCGGGGCGGTTGAGGAAACAGGGGCGGCAGAGACCGGGGCCGCTGGGACAGGGGCAGGCGGCGGCGGTTCACTGCTTAAAAGCATTTCAAGCTGTTCGATAAGGTTTTGAATATCGGCTTCAATGGCAATCAACCGGATAATCGACGGGGCCATCGTATCCATATCATTACGGATTTCCTGAACGGCGTTTTCAAGCCGGTCGAGACGGTCATCCGGGTCCGAAAGCTCATCGGTGAAGAGCTGATTAGCATTGACCCCTTTGAGGGGCTGGAGTGCCGGAAGCCCGTCAGGTGTACGGGGCGCGCCTGTGGTGCCGAGCGGGGCAGGACGGTCGGCAGAACCGGGCGGGGCCTGAAGGGCGGGCAGACTTTCGGAAACGGTGGGGGCAGCAGATGGGGCAGGGGCTTTCGGCGCATCGTCATCAGACCCGAACAGGCCGGACTGGCCGCAGGCTGTAAGCGTCAAAAGACAGAGAACGCATAACGTTCCCATAATATTTTTCTTCATATGCCAACCCTTATCGCGGAAACGCGATTTGGGTGTCCAAGAACTGGACATGTAGGAATAATCCTGCCAATTGTGAGCTCTGACAGTTTAAAAAACTGCCCCGTTCGTTAAGGATACGGGGCGGTTTTAGACTTGGCAATATCTGTTTTACAAGAGTGTGAATTTTTTCAACATGTTATCCCCTGTTTATCCGGCTCTTATCCACAGAATCACTGGCCTACAGGGATTGTTGTTTCGGAAAAAATAACCCCGCGCTGAGGCCCTTCCCCGACATAAGAAACGGTCAAATTCCCGCTTGGAATCGATTTTTCAGTCAATCTGATTCGGACGATTCGTTTATCAATTTCCGGAAAAATACTCACATTGTTGAGCAGGCCAACCCGTTTATTTGGTTTATCTGACTGATCCCATGTCACAATCATACGTCCAAGCGTGCTGTGTTTACCTGTCCGGTTCAGAGTGACTTCAAGCCTCGGGTCTCCATCATCCCTGTTTGCCTGCTGCGCAGTCAGAAAACGCGGACTAGACATGGTGATTTGTGCATCATAGTCCCCCTGGCGGACGATCACCGGAATAGAAAATCCAAGTGTGACAATCATGGAAAGACTCATACCTTCTTCCTGCGCCCCAAGAGACGGGTCCGTACCTTCGCCCGGCAATTTTTGAAAAATCATATGGGCCCGGTATTCTCCATCCGGCAAATCCGCCGGACGGCGTAGAGACAGCCGGACTTTCTGGCGGCCGGAGGGCGGTATCGTCACCTGACGCGGGGAAAAGACAATGTAATCCGCCGGGTTATGTTCCGGGTTTAGCGGGCTTTCCATTCTGTCATATTGACCGTCCTCTTTTTGACGGTTGTAAACCCAGCCAACACGGTATGTGTTTTCTTCGCCAGAGAGATTGAGCAACATAATATCTGCCGATCTTGTCCGGCCTTCAAACACAACCCGCAGCGGGCTGACGGTGATAGAAGCTTCTGCCTGTTTGGGCGTTATCACGTAAAAAGAGCCTGCAAGAAGCGCAAAGCCAAGTGTAAAAAACAAAATGCTCGTCCAAAAGATTCTCATATGTTTTTTCATATTATTCTCCAAAAGGTTAGTAATCGACACTTATAGGTAAAAAACCGCTATACACATCCCCTGCATAACTCATGCCGTTTCCGGATGTTTTCAATGTTGCGCCAATTGTAATATCAATGCTGCTGCCTTCCGGTGCATAGGTAACCACAGTCTCAATATTATCAAGCGTAAAGTAATTATCTGAATTCCCGGCTTCAAGTCTTGTTTCAGCGACACGCACAGAAATTTCAGAAAATTCAGGCAGCGAATCCAGTTTAAACCTGGCCGGCTGCGGCTTTTGATCTTCATTCATCAGAAAAATATGTTCTGATGTGACAGCATTCCCACTTATATCAACAGTATATTCATGGACCGAGTCATTATTGACGATAATGATATCGCCAAAAAAGAAAGGTTGAAGCTCTATCAAATTTGCGTGCGCCGTTAAAGGCCATACAAGCACGGCAAGGCCAAGCACTTTTAATAAAGTTAATCTTTTACAGGACATGACATCCTTATCTCAACGCATAAAAACGGCAAAAACAAGGGTAAATAAAAAACCCGCCAAAAGGCGGGTTTTTTGAAAATTCAGATAAACTCTTAGTAAGAGGCTGTCAGGTCATATGTTCCCTGATACGCACCATCCTCATATTGCTGAGCACAGTTTGCAAGGGTTGTGAGCTGAGCGCCTACGTTGATTGTCAGCGCGCCGTTTGCATCTGTTGACTGACCGGCACCTTGGTCATCGTTCAGAGCAGTTGTTGTAATGAGTGGGTTACCACCAGTACAAGCCGCACATGTCATGTTTGTGATGTTCGCACGCGTTACGGTAATTGCCGTTGTCGGTGCAGCACCTGTAATGTCAAACACACCTTGTGTTCTGTTCACGTTGCTGATGTCAATCACCTGCGCGGTGTTTGCTGCAGCACCCACAGAAACCACGCCAGCTGTGCTGATGGTTGTTGTGGAGGTGTTGTTACCAGCATCACAGAAAACAGCAAGCGTACCAAAGTTAATCGCGTTTGTTTCAGCGAGGTTGAACGCATTCTGTACTGTAAGGTTGATTGTGGCCCCAGTGACCGTTTGTGCTTGGGCATTAGCATCTGACGCCAACAAAGCGCTGGCTGCACAGGCTCCTAATGCCGCGAATACGAATTTATTATAAGACATTGTCGAAGACTCCTTCTCTTTGTTAGACGACATTTCTTGAACTCCCAGATCCCAATACTTGGTTCACCGAAAATTCATTCCTAAACGCATACTATTAATATCACACAAAAACTGTTAAAGCATTATTAACTTCACGAAAAAAAAGTAAAATACACGATTTTTACGTGGTTATGTAATAAAGCAATACTTTTATGTGGATAAGATTGTGAATAAGTGCAAAAACCATTAAGATTCTTTAATGGTCCACTTATCGGACGACTCATACTTAACGATGAATTTACCACATTTTAAAAAGCCGTATCAACCATTTATACATTATGTCTGTTTAGGCATGATGTGTGTTGCATTTTTATCAATCCCGGCAAAAACGGTTTTGGCGCAGGATCAGGATGCATCAGACCAAACCGTGGCGCAGATGTCCTATGAAGATCGCGCCTCGCTTTTACGGGCGGCTCGCAGCTTTGTGCATAACATCAAGACAAAATTCGAACGCGTCGACAGGGAATTAAACCCGCCTGATCCGCTGGCCGGTCTCCAGGACGGCGAGGTTTTGATTTTCACCTTCCGGGTCCTTGACGGAAGCAAGAAAATTCCGATCGCAGGCGAGGCTTTTGCAGAAAAACAAGGCAATGCCCTTTATATGTCTTTCAGGGACTTTATTAATGTCATGTATTTTCCAATTCAGTTTGACCCCGAGGCCAAAGTTGCCGAAGGCTGGTTTGTGCGCGAAGCGCATGATTTTGCCATGAACTGGGCGGCGCGCAGTGTCACGTCCAAAGATCAGCAATTTCAAATCCCGGATGCCGTGATCGAACAACCCGATGATCTCTATATTCCGCTGTCGGTTCTGGAAAGCTGGTTTGACTTAAGCTTAAAGCCGCAGGTTGAAAATCTTTTAATTGATATTGGTTCTGAAGACCGCCTGCCGCTTTTGGACCGTTTGCAGCGGCGTGACCGGGATATTGGGAACCGTCTGATTAGCGAGCCCGAATTGCCGCGCCTTGATGATCCATACCTGATGGCCGAGGTCCCGGCTGTGGATGTAACTGTGGCGTCACGCTATCGACGCCCGCCCTCGACCATTCCAAACGGTAAATCAGAAAGAATTGAAACGGCGACCTTGCAGGCCGCCGGTGATATTGCCGGGCATACGGGTGAGCTTTTTGTGTCCGCCGATTCGGAAGATCAGGTGCGCAATGTGCGTTTTACTCTCTCTAAAGACGAAGAAGACCCGACTTTGCTCGGGCCGCTTAAAGCGCGCCGATATGAAGTTGGGGATGTCATAACAACCAATATGCCTCTCTTTTCCAGTGGCGGGCAGGAGCTTGGCGCGCGGGTAACAAACAGGAAGACCGGCGGTAGTACAAGTTTTACTCAGACCAATTTCTTTGGGGACTTGCCGCAAGACTGGGATGTCGAGCTTTACCGCAACAACCAGCTGATCGAGTTTGTCACAGTTGGTCCAGATGGACGATATGAGTTCCGGGATGTGGCTTTGTTTGAAGGGGACAATGATTTCCGGTTTGTTTTTTACGGCCCGCAAGGGGAAATTCGGGAGGAGTTGAAATCCATTCCGGTAGACCTGGCCGAACTTCAAGAAGGCGGGATTTACGATTTTTCGATTACATCCCAGGATACGCAAACTTACGAAAATCCGGAAACGGAAAGGGATGAGACAGGCGATCTCTCTTTTACAGCTACCTATGAGCGTCCGCTTGGAGACGGGTTTGTCGGGATTGCAGGTATTAAGCAGCGCAGTTACGGAGAAGATCAAAAGACTCAATTTCTGGCCGGCGTCACGAAAAATTTCGACGGTACACTGGTCAATGCAAATCTTGGTGTTGATCAAAGCGGAGAGGGCGCGCTTGAAACAACTATTCGCCGGAAATTTGGTGAACATGATCTACGCACCAATTCTATGTTTGCGACAGATAACTTTTCGCCGAATGAAGACAGTGATGATCCGACAGTTCTGGAACAAGGCTTTAATCTGCGCGGGCCGCTTTTTGAATGGGACCGCACACGTGTTGATTATGCGTTTCGCGGCAATTATCAGGAAAGTGCCAGCGGAGCAGACAGGCTTGATCTTTCGCATAATTTGAATGCGAATTTTAATCCGCTGCGGGTGAACCATACGCTGGATTATCGCCGCCAGCCTGAAGCTGCAGATGATGAGCGGCTGTCCAGCACATTGGCCGTGAGTGGTGCGACGCTCGGCACAAACTGGCGCGCCATTGCCAATTACGATTACAAGCCGGACAGTAAACTGGATAGTACGCAGTTTCAGCTTTCCCGGCGTGTCTTCCCTGGCGTGCGTGCAGGCTATGAACTCGAATACCGGCCTGATCCGTCTTATACAAAGAACACATTAGATGCGACCTGGAATACGGAAGATTTCAGTATCACGCCGAAAATCAGTCTGGATTCTGAAGATGAATTACAGGCAACAGTTACAACGCGCTTTGGTCTGGTCCGTGATCCGCGTTCAGGAACAATAGATATGACGCGTCAGCGCAATGCAGCGAGTGGAACAGTTTCCGCGTTTGTGTTCCTGGATGAAAATGGTGATCTGGAATTTAATGAAGGAGAAAAGGGCCTTCAGGATGTGCGAATCGATTCGATTCAAACCCGCCGCTATGCGATTACGGATGAGGATGGCTATGCACTTTTAAGTGGCCTGCGTGAATTTCTTGCGACCGATATCAAGGTTGATCAGAGTTCGCTTGAAGATCCGTTCTGGATTGCAGGCAAGCCGGGAAATTCGATCCGCCCGCGTCCGGGGCATAATGTCTCGATGGATTTCCCGATCCATATTTCTGGGGAAATGGACGGAACTGTCTGGGCGATCAAACGCGGGGCGCGTGAAGGTGTAAGGAACCTGACACTTATTCTCTATGATCTGGATGGGCGCATCGTACAAACCACCCAGACCGCTTATGATGGATTTTATTTGTTCTCGCTGATCCCGCCGGGGGAATATTATCTGGCCTTTGAAAAAGCGGATATTGAAACGCTTGATCTGGTGGCGCCGCCACCGGAAAAAATTCAAATCGGCTATGAAGGGACCATTATTTACGGTAAGGATTTCATGCTTGATAGTGCAGATCAGGGCGGCGCGTCCTTTAGCATTGTTTCCGGCTATGAAGATATGGCGCGCCGGCATGCGCATTTAAGCCTGCCTGTTTTGGGTGAGCGCACGGTGGTATTGAATTTAGGTGAATACCGATCAAATCTTTTGATGGCGACAACCTGGTATGAAATGCGCACGCGCATGGCTGGATTGTTTGGCCGTGAATATGCGTTGGTGAAGCCATCCCAGAGCCTGCCGGATATCAAGACGAATAAACACACATTGCGGGTGCATATGCCGGGGATGAGTATTGAACGTGCCTATCAGGCGTGCCGGTCTCTCACGGCGCGCGGCTTTGCCTGCGATGTAGAGTTCTTGCCTAAAGGGTATGATCCGCAAAATATCTAGCGGTCTTTGTAAAGATCTTCGATTTTATTTTTGAATGCGGGCGAATCGAATGTAACGCTGGCACCGATAATTTTTTCGGCGATCAATCTTTCCGGTGTAATCAAAAATGTTTCCGGCAGGCGTACCGTTTGAAACAAATCACGCGAAATCCGTTTTTCAGGATCGCGGGCGATGATAACTGAGTCCTGATTAATGTTCTCCATCTTGTTTAAAAAGCGGGTCATGGCCTGTTCATCTTCATCTGTGCTAACCGCCAGAAAAATCATTTTATCTTTGTGATGCGCGGCAAGATTTAACAGCTGCGGAAACTCGACCAGACACGGCGCGCACCAGGACGCCCAAAAATTGAGGACAACGACTTTACCCTGAAAGTCTGAGAGCTGGACCTGTTCACCATCCAATGTTTGAACGGTAAAATCGGGCGCAGGCAGGCGCAGCATTTGCATCGTTTTCTTTTTTTCTTCTGGGACAGGGGCTGAAATCATTTGATACATCCCGCTGCTGAAAAAGGTGGCGGCGGCGGTCAGGAGTAAAACGGCGCTGATAATGATCAGGTTACGCTTCATGATAGGGTTTTTCCTGCCGCAGGATGAGTATCCATGCAAGCCCGATAAAGATCATTTCAATGGCGATGAAAGTCGCAAGTCCACCGGCGACGCCTTCAATAAAGCCGTAAGAATGCAGGCCGGTTGAAAGCAGGTTCACGCCAAACCACGCAATCGCCACGATCACATTTAAAAACGCCATGCCCGCCATAAAGGCCAGCGGGCCGAGATGGTTGCTGACTTGCGCATGCACCAGCCAGATCAGCCAGAGCACGATCAGCAGTGCGCCGTTTTCTTTCGGATCCCACCCCCAAAAGCGCCCCCAGGACTGATCCGCCCATATCCCGCCAAGAATGGTGCCAACGGCCGTAAAAAGAAGGGAAATGAGCGCAAGGGTTTTGGTGTGGGCTATCAGGTTCGTTAAAATCTGCGGCGGGGTTTTGGCCCGCCAGCGTGCAAACAGGTAATAATGCGCCGCCAGAGCAGCAATGACGCACCACGCATAGCCTGCTGTGATACACAGCACATGTGTAGTCAGCCAGAAATTGGTATTCAGCACGGCAACGAGGACCTGCTTGTCATCCGGGCCTGAAAAGCTGCCCGCAACAAAAAGCAAAAGCCCGGTGCTAAGCGCGCCGATGATCAGGCCTAAACCGTCTTTATATTTATATTCAAAGAGAAGCGCGATCACACCGCATAAAGCCGAGACAAAAATAACAGACTCATACAGTGTGCCGACCGGCGGGCGGTCTAAAATCATCACCCGGAAAGCAAGCGCGGCGATATTTAAAAAGACGGCAAGCGCCAATAGAGAAAAAGACGAGATGTAAATGCTTTTGTGTGTATCCCGCCAAAGGGTGAGCAAAAACGCAGCCACGCATAAAATCATGGCAAGGCCAAGCGGGTGGGTTTTTTTATAGAGGACTTCCAAAGACGCATCGGCGGGCGTATATCCAAGCGTCGGGAAAGCAGGCCCAAGCGCTTCAATGAAAGTTCGCGTTTCATTTGCTGTCTGTGCCCAGTTCTCAGGGTTTCCGGCGCGATACGCATTCATCATATCCGTCCAGAGCTTGAGGTAGGCCGCGCTTTGCGGGCTGCCCATGCCGCTTTGTTCAATTGCCCAGGGCGAAAACCATTGTCCGCCTGCCTGTTCCACAAGCCCCGGCAGGATGCGTAAAATCATATTTTGTGCGCCCGCCTGTTCGATCACGAAGAGCGAATAGGCAAAGGCGGCGATTTCTTTTTCATCCTGTGTATAGGCGCTCGGGTTATCGCCTTTTTCTTTCAGGATCTTTTTGACCCTGTTTTTCAGGCGTTGTTCGTAACGTTTAAAATCACGCAGGCTTTGAAGCTGGTCCGGTTTAATGTTCCAGTCTTTGACCAGACTTTCCGGTAAGCTGACGGAGAGCGGCAGCAAGCCTGAAAAACTGCGCAGGAGTTGCGTGTAAATAATGCTGGCTTCATGTAAATCGATGAGCGTTTGTTGATCCGCGCCCCAGCTTTTTTCATCTGTTTCTAAAATATCTTTGATCAGTGGAATCTTTTTTTGAAGTGCAGGCGCAAGCTCGGCATAGCTATAATAAGGTGTATCTTTTTCTGCAAGGCCAAGCTTATGGGCTTTGAACACACGGAAGACAGGCACATGCACCGCGCTTGCAGGGTCGAATAAGGTTTGTGCCAGCCAGGATGTTGCATGCATGCCGTCAATGTTTTCTGATCCACGTAAGATGGTGAGATTGGCGCGGGCAAAACTATCCAGCGGTTTCACCCGGCCCTGATGCAAAACAGGGAGCGTGCGAAAATCCATATAGGAAAACTCTTTCGTCTCTGCATGTGCGTTATTAAACGGCATCATCAGGCCGCCAAGTAGGCTTATATATATAAGTGCACGCGCGGCGGGTTTGACGCGCACGATGAGATGCAGCAACAGGCCAAGTGCAATGACGACACTGGCCAGATAGGGAAACAGACGGCCTTTATTTTCAACGACGCTGAGGACCGTACGTTCTGTGCCGTCCGGGGACTGGCTGAAAGAAGATTGATAGAGCGTATAGCCTTTATAGCGCAAAGGTTCATTCATCTCGATCCGCGCAGGCCATTCAATCTCTTCATCCTTAACGATCACATCGGAATGATAGCTTTTGGCCATGTTGGTCGCCGGGTGAAGGGTTTTTTTAAAATCTGTCAAAGCGACAGTAAAAGGCAAAGGCCGCATAGCGCGCCCGATAGTCAGGCGGTACGTATGATCGCTTTGGGTGAAAGAAATCTCTTTCGACATTTCTTCCATCAAAATATAAATCCCGTCCGCCTGCGTACCCGCTTGTGAAACTTCGAGCGTCAGGCCGGCCAGGTTAATTTCATGTTCGGGTTCCATCGGAATTTGGGTGAGTTTGACTTTGGCTGCGATGCCTTTGCGGTCTTCAGATGGATCGACAAAAGCGGGCAGGCAGTTAGCACATAGATCCGTGATCTGCGCATTAAAGGAGTCGATCGGGAGCGTTTGATCTTTGACCAAATCTGCAACATCAAGCTCAGCGGTGAGGACATCATCTTTATAAATATGCAACACGCGGTGATGATAATCAGAGATGATTTGAGTCTGTCCACCTTCTTCAATGACCATGAACCCTTCGCGCTGGGTGGCGGCGGTCACCAGCCCGCCCAAAAGTAAAATTAAAATCCCGAGATGGGTGAGCCACGTACCGCTATAGGCGAAGTTCAGCGGGCTTTTGAAAATAAATTTTATGGCCAGCGACAGGGTGATTAATCCGAGTGTCGGATACGTCCCCGGCACCGGCAGCGGACCCAACCAGACAATCCAGGCAGCGAAATAGGTTTGATGCGCCAGATAGAGCCCCATTTCCTTTTGGGCGAGCGTGCCGATGACAAGCAAAACCATCAGCCACGGCAATGCAAAAAACACCACATGCGGATGGGCAAGTGTGTCGACGCATTTTGCAATATGGGGGTGTAAGCGCATGCGCAGTTAGCCTTATTGAGTCAGGAGGGCGTTGGTTTTACGCAACCGTACGATCAGCATGCGCATAACGGCGCGGATCAACGGGTCGCATTGATCAATTTTAGAATCCAGCACATCCGGTGTAATCGGGATCACTGTGGTGGGCCCGAGCGCAGTGACAGTTGCGCCGTAATCCGAACCTTTGAAAAGAGCTGACTCGCCGAAAATTTCTTCTTTGGAAAGCTGCGCGATTTCAACATTGAAGTTATCTTTTTTAACAGTCACTTTTACGCGCCCCGTTTCAATCAGATAGGCTTCCATTGCAGGTTCACCCTCTTCGATGATCATTTCACCTTCTTCAAATGTGCGGCTCTCTAGATCCAAAGTCTGCATAAAAGATGTTATAGGCCAAGCTCGGGCGCATTTCTATCTTTACTCTCTCTTGACAGGCGGGTTGTCCCAAAGAACCGGAAAAGCACTGGTACAAAGGTGTGTAACCCTATTAAATGGGGGATATGAGCCGCTTCGACCCTCCAGTGCAGTCCTATAAACAGATCACCGCGCGCGGGGCGTTTTATACCGGACTGGCGCAGGCCGCGCGCATTGTCATTCAGATCGCATCTGTTGTGATTTTGGCCCGGCTTCTCTCCCCGGCGGATTTCGGGTTTATCGCTATGACCGTCCCGTTCGTGGCCTTGATTGCCCTTTTTCAGAATATGGGATTTACGCATGTCATCATCCAAAGAGAAAATTTGGCTGAAGAGGATGTGAACGCCCTGTTCTGGTTAAACCTTCTGATCTGCAGCGTTTTTGCCTGTGTGTTTCTTCTGGCCTCTCCGCTGATTGCCGGTTTTTACGGCGCACCTGAAATGGGTCCGCTCTCTGCCGCTTTTGCGGCGATTGTTTTGATCCAGGGGATCAGCGCTGTGCCCGAAGCTTTATTGCAGCGGCAAATGCGTTTTGGGCTGGTCGCTTTTATTTCAGTCATGATGGCTTTTCTTATTCTGGCTGTGACAATTGCGGCGACCTTTATCATGGATAATTACTGGGCGATTTACTGGGGCGCGCTGGCCGGCGCGCTGTGGATGAGTACAGCTTTTTGGATTGGGGCGCGCTGGCATCCATCCTGGCCGCGCCGGCATGCGGCGCTGTGGGATCTGACGCGCTTTGGCGCAGGGATGACGAGTTTTAATTTCACCAATTTCCTCAGCCGCAATCTGGATAATCTTTTGATCGGGCAAAGATGGGGGAGTACAGATTTAGGTCTGTATGACCGGGCCTATAAGCTTTTGCTGTTTCCCTTGCAGCAAATTGCAAACCCGCTTGGGAAGGTCGTTATTCCGGCGCTTTCCAGGCTCCAGGATGAACCTGCGCGCTATCAAAACGCGTTTCTCAAAGCGCATGCGCAGCTTTTGATCGTACTTTTGCCAGGTGTGATTTTCTTACTTGTGACGGCCGATCTTTTTATTCCGTTTATACTCGGCGAAAAATGGACGGGCGCCGTGCTTGTTTTCCAAATGCTTGGTATTGCGGGGCTCATGCAGCCGGTCAATAACCCGCTTGGATGGTTGTTTGCGAGCCAGGGCCGCGGCGGGGATTTCGCGCGCGTGGGAGTTGTTTTTGCGTTATTTACTATTGCAGCAATTCTATTCGGCCTGCCTTACGGGATTGTCGGGGTCGCGGCGGCCTATGCCATATCTGAATATATCAAGACACCTTATTTCTGGTGGGCGGCAACACGTGTTGGGCCCGTTCCTCTAAAAGCATTTCTAGGTTCCGTTTTACCGCTCTTAGGACTGGGTGTTTTAACATTATTTGCTGTAAACACTGTGAAGCCTGTTTTTGAAAATACGCTCTTCGTATTGTTCGTTTGTGGTGTTGTTTCTTATGGTGTGTTTCTGACCGGGCTTTTATGTTTTGCGCGCGGGCGCGCTTTGTTAACAGAGAGTGTTGATACAGCGCGTTTATTTTTTATGAAATCATCTGTTTAAGGAAAAAGCCTGGTGCCGCAGAGGTGATTTGAACACCCGACCCACGCATTACGAATGCGTTGCTCTACCCCTGAGCTACTGCGGCGTATATGAGGCTTTATGAATATACATAAAGCAATTTTGCTTTTCAAATTGCGCCGCCTGTGATAGGGTTGAATCAATAAAAATACAAGAGAAATCACCAATAGGGGGTGCAAGCGAAAGGAGGCCGTTATGGGCTATCTCGTTTGCGCTTTTCTTCTCTTGATCGTCATTGAACTCGTGCGCACATGGCATAAAAAAAGACACGAGTCACGATGGACAGGGAGACCGAACGCCAGATAAGACGTGAAAAATCACGCGGTCTGGACGCTTCAAAAAGACCGGCCTTTTAAGCGCGGACCGGTAAACGGCTTGTCAGAGAGGGCGAAAAGATTTATACCGCTGAACGGAAGGTCGGCGCGGGCGAAGCCTAGCGTGATCCCGGTCAGGGCCGAAAGGCAGCAGCCACATGCTTTTTCTTTCGGGTCGTGTCCGGCCTTCCACTTATTCCTTAATGCATTCCAACAGAATCTCATGATTCCCCTTTTGTGCAAAGCACAAAGATATGGGGAAAAGACATATTCAATTCTATCGGCTCAGCACGCCTCATGTTCCACTTAAGGTAAGAGTTTAAAACAAATTGAGGGAAGTGGCGTGTTAGATAAAGTTATACCAAACGGCATTCCACCTTACCCATCTTTTCCAGATCCTGAATTTTTTCACGCTGATACTGTTCAGTTATCGGATGCGCATCTTTTAAATGGCTCCTCGCAGGCTGATTATCTTTTGGAGTTTCTTCTTCATCTAAAATGCCGTCGGCTCATCATAGCCGGCGATTTTTTTGACTTTTGGGAAGCCGCCAAGAAGAAAACCTGGGAGCCAAAACCAACGGAGCGTATGATCGTTGAAACGATTTTAAAGATGCAAAAAGATGGAACAAAAATTGAATTCATTCCAGGAAATCATGAAGAAGAACTCAGAAAATCTTCTATCTTAAATAAATCTTTTTTCGGTATCTCTGTTGTCCCAAGCGTTCAAGACGATCACAGCAAGACAACACACGGGGATGAATATGATGAATTTGTTTCTGTCTGGGGCAGGTCCGTTCACGCAACTGCAAAATTTTTAGGTCTGAACGGTCTGTATCATAAAGCCTTACGTGCCTATAACAGTTTTTGGAAATGGGCGCAGCAAAGCGAATCTATATCTTATCTGGGTCAGTATATGCCGCAAATATCGCTTGCACGCCGAATTACCCGAGAGGCTGAGAGCAAAGGTATTCCTCGTCAGGAAACAAGAGCTTTGCATAAAATTCAAAGAAGAGTTTTGGCTGATATGGAAATGCGTAGCATGCGATTTCGTTATATTGGGCATACGCATACACCAAATGAAATTCATGTAAGGGATCCCGAAACAGGCAAAGTCAAACAAACTTTGATTGATCTGGGGGACTGGATTGAAAATCAATCTTTTGCCGCAGATGGCAAACTAAAGCATTGGGAGACTGAAAGAAAATTATTCGGCTTATCGGGTGCTGCGTCTCACGACCGTTATGTAGAAGATGAAAAAATTCAGGATGAAGCGGACAGGCTTTTTCGAATTTTATACCGGCTTCAGCCCGGCTATGGACGCAAACAGGGTTTAACACAACTATCAGAACATATTGCAAAGAGAGAGGAACGCCTTGAGAGAGCAGCGCTTTACCGCGAATTTGCACAAGCTGTTGGGAATGTAAAAAATATAGGTGAGCATCTAAAAGAACATTTATGTGAGGAATTTAATCGGATTGCAGGTAAGTGTGACGATATTGCAATGAAATTAGCGAATTTTGACGGCAAGGAAACTAAGAAATCAAAAGAAGAAAGAACCAAGCTGGCCTGGCATAAAGAGATTAAAAAGGCGCTCGGCGCGGTTCTGGATGGGTCTTTAGAAGATATTGACAGGCTTAGTAACGCTTTTATTAGAAAGGCCGAGCGTTTAGAGGCAAAGGCGGAAAAGTCAGAGCAATCTGCACAAAAAATCAGAGACAGGCTGAAACAGTATAGGACATTTAAACGGGTAAAAACGGCTCAGCCGGTGTTGCCTGCCCTTGCGAATGCCGCGTAAAGGTTTTACACATAAAGCATGTCCGAAACTCAAACCCCTTACCGTGTTCTGGCGCGGAAATATCGCCCGCAGAATTTTGACGATCTGATCGGCCAGGATGCTCTGGTCCGTACGCTCAAAAATGCGATTGAGAGCGGGCGGATTGCGCATGCTTTTATGCTCACAGGTATTCGCGGTGTCGGGAAAACGACAACGGCACGCATTATCGCCAAGGCACTGAATTATACAGGCGCGGATGGGAAGGCCGGACCTACGACGGGTGCAACAGATGATTGTGAGATTTGTAAGGCGATTGCCGAAGACCGTCACCCGGATGTGCTTGAAATGGATGCGGCGTCCCGCACTGGGATTGACGACATTCGTGAAATTCTCGATGGGGTGCGATATGCACCTACCTCTGCGCGCTATAAGGTTTATATCATCGACGAGGTGCATATGCTCTCCAAGGCTGCGTTTAATGCGCTTTTAAAAACGCTGGAAGAGCCGCCGGAACATGTGAAATTTATTTTTGCGACAACAGAAATTCGCAAAGTGCCTGTGACGGTGCTATCCCGCTGTCAGCGCTTTGATCTGCGCCGGATCGAACCGGATGTGCTCAAAGACTATTACGGTCAGATTGCTGAAAAGGAATCCGTCAAAGCCGAAGAGGAAGCTTTATCGATGATTGCGCGCGCTGCCGATGGCTCGGTGCGTGACGGGCTTTCTTTGCTCGATCAGGCAATTGCTTTATCTGAAAGCGATGTGACGGCGGTGCAGGTCAAAGATATGCTTGGGCTTGCCGACCGCACGCAGGTCATGGACTTGCTTGAGCATGCGGTCAAAGGCGAATGTGCGCAGGCACTGGATTTGATGGAAGATCTCTACCGAAAAGGCGCAGATCCGTCTGTTGTTTTGAATGATCTTCTGGATATCACCCATATGCTGACCAAATTCCGCGCCGTACCTGCGATGAAAGAGAGCTCGCAAGCCATGCCGGAAAGCGAACTGACGCGCGCGGCAGATTTGGCGGGGTCTTTATCTATGGCTGCACTTGGAAAAGCCTGGCAGATTTTGCTCAAAGGTATTTCCGAAGTGCATGCTGCGCCCAGCCCGCAAAAAGCCGCCGAGATGATTTTAATCCGTCTGGCTTATGCGGCTGACTTGCCTGATCCGGCTGATCTGATTAAAAAGCTCAAAGATAACCCGCCTGCGAATACAAGCGGCGCGGTTCAATCTGTGAGCGGCGGGGCATCGTCAGGTACGCAGACGGCGTTGGCGGTAAAACCTGCACTGCAGGAACAAGGCCAGCCTGTTGATGATATTAAAACGCCCGAGGATTTGGTGGCTGTATTAGAAGCTTCGGGGGCTATGGCTTTGGCGTCGCAAGTGTTTCTCTATGCGCATCCGGTGAAACTTGAAAAAGGTTTTTTTGAATTCCGCCCTGCAGAGGGTGCGCCTGCAGATATGGCTCAAAATTTGACGCGGGCGTTAAAGACAGCAACCGGGGAACGCTGGATGGTCAGTGTTTCCACGCAGGACGGCGCGCCGACACTTTCGCAAGCCAAAGAACAGGCTGCGCAGGCAGAGATAGATGAAGCACGCGCGCAGCCCTTGGTCGCACAAATTTTAGAAATATTTCCGGATGCACATCTCAAAGCCGTGCATAAGAAAGAAGATATGCAATGAACATTCAGCAAATGATGCAACAAGCCAAAGCCATGCAGGATAAGATGCAGGAAATGCAAGACAAGCTTGGCGATATGGAAGTGGAAGGCAGTTCCGGCGGCGGGATGGTAAAAGTTGTTACGACGTGCAAGGGCGTGTGCAAAAAAATCGATATCGATCCGTCTTTGCTCAAAGAAGGTGAAAAAGAAGTTGTCGAAGACCTGATCAAGGCCGCGCTCAATGACGCCAAGAACAAGGCGGACTCAAAACTCGCTGAAGAAACCCAGAAAATGATGCAAGAGCTCGGCCTGCCTGCCGGTGTTCAACTCCCGTTTTAGATGCGCGTTCTCACCTGGAATATTAATTCTGTCCGCTTGCGCAGCGGGATTGTGCAAGGGGTGATGAAATCTCACGCGCCGGATGTGATGTGTCTTCAGGAAACAAAATGCCCGGATGACTTATTTCCGGCCGATGACTTTAAAGCACTTGGCTATGTGCACCAGCATATTAACGGGATGAAATCCTATAACGGGGTGTGCGTGCTCTCCAAAGTGCCGTTTGAAAAAACGGAAATCCATAAACGTGTCGGCAAAGAAGACTGCCGCCATATCGGTGTGTCGTTTAAAAAATTCGATCTGCATAATCTTTATATTCCGGCAGGTGGAGATGAGCCGGACCCGGAGATCAATGACAAATATAAACACAAGCTCGATTTTGTCGATGAGATGGCGCGCTGGTTTAAACGGCGTTACACAAAAGATAAAGCTGTGGTCACGCTCGGGGATTTTAATATCGCGCCGTTGGAGCATGATGTCTGGTCCTCGCGGCAATTGAGGAATGTGGTCTCGCACACCGAGCCTGAAAAAATACGGCTGGCGAAAATGCTTAAAAGCCTCGACTGGGTGGATGCAATCCGTCACTTCGTCCCGGAAGAGGAAAAATGTTACACGTGGTGGAGTTACCGGAACCGGGACTGGAAAAAATCAAATCGCGGGCGGCGGCTGGACCATATCTGGGTAACGCAGCCTTTAAAGCCAAAACTCAAATCCCATGAGATTTTCATCCCCGCGCGGGATTTTGAAAAACCCTCTGATCATGTCCCTGTGATGATTGATCTGGCCTCTTAACCCCAACATACATCCAGGTCCGGCAAACCATCCAAAGATGTACGGCTATATTGCGGATGATCTACGATATTTCCATCTGGAAGAAGTTGCCCGGCGCGCTTTATGCCTTCATATTCAAGTCCAAGTTTTTCAATGACGCGTTTGCTTTTCTCATTGCCTTCGGCATGTTCAATTTTAACAGCGCGGGCATCCAAAACCTCAAAAGCATAACGAATAAGAGCGTTTGTACTTTCGGTCGCATAGCCTTGTCCTTGCGCGCTGGCGCGCACCCAGAAGCCGATTTCGAACCGTCTTAACGCCCATGTAAATCTGTGCAGCCCGGAACATAAAACCATACGTCCGGTTTCGCGTTCATAACCATGAATGCGAATATCTTTGCGCTGGATAAAGTTCACATAGGCTTCGCGAATATTTACTTCAGATTCGTCCGGGGTTCCAAGTTCTGTGGCCCACGGCATCCAGCGGTGAATCTCATCCCAGGTTTCGATTTTCATCTCATGCATTTCTACGCCGTCTCCAGGCTGGCAGTTGCGCAAAATCAGCCGCGGGGTGACGATCGGCATCGGCAGGTCGATCAGGATGGGGTTTGAAAAGTCCATATCACACACTATCGTCATTGCCTGAATTTATGAAGTAAATTCTAAGGCAATCTAGGGATGCCAGACTGGATTCCCCTAGAATTGCTGCGCAATTCGGGGAATGACGGTTTCGGTAAAATTTTAAAAAGACACGAAGTGTCAAAAATCCACGCATTTGCCGCCGACTTCCCAGTCGCCATAGCGCACAGGGTCCAGCCCGCCGCGTCCACCAATCTCCTTTACCCCTTCTTTTGAAGGGGTTTTATCGGATTTGTCCTGTATGTTTTCAGCCTTTTTAGGGGCCTCTTCTGGACTTTTTGGCGTTTCAGTCATACAAATAAGATAGATCCTTTACAGGTAAAAGAAAAGCGCAATGGATGTTCTAAAACCTTACCGCAAGCGTATTGATGATCTGGACGACCAGATTGTCGATCTTCTTGTGCGCCGCCTGGATATCATTGAAGAAGTGGCAGCGATAAAAGAGGCGCGCGGCATTCCGGCAGTGCTTGAAGACCGGGTCGAAGAAGTGCGTGAACGTTGTGCGGCCCGCGCGGCAGCGCAAGGTCTGGATCCGGAACTTGTCCGGCGTTTATATACGGTTTTAATTTGTTGGTGCTGCGACTATGAACAAGACCTCATGGATCAGGAACGCGACCATCTTGAGCGCGCATGAGCGACGCATCCGCAGAGCAGCTTCCTTTATCTGACGGGCTTGATGCCAGATTAAGCGCTCTTTCCCTTATTGATGCCGTTCTTGTTAAAAAACAATTTTTAGATTCTGCACTGGAGCGCACGCGCGAATATAATGTGCTTGAACCGCGTGATCGCGCTTTTTGCCGGATGCTGGTCTCTACGATTTTGCGTCATAAAGGTCAGCTGGATGACATGATTGTCCGTGCACTGGATAAAGGACAAGAGCCGCGACCTGAGACTATTCGTCATATTCTCTATATTGGCATGTGCCAACTCTTTTTTATGGATGTGGCTGATCATGCTGCTATTGATACGTCCGTACGTATTGCTGAGAAGCTGGGGCACGTAAAACAAAAAGGCTTTGTAAATGCTGTTTTGCGCCGGATGCAGACGGAAGGCCGTGAATGGTTGAAAAACCTCGACCCGGTTCAAACCAATTTCCCAAGCTGGCTTTTATCGCGCTGGATTGATCAGTGCGGCCTCAGTGAAACAGCCCAGATTGCGCAGGCTTTACTATCCGAGGCACCGCTGGATATTACCGTCAAACATAAGGGCGAGCTCAAAATGTGGGAAGGGGCATTGGATGCTATGGCACTACCGACGGGATCGCTTCGCCGGATGCAGGGCGGACGTGTACAGGATCTGGCAGGATATGAGACCGGCTCCTGGTGGGTACAGGATGCGTCGGCCGCTTTGCCGGTGAGATTGCTTGGCGATATCAATGATAAATATGTTGTTGATCTCTGTGCTGCGCCCGGAGGTAAAACCATGCAGCTTGCTGCGGCAGGCGCGCGCGTGGCAGCGGTTGATCGCTCGCCTGCACGCAGCAAACTTATTCATGAAAATCTGGCGCGGGTGAAGTTGCAACAAAATGTTGAAGTGATTATTGCCGATGGCGCTGAATGGCAACCGCAGGAAGCGCCGGATGTGATTTTGCTGGATGCGCCCTGTACGGCGAGCGGGACCATTCGCCGTCATCCCGATTTACTGCATTTAAAAGAAGAACGCGATTTAATCTCCCTGGTCGATGTGCAGGCACGGCTTTTAAACCACGCAGCGGACATTTTAAAACCCGGCGGCACGTTAATGTACTGCACCTGTTCTTTGCTAAAAGAAGAAGGGGAAGATCAGATCGAGGCTTTTTTGGCAGCGCACCCGGATTTTACACGCGTGTCTTTTGAAGGTGAAGAGGGATTTGCACTCGATCCTCTTCTTACGCAGGCAGGTGATCTGCGGATTTTACCCTATCATTTGAGCCTGAATGGCGGTTTAGACGGGTTTTTCATCGCCCGGCTTCAAAAGCACTAAATCTTTGCCCTGTGGATAAGTTTCAGATACACTGTTGTATGGAAACACCTTTTCTTTCAAAACCATACACTTATGAGCAATTCCATAAAAATAGCACCGTCTATTCTCTCTGCTGATTTCGCTGATCTGGGCGCGGAGATCCGGCGCGTTGATGAAGCGGGCGCAGATTACATCCATGTTGATGTGATGGACGGGCATTTCGTGCCCAATATCACCATCGGTCCGGGGGTGGTCAAAGCGATCCGTCCGCATACCAAAAAGGTGATGGATGTGCATCTGATGATCGCGCCGTGCGATCCGTTCCTCGAAGATTTTGCGAAGGCTGGATCGGACATTATCACTGTTCATGCCGAGGCCGGGCCGCATTTACACCGTTCCCTTCAGACCATTCGCGCGCTTGGCAAAAAAGCGGGTGTGTCTTTAAACCCGTCAACGCCTGATGATGTGATTGATCATGTCATGGACCTTGTCGACCTCGTGCTGGTTATGACGGTTAATCCGGGTTTTGGCGGGCAAAGCTATATTCCGCTGGAAGATAAAATCGCCTCCATTCGTCAAAAGATTGAGGCCACGGGCCGCGACATTGATCTGGAAGTTGATGGCGGCATTAATCCGGAGACAGCTAAGAAAGTCATTGCCGCGGGCGCAAATGTGCTTGTGGCCGGGACGGCCACCTTCACTGGCGGGCCGGACAAATACGCAGACAACATCAAAGCGCTGCGGGGGCAATAATGCTGGCGGCGCTGCATCAGAAAATGCGTTTTCATTTGGCGCACATTTTGAGCCGTGCATCAGACTCTCTCCTGCCGATAGGAAGTGATGTTCCGGACGGGTTTATTTTCACCCCGCGCGAGCTTTGGGACGGGGACTGTGAAAAAGGCCGCTGGCTGGTGCATGGCGGTGTGTTTTCTTATAAGGGCGATCAATTAGAACTTCATAACGCCAACTGGCATCCGAAAGAGGCGGCCCCTGTCTGGATCGAGCATCTACACGGCTTTGGCTGGCTGAATGATTTGCGCGCACTTGGCGGAGATCAGGGACGATTGGCGGCGCGCGCGATGGTTCAGAACTGGATGGATGCGCATCCTTATTACGAACCGGAAAGCTGGCGCACGGATATTTTAGGGCGGCGCATTGCGAACTTGATTGCCGGATATGACTTCTTTGGAGACAGCGCAAGCGATGCGTTTCAGGAGCAGTTTTTTTACAACCTGATCAAACAGGTGAAACATCTTTCGCGCAGCATGCCGGGCATGCTGGAAGGTCTGCCGCTGTTATACGGCATTAAAGGACTTGCCTATGCAGGCCTGACTTTGGAAGGCCGTGAACGGGATCTGGAATGCGCGCTGAATTTGCTGGAACGTGAAATGAAAGCACAATTTCACAACGATGGCGGGCATGTTTCCCGCAATGCCGACCAGCTTTTTGAAGCATTAAAAATTCTGGTTGATCTGCGCGGGACGCTGAAACAGGCGGGCTATCCGCCCCTCGAGACCATTCAGACCCGCCTTGAACAAAGCCTGCCCGCGCTGCGCTTTTTCCGTCATGGTGATAAGCGTTTTGCCTTGTTTGCAGGGATGCAGGAAGGTGAGGACAAACCCGTCCAGCAGCTATTCCAGATGAGCGGCGTGCGTGCCCGGGCCGTAAACTCTCTCCCACAAACAGGGTTTGAGCGGATCAGCGCAGGGAAATCTCTTTTGATGGTGGACTGCGCTGCACCGCTGGCTTTTGAATTTTCGCATGGGCGGGAGCGCATTTTTGTGAATTGCGGATCGCATCCGACAGATGCGGATTGGCAAAGCGCACTGCGCGGTGCGCCTGCTTTTAATACGCTCACCATTGATGATCGCGGCCCGTCTGAAGTGCGCCGGTCCAAACCCGTGCAGGCAGAGCGGCGGGACAAAGACGGGCATAGCTCTTTAGAGGTTTGGCATGAAGGTTATAAGGCTTTTTGCGGGGTGGTGCATCGCCGTGCTTTGAGCCTTGATGAAAAAGGGTTTGAGTTGTGCGGGCAGGAGATATTGACCTGCCCGAAAGGGCTGATGCGTTCGCACCGGGTCCTGGCGCGGTTCCATATTCATCCGCGGGTGCTGATTTCCCTCGTGCAGGACGGCACACAGGCCTTGCTGCGGCTCAAAAGCGGGTTTGGCTTCCGGTTTAAGGCAGATGGTGCGCAGCTCTCTCTTGAAAATTCCATATATCTGGGCAGTGGTGTCCGGCCGCTTAAAACCAAGCAAATTGTGCTGCGGGCCTTGATGGAAGAAGACAGCCTCGAAATCGGCTGGAGCCTTACCAAAGAATAAGAAAAACCCTTTCAAAACAAGGTTGACATTCATGCTTTGTTTTTCTACATCAAGGCATTGGAATTCGTGGCAATTGCCGCGCTCACAGGCGCGGTTGATTGATGGCTAAAAACGCGAAGTCATTTTAACTACTAACGCAACTAAAAGGATAGATAGAAAAATGTCTAAGGAAAAATTTGAGAGAAATAAGCCGCATGCGAATATCGGTACGATTGGTCACGTTGACCATGGGAAGACGACGCTGACGGCAGCGA